>JAJRCF010000003.1 GCA_028679075.1 Methanoregula sp. | reverse complement strand
TGAATTCCTCCAAATTGTAGTTTAACCGCGGTACAATACTGTCGCTGAGAGAGAGCGTGTACTCTTGAGGTACACGAGTAATGAGTGAAAGTCGCTATTGCACGTCCCCTAAGATGGGACATCCAATAATTCCCAATTTCCCCATATAAGCATTCCTATTTTATCCCGAAAAAAAATTTTATATTGCCCGGCGAATCAAAATAATCAGCAGGGCAATATTCAAATACTACATATTATCCAGGTTTCCTTTTTTTACGCAGTGTTAACAAAATAAAAAAAGGTACAACGGGTTGTTATGTTATATATAAAAATTGTCGATTCCGGTATGCGCTGTATATTAAAAAATGTGGGTGGGGGCAAGAGCCCTGATGCGCTGAGGGCGTCCCATTCAACCCATGGATTTGCAGTGCTTATTTGTTCTTGAATTCAGTGAGGGGGCTCGGGCCAAGCTCGTTGATGGTCTTGACCACGTCAGTAATGACGGCACCCCACTTTGCGCCTTCGGATGCCGAGACAAAGGTCATCCGGAAGCGGCGGTCGTCAAGGCCGATGCTCTTCATCAGGCGCTTGACCATGAACATCCGCTTTGCTGCCTTGTAGTTACCTTCAAGGTAGTGACAGTCACCGAAGTGGCATCCTGATACGAGGACACCATCGGCACCGTCAGCGAAGGCCTTCAGCACGAAGAGTGAATCGAGACGTCCTGTGCACATGACACGGATAATCCGGACATCGGGCGGGTACTGGATACGGCCGCCACCGGCGAGGTCAGCACCGGCATAGGAACACCAGTTGCAGACGATACCCTGGATCTTGGGTTGCCAGATACCGGGACCACGCTTTGGAATTTCGAAGTTGCCTGGGGCAGACATTACTGCTCACCTCCGAGCAGGAAGGCATCGATCTGTGCCACGATTTGGGGTGTTGTGAAGTGGTTCATCCAGATTGCACCACCGGGGCAGAAGCCACCGCAGGTACCGCAGCCCTTGCACTTGGCCTCGGTGACCTCCATGACGGTGCGCCCGTTCTTTTCAACGAGTGCCAGTGCACTGTAGGGGCAGAGGTTGACGCACATGCCGCAGCCTGCACACTTTTCCTCAATGCAGGTAGCGAAGTACGGCTCAAGCTCGACTTCTCCCATGTGGATCGGGATGGATGCTGCAGATGCTGCACCTTCTGCTGATGCTACCGTGTCAGGGATATCCTTGGGTCCCTGACAGACCCCGGCAAGGAAGACGCCGGCTGTGGTGGTCCCGCACGGGTTCAGCTTCGGGTGGGCTTCAAGAAGCCATCCATCACTCGAACAGGACACTCCGAAGAGCTTCCGGGTCCGGTTGGTATCCTCCTTGGGCTGGACTGCTGCCGCGAGCACGACCATGTCGACTTCCATGTCGATCGGGCGGTCGAGCAGAGTGTCGTCAGTCATGACGTGGAGGTTCTTGGTCTTCTTGTCCTCAATGATGTTGGCGACACGGCCGCGGATGAACTTCGCTCCCTCGTCCTGGATACGGTAATAGAACTCTTCGTACATCTTACCGAACGAACGGATATCCATGTAGAAGATATACGGGATGCATCCCGGGATCTTCTCGATGATCTGGTGGGCGTGTTTCAGCGAATACATGCAGCAGAACCGCGAGCAGTAGGGCTTGCCGGTTCCGGTGTTGTCACGGGAGCCTGCACAGAGCACAAAGGCGACCCGTTTCGGTGTCTCGCCGTCGCTTGGGCGGATAAGGTGCCCACCGGTCGGGCCGGATGCACAGATGAGCCGCTCGAACTCAAGGCTCGTGATAACGTTCTCGAACCGCTTGTATCCCCATTCTTCTTTCTTCTCAATGGGGACGATGTCGTAACCGGTTGCGAGGATGACCGTTCCAACTTTGACCTTGACGAATTCGTCCTTGGACTCGAGATCGATTGCACGCTTCTCGGGACCGCACGCAGTAACACAGATACCACACTTGACACAGGAGTTGAAGTCGATGGTGTAGAGAAGGGGCACGACCTGTGGGTGGTTGATGTATATTGCCTTCCGTGGCTTCATACCCACTTCGAATTCGTTGGGCTTGACAACCGGGCAGGCTGTTTCACAGTCACCACAGCCGTTGCAGCCGCCACCGACAATGCCACGTGCTTCTGCTTCCTTGGGGGTGATAACTCCTCGTGCCTTCTTACGGACGGTGACATCGAAGTTGCCGATATACCCTTCCACTTCATGAACTTCGGACCAGGTCATCAGCTCGATCATACTGGCCCTGCCGACATCTACCATCTTCGGGGTTAAGATACACTGCGAACAGTCAAGTGTCGGGAAGGTCTTGTCGAGCTGGGACATGCGCCCGCCAATGCTGGTGTCTGCTTCGACAAGGTAGGTCTTGATCCCTGCTGCAGCAAGGTCAAGGGCTGCCTGCATACCGGCAACACCGGCACCGACAACCATGGCGGCCTTCTCGACGGGCACAGTCTTTGGGAAGAGATCCTGGAGGAGTGCAGCTTTTGCAACTGCGATCCGGATTGCATCCTTTGCCTTGTCGGTCGAACCTTCGCGGTCGTGCATGTGCACCCATGAGTTCTGCTCACGGATGTTTGCCATCTCGAACCGGAACGGGTTCAGGCCGGCTTCCTTTGTTGCCGTCCTGAAGGTCGGCTCATGGAGACGGGGCGAGCATGCAGAAACAACGACCCCGGTAAGGTGGTTGTCCTTGACTGCCTTGCTAATCACAGCCTGCCCGGGCATTGAGCACATGTACTTGTAGTTGTCAACATAGGCTACATTCGGGAGGGTTTTTGCATACTCCTCCACGGCCGGGATATCCATCGACCCGGCGATGTTGGTACCGCAGTGACAGATGAACACACCGATGCGTGCTTCACCCGGCTTAGTTGTGCTGCCGGCTGGCGCTGCTTTTGCCGGAGCAGCTGCGGGAGCTGCTTTGGGCTTTGCGGCAGGTGCTGCCGCTTTCTTGACTTCCTGTTTCACGGGAGCTACCTTCTTGGTGTCCTCTTTCTTGGACGGGGCTTTCTTGGTGGTTGCTTTCTTTTCTGCCATTTCTACCACCTCACAGCACCTTCTGCAGGAACGGTTCGCAGCTGATACCATGGAGGTCCAGCCCGAGGTCCTGCGGGCTCATTCCCTGTGCGAGACCGAGGAGTTCAGCGAAGTGAAGAACCGGCAGGTTGTAGGTCTGGCCGAACTTCTCCTGGATTTCGATCTGGCCGCGGTCGAACTGGAGCTGACAGAACGGGCAGATATCGGTGAGTGCATCCACCTTCTCTTCCTTGAGGTTGATCAGCTTCTCGTTCGTGATGTCCAGTGCGTGGACGATATCGTACCCGCGGACACCGCCGCCGGCACCGCAGCACTGCATCTTGTTGCGGTACTCGACCGGGGTTGCGCCAAGGGCTGAAACGAGTTCTTCCATCCAGGTCGGGCACTCGGTGTTGAGCATGACTTCCTTCTCGAACTCACGGTCCTTGTGGGGTTTCACCAGGTGGCAGCCGTAGTGGACTGCAATGCGTGCGCCGGTCAGGGGGTTTGTTACGCTGTCGCGGACCTTGTCAACGCCAATGAACTTGTCATTGTAGAGGAGCTCGGCAGTGTGGTAGACATTGATAGTACCCTTGTACTCCATGTCGACTTCCTTGAGCACTTCGTTGACGGCATCGCGGAGGTCCTTGTTGTGCTTGAGTTTGTGGTTGACTTCCCAGATCGACTTGTAACAGCCGTTGCAGACAAGGGCGATATCCATCTTCATCTGCTCGGCGAGCACGAGGTTCCGTGCTGCCATTGCATAGAAAACAGCGAGGTCGATCGAACCGAACGCACCGGGTGCGGGGCAGCAGCTGGCTCCCTTCAGGGGGACGAGCTCAACGCCGAGTTTCTTCATCGCCTTGATGGAGGCGGACTCGACACCGGGGTACCGGTTCGGGGCAATGCATCCAAGATAGAATGCGAATTTGTGGTTTATCCCTGCTTCAGACATGGATTAGCCCTCCCTTTCCTTGATGATCCGGTCGGCTTCAGCCTTGAGCTTATAGTGGTCGATGATCTTCCTGATCCCGGGCATGTATTCCGGATACATGTGGGTGGTCGGCGGATCACGGGTCAGGCCGAGTTTCTCACGGGCTGCACGGTTGACGTCGTTGTTCGGGACACCGTGGCCCGATGCATAGATTGCCGTAACGGTCTTGAGGAAGTTGACGGGGACAATATCCCGCTTGAATGCGAGGTTCCTCATGGACATGATGACGTCCGTCGGGATGATGTCCCGCGGGCACCGGTCAGAGCAGCTGTAACAGGTTGTACAGAGCCAGAGATCCGGATCGGTCAGTGCCTCGTTCTCGAGTCCAAGCACTGCCCTCCGCATGAACTTGCGGATACGGTACGAGCTGCGGGGTGCTGACGGGCAGGAGCCGGTGCAGGTACCGCACTGGTAGCACATGTGGGCGATGGTGCGTGAAATGGCCTTTACGTTCTTCGTGAACTCGGGATTCGAGTCCTCACGGAAAAATCTCTGTTCGCGGAGTTTCTTATCCAGCGCTTCCGGGTAACCTTTTGTTCGTGCCATGATGCTCACGCCTTCCCCATCACTTTAATATTGACCTGGCCGGTGATCTCCTCTTTCACCTTCGAGGTCCTCTTGGTGAAGAGCTTTGCCTTGATCTTCTTGAACAGGTCCGTCTCCTTGCCTTTTACACGGATGCCCTTCCTCTGCATGACGATGATGTCCTCACCGGGGCAGGCATTGACGCAGGCGCCGCACAGGATACAGTAGTCCTTGTTCACGGCGATGGTCGGCTCGATCTCGTGTTTCATGTCGGCTGCGGCCTTCGGGGTCGGCAGGTAGATCGCGTTTGCCGGGCAGATCTCGGCACAGGTCGAGCAGCCGCCGGGGCATTTCTCTGCATGGAACTCGATGTCACCCTCGAAAATCTTCTCGACGGTGATTGCCTCGGTCGGGCAGTTCTTCGAGCACCACGTGCAGGTGCAGCAGTTGTCCTGGACAATGCTGACCTTGCCGTCCACCTTGTCGGAGATGATCTCGCGTTCGACCGTGATGCATTCCTCGGGACATGCCTCGACGCACACCTTGCAGGCATCACACTTGGTTTCGTCCCAGATGACGTCGCCTTCAACCTTGCCGGACTCCGCAGTGAATTCCTTGTGCTTCACCACGATTGCCGGGCAGAGTGCACCGCACAGGCCACAGAGCGAACACTTCTCCTTGTCCACGGTAAAGGTCGTCTTCTTTTTCATTGCGGCCGACTTGGGCTTTGCACCGGCAACGGGTCCCTTGTAGGTCCCTTCGTACGCGGGGACATTGCGATCGATTGCGTCCCGCGGGCATACCTCTTCACAAATGGTACACTTGACGCATTTCTCGTCGTTAATCTCCGCCTTCATGTCGTACTGCGGGAAACCTTCCTTCTCGACAATCGGGAGTCTCTCCTGGCCATCCACCTTCAGTGTCAATGCATTGAACGGGCACATGATGACGCAGACGCCACAGTAAGAACACTTGGTCTCGTCCACATCGATCGGGGCCGCGTAGTTGATTGCACCACGCCTTGATGCACCGACGAGCCCGAGGACGATTGCCTCCTCGGGACAGGCGTCGACACAGATGCCGCAGCCCGTGCAGGTCTCTGCATTGAGAACAAGGTTGTTGACGTTCTGGAGGAGCCTCTGCTCCATCACAACGTTTACCCCATCCTTCTTTTTCGAAAACTTTGGAAACAATGCCATGTATTAACCCTCACGCTGTTTCTTATTGCACACGTGCCCCCGGGTTTGCTTCCCGGAAGCCTGCAATTCTGATAACACCGTATGGGCACGCCTGGACGCAATCGCCGCACGGGCGGGAGAGCTCCCCTCTGAAACCAGGGATGACGGATTTTCCGTCCCTGACTACACAGATCCTGCCACGATTGACAGGTTCTGATGTATGAAGCTCTGTTGCATCAACAGGACAAGCAACCACACAATTATTACAGCCAGTACAATGTTCCTTTGTTATGTGCACTGCAAATGCCATTTTTGCTTTTCACGCACCAGCTATAGATCGATTCTAAAAATCGACTAACAAAAAGTGGTAGAAGATGATAGATAAATGTTCTGAAATTTACTGGGGATGTACCCGCGTTTTATAGACGTTTTTATTATTTTTATTTAAATACCCGAACAGCAGGTTAATGTCAAATACCGTATGGTTAAAATGATCTTGTGTACTTTTTTTAATTTTCTTTCGTTTTTTTCCTGCGCTCATTGATCGCTCATTGATCTTCATCCTAAATGGAAATCAAATTAGAAAATTTATTCAGTTACCATCATGGTACCTTTGTAGTACCGGAGGTTATTTCATGGAAATCAACGGCGTTACTATTGACAATACCTACGCAGAGGCATTCCCGACCTGGGTCTGCCGGATCATCATCACTGCGGTCACAAAGGAATGGGCAAAGAAGGCAGCAACCGAAGCAACCGGGTTTGCAACATCGGCAATCGGCTGCCCCTGTGAGGCAGGCATTGAGGGCGATGTCCCGGCAAGTGAGACTCCCGATGGGCGGCCCGGCGTGGCAATCCTGATCTGTGCAAGCAAGAAGAAACTGAAAGAACAGGTCGTCGAACGCCTTGCCGAGTGCGTCCTCACCGCACCGACCACTGCAGTCTTCAACGGGATCACCAATGCTGAAGAGAAGATCCCGGTCAAGCTCCACTTCTTCGGAGACGGTTACGAATACCAGAAGGAAGTTGGCGGCCGCAAGTGCTGGGTCATCCCGATCATGAACGGCGAATATGTCGGAGAGGAAGAGTTTGGCATCGTCAAGGGTGTTGCCGGCGGCAACTTCTTTGTCATGGGCGAGAACCAGATGGCAGCCCTCATGGGTGCCGAGGCAGCCTCAGATGCAATCGCCAACGTTAAGGGTGTCATCACCAGCTTCCCCGGTGGTATCGTCGGCAGCGGTTCAAAGGTTGGCAGCCTGAAGTACAAGTTCATGGTTGCGTCGACAAATGAGAAGTACTGCCCGACTCTCCGCGAGAAGGTAGCAGACTCCAAGATCCCCGCCGGTGTCAAGGCAGTGTACGAGATCGTCATCGATGGTGTTGACGAGAAGTCCGTTGCAGCAGCAATGGGAGCCGGCGTCAGGGCAGCAGCAATGGTACCCGGTGTGAAATTTATTTCAGCTGGCAACTTTGGCGGCACGCTCGGACCGTACAAGATCGAGCTCCACAAAGTCCTCTAACTTTTTTTTCGGTGAAAATTTTTCTTCACTCATCGATCTTTATATATATGGTCATTGCCGATTATTTTGTTAACGAAATTTTCGGCGATAACAATGATCACCCTTACACCCGACGAAGCAAAGAAGCGGTTCGGACCCCTCTTCTCGCAGAAATTCCTGGTGATGGTAGACGAAAACAGCGGCCGTGCCGAGATCCTCGAGCAGTGCCGGGCACGCGGACCCATTGAATGGGACGCGATGAACCGCAAGAGGGCCGGGGGTGCTGTTGCCGGCTGTTCTGTTGAAGGGACAACCATGGTGATCAGCGCGAAACTGGGCTCGTATCCGGTCAACTTTGGTGCAGCTGCCGGCGACATCGGAGGCCAGGCCCTGGAATCGGTCGAAATTGCCGGTGATGAGGTGATCACCACGTGGGCCGGCATCGCAGGCGCCGGTGTGGGTGTTGCCGCATGTCTCCCCCAGGCACCCGGTGTGATCCGGGCAGAATATCCGAGCGAGGAAGATCTCAAAGTCGGGGGAGCACGCACCAACCACGTCAGAATCATCTCGCCCCGGTATGAAAAGATCTGCATCGGCATCGATGATACCGATACCAAAACGGAAGGTGCGACCTGGGTGATGGCACTGAAATGTGCGGGAGCCTGCGACATTGAAGGGGTGGAATTCTTGAACATGCGTCTCGTCCAGCTCAACCCAGCTGTACCCGACAAGACCACGAATTGTGTCGGTTCCGCGCTGAACTTTGCGGTACGGCCGGATAAGGTTTCCGCCCTGCTGGACTTTGTCCGGGCATTTGTTGAAAAGAACACGGTTTCCCGGGACACGGGGATTGCGTATCACCGAGGGATCGGGTTTTCGCACGATTCACCGGCATTCGCTGCGGTGAAGACAGAGATCATGACCCTTGAAGCCGCGGAATCCGTGGCAAAGGTGCTGGGCATCACGTACATCGACACCAATGGCCGGAAGGGAAGGATTGGCGCACTGGGTGCTGTGCTCTGGGGCAACCGGGGCATCGAAGCGGCAGGTCTCTATGGAGAACATCTCTGAACCGTACGTGATCCATTACCCGCGGATCGTCGCGGTTGCCGATGGTTCCGGCAGCAGGGTGGAGCTCATAGAGTTCTTCGACTGCATTGGCGGCGCCATGTGGTCGAAGCACCACTACGCAAAGAGCCCGCTTGTCCGGGAGGTCCGTTGCGTTGGATCGACCATGCGGTATTCCCTGGCAACAGGAACTGTTGACCTCGCGCTGGAAGGATCAAAGTTCCCGGCCGGGATATCTGCCTGTACCGTTGACGGGACAGAGATTGCGGTGACCTACATCGGCATGGGTGGAGGAGGCGTTGGCGCAGCCGCCTGCCGGTCTGATGCAGCGGGTGTCCTGCGGAGCAGGAGCGATCCGGCAGGGGGTGGGAAAGTGGCCGGCGCCACCATCTGGCTTCCAAAGATGCAACGGGTCCTGATTGGAGTTGACGATACCGATACTCCTGAAGAGGGGGCGACATGGACGCTTGTCCATAATATTGCACGGGCAGTTGCGGATGAACGTTCCGTCTACTTATCGCATACCATTGTCCAGCTCTTCCCGGTGCCGTACCGGACAAAGAACTGTGTAGGGCTCGTCGCGGAGTTTGCGACAAACGACCCCGAAGGCCTGGTCTCGCGTTTCCACCGGTTGCTGGAAAAGTACACGTTATCGGAGAAGACCGGCATGGCAGTCTATACCGGCTTTACCCCTTCGGAAGAACTGCTCGCGTACGGGCGCAAGGTTAAGCGGGGCGAAGTTGAGAGCAGCCTGCTGGAATCGATCCGCGATCCGGATTTACGGATCGTCATGAATGGCAGGGGAATTGTCGGGGCAGTTGCCGCGATTCCTTTCTTTACCCACTATGAGGAGGCACTGGAACTATGCAGTGGAAAGAACTGAAAGCCCGACTCCTTGCTGTCGGGGCAGTCAACCTTACCGGTGAACCGGCAGAGCAGTTCATTGCCCGTTCCGCGGCAGGGCCGGGCGCCGGGGGCAGCGGGGCGGTCTTCTTTGCCATGGGGAGCCACCGTGTCAAGCTAGCACTCAACCCGTTAAGCCCGGTCGAGGTTATTCACC
Organism: Methanoregula sp.; assembly: GCA_028679075.1. GTDB lineage: Archaea > Halobacteriota > Methanomicrobia > Methanomicrobiales > Methanospirillaceae > Methanoregula. The sequence continues at coordinate 115,932 of JAJRCF010000003.1, read as the reverse complement.
GGGGGAACGGCACCGCAGACCTCTACTTTGACGGGAAACTCATTGCCGGCAGGCTGCTGGAGCCCGGGTTCCACTGTCCCGACCAAGCGTTCATAACGGTCACGGGCAGCTGCATCTTCCGGTGCCGGTACTGCTCGGTACCTAAGATCGGCGGCAGGCGTAAATCGATCGAAGAGATTATGAGGATGGTGGAATCGGTACGGCACCGGATCCATGCAATCTCGATTACCAGCGGGGTCCAGGAAAGCATTGAGGAGGAAGAGGCCTATGTCCTTGAAGTTGTGAAGCACCTTGCATTCTTCGGTCTTCCCATAGGCGTCTCCATTTACCCCACGGAGAAGACGCCGGAACTCTTAAAGGACCTGGGTGTTGCCGAAGTGAAATTCAACCTCGAAGCCGCTACCCCGGAGCTGTTTGCGAAGATGTGCCCGGGGCTGGACTACGCCCTCATCTGGCAGGTGCTTGACAAATCGGTTGAACTCTTCGGGAAGAACCGCGTCTTCTCGAATGTGATCATCGGCCTTGGAGAGACAGATGCGGAGCTGGAAACCTGTATACGTGAGCTGGCCTCCCGCGGGGTGATCCCCGTCCTGCGTCCGCTCAACCCGGTTGCCGGGCTTGCCGGCACGCCCCGGCCAACTGCTGAACGGCTGAATAAAATCTTTGCAATCCATGAGCAGGCGCTTGTTGCAGCAGGACTCGATGCCCGTCTTGCACAGACCATGTGTACGAACTGTGCCGGTTGCGATCTCGTGCCCGGGAGGGACGAATGAAAGGTATTGACGTAATAACTGAAGCGCTGCTGGCATGTACTGACCGGCAATATACCGTCCCGGGAATTCCGGTCACCGAACTTGGTGCACGCGTGAATGCGGAGATGGTAGTGAACGAGAAGACCGCCCTGGAATATGCACTTGGCGATTCACTGGAAGGCCGGCGTGCTGCGGTGATCATCAAGAATGTCGGCGTCAATGCCTGCGCCGACCCCCTCCTGCAGGCAACGGCCCAGGGGCTGATTGGCGGGGTGGTGCTGGTGGCCGGCGACGACCCGGATGCGATAGGATCGCAGACCTCCCAGGACTCCCGGTATTACGGGGAGCTCGCGGAACTGCCGGTCATCGAACCCGGCCCCGAATCCTGTTACGCCGGTGTGGTTGCAGCCCTGGAAGCTTCGGAACAGTTCTCCCGCATCGGCATGCTCCGGATCACGCCGACCCTGCTGGAGGCAGAAGCGGAGTATATTCCCGTGAAGCCACGGGAGGGAAAAGGCCGTCTCTCGGACCGGAGCTGGACGCAGAACGGGCGGGTGACTGCAGCTGAGGAGATCTACCGGACCATGTTTGCCTGGTCATCAGAATCGCCCCTGAACCGCTGGAATGGCGAATCCGCCGGTACCGGCCCATGCCTTGGGAAGACCCGGATCGTGACCGTGAACCCTCCCCCCTCCCAGACTGCGGGCATCCGGGACGTGCATGAGTATGGCAGGACATTCGTCCGCGACCACCGCGGGGTCCAGCCCCCGGAACCGCAGAAGCGCCCCCAGTCTCTTGATGACCGGGGCTACTACAAGACGTTCTGCAGCAACTGTCCGTTCAAAGGGATGATGGATATCTTAAAAGAGCGGAACACGGCCATGATCTGCGATGCGGGGTGCTCTGTGCTTGGTATGACCCGGCCGTACGAGCTCGGGGTAGCCAGTTACGGCATGGGTGCCAGTATCGCGGTCGCCGCACGGAGCACAAAGGTCGCCCTGATCGGGGATTATGCGTTCCTCCACTCCGGCCTGAACGCTCTCATCGACGTGTACGAGAAGCGGCTGCCGATGCTCTGCATCGTGATGAACAATAACTGCACGGCAATGACCGGCAAGCAGCCGGCGTACAACCCGCTCCCGTACCTGCAATGGGCGGACCCGGTGAGCTGCCGTGCCGAGGATGTAACGACACTTGAACGTGAGCTCGTGGTAACGGACAGGCCACGGACCCTCGTTGTTTCCGGGACCTGTCCGGAGGGATGTAGCCATGAAATCGTTGAATATTGAGATCTGCGACGTGACCTTAAGGGATGGGGAGCAGACACCGGGTGTCTCGTTCTCCTGTAAGGAGAAGGTAGAGATTGCGACCCGGCTGGACGGGATCGGTATTGAGGTGATCGAAGCCGGTTTTCCTGCCGTGTCAGAGAACGAGAAACAGTGCGTGAAGACGATTGCACATCTCGGGCTCGATGCCCGTATCTGCGGATTCTCCCGTGCCCGCGAACAGGATATCCAGACCGCAATTGACTGCGATGTCGACATGGTCAGTATCTTCATCCCTACCTCCGAGCTCCATGTCCGGCTCAAGTTCAAAAAGCCCCGCGAACAGGTGCTTGAGGATGCCCTGAAGATGATCGACTTTGCCCGTGACCACGGTGTGCAGGTCAGGTTCGCGGCCGAGGATGCTTCCCGTACCGACCTCCCCTTCCTAAAAGAAGTATACCGCCAGGCGGCAGAGCACGGGGCTGTCCTCCTCAGTTATGCCGATACAGTGGGCTGCCTGATCCCCTCCGAGATGAGCCAGGTCATGACCGAGCTCGTCTCCTCTGTTGACCGCCCGTTCTGCGCCCACTGCCATAATGACATGGGCTGTGCCGTTGCCAACACACTGACGGCGGCAGAAGCCGGCGCGTTCCAGCTCCATACCACGGTGAATGGCATCGGGGAGCGGGCAGGGAACGCCTCCCTTGAGGAGCTGCTCGTGGCCCTGAGAATGAAGAAGGGCGTTGACCGGTATGACCTCTCAAAACTGACCGGACTTTCTCACCTGGTTGAGAAATACTCGGGCATCACCCTCCCCCGGAACAAGCCGGTCACCGGTGAACTCGCGTTCTCGCACGAGAGCGGCATCCATATCGCGGCAATTCTCGAAGATCCCTCGACCTACGAGTACTTCCCCCCGGCTCTTGTTGGCGGCGAGCGGCACTTCATTCTCGGCAAGCATACCGGGAAGAAGGCACTCGAGCATGTGGTTGCGTCCCTCGGCTGCGAGCTCTCCGAGAAACAGGTCTGTGCTGTCCTCGACCTGGTCAAGGACCACTCCGAGCATAAGTGCAACATCACCCCGGAAGTGTTGCGAAAACTGATAAAAAAGGTAAAGGAGTCCCCTGCATGAGCACCCTCTCTGAACGAATCCTGAACGCACCCGCAGGAGAATACGTGGACCGGAAGGTCGACCGCGCCTTTGCCTGTGACGGCACGGGTATGCTGGCACTGGAGGCCTGGAAGAACATGGGCGCCAGCCACCTTGCCGGAGAAACTGAGTTCCACATATTCTTCGATCATATCGCCCCGGCCAACAATACCACTGCGGCGACCCTCCAGCATGAGCTCCGGGAATTTGCAAAGAGCTCGTTCATGAATTTCTCCGATGTCGGGGGAGGTATCTGCCACCAGCTGATGGGTGAAGGCATAGTCCTTCCCGGCGAGATCGTAATCGGTGCCGACTCGCACAGCGTCACGCTCGGAGCTTTCGGGGCTTTTGCCACCGGCGTCGGGGCAACCGACATGGCCGCGATCTGGCTGACCGGTGAGACCTGGCTCCGCGTCCCTGCGTCCGTCGGCATTCACCTAGAAGGACGGTTCGCCGGCGCAGCGGAGGCAAAGGACCTCGCCCTTGCCTATGTCGGCGAACTGGGGACCGACGGGGCAACGTACCAGGCGCTCGAATTTATCGGTGACGGGGCAAAGGACCTCTCGATCGATGAGCGCATGGTGCTGTCCAACCTGTCAATAGAAGCCGGTGCAAAAGCCGGGTTGTTCTATGCCGACGATATTACGGTACGCTATCTCCGGGAGCGGGGACATACCGTGAAACCGCAGCTCCCCGAATCCTGTACTTATACAAAGGACATTGAGTTCGATCTCTCCGATATCGTTCCTCTTGTCGCAGTCCCGCACCGCGTTGACACGGTAAAGCCGGTTGACGAACTTGCAGGGCTGCCCCTCGATCAGGTCTTTATCGGGACCTGTACCAACGGGAGATACTCGGATCTCGCACGGCTTGCCCGTATCGTGAAAGGAAAGAAAGTGGCAGTGCGGACCATCGTTGTTCCCGCATCTGCCTCGGTCCTTATACAGGCGATACGGACGGGAGTGCTGGCTGACATTGTCGAAGCCGGTTGTACCGTTGGGACCCCCGGCTGCGGCCCCTGCCTTGGCGCCCATATGGGTGTGCTTGGCGAGGAAGAGGTCTGCCTCTCAACCGCCAACCGGAATTTTAAAAACCGCATGGGTGTCGGGGGCGAGATCTACCTCTCGTCTGTTGCAACGGCTGCTGCCAGTGCACTGGAAGGAGAGATCACTGCGCCGGAGGTGGCCTGATGCAGGGGGAGGGGCGTGCCATCTGCCTGCCGGCTGACATCGACACGGATGTCGTGATCGCCGGAAGGTATCTCCGGACCAAGGACCGGAGCATCTGGGCATCCCATGTATTCGAGGACCTTGACCCCGGCCTTGCACACCGTCTCAAGGGGGCGATCATCGTTGCCGGAAAGAACTTTGGCTGCGGGTCCTCTCGTGAACAGGCCGCGATCGCGATCAAGGAAGCCGGCGTAGTCGCGGTCATTGCTCCCACGTTTGCCCGGATCTTCTTCCGGAATGCGATCAACGTCGGCCTGCCACTCATTGAGGCAGACCTTGACTGCACGGACGGGAGCCTCATAAAGTTTAACCTTGCCCAGGGTATTGTCGAGGTATCGGGAAACCGGCACAAGGTACGGACCCTCTCACCCCGGATGCAGGAGATCCTGGGTGCGGGGGGTCTTGTCGAGTACTGGAGAAAACACCGATGATCTTTCCCGAGCACTGTAAATACGTGGGGCAAGCTTCGACGAGGCCGTGCGGTGACAAGGTCTATTTCCTGAGCCGGTATCTCCTCCGGGATACCGACCAGGGCCCCGAGCTGCTTGAGGTCACCCTTGATCCTGCGGGAAAAGGGATGATGCGGGAGATCGTTTCGTCCCGTGTGCTTGCACCCCCGGAACAAGTCTGTTGTTACCCGGAACGGGTACAGATCCATGACCGGGCGCGGCTTGTCCGCCTTGCCGGTGAGAGCGGATACCGCTGCACGGTCTTCACGAGCCTTGAAGAGAACCGGACGTTTGTCCTTGATCCGGATCTATCAGGTTTTCTCACCGTCCATGTCTATGATGTGATCCCTCCGCGGCCTACCCTTTCGGCCTGCCTCCGGGATCTTGAAGCAGACGGACTCTTTGGCGAACTCAACGTTCAATTTATCCACCATATCCGGGACATCTCCACCGTCACAGCAGAGGTGTATCCCTGCCGGGCTGCCGGGTATGCCCGCACGCTCGATGCCGATCCCATGCAGGGTGGCGAGCATGTTGCCGGCTGTCTTACCGGATCGCAGTTTTACACGGAATGCTATGGAAAGGATTTCACGCTTGAGAATATCTGTCCCCTTGAACAGGTGCAGGAAGAGCCGTTCATTGCCCGGTGCTGCCGGGCCGAGCGCGAAGGGATTGGTTCCTGGAACGGGAAGTCCGGTGCGATTGTCCACTGGGGGGCAAGCCCGGCAATGATTGCCCGGTCGGTGAACGAACTGGTTGCACGCTGGAGGGCGCAATGACGAAGATCGCGGTTGTCGAAGGTGACGGTATCGGGCATGAGGTCATCCCGGTTGCCCGGCGTATTCTCGAAACACTCCACCCGGAGTTTGAGTACTTCACGGTTGAGGTGGGGTACGGCATGTGGGAACGGACCGGATGCCCCTGTGCCGACCGGGAGATCGCCGATCTCAAGACTGCCGACGCGGTCCTCTTCGGGGCGATCACTACTCCTCCCATGAAGGACTACCAGAGCGTGGTCCTGCGTATACGGAAGGCGCTCGATCTCTACGCGAACCTGCGCCCGGTGAAAGGCGACGGGTTTGATATTATAATCGTACGGGAGAACACCGAAGGGCTCTACTCCGGTATCGAGGAGATCGGCCCCGACCGGGCAACCACCCTCCGCGTGGTATCCCGTACCGGTAGCGAGCGGATCGTCCGGTCCGCGATCCGGCTTGTGCAGCAACGTCACGGGCACCTGACCATCGGGCACAAGGCGAATGTGCTTAAGTCCGATGTCCTCTTCCGTGATATCTGCACGACCGAGGCAAATGCTGCAGGAGTGCCCTTTAATGACAAGTTCATCGATGCCCTTGCGCTGGATCTCATCCAGCACCCTTCCGCGTACGATGTTATTGTGACCACCAACATATTCGGGGATATCATCTCCGATGTTGCATCCTATCTTGTCGGAGGCCTGGGGCTTGTGCCGAGCGCAAATATCGGCGACCGGTATGCCCTGTTCGAACCGGTCCACGGGAGCGCCCCGGATATTGCCGGTAAAAATATCGCCAACCCCATTGCTGCAATCAGGAGTGCGGCGATGCTTCTTGACTATCTTGGTGACCGGGCAGAGGCCGGCCGCGTGGAAGCTGCGATCGGTTTGGTACTTGCGCAGGGAATCCGTACCCGCGACCTTGGCGGATCTGCCGGGACCCGGGAGTTCGGGGATGCTGTCGTCAGGGAGATCAGCCGGGATTCGAAATAATTTTCCCGTAATACCTGATAGCCGTCGAACCACAAGTTCCGTAAGGTATTCAAACCAACCGGTGAGAATATTCTTATCAGGAGTGAACCTCCCCCGTGCCTGACATTATTGCAATCCTCATCTCAATCCCGGTTTTAATCCTGATCGCACGGATTGTAGAGGCAGCCCTGGAGACGATCCGGACGATCTACATCAGCAAAGGCCATGCAAACCTTGCGGCCTGCGTCGGGATTGTCAAGACCGGTATCTGGCTGATCTCTACCGGGCTCGTGATCGCGAACCTTACGGATTACTGGAACCTCTTTGCCTATCTCGCGGGGTATGGTATCGGGACACTCCTTGGAATGCAGATCGAGAACATGATCTCGATAGGCTTTGTCATTGTCAGGCTTATTACTCCAGACAACCCCGACCCGGTCATATCCAATCTCTCAACGCTTGGTTATGGGATGACGCGGATCGAAGGACAGGGAAGTTTTTCCAACACGGTCACCATCATCTTCATGATCGTCCCCCGGACAGAACTGGGCCGGCTCCTCAGTGTCATCTCAAAGGAGTATCCCGATATCCTGTATACGATCGAGGACGTCCGGAATATCAAGGACGGAGCACGGATCTTCTACAAGGATCCCAGACGCCGGATCCTCGGGTTTTTCGGGCTCTGATCTCCCGGTCCACCGGATGCCGCAATCCATAAGTCTTTGCCCCGGCCCTGTCATGACTCCCGGCAGGAAGTGGTGATACCTGTGAGTCCTGACACCGGAAATAAAAAAACGATCCTGATCTTCAGTGCACGGACCGGCCGAACTGAGGAGGTCCTCCCGGTACTAAAGACCGATGAGGAGTGGCGTTCGATCCTGTCGCCGGAACACTATGAGATCGCCCGGAAAAAGGGAACGGAATACGCGTTCACCGGGAAGTACCATGCCTGTAAGGAACCGGGGATCTATACCTGTGCCTGTTGCGGGACTGACCTTTTCGATTCAGCAGCCAAGTTCGATTCCGGTACCGGCTGGCCGAGTTTTTTCGCGCCGGTCTCGGACCTCAATATCACAACGCACTCCGATCGCTCCGGCGGGATGCTGCGGACGGAAGTGCTCTGCGCACGGTGCCGTGCACACCTCGGCCATGTGTTCGATGACGGCCCGGCACCGACCGGCAAACGCTACTGCATGAACTCGGCAGCTCTCCATCTCCTCAGGAAATAATCACCATCACGAATTCACGGGAACCGGAACTTCGCGGGCAGGTTCGCCATGTGTATCGGATATTCCCGTTTTTTATGGTATCCGGGTTTTTCTCCCCGGGAAAAATATGAGCTATTTTCCGGCGTACCCTTGTACTGGTGTCCTTTATTAATCCTGACACTGAACGGTGTATGAGACGATGGATCAAGAGGATTTTTCCGAGATCGAACAGACGATCGGGTATCACTTTTTTGAAAAACAGCACCTGATACGGGCGTTCACCCACCCGGCATATGCCAACGAGCTGTTCCAGCAGAACAAGCGGTGCATGGACCAGATGGCCTACAGCACGCTGGGTGATGCGGTCCTGAAGACCGCGTTGATCCTGTTCCTGATGGAGAAGGGCATCCAGAGCAAAGGCGGGATCACGCAGGAGAAGGAGCGGCTGGAAGACAACCCGACCCTTGCAAAGGTTGCACGACGCCTGCGCCTTAAAAAATATATCCGGCTCGGGCGCGGGGAGAAGGGACTGTGGAGGGACGGGGAGGAGACGATCCTTGCCGATACCATGGAAGCCCTTATCGGGGCGATCTATCTTGACAGCGATGCCGGGCTTGGCGTTGTCAAGCAGTGCATTGAATCATGGTTCGAACCGGAGCTGAAACGGGTAAAAAAAGAGGAGCGTGTGAAGAAGGTTCCAAAGCGGGCCTTCAATCCTCGTCCCGCTTCTTCCAGACGTGGACCACCCAGAGGAACGAAACGAGCGTAGCAACGATTGTCGAACCCGCCAGCAGGGGCACATACCACCATTGCCTTGCCATCGATCCCTCCATCACCCCGCTCCCGGCGATGGTTGCAATGGTATTCGGGACGAGGAATGCTGTGCCCAGTACTGTGAGATACGCCGTGACCAGGGCAAACCGGTTGTTGAGGCTCTGGAGCTGGTTGTTATAGATGCTCTGCATCACCTCAAGACCTGATGCAAGCACATTGGACATCTGCTCGGAAAGTTCGATGTGCCTGTCGATGTTGTCTGAGAGGATCCCGATCCTGCCGAGCAGTTTCTCATCATTCGTGATCAGGTCCGCATCACCATACCGGAGAGAATCGACCACGTCCTTTGTGGCCCAGAGGACGTTCAAGTAATCGATCAGGACATGTTTCATCTTGTAGATATCGTGGGCGACTTTTTTCTTCGCAATGCTCTCTTCGATGAGTGACTTGCTGATCGCATCGCCGTGCATCTCGATCTCGCGCAGGTACTCGAAGTTCCGGTCATTGTTTTCATCGATGATCCGTTCAAGGGTGAGCGTGATCTTGTCGGGCGTATTCTCTGTGGCGATCCGCTTGAAGAACTGCTGGGCATACCGGGAGAACCTGAGCAGCCGGTTGATCTCATCGGAATGGATGGTAAGGACCAGGTTGTCGCGGATCAGGACAAAGAGGGGGTGGACCGTCATCTTCTCCCCTTTGACGGTTACGGACGGGAGCATGATGACCAGTTCCGTGTCATAGTCCTCGTATGCAGAATAAAAACCATGGGTGAGTTTGGGTATCGGGATTTTCGTGAACCCGGCAAGCAGAGCGAGCTTCTCAATCTCCTTCTCATCATCACTGATGCTGCAGTCGATCCAGACAACACTGGCCTCTTTTACCGCAGTAAAGTATTCTGCCACCGGCTGGTCCACCCGGCGTTCGATCCTGCCGTCAGGGAATAAGAGGATGCAGAAACTCAGGGGAACCGGTATGGATTGGGTTGAAGTCTCCCGGATACTTTGCATTTTCATAGTGGCACCACACAGTCTCCGAACCGGTGCATATCCATGTACCGGGATTGTACGAGCTATTGCAGCAGAATGTGTATAAAGGTAGCCAATTAGTATCTTTGTCCGATGGGGGATTTCCTGCGATGACCACGAGAAAACCAGAACTATAATATCGATCACCTTCATAATTTCCCGTATGAAAAGATCATATTCACCTGGAAGTATTCTCTGTACCCTGTTGTTGATCGCACTCCTGGCATTTCCCGCGTCCGGTGCCGATGCATCCACAGATGCAAACGGCACCGTGCTGGCATCTTCAGCCACGTCGGGGCAGCCTTTTATCTCGGCAGAGGTCCTGCCCTCCCAGGCCACGGTCGGCGAACCTGTTACCGTAAGCGGCGTTGCAACCGGCGGGAACCTCACGTCCGGCGTCCAGATCTGGGTGTTTGCCGGCAATTATATCAATGTCTCAACAGCCCCGGTCAACTCGGATAATACCTACTCGAAGACCTATCAGACCGCGGGTCTTCCCCCGGCCACCTACTATGTGATCGTGCAGAGCCCCGGCAAGAACGGGAACCTGGACATTGTCATGGAAACAACCGGCCAGTTTTCCGGACAGGTCGTAAACACGAATACCGGCAACCTTGTCTTCAATTTCACCGGTACCGGCAGCGTGCAGGACTCGGCGGCAGCAACGGCCCTTTCCAATGCATTCAACCTGCCCGGTGTTGATGATGTTTATACCAAGTGCACCTTCCACCTCGTAGCACCGGAGACCCAGGCCGCCGTCAGTACGACAGCAGCACCGGCCCCGGCTGCAACAAAGAAATCCCCCCTCTCCCTCTTCACGCTCATTGCAGGAACGGGCATTGCGGGGCTTGCCCTGGCATGGCGATCACGCCAGTAATTTTTTCCTCTTCCTTTCTTCTTTTTAAGTGCGGGTACACTCCCACGAGTTTTTTATAAGATTCCCTCAAAGGAAAAGAGTACTAAAAGGAGATCGTTATGAAAAATGAGTACCGGATTGTGCTGATCCTGGCAATATTGACCAGTATATGTATGGTTCCCGCTGCTGCCGAGGATACAACCGTCGGGGGCGACCAGGGATGGTATGCGGTCTACTGCAATGTCTATGATGCAAATATCTATCTCGATGAAAAGTATTGGGGTGTGACACGCCAGGGAGGGGCAGTAACCATCCCGGTCACTATTTCCGCACCCTATAAGAAGATACGGGTGCAGAAATACGGGTACTCCACGTTTACCGATTCGATCTCAAATGTGCCCGGGAAAGGAGAGATCGTGAGCCTGTATACCACTCTCAACAAGATCCCCGAAACCACCCAGACTGCAGTCGGGGGAGATGTCGGCTGGTATGTCGTTCACTGTAATATCGATGGTGCGACTGTCTTCTTTGATGAGTCAAACCGCGGGGAGATTTCCCAGGGGCTGGTCTATGTGCCCGTATACAGTACCGGGCTCCCCTTCAGTGAATATACTGTGAAGAAGGACGGGTATACCACGTACACGGCAACCATTGCCACGGTCCCGGGAAAAAGTGAGACGATCGATCTCTATGCCACCCTCAACCCTGTTGCGGCAACGGCGACAACCGCCCCGGCAACAATCGGCGGAGATACCGGGTGGTATCTGGTGTACTGCAATGTTGACGGTGCAACGGTGAAATTTGACAATGATGTAAAGGGCCAGATTGCACAGGGCAGCCTGAAGGTACAGGTCTATGTGACCGGCACACCGTACAAGACCTTCACGGTCTACAAGGCCGGGTATGAGCCTTATACCGGGACGATCGACAAGTATCCCGGTAAAGGAGAGACCGTTGATTTCTCGGCAACCCTGGTCGCAGAAACCACAACAACGAATCTCCCGGCATCCACGCCGGCCCAGAAGTCCCCCGTGGCAGCAGGGCTCTGTGGATTGGCGCTGGTTATCGGGATCGCAGCCGCGTCAGTCTTTTCCAGGAAATAATTTTTTTACCGGGGGACTGCGATCCTCCGGTCCATCCTGTGTCCCGATGATCACGCCTCAAAAGGCTTTATCATCTTCATGGTTGTTCATTATTGCAGACATTTATAAACACATCCCGCAAGGGGGAACCATCCATGATAACGCTCCGGTTTTATCGGATTTACGATATTGGGAGAGAGATCGACCTCGACTGGCTCGAAAAAGCACTTGCTCAGAACTATTTTACCGCAAGGACCAGTTTCGTGCGGGTCAAACCAAAATCCATCATGCTCGAGGATCCCCCGCTTATGATCCAGATGAACCCGATCCGGGTGGAGCGGGATGGCAGGCCGTTTGAGTTCTCCGTGGTCGCCCGGGTCTATGATATCGGGGTGATCAGTTTCTGTTTTATTTTCGAGAATCCCGATGCCGAACTCGCGGAACTGGAGGAGATCGCATTCCTGTTCGCCGGGCAGGAAGGACTTGCAGAGTTCTATGTCCAGTACCTCAAGACACTCGGCGAGATCATCCGGCCGCACATCAAGGGGTTTGCCATCAACCCGGACTTCTATGAGGATTATTCGATCTATGTCACGGACCACCGGGATGATTCCATTGACCCGGTTGCTCTCCTTATCGGGGAAAAAACCAATATCTCGCCGCAGATCCGCGAGGATATCCTCAAGAACTCGCTCAGCTACACAACCGATGACCTCGCCATCCTCTCGTGGGATTCGGCCCTCCTGTGCAACCCGGAGAGCCCGACCGATATTATCGATCTCATCGAGTTTGCAAACGTGCAGGTACTGGAGCTCCGGTATTATGACCGCGAACTGACCCGCGAGATGGGGAAGATGTACGACGATATCGAGCATGCCGATCGCATGTCCCAGTTCCGCCGGGGCCGCCAGTACCACGCGATCATGGCAAAACTGATGGAGACCTCTGCGGAGATCTCCGAGATCATCGAGAAGGTTGACAACCTGATCAAGGTCACGGAGGATGTCTACTATGCCCGTGTCTATGCCACGGCACTCAAAGTACTCCGGAGCAGCCAGTGGAGCGAGAGCGTCAGCCGCAAGATTACGGTGATCCAGGAGAACTACTCGATGCTCTCGGACGAAGTGCGCATCCAGCACTCCAATTTCCTCGAATGGGTCGTTATCATCCTGATCGCCCTTGAACTGGTATTCATGATCCTGGCCATCCATTAAGGGGTGATCCCCCTGACCTTCGAATGTTTCCAGTGCGGGGAATGCTGCAGTTCTCTCGGGTACGTCTATGTAATCAGGAAGGAACACGCGGATTACTGCTTCCTGGTCCACAACAATTATACCGGGGAAGAGACTGAGGTCACGGTCGATCCTGACAAGTACGGACTCTTCGATGACAAGAGCCTCTTTGAAAAACTGCCCCACGCCTGTCCGTTCTTCCGGCACATGTCCGTAAGCGGTAAGGCACTGTGTACCGTCCACCTGACCCGCCCGGAGATATGCCGGGATTACCAGTGCTGGCGGCTTTTGATCCTTGACCATTCCGGCAGGAGAGCCGGGCGCATCAGGAATATCCGGACCCTCTGTTCCGATGATGTGCACCTGACAAACGTGTGGGAGAACTGCATCGAGGGGATTGATGAGCCGGATGACCGGAAATGGGAGGACGAGATGATCCGAATCCTCCGGAATGCCGGTTATTCTGTCCGGAGATAGGTAAAATCACTTTCTCCCCGCACGCTGTGCCCCTTAAAAGGTCTGCCGATCCCAGTACCAGTAACAATGATCGGTAAAGGCGCATATCTCCGGCAACTTACCGCGTCCACGATGCCGATGAAGTCTGTTGCCATGGGAAAAGAGATCGAAGGCAGCACGCCCCCGTCGGTATTTATCGGGAGCTGGAACTATCCCGATGTATTTGCCGGCCCCATGGTAGTCCCCCTTCATGGGGATACAACGGTCATGGACATGCCGGAAGCCTGGATACCCGGCAACAAGACGCAGGAGGAGATCATCGGGTACCGTATGAACCTCATCCGGGGAAAACAGCAGGTAAATGCCGGCGATCTCGACAATCGCCTGATCACAAAGCTCCAGGAGATCTCGCTTTCAGCATCATCGCTTGAGAGCGAGATTGCATTTACCAGCACTCCTCAGGGGCAGTCCTTTTCCGAGGAGCATACCCCATTCGGGCCCAGTGCCGGATTTGAGCGGTTCGATATCGCCGAAGGACGGTGGGATCACGATCTGGAGAAGACCTTCTATGATACCGACCTGAAAGCAGCTGATGCTGTGGTAGACCTTCATAAGAGCGGTGTCCCTTTCTCCAGCATCCAGAAGGCCTTCTCGGTCGGGACGATGGGACAGGGAAGGGGGAGGCACCTTGTCCCCACGCGGTGGTCGATCACGGCCTGCGATACGATCATCGGCGACCGGCTGCTTGCCGGGGTGAAGAAGAACCCGGTCATTGATACATGGCGGGTGCATGAGTTCTCCAGCCTTAACAACCATTACGCGGTCATCCTGATGCCGACCGGCTGGCAGTACGAATGGTCGGAGGCATTCCTCCACGTATTGGGAAACGAGGAGCTGGTCTTCTCGGATCACGAGGGCACAAGGAAGAAGACCACGTATTCCCCTCTCGGCGGCTGCTATTACTCCTGCAAGATGGCGGTACTCGAAGCGCTCGCCCGCGAACAGAGGCAGGCTGGCGCGATCATCCTCCGTGAGGCCCGGAAGGGCTATGTGCCGATGGGGGTCTTCAATGTCAGGGAAAATGTCCGGAGCGCAATGCAGCAGCCCGCTGCCGAATTTGAAGGGATCAAACCCGCCCTCCGGCACCTTTCGGAAACGTTCACGCTCCCGGTGAAGCGGTTCATCGAGGAAGGAGCCCTCCTCCGCTCGGTGATCCGCGAACGGCAGTGCCGGCTTGGCGATTTTATCCCGGCAGCAGGCTGAGATGTGCAGTATGTCCCCTGTCACGTTCACCTCGCCCGCTTTACCGGTATATCCGGATGATCTACCCCGGTTGAACCGCGGTGTGCAGGAAGTGAACCGGCGGATCATCCTCCACATTGATATGGATAGTTTCTACGCGTCCGTTGAAATGCAACGGAGGCCGGAACTTTCCAGTAAACCCGTGGTCATCGGTGCCGACCCGAAGCAGGGGAAAGGGCGCGGGGTTGTTTCTACGTGTTCCTATGAAGCACGGGCATTTGGCATCCGGTCGGCGATGCCGATCTCGCAGGCGTTCGTCCTCTGCCCCCATGCGGTCTTCCTCCCGCCGGATTTTCCTGCCTATGTGCAGGCATCGGCAGTAGTGATGGAGATCCTCCGGTCGTACGGGTTTCCGACGGAGCAGGTCAGCATCGATGAAGCCTTTCTTGACCTCAGTTCCCTTGGTCATTTTGCCTCTGCACAATCCCTTGCGGATGAGATTAAGGCCGTTATCCGGGCTCGTCTCGGGCTCTCCAGTTCAATCGGCATCGCACCAGGACGGGCTGTTGCCAAGATCGCCTCCGATTTCAGGAAGCCTGACGGGCTCACGGTCGTCACGCCCCCGGCCCTGCAGGACTTCCTTGCCCCTCTCCCCGTCAGGACGATCCCGGGAGTGGGAAAGAAAGCGGAAGCGATGCTCTTCGAGATGGGGATCCGGACAATCGGGGACCTTGCCCGGCAGGATATCCAGGGGCTGATCGGGCGGTTTGGCCGCAGTGCGGTTGCCCTGCACCAGCTGGCGCATGGCATTGATGAGAGCGGGATTGTGGATGGCCAGGAAACAAAATCGATCTCACGGGAGACCACGTTCGATACGGATACCGATGATGTGGATCTCATCGTCTCCACGCTCGATTCGCTTATCCGGAGTGTCTGCGGGAACCTGGCAGAAGAGCAGCTCCGGTTCAGAACCCTCACAATCAAGATCCGGTACCCGGGGTTCATCACCCGGAACAGGAGCCGGAGCATGTCGCATTATTCCGGTGATGCGGAGCCGGTACGGTTGCTTGCACATTCACTCTTCCGCGAGGAATATGATGGCAGGAAGGTCCGGCTCATCGGGATACGGTTGTCATCGTTTGAGAAGAAGGACACCTGCCAGGCAACGCTTCCTCTATAAGCAGAATTCAGACGCCCGCATGGTGTTGCAGCACTTTTTCCACGTCTTCGATCTCGACCGAGAATGCATTAATGCCCTGCACAAGTGAACGCAGTTCCTCACAGGGCAGGGACAGCGGGGAATCGTCCCGGGAGAGGATCATCTCTGCGAGACGATATCCCGTTCTCTTGTTCCCCTCGCGGAAGGCAGGATATGCGCAGAGCGACCAGAAAACCGTTGCAGCTTGCTGGATTCGGTCTTCCCTGAGGTTGGCCTGGAACACCACCTCATTCAGGATGCCCTCACAGATAATCCGGTCATCGCCCCCGTCTTTTTCCATTATCCTGTCGTGCATGCCGATGATTGTATCCAGCGTGATGTCCTGCATTCTGTTTCCCTGTCTGTACTAAGATAATGGAGCAGATCAATGATGAATAATAGTGGGTTTGTGGGATTTTCGGGCTGGCCCTGCCGGTAACACGGTAACCGGATCTGCCCGGATGAACAACCAAAAACCGCATACAATTCGCGCGGCACGAATCCAAATGTTCATATGAGAACCGGCCTGAATCTTTCCATTCCTGAAGTGATCCCCATGAGTTACATGAACCTCGATCTCTTTGACGGCATGACCGATGCGGACAAGCACCAGTACCTGGAGTTCCTCCTCTGGCATTATCGGGTCGTGGATGCCTTCTGGTTCATCAATATCTCCGATACCTATGGTCAGGACGTTGCCGAAAAGATCAATGAGCAGGTCTGGGGACGAGTGGCCGGCATGGCGGCAAAGGATATCGTCCGGCGCTTCGGAATCACGGAAAAAGGGCTGCCCGGTTTTGTCAGGGCACTCCGGCATTTCCCGTGGGCGATGATTGTCGGTTATACGATTGAGGAACGCGGGGACGAGGTGATCATATCAGTTCCCGTATGCCCGACACAGGAGGCCCGTCTGCGCCGGGGCCAGGGGGAGTATGTCTGCCGGGAGATGCACCGTGCGGAGTTCACCAGCTTTGCACAGGAGATCGATCCGGCAATCCGGGTGGAATGCCTGTTTGCGCCCCCTGATCCGCACCCGCCGGACATGTTCTGCAAATGGCGTTTTTACCTTGATACGGCCGGCGGGAACTGATGGAGACCGACACGATTTTGGCCCTTGTGCTGCTCTACCTTGGGGTAAACCTTTTCGCGGCATGCGCATTTGCATGGGACAAGCGCAAGGCAAAGAAGGATACATGGAGGACGAGCGAGAATACCCTGTTGGCGCTCGCATTCCTGGGGCCGTTCGGGGCCTTTGGAGCCATGCGGATGTTCCGGCACAAGACACGGAAAATGAAATTTTATCTCGTGCCGGTCTTTGCCTGCCTGCATGGGATCCTGATCATCTGGTTCCTGTCCGGCACCATTTCGTGAGGTAACGCCCGGCAACCGGAATCAGGGAATCTCTCTGCCGGAATCTTACCGGACCGGCACGAAGATCTCGGTGACGATCTCTTCCGGCGCAACCTCACGTGGATCATTGGTATAAACTTCCCGGATCGGGCCGCAGATGGTCAGCCCCTTCTCCGCGATCCAGTCAAACAGCCGGAGGTATGCCGGTTCACAGGATGCATAGGGACCTTTGTGGGTGATATGGGCCATCTGGCCCCCGGGGAGTTCGTACGCCCGGATCTCCTTCGTGCCCTTTACTGATCCTGTTATAGGCCAGACAATCTCGACATCCGCCGTACCCTTTTCCTGTGCCTCCTTTACCGCTTCAGGAGAGGTCTCGTGGCAGAGAAACACGGGCGGCCCGGCGACAGGTGCCTTTTTCTTTTGGGAGTATTCGTAGACTTTCATGAGAAGTTCGGGGATCTGGGCATAGGTCCCGGTCTTCCTTATCCCGAGCACCTGCTGGTCCGGGACTTCGACAAGGCTGATTTCAGTCATATCTGACACCATACCATCATCGGACTGAATCTATAAATGCAGGAGGAACGTGCGGCGTGAAAGTGTATCCCTTCACGCACAAACCCTACCCATTTAATACCGGGATTTGCCATACTCTCTTGAATGCGGACCAACAGGCACCAGTATTTCCTCGACCTTGCATCGCGGTGCGCCCGCCAGGGCACCTGCCTCCGGCGCAATTTTGGCGCGATCATTGTCGACGAATTCAATACCATCGTCTCGACCGGCTACACCGGCGCGCCGCGCAAGCAGATGGACTGCACGGAACTGAACCGATGCTGGAGAAAAGAGCACAACATCCCGTCCGGCTCGAACTACGAGCGCTGCCGGAGCGTCCATGCGGAGATGAACGCGCTCCTCCAGGCCGGCAAGCACGCCCGGGGCTGCACGCTCTACCTCTCCGGATTCGATGTCGAGACCGACGGGATCACCCAGATCTGGCCCTGTTTCCTCTGCTCCAAGATGATCGTCAACAGCGGGATCGCAAACGTGATCATGCGGACCGGCACGGATTCCTACAAGGAGATGGACCCGATGGTCCTGTACCAGATGCGGAGCCGGGAATCGCTCGGCGACGACTCCAAACAATAAATACTGTTTTAAGTTGTCCCTTTTTACCAAAGGATTTTATTCGTTATTCCCGCCGGGACAGGATACGGTTGTCATCCCTTCAGGTATTTCCGTGGCGAATCTCGTTGTAGAGTGAGACCAGCGAGAGGCTGATCAGGTTCATCGTGGTTGCGCCGTACCAGAGCCAGGACTCGGCAGGGCTGAGTGTTGCGATCCAGCCGGTCCAGAGCATGGCACAGATGATTGCAAAGGTCAGCAGGGTGTCGAAAGCAAGAAAGATCAGTGGCCTGCCAAATATGCGGCCGAGCTGGGCAATGGTGCAGTACTCAAATCGTGCCTGCCGGTGGAGCAGGTCGAGTGCGGATCTTCCGGTATTCATCAGGAGGTCCGCAACAGCCCATACCGTCACTACCATGCCAAAGGCCCAGAGGTCCCCCCCTCCATGCATACCTTCGCGCAATGCACTCAGGCCGAACAGGATCTTGAAGATGCAGAAGGGGATACCGATGGTACAGCTGAGAAAGAACGGGCGCACAAAGAACCGCTGGATTACATCCATCCGGTCCCGGCAGTCCTCTCTCTTCAGGTCACAGGTCTCTTCTGTCATGACGTGTTCTCACATGATCTCAACCGGGGAATCGCCGGTTCAATACGTATGCGATGGTATCCGGTCTGGCTGCCCATCCTGAACATTATTGCCGGAAGTATCGCGTTCCCGCGAGCACGATCAGGCAGATGCCCGTGGCGATAATGGCAATCCCCGCACCCGTCGGGGACTTCCTGGTTGGGACCGGTGTGGTCGTGGGAACGGTTGTCACTACCGGCAGGGTCTCCGGGGGCAGGGTGAGCGTTGGGACAGGAGATGCAGTGACGGCAGGCTGAGGTGGGATTGTAGTAACCGTAGCCGCCGGCGTGTTGATCATCGGCTTGGAAACGCTCCGGCTGTAGGTCTTCTGCTCGACGAGAAAATTGTCTTTCTCCGGTGCCTGCGGGTTCTCTACCTTGACAGAATACGATCTGGTTGCTGTGTAGACCGATGTCCGGAATTCAACAACGGCCTGTCCCGTTTCATCCGTTGTTACCTTGGCGTAATAGTTGGTGTTTGACATATCGGCGGATGCCGGGGCAACATCGTCAAGGATGGTACTCCCCCCGCCGTTGTTATACTGGTATGACCCGATCGTGTACGGGCCCCCTTCAGGGTCTTTCTCGATGGCAGACTGGCCGCCGGCGATGACCGGGGGCTGGTCGTACTGCTTGCCTGTCATGGTAAATGTCCCTGGCAGCCAGACATAATATGCGGTATTCGGACTGCCGGTGATGGTAATCGTAAACCGGCTGCCCCGGGTCAGGGAATCGCTGAGAGTCTGCTCCGTTGAATGGAGGGCAGATACGGGAATCATCGTGAAGATGAAGCAGGCTAGCAGGAGAAACACGATCCACTTGTAGTTTACTATCGTCATGGTAACCTCGCTGGTGTTCCGGAATTACTCAACTGACATTTTACGTTTGCAGTTAAAAGGATGCGGTATTTGCGAATCGTTTACCGCATGACTCCTCATCCGTCAGTCTTTCCGGCAAAACCCATTTATCATACAACTCCTATCTTCTCCTTGTGGTGATCTGGTGAACGGAGCCGTGGAACTGAAGGTGGTGAAGATCCACAAACCCGGGGACGTGAATATGATCCTCGGGCAGTCGCATTTTATCAAGACCGTTGAGGATATCAGTGAGGCCGTTACCGGGGTGGTCCCGAACGCAAAGTTCGGCCTTGCATTCTGCGAGTCATCCGGAGACTGCCTGATCCGCCTTGACGGGAATGATGCGGACCTGATCGCCCTTGCCCGGGACAATGCCCGGGTGATAGGAGCCGGCCATTCCTTCATTCTCTTCCTGCGGGATTGTTTTCCGATCAATGTCCTGAATGCGATCAAGCAGGTCCAGGAGGTCTGCACGATCTATTGTGCAACGGCGAATGCCGCAGAAGTGATTGTTGCCGAGTCTGCGCAGGGACGGGGGATCATGGGCGTGATCGATGGAGAGAAACCGCGGGGCGTTGAAGGGCCCGACGGTGTTGCGTGGAGGACGGGGCTGCTCAGGAAATTCGGATATAAACGGGCCTGACCGGCCCTCTTTTTCATTCCTGAAAAACCTGACGCGGGAGACTCGCGCTGCGGGGAATATCCCGTTATGGTAAGACTTATCAGCACTCATCGCGGCTTATGCAAAACGGAGCAGATACAAAAGGAAAAAATACAGTTCCTGATACCCGCTTTATGGATTCTATTATGAATTTTTGAATATCCGGCCAATCCGGCAATTTGATCATCCTTTTATACCCCTTCCCTTCCACTGGAACGCTTCTTTAAATGGCCCCAATCCTTTAAAAGGGACATTTCAGCGCGTTCCTGTTACCGGAATCTGTATGGGCTGCGGGGGTTTATTTGCATGAGAAATGGTGGGCATTCCTTTCCATCGGGCTGCATTTCACCTGGTTGTGATCCAGTGACCGGCTTTTTCCATGGGAATCGGGAAATGGCAGATCAGCATTCCATGAAACTATTAACCTCCCCATGATCGTATATTCTGGTACCGTGACATCCCGCTACCCCTTCCTGATCTCCATCCCTCACGGGGGCACCGATATCCCGACGGAACTGGCCGGCCGTCTTGCCCTCACGCAGCAGGAACTCCGGTATTACTGTGATCCCATGACGCGGGAATTGTATGATTTTCGCAGTTCCTCCCAAGCCTTCATTGACACGACGGTATCCCGCATGGCCGTCGATCTCAACCGCCCCCCGTTGCCCCTCCCTCCCCGCGACCCGGATGGCATCATCAAACTGCGGGCAATCGACGGGAGAGCGGTTTACCGCGAAGGCCTGTTTCCTGATATCGCCCTGATCCACCGCGTCATGATGGCATGGTACTTCCCCTACCACCAGCGTATCGACGAACTGATCGATCAGCATGATGTGAAGATCGCGTTTGACTGCCATTCGATGCTGCCCGTGGGATCCGCTGAACAGAAGGATGCAGGGAAAAAGCGGCCGCTGATCTGTCTTGGGAATAACGGGGACCGGAAGGGGAGAGCGAAAAAGGGCGGTATCGCAACCTGCCCCGAATCCTGGATAAACACTCTCGCTGACGGGTTCCGGTCAGAATTTTCCTATGACCGCGAAGTGGCGATCAACAACCCGTTCTCCGGCGGGTTTATCTCGAACGCACATTACTGGCGCAAAGGGATTCCCTGGATCCAGGTCGAGGTCAACCGGTCACTCTATGAACCGGGGTCCGGGGCTGGACACCCGCAGGGCTGTGACGGGCCGGTCAATGCATTGCGGGAGCGGATCTGGCGGGTGCTGACCGGGTTCTGGGATTCCCATGCTGGTGATATGTAAGGACCCGGGTTCGCGAAGGCGACAGGGGTCACCTGAAAAACGCGGGAAACCCGGGAACTGATCACCGTTTCGTCCGATAGTCAGTTCGTGCGGATGTGGTGTTCTTCAAAGCGCCCGTCATAAAAGACCATCACCCGGATCGTTTCTCCCTTCTTAAACGCCCGCATGCGGTCGTCATACACCTTCTGCACGTGACGGAGCCCGTTTCGGGAGAAATAGTCCTGGATGCATTCAAGGAAGGTGATCTCCTGGGTCAGGAATGCGTTCTCGAACTCCTTGGTCTCCCGGGCGATTACAAGGCACTCTTCCTCCGGAATTTCCTGGTTGAACTCCCCGTGCTGGTCGATGCCGGAGATCTGCCGCCAGTCCACCTTCCCGGTCTCATCCGGTTCGCGGTGGAGCATGTACGGGTAGACGCGGCAGATAAAAAAACGGTCATCGTAGATCCGGCACCGGCCGTTCTCCAGGAACCAGCAGGAACCCGGCTCGTCGGCCTTTGCCTTCAGGGCATACCCCGAGACATAAAACGTGCCGTTCTGGTCGCAGAACTCCGGGTCCGGGGCGGGTTCGATCGCCTCCGGGTCGATCGTTTTCACCGAAGCGACATCCCGGTCAAGCAGGAAGACATGCCCGTTGAAAGCGCGGGTGCAGCACTGTGCACACGCCGTGCACCTGAACCCGACCTCTTTCACGATACCGGCGAGCCGCTCCACCGGGTACTCGAAGAGGCTGTTTCGCTCCTGCGTAAGAGCGGAGATGCGGAAGGGAATCGGTACAAGGGAAATGGCAGCCACCTGATACTATCTGCATGAACATGCGACCCGGGAGTATATTCTTTTTTGCGAGCCGGCCAAATCCCGTGCTGTCCGCCGGAGAAGAGGGCCTGCTCACGGCAGCACGTTCACGCGGTACTCCTGCTTTGAGAGAGTCCTGAACGGTTCCGGCAAAGTTGTGAGTTCCTGTGCGCAGCGCTTCCGGATATCTTCCACCGACGGCAGCGATGTTGTCAGCCGGCCATCGCGAAGATATGGCCTGACAAGACCGGAATTTTCATTTCCCGTCATACGGATCACCTCATCGTGGTCCATAATACCGTTCTCGTAATACCTCACGACCTGGCGCCGGTACGGGAAGGTGGTCTTGCCGGGGCTCGTCTTGTACCGGGGTGTCCCTTCGTACTCCACCAGTTTGTACACCATATCGAGATACGGCGCATCAGACGAGGTAATGAAATGCGTTCCCACGCCGAATGAGTCGATCGGGATACCCGCTGTAAGCCAGCGGTCAATGGAATACTCGTCTACATTGTTGCTCACGAAAATCCTGATATGGGACAGCCCGGCACGGTCAAACATGTCCCTCACCTGCATCGCGAGGGCTGCAATGTCCCCGCTGTCGATCCGTATCCCGATAGCCGGGACCCCGTCGCGTGCAAGCCGGATCACGGTCTTTGCGCAGGCTAGCGTATCGTACGTATCGATGAGGTAGAGACCCCGTTCCGGGAAGGATGACTGGTACGCCCGGAACGCGGCCTCTTCCGTATCAAAGAGCATGACATACGAATGTGCCATGGTCCCGACAACCGGGATCCCGTACCGTTTCCCGGCCTCGAGGTCCGATGTCCCGGCAAACCCGGCAATATAGGCGGCCCGGGCAGCCGCAATACCTGCATCCGGGGTATGGGAACGCCGGAAGCCAAACTCCACGATGCTCCGGCCCCGGCTTACGGATACGATCCGTGCCGCTTTCGAGGCCATAACGGTCCCGAAATGGATACAGTTGAGTGCCAGGGTTTCGAGGAGCTGGACATCGGGAAGCGGGCCCTCAACCTGGACCAGGGGCTCGTTCTGGAATACGATGCTGCCTTCCGGTATCGCAAAGAGGTCCCCGGTAAACCGGTAGTCCCGGAGCCAGGAGAGGAAGTCATCGCTGAACATCTGAAGTCCTTTCAGGTACGCGATATCCTCACCGCTGAACCGGAACCGTTCCAGCTGGCTGATCAGGGTCTCAAGACCGCCGGCAACAAGAAAATTGCGTTCCGCGGGAAGCGACCGTGGGAAGATGGAGAAGACGGCAGGCCCGGTCTTATGGTGTTCGAGATAACTCTGGGCCATCGTGAGTTCGTACAGGTCAGTGAGGAGTGCAGTACCCATGAGTTATTCCCATTCCTTTGTCAGAAGATCATCCGGTCCCCGTCGGGTTACGGGATCCCGGACCCGTACTTATCCTGTTCTGCCGCACAGGAGAAAAATGAATGGATAACGTGATTCCTGCGGACAGGGTCTAAGAAGGCAGTTTCCTTCATGGATTGATGCAGGGAGGCCGATGGGTACCGGCAGGAATGCAAGTGCTTAATAGTCCCTGAACATACCATCAGGTACAGGGATACGGGAGCTGGTCATGGAAGCGATTTTAAAGGTGATGAGTTGTCTGATCGCGCTGTTTATCATTGTCAACGGGGTCTGGATCGTGATGACCCCGCCATTCGGTGACGAGCCGCAGGGATATGTGATCATTGCTGTCGGGCTGTTTATCCCGGTTATTACCCTTGCCGTTGCACAGCTGGAACACCGGCCTGGATATTAACTGCCGGGTAGGTAAAAAAAAGAATTAATTGTACGACCGGAACGGTACGTACGCATCGTAAACTTTTACCTTTTCCCCGTTGGGGGTAACAACCCAGACTTCAGCCCGGTCGGTATTCTTCGTGGTACCGTCAAGCACTACGGATGAGCCGATATGGAGCGGCTGGACCATCCGGCCTTCCTCAACAACGCCATCGGAGCGTGTGATCTTGACATCGATCTCCGGGACGACATTCATACCCTTGCCGCCACGGAGCGTGGTGGTGATCTGCGGGTTGATGGCCTCGCCGTTGCTCTCGACCTGGACCTCGATGCTCCAGATGTCCTGGAGGGCCTGGGTGGGGCCGGGCGTGAGGGAATCGGCAACGGTGGTTGTGACACTGGTCGGTGCTTCTGTTGCAGCGGCCGTTTCAACGGCGGTGGGTACCGGGGTTGCAGCAGGGGTTGTGGTCGGCTGGGTGCATCCTGCAACCAGCGCGAGCACGAGGCAGAACCCGAGTGCCAGAGTGAATCCAAGAATCTTTTTCATACCGGATGGATTTCCCGGGAGGGTATTTGAGTGTTTTGTCATACCCGGCATCATACAGTGGTGTTGGGTCTTCATTGATGGCGGATACCCGCAACAAATCCGGAATACGCAAAAAAACCCGTTCGATACGATTATCCCGCAACGTGATGAGGATGTAGGTACTATGCATGAACCTCATCCTCTCCGGTGGAAGTCGATGATCGGGCTCGGGCTCCTCTCGTTCCTTGTCGGCCTCTTCCTGCTCTTCTTCCCGGGATACGCGACCGGCCTGTTTTCCGAATTTGCCGGTATTGCGATCATCGTGCTCGCCGCAATTGTCATTGTGGAAGGCCTGTTCATCGATCATGAGGGAGTGTCCCGGTGGGGAGTCTTCATTCTCGGGATCATCGGGATCCTGCTTGGACTGACCGTCATGGCTGCCCCCTCGCTGCTGGTCATTGCTACCGGTCTTGTCCTTGGCCTGTTCCTGGTCGTCTTTGGTATCATCGAGATCGTTGTTGCATGGACGATCGTCGAGGACCTCATGGTGCGGCTTGTCCTCGGGATCATGGGGCTCCTTGCCATTCTCCTTGGCGCCGTTATCGTCCTCAACCCTGCTGCCGGTATCGAGACGTTTGCCCTGCTCATCGGTCTTTATCTTGTCGTCTCCGGCATGATCCGGGTTGCACACGGGCTCAACGAGCGCCATGCAGAACAGAATATTACCGTCAGGCGTCTGTAACCGGTTACCTGAATCTTTTTTATTCTTTTATTCCGGACGATTGATTCCGGCGCATGGGAATTTTCCCGGCAGGAGTACTGCAACCCTGCGGGAACGGATCCATTTGTGGGTTATGCAGTGGATCTAAAAAATTTAAAAAAAAGAATTGCCTGTCGGGATGTTACGCCCGTTTGCCGGATGCCGGTTCGATGCCGGTTGGCTGGTTGCGGATCGTCCGCTCTTTCATGATAGTGTAGACATCCTGGGCATGCTCTTTCGGTATCTCGACAAATGAGTAGGAGTCAAGGATCCGGATCGCACCGATCGCTTTCCCCGGGATCCCGGTCTCACCGGCAATCGCGCCGACAATGTCCTTTGGGGCGACCTTGTGCTGCCGGCCAACGCCAAGGAAGAACCGGACCATCCCGACTTCCGCACCGGTCTCGCCGAAGTCAACGACCCCTGCTTTCTCTGCCACCGGCTCGTTGCCCGTGTCCATCTGCATCTTTAAGAGGGCCGCGGCGATATCGATCGTGCTGTGGTCCCCTTCGGTCTCGTCCTCGATGATCCGCACGAACTGTTCAAGGCCGCCGGCCTGGATCGTCTCGCGTACCCGTTCGAGCACGCCGCGGACCTTGGACTGGGCGACGTCGCTCTGTGACGGCACCGGCATGCGGGCGATCTGGACTTTTGCAAAGTGCATGATCTCCCGGAGCTTGCTGACGTCTTTCGGGGTGACAAACGTGACTGCCTTGCCGCTCTTCCCGGCCCTGCCCGTGCGCCCGATACGGTGGATGTAATACTCCACATCCTGCGGTACATCGTAATTGATCACGATGTCCACATCCTCGACATCGATACCGCGTGCCGCGACATCGGTCGCGATCAGGATATCGATGATGCCCTTCCGGAAGCCTCCCATGACCCGGTCGCGCTGGGACTGTTTCATGTCCCCGTGCAGCTCGTCAGCCCGGTACCCCCGTGCGCGGACTTTCCCGGAGAGCTCTTCCGCGCGGCGCTTGGTATTGCAGAAGATGATCGCAAGGTGCGGGTCCATCATGTCGATGAGGCGGCAGAGCACATCGAGTTTCTCGCGTTCCTTCACTTCAATGTATAACTGTTCGGTCTGCGGCACGGTCAGTTCCGCGTACTCGACCCGGACGAACTCCGGCTTTGTCTGGAACTTCTTGGAGATCTCGAGGATCGGCTTTGGCATGGTGGCAGAGAAGAGCAGGGTCTGCCGGTTCTGCGGGACTTTCCGCAGGATCAGTTCGATGTCGTCGCGGAACCCCATGTCGAGCATCTGGTCGGCCTCGTCCAGCACGACGGTCGTGACATCGTCGAGACGGAGCGTGCGGCGGTCAAGGTGGTCCATGATGCGCCCGGGCGTGCCGATGACGATATGGACGCCGGCCTGCAGTGCACGGAGCTGGCGTTCGATGGGCTGGCCGCCGTAGACCGGCAGCACCGTGATGCGGGGGAGGTGGGCGAGGAGGTTTGAGAACTCCTCGGCGATCTGGATGGCGAGTTCGCGCGTCGGGCAGAGCACGAGGGTCTGCACCGTCCTCCTGGACGGATCAGTCTTTTCGATGATGGGTATGCCGAATGCGGCGGTCTTGCCGGTACCGGTCTGCGCCTGCGCAGTCACGTCACGGCCGGCCTGGATGAGGGGGATAGCGAGTGCCTGGATGGGTGAGGGCTCTTCAAAGCCCATATCTTCTATTGCTTTCCCGATCTCCCGTGAGAGGTGCAGATCGGAAAACTGTATACGTGTATTCATATCGCAACACCATTTG
This sequence comes from Methanoregula sp., assembly GCA_028679075.1. Taxonomy (GTDB): domain Archaea; phylum Halobacteriota; class Methanomicrobia; order Methanomicrobiales; family Methanospirillaceae; genus Methanoregula. The sequence goes on along the minus strand of JAJRCF010000003.1, from coordinate 88,799 downwards.
GCGGCAGGGGTCTTAAGATGGCGCATGGGGTCAGGACCCGTTTCTCCCGTCCCGGAACCCGCCGACTTTTTATCCCGTACACGAGAACGGATCAGTAACCAGGGTGAACAGAATGAAAGTGGTAGCATTCAATGGAAGTGCAAGGAAGGACGGGAACACGGCAATCCTGATCAATGCCGTGTTCAGGGAACTGAAAAAAGAGAAGATCGAGACGGATCTTGTGCAGATGGCGGGAAAGAAGATCCGGGGCTGCATTGCGTGTGGGAAATGTTTCGAGAGGAAGGACGGGTTATGCGCGGTCAAAGGCGACATTGCCAACGAGTGTATCGAAAAGATGGCGGGAGCGGACGGGATCATCCTTGCTTCCCCCACGTACTTCGCCGATGTCTCGACCGAGATGAAGGCGCTGATCGACCGGTCCGGCTATGTCGCGAAGGCCAATGACGACATGTTCCGGCGCAAGGTCGGGGCCGCGGTCGTGGCGGTCCGCAGGGGCGGCGCAATCCACGCGTTCGATACCATGAACCACTTCTTCTTCATCAGCCAGATGGTGGTGCCCGGTTCATCCTACTGGAACGTGGGACTTGGTCACGCGGCAGGAGACGTGAAGGAGGATGAGGAAGGGATTGCCACGATGAAGACGCTCGGCGCCAACATGGCGTGGGTGATGAAGAAACTTGACAAATAATTTTTTCCTTTTTACACCTCAATCGTCATATCATCCATCGCCGCAACCAGCCCCGGCCATTCCCGCGCAAACTGCACTGAAAGTGCCTTTCGCTCCTCCACGGTGCGGTACTCCGCCCCGAAGTGCGTGAGGGCGAGCCGGTGAGCGTGCGCCTGCCGGGCGATTGCGATTGCCATCTCCGGGTTCAGGTGCGGCCAGTCCGGGCTCGTGACCCCGGGTTTCAGGCCGCATTCGGTGATCAGCAGGTCGGCATCGCGTGCCAGGGTGACCGCATTGTCGCAGGGCCCGGTGTCCGTGCAGTAGGCGATGATCTTTCCATCGAGTTCCAGCCGGTACCCGAAGCAGGGGACCGGGTGGACGAGCGGGAGGCAGGTGATGGTGAAGGGCAGGTGGTGCGTTCCTTCCCCGAGTTCGTGCACGCTGTTTTTGAACGGGAGCATGGCGAACGGTACCGTATAGGGCTCTGCGACAAAGGTCTCAAGACTGCCCTTCGTCCCTTCCTGCGTGAAGACCTTCAGTTCCTGCCGGAACCGGTATTTGCAGAGCGTGTGCAACCCGGCGATGTGGTCGATGTGCATGTGGCTCAGGAACAGGTACACCGGCTTGTCCTGCCTGATGTACCGGTCGGCCTTGGCAATGCCGTTACCAGCGTCGAGGATGATGTCGTACTCCTCCGACTCGATCAGGACCGAGACCGTGTTGCCGGTGGTGGAATCATACCAGCCGTTGGTCCCAAGGAACGTCACCTTCATGGTAAGATGGTTGGCGTGCCGGTAAAAAAAGCGTGCGTGCCGCACGGAGGTCTTTTTATCCTCGCAGGGTAATTCTCGTTATAGAACCTAAAAAAAAGGAGTCATGCAGGAATGAAACAGTTTACAAAAACCATCCTCATCACTGCCCTTGTCCTGTGCCTGTGCGTGCTGCCGGCGGCAGCGGTTGTCCAGGAAGTCACGGTGAAGGGTACGGTATCGGCGATCAACAAGGAGGAGAGCACCTTAACGATTGCAAACCCGCTCCAGTATGGCTGCTCCTACCCGGCCAGCGGAGGCCCGGTCTGCTCGTACACGGCAATGGACGTGACCTCACTGACCGGAAACGTGCCAAGCGAGAGTGCCTGGACACTCTTCCAGACCGGGGATACGGTCGTTGCCACGAGCCTTGGCGGCGCGGGAGGGTCCTGGATCACGATAGGGAAGCTGTACAATCCGCTCCCGGCCGGGGAGTACGTGACCAGCCTTGTCGGGGACCCCGGTGCGATCCCGACCCCGCTTGTCGGCAATTATGCGGTTGACACCATTACGGTTCCCGACTGTACCTCCTGCTCCGGGACCACCTGCAAGGCAACAACATCCACCGTCTTTGTCCTGAGCAGCGGGACACGGGTATTTGAAGAGACCCTTGCACCGCGCCAGGTGATGCTGTACAATGGCAGGAACGACGGCTCCAGCGTGGAGGTTACGTTCGTGAAAGGCGAGGCGTCTTCAGACACCTGTGCGGGGAGGACCGGCATGACGGGCATGCAGCCGGTCTCGGTCTATATCGTCAATGTCGTGCCGCCGGTAGGTTTTGACCAGCAGTTCCTTACGACCCCGCCAACCGCCACACCCGAACCTACCACACCCGTCCCGACCACCCATTCCGGCAGCCTGCCGCTTGCCGTGATCGGGGCAGCCGGTCTTGGTGCAGCACTGCTTGCGCTCCGCAGGAAATAATCTCTTTTTTTCTTAAGAGAACCTCCTTTAACGCCAGCTGTAATGGGGGGTAGCTACCCCTCCTCTTAGTGGTGGGGGGGTCCCAGGTGCCGGATCCGGCCCGGGATCCAGAGAGGGGGTACCCCCCTCCCCGATCACAACCCCCAAATACCCCTGCATCCGATTCCTGATCTGATGATCCAGGAGTGCAATGCATGGTGAAGGTAGGGGTCCATGTATCGATCGCCGGGTCCCTCGACCTTGCGGTGGACCGGGCAAAGGACGCCGGGTGCGATGTCTTCCAGATGTTCTCGCGGAACCCGCGGGGATGGGGGTACCAGCCGGTTGCAAGTGACGTTGCGGAAACCTTCCGGGCGAAGATCCGGACAACCGGTCTCATCCCGGTTGACCACATGCCCTACCTGCCCAATCTTGCCTCGCCCAAACCGGAGGTCTGGGACAAATCGGTTGCAACTCTCACGGCCGAACTCGGCCGGTGCGGGACGCTGGGAATCCCGTATCTCGTGACCCACCTCGGCCACCATCTCGGCGACGGGATCGCGGGGGGCCGCGCCCGGGTGATCACCGCGATCAACACCGCGCTCGGCGCATCAGAAAATGACGTGCAGCTGATCCTTGAGAACACTGCCGGCGAGAAAAACAGCGTGGGCAGCAGTTTCGAGCACATCCGGGGGATCATGGACGGGATCGATGAGAAGAAACGGATCGGGATCTGCTTTGACACCTGCCACGCGTTCGCGGCGGGGTACGAGCTGCGGACCGACGAGGGGATTGCCGGGACGCTCTCACAGCTTGACGAGCAGGTCGGCCTGAAGAACCTCCGCGTGATCCACCTCAATGACACCAAGGGCGACCGTGGCAGCGGCCTTGACCGGCACGAGCACATCGGTCTCGGGTTCATCGGGGAGGACGGCTTCCGGCGCATCCTTCATAACAAGGTCTTCTCTGCCCTCCCGCTCATCTGCGAGACACCTGTTGATGAGCGGCGGGATGACCGGGGCAATATCCAGGTCGTGCGGAATCTAGCCCGGTAATTTTTGCACTATGTTTTTTCCCTTGCGGGTGTAATGCACATCATACCATGGTGCGCATCACCTGTCCGAAATGCGGTGCGGGTACGGACAACCCGGCACAAAAGTTCTGTACCCAATGTGGTTCACAACTGCCTGCCCTGCCAGTTCCTGCCGGTAACGTTGCAGGAATTCCGGCATGGGCAATTGCCGGTGCCGTGATCCTTGTCGTTATCGTGGCTGTCGTGATCCTGTCGCCGCTTCTTATGCAGGTAGTATCCGGCAGCACATCATCTGCCGGGGCAGCCGGTACCGGACAGGCACAACCGGTGCCCGGATCAACAACCGCACCTCCACTTCCGGTAACAACACAACCTGCGGTGACCACGCTTCCTGCAACTACGGTGATAACGGCCACGGCCCTGCCGACGACGGTCCCCAAGACGACAAAGGTCACAACTCGGCAGACAACCACGGCAACTACCATTGCTACTACCGTGATCACAGTAACTCCGGAGCCGGAGGGAACGACCCTGATCACGATGTCGGTCACATACATCCCGGCACAGCCCCCGTCAGATTCGTACGCCAGCGCAACGCCGGGAGCGCCCTCCCTTGATCCCTCTGCTCTCGAAACGCGGATCCACGAACTGATCAATGTCCAGCGCCAGCAGAACGGGCTTTCGACCCTCTCCTATGATTCGTTCCTCGCGGATATCGCACGGGGACATAGTTACGATATGGTGCTCCGGAATTTCTTCGAGCACGAGAACCCTGACGGGCAGAATGCACGGGCCCGCGGGGATGAAGCCGGGTATCCCTGCATCCGTGATTTCGGGACGTACTATACCGAAGGGATCTCCGAGAACCTGTACCAGGGATACCGGTATAACACCTACCTGACGGCGCCGAACGGGACCATCGTGCAGTACAACTGGAACACGGTGGAACAGGTCGCAAACCAGGCTGTGGGCGGGTGGATGAACAGTTCGGGACACCGCGAGAATATCCTGGATTACCGTCTCCGGCAGGAAGGGATCGGTGTCGCGTTCTCTGCGGATGACAGGATCTACGTGACCGAGAACTTCTGCTAACCCCCCCTGCCTTTTGGGAATGTACCGGGGCAGCGGCTGTTTAACGGGAGCCGAGCCTCTGGTGCTCCTGCACATCCACCGGGTGCTCGTAGTATGCCGGTAAATACTCCCGCTTCTCTACAATGCCGACAGCCTCTTCGAGATTTTTCGTCAGTGCGAGGCAATCCGTGCCGTGGGCCCCGTTCACTTTGACCTGAATTCTTCCCTCGATGTCGATCGTAATCTCCATTTCCTGCATTTCCATGATATCCTCTCCGTAAATTATTCCAGCCTGTGGACGGGCGCATTCTTCTTTACCAGTGTCCCGGTTGCAAGGTCACGTGCCGTCACGCACAGGTGTCTCTCGCGGTCGAGCGTGAACGTCAGTTCGAACCGCGGCTCTCCCTTCAGTGCCGGGGGGTCTGCGGCAAGCAGTGTCGGGGTCCGCCCGTTGACCGGTACCGGCATGCTCCCTGGCCCGGCATCCTCTGCCGGTCCAGCGATCCGGACCCCCCCTGCAGGGTCCGAGACCAGCTCAAGGGCAGGTGTGCCGGGGTCCGGCGAGACATTAAACTCGTACAGCGGGATGCCGAGCCGGGTCTGGCCATCGTATGCGGCACTGATGGTGATCCGCGCCACCTGCCCGGCACTCGGGTACCGGGCCCCGCTGCGCACGAGGAACCGGTACCGGTGTTCCCGGGCAGACGGGTCCCAGTACCGGAGCGCGTAATCGTTCCTGATCCGGTCGGGCCTGTCCGCAGGGGATGTGAACACCACAGCGCCCCGGGCAACCGCATCGAACGGATGATCGCACCGGACGGGAACACCGGAAAAATGCATTATTACCAGTTCCTGCACCGCGGGGATCGCAGACCCCCTGCCCGTCATCAGCACCGCAGCGGGTGTTTCATCCGCATATCCGTGTGAGCGCGCAGCAGCCCGTGCACGACTGATTGTCCGGTCCAGGGTTGCCGGGAATTCGTGTTCCGCAACGATCCGGCCAAGGTCAGCACGGGCAACGCCGGCAGAAATTTTTGTCCCGGATGCAGTGTCAGTGATGTCGAGCATGGCCTCACCTGTATCGGCCAGTTGCCCGTATACCTCCCCCATCCTCTTCAGGATCGTATCACGTATTCTCCCTGTTTTTTCTCCGGTGTATTTCCGGCCGGTTCCGGCCAGCATATCCTGTGCAATCCAGGTGTCGATCGCCCGGCACCCCGTATCGTCAGTGGCCTGCCCTGCAACACGCAGTCCCCCGGTGGATGGAGGTGTGGATGAGTCCTGGCCCCGGACAATGGACACCGAAAGATCTGTTTCGTCGAAATGTATGACTATGAATATCTGCCCCTCTTTAACAGGCAGCCCGTACCCGGCAACCGTGGCAGTGAATTCATCGAGGGTATTCCATGATACAAGGCCGGTGGCATCGGCAATGCTCCCAAGCCATCCGGCATACCATTCCGGCGCATCCGCTGGCAGGGAAAAGATCACCTCCGGGTACCCGGGGCACTCCTTTTTTGCCCGGGCAAGGACCGTTGTGAGGAATGCCGTTGCCGCATCACGGAACGTGACCTGGCGGTCAGGACCGGATGGTATCCGTACCGGGCTCTCTTCCAGCAGGTAGTTGCGGATCCACCGTGCAGTGCCCGGATCGTCGGAACGACCGGCCTGCATCACCTCCTCCCCGATTGTCCATGTCCCGTCACGATCATAGCAGACCTGCACCGGCACCCCGTGGACAGGTCCCGTCTCTCCCGCACCGGGCAGTACCTTCGACCAGCCGGGGAACTCCCGTGTCCGGAACCCGCGTCCCTCCGGTCCCTCAATGCCTATGACCAGGAACCCGTTCCCGAAGTCCACCCCGAGGCGGGTGGCCGGCTGGTGAGAGTGTACGTACCTGTCCATTGCGATCACCCGACAATCTGGATATCGTAGATCCCGGCATCGCGGAATGCCGGGCAGAGCCCTATCTCGTTCTGGAACCGTATGGATAGCAGAGTGTGGAGAAACCTCCATTGTGCCGCCAAAGTTCCGGTGCTGGCCTCATGTCTGTATTCACGGGCGAGAATGAGATCTGCAAGGGTGGCCTGAGACAGGGGCCGCATGAAGGGGAGCCGGAAGATATGGATCATCCCGTCGATACCACTGGTAACAATCAAGTCTTCATCCTGCACGATCGCCATACCGGTTATTGCTCCTGCGTGGGCGGGAACGGTCCGGATCAGGGAACGTTCATGCACAGAATAGTATACGAGGGTGCCGGTATCGTATCCTGCCGCGATTGCGTGGCCGTCACCCGTGAAGGCAAGAACGGTGGGTTTTCCCGGGACCTGGGGGATTGTCCCGGCAGGTGTACCTTCCGGCAGGTTGTAGAGCCGGATCACGGGGTCCAGGCCTGCGGTGGCAAGGAGGGTGCCGTCCCGGGAGATGGCACAACTGCTCACTTCTTTTCTCGTATCCCTGATGACAACCGGGTCCTTTTCCCCGCCAGGCTGCCAGATCCTGACGGTCGTATCGTTGCTGGTCGTGACAAGTATCTGTCCTTTTGGATCAACGCAGCAGCAGGTGATGATGCTCGAATGCCCGTCTCTCGTCCCTGACAGGGTCCCGCCCGGCACATCCCAGGACCTCGCAATGCCGTCCCAACCCCCGGTGATACAGGTAGGTGTGCCCGGCAGGAACGCGAGGCACCGCACGGAAGTCCCGGGACCCTCGCAGGTGGCAAGAAGACTGCCCTTTGCAAGGTCCCAGATGCGGAGGCTGGCGTCGCTCCCGGCACAGGCAAGGTATGTCCCGTCAGGGCTGATCGCGAGGGCCCTGACGGAGGGTGTGTACATGTCAATGGACCTGATGTGGGTGCCATCCTCCCGGGAATAGATGCGGACCATGCCATCAGCAGTACCGGCAACAATCCCGGCACTGCCGGTCCTTGGTGAGATGGCAATGGCAGTGACGGCGCCGGCCGGGCGCCTGAGCGTCCGGAGGAGTTCCCCCGAGGGGATGCTCCGGAGCGTGACTGCCCCTTCCCCTCCTGCAGTCGCAAGAAGGGTACCATCCGGGGATATGGCACAGGCAGTGACCGGCTGTTTGTATCCACGGAATTCTTTTACCGTCTCCCCGTCATGAATGCTGAAAAAAAACGTCGTGCCATCGTTACAGCCGGCAACGGCCAGGGTACCGTCCGGTGTAATCGCACAACAGGTCGCGAGGCGGTTATATAAGGAAATTTCAGTACAGGGGTTTTTCTCCAGCACGTTCCGGAACCGGAGGACGTGATCATCGCTGCCAGTTGCCACGATCCGGTAATCGGCCGATATCGCATGGCAGGCTGTATGACCGGAGTGCCCGGCATATGTCCGCACGACCTCCCCGGTCTGCATATTCCTGAGTACCGGGAGGGAGCGTTCGTGTTCAACGAACAGGTGGCCTTCATGGCCCGGGATTGCAAGAGCCAGGACCGCGTCACTGGTGCCCGGCACCTCCCACCTTACCCTGCCGGTTACGTAATCCCGACAGGATACGGTACCGTCAGCATGGCCGGAAACAACGGCCTCGCCATCAGGTGCAGGAGAGAGTGCAGTCACCGGGGAGGGATGTACCGGCATGGCCCGGATGGTCTTTCCCGTCCGGCACCCGATGCGGGTGATCGTCCCGGCATGATCCCCGGCAATGATCTCATCTCCGTTCCTGGAGACGATGAATGATGAGATCCGGTGTTCCTCGTCTGCATATGACCAGATGGTTTCCCCGGAAGGGATGAGGGAACAGTGCAGCGTCCCGCGGTCCCCTCCCGCGATCAGGCACGTATTGTCCGGTGTGAATGCAAGGAAGCTGATCGATCCGGTGCCTGTTGCCGATGATACGAGGAGCCGGGCAGAGGATACCTGCCAGACCGCGATCTCCCCGGTACAATTTCCCGTTGCAAGGAGCGTCCCGTCCCGCGAGAAGGAGAGCCGCACGACCCGGCTGTCCTTGTTCCCGATGGTGACCACTGGTCTTTCCGGTGCAGGGCTCGCCCAGGTATCCGGCAGATCCCGGACCAGCTCATCAAATACTTCCCGGGCATCGCCGTCGGGTCTCCAGCCGGACCTTTTCATGTCGTTGAGAACATTAACTGCCAGTGATGGCGGGGCAGAAACGACCAGTTGCCAGAGATCGTCCCACGCCCCCTCAGCCGTGAGACCGGAGAAAACCGCCTCCCATTCGGCATATGACCAGGTCCCGGGATCCCTTCCTGGACCGGCACCGGTCAGGGCATGTGCAAGAATCCTTCCCCGGCGGGAATCTGAAGCGCTGCGGAGCGTCCGGGCTTTGATCCTTTCCGGTGCCGCGGCATATCCTCGTTCGAGGAGCGGATGATCGGTCCCGGGATCAAACCTGCATAGGGCCTCTAATTGTCCCGTAACAAACAGGAAGAGTGCCTTTGATCCCGGCTCCGAAGGAGCATATCCACGGGCAACGGCAAGTTCTTCGAGGAGCGGGTCTTCCCGTACAAGCAGTTCTCCACAGAATGCGTCGATTGCCTCCTGCAATGAAAGGGAACCCAGGGCATCGAGCGCGATTGTCCGGGCTGTCTCATCGATCCCTGTTGAGGCAATCCCGGTAAGGTCGCGGACTGCCTGGAGGTTCCCGGCCTTCACTGACCTTGCAATGATCCTCACCGAGTGCCGGTAGAGTAAGGGGCCGATGACCGGGACGTCGGGGGAGATCTTCATATGTTCACGGGCGCCCGGTATCGAACGTTTCCAGCGCAATCGTCTTACCGTTTGTCGCCGTCGGGGCAACCGTCCGCGACGCGGACTGTGCCCTCCCTTCCGCGAGCCAGGCCCGGAGTGCCGCGACCGTCTCACGCTGCGATACAGAAAGGGGGACCTGCGTCTTCATGCAGAGGAGGATATCGGCCGATGTTACCCGGCGCATGTTCTCGCTGAATGCACGGTACATCGCATCGATAATCGTCTGCTCGATCTCGGCACCCACGTACCCCTCGCTCTCCCGGGCAAGGTTTTCGAGATCGAATTCGGCGGGAATGCACTTGCGCTTCCTGAGGTGCACGGTAAAGATCTCGCGCCGCTCTTCAAGGGTAGGCAGGTCGAGGAAGAATATCTCGTCGAAACGGCCTTTACGGAGCAGTTCCGGCGGAAGTGCGGCGATGTTGTTCGCTGTTGCAACGACAAAACAGGGGGACGTCTTGTCCTGCATCCAGGTGAGAAGGTGGGCAAAGACACGCTGGCTTGTACCGGCGTCCCCGCTCCCGAACGCAAATGCCTTCTCGATCTCGTCAACCCAGAGGATGCACGGGCTGATAGTCTCGGCAAGCGAGAGGGCACGGCGCGTCCGTTCCTCGGACTCCCCGACAAGGCTGCCGAAGAGTGCTCCCACGTCGAGCCTCAGGAGGGGGAGGTGCCAGAGGTCGGCGATCATCTTTGCGGTCAGGCTCTTTCCCGTGCCCGGGATGCCGATCAGCGCAATGCCCTTTGGCGACGGGAGCCCGAAGTCGCGCGCGTCTTTGGTGAACGCCCTTTCGCGCAGGCGGAGCCAGTCTTTGAGGATGGCAAGACCCCCGACATTCTCCGAAGCCTCGGTGTAACTGTAAAATTCCAGTGCGTCCGAGGCGCTCAGGATATCCTTCTTGTCCGCGATGATCGCATCAATGTCCCGGTCATCGAGCGTGCCGCGTGTGACGATCGCTTTCGAAAATGCCCGGCGTGCCTGGTTGAGGGTCATGCCAAGGGCGGCCTGGACGATCTTCTCCCGGCCACCGGGTGAGAGCGAGCTGGTGATCCCGCTTGTGGCCAGCAGGGTATCGAGGTCGGCAGATAACTCGGCGGCTGTTGGAGGAGGGAAGTGGACAATCACTGCTTCGTCGCGGATCTCGTCCGGCACCCGAGGTGTCGGTGTCACGATCACGATCGTACGCCGGTTGTACCGGAACGCCTGGGAGAAGTTACGGATCCGTCGTTTCACCTGCGGGTTGTTCCAGTACTCGTGGAAGTCCTTGAGGACGATCACCGCATCATCACCGGTCTTGACAATGTCGTCAAGTGCCGTGAGCGGGTCCCGCGACTGGTTGAGGAAATTCCTGTTGCCGGCGATGACGGAGAAACCGTCAACGCTGTCCCATGCAATGCACTGGCGGGGAGGGTCCCACCGCTCGCAGACCTCCCGGATCTGCGAGACCACCCGTTCTTCTTCTGGGGTGATCACGACAACAAGGGTGACCCGGGCCCGGAGCGATATGTTGAGTTTCCGCGAGAAATCGGGCTCGGTGAGCTGCATGGTTACTTCCACCTCCTGACAACAATCCGCACGGTCCCGTCCTGCTCCTCGGTCTCCGATACCAGTTCGAAGCCGTCGGCAACTGCCTGCCCGAGTACCATTTTCTTTGCGTACTCTTTCTGGATGGTCTCTGCCTGTTTCTTCAGCTCTTCAGCGATCTTCTTCTCACCTTTGCCGGAGATGCCGTACCAGTCGGCCACTAGGTCATAGGTGCCTTCGGGATTTTTCACGAACCCGAGGCCGTACCCCCCTGATTTTTTCACGGCGATATCCACGTTATGCTGGCCGTGGTACCCCCTGATTGTCGTATCAATCTCGACCGAATAGCCGAGCTCCTGCATGCACTGGATCAGCGCCTCGCGGTGCCGGAACATTGTCCTGATACGGCTGAAATGCGACATCGCATCACACTCCCCGGCAGCGGGCTGCGATCTGCCGGACCATCATGGGCCGCGGAAAACCGGTGGTTGTTACCATTCCGTCAGGTGTAATGGAAAACTCGATCAGCTCACCCCGGGGCGGTCCCTGGGAAGATACCGGGAGGATCCTGCCGGTTAACGGGATGACCTGCTGGTTCGCTGACCCGATATACGGGTCATTACAGGCCATGTTTTCCACATACGGGCCGGCGATGAGGAGGTCCGTGACAGCGAGAAGCCGGTTCATGGCGGGATCAGCGCGGGTGGTGAGTTGTTCGCAGGTATACCCGGTATACGTGACGAGGGTAAGCCCCGCGTCCCTCACCTGCTCTCCCACGCATGCAAGTGCCTCTGCCTGTGCAAACGGCTCCCCGCCGGAGAATGTGACGCCATCAATGCCTTCGGTTGCGAGGATCCGTGCGGCAAGCTCATCTGAAGAAACCATTGTTACCGGAGAAAAGGACCAGGACGCCGGGTTGAAACACCCTTTGCACCGGATTGGGCACCCCTGCACCCAGATAACGGCCCGGGTGCCGGGACCATTTGCGCCTGACCGTGCGAGAAAACCCGCAAGGTTGAGCACGCTCATGCGTCGGCATCCGGGGTCGTGGATCTGATGCACCATCATTTTTCCGCCACTGGTATTGGCTGCTTAAATGATTCCGGTGTGGGTGATCGATGTACCTGATAGTATTACCCAAATATTCCCGGAATGAAAAACACCCTCGGGGACGTGCAATTAAGCATACTTATGAGATACGATCTGACTATACAAGTTCGATTTTCACCTTTTAATAGGCATTGTTCCGGCTTTTTGTAATTCATAAGGATTTCGATCGCAGGGTGCAGGGACGCGCACAGAAACCGGGCCCCGTCTTCCCGCGCTCTTATTACCCTCCGGAAACAATAGATCTGCCAGTGAAGGCAATATTTGACGGCACGGTGATCCGTATGGGGAAGGAGGGGCGCTCCCTGTACGAGCAGAGCGGGTACGGCCGGCCGGATGGCGAGGGTCTCCGCCTGTCTCCCCAGGAGGCACTGTACCTTATCCACCGCCAGAAGATTGAAGTGCCGGACTATACGTTCGACCGCCTCTTCTCAGAGTTTGCCAGCCAGCCTGCGTTCATGCGCAGTTTTCTTGTGTACCGCGACCTCCGCGAACGTGGATACGTAGTGCAGACCGGGCCGCACGACTTCCGTGTCTTCCGGCGTGGCGAGAAGCCGGGGAAGGGCGAGTCTCTCTATCTCGTCCGCGTCCTTTCCGAGCGCGATCCGATCCGGTTCGAGAAACTGATCGAGGAGGTGATCGCTTCCCGCAACATGCGCAAGCAGTACGTCCTGGCAGTGGTGGATGATGAGGAGGAACTCACCTACTACGAGATCAAGCTCCAGAAACTGGCAGATGCATGTTCTGCCCTTCCCTCCCTTGGCCGGCACACTGCGATGCTTATCGGGAAGTCCGCGATGGTCCGGGTCACGGAAGGATCCGATCTCGAACAGGCAGGTTACGGCAAGCGTCTCGACCCTGAACGCCTGATCCTGTCCCCTGTTGAGCTCCTGTACCTGATGGAGAAGGGGACGATCACCCTGACCCGGGGGACAGAGACCATCAGCCCGGCATCATTCCTCGAAATGGCATGCGAGACCGACAATGAACTGGCCGGAAAGAGTGCGGTCTATACCGAACTCCGCTCCCATGACTATACCCCCCGCACCGGTTACAAGTTCGGCCACCACTTCCGGGTCTATTGTGGTAAGAATGTCCACTCCGACCTGCTGGTCCACGCCGTTGAGAAGGAAGCGACCCTCCCGATGAGTGTCATCTCGCGTTCGGTCCGCATGGCGCACAGTGTCAAAAAGAAGATGTTCTTTGGCGCTGTACATTCTTCAGGAATCCAGTTCGTCGAATTCGCACGGATCAAACTGTGAGCATACACCATGCAGGAACCTCAGATCAACCCTTGGTCAAGCACGCCGTCCCTTGATATCGGGAAGACCTTTGCCGAGTTCGGTATCGACCCCATTGCCCCGGTCATGGCGGAACTCCCGGAAATTCCCTACTTCATGCGGCGGGGTATCGTTGTCGGGCACCGTGACTACCTCCCGATTGCCCGGGCAATCAGGAACAAGACCCCGTTCCATATCCTTACCGGGTTCATGCCGAGCGGCCACCCGCACCTCGGCCACCTGATGGTGATGAAGGAGGTGGTCTGGCACGTGCAGCAGGGCGGCAACGGTTACATCACCATTGCCGACCGGGAGGCCCACGCGGTCCGGGGGCTCTCGTGGGAGAAGTGCGACGAGTACGGGAAGGAGTACCTCTCCTGTCTTTACGCGCTCGGGTTCGAGGGCACTACCTTCTTCCAGAGCAGGAACAACCGGCTCAAGGACCTTGCGTTCGAGGCGGCGACCAAGGTCAACTTCTCCGAGCTCGCAGCGATCTACGGTTTCGGTCCCGATACCGACCTCGCCCATGCGGATGCCGTGATTACCCAGGTCGCGGACATCCTTTACCCCCAGATCGACCGCGAGCCGGCACCCACGGTTGTGCCGGTTGGGATCGACCAGGACCCGCATATCCGGCTCACCCGCGGGGTCGCCCACAAGATGCGGATGTTCACGGTGGAGGAACGCGACGGCTACATCAGCGTCCGGTCGAAGAATGCCCCCGAGGCGGCGCTGGAAGCAGTGAAGAAGGCGTTCCCGCACGCGAAGAAATACGAAGGGCATGTCGATATCAGGGATGCTCAGTGCACCGATGTATCGGCAAAAGTCCGGGAGATCGAGAAAGCGCACGGGGGTTTTGCGTTCTATATCCCCTCATCCACCTACCACATCTTCATGCCCGGGTTGACCGGGGGGAAGATGTCGTCGAGCATCCCGGAGAGCATCATCTCCTTCTACGAGACCGAGGCGGTTGTGAGAAAGAAGGTGATGAGCGGGATCACCGGTGGGAGGATGACTCTCGAAGAACAGAAGCGCCTTGGTGGCGAGCCGGACAAGTGTTCGGTCTATCTCCTCAACCTCTTCCACATGGTGACCGATGATGCGGAGCTGGCAGAGATCCGGCGGAAGTGCATGGCCGGGGAAGTCACGTGCGGCCAGTGTAAGAAGGAGACTGCGGAACGGGTAGTGGCATTCCTGAAGGATTTCAGGGAGAAGATGGACGCGGCGGCAGACAGGATTACGGTGTGACATGGCAGAACTGACGCAGAACGAGAAACGGTTGCTTGCAACGCTTGAGAAGGAACAGAAGGCGGATGCGGAGCACCTCGCCTCCGTCATGGGTGCGACCAAAGAAGCAGTCGTGCAGTGGGCGAACCTTGCCGGGGACAAAGGGCTTGCCGGCGTTGAACGCATTGTTGAGAAGACGTTCGTGTACACGGATGAAGGGAAGGCGTATCTTAAAAACGGGCTTCCCGAGACGCAGCTCCTCCGGTTCGTCCTGCCGGGAACGCAGCTTGCCGATCTCCAGAAGCATGACGTGTTCAAGATCGGTTTTGGCCAGTTACGCAAGAAGGGGCTCGTGAACGTCGAGGGGACCTCGGTGACAAAAACACCGGGGACTTCAACCGATGCGGATGAAGCCGCCCTCAAAAACCCGTCGGCCTCTGACCCGAAGACAAAGGACCTGATCAAGCGCGGGATCCTGCAGGAGTCCGAGGCGGTCAGGTACGTGATCTCTGCAACGCCGGAAGGGCGTGCTCTCGCTGCACAGGGTCTCGACCTGCGGGAGGAGACCGGCACGCTGACCCGCGAGCAGATCCTCTCCGGTGCATGGAAGACCGCAAATCTCCGGAAGTACGATGTCTCCAAGCTCCCGAAGAAGACGTACCCCGGGAAGATCCACCCGTACCAGCGTATCATCGGCGAGATGCGGGAGATCCTCCTTGAGATGGGTTTTACGGAACTCTACGGTGATATTGTCCAGCAGTCCTTCTGGAACTTCGACGCCCTCTTCCAGCCGCAGGACCACCCGGCCCGCGAGATGCAGGACACGTTCTATCTGAATGAGACGCTCCCGCTCCCGGAAGGTTACGAGAAAGTCAAGGCCATGCACATTTCGGGTGGGGACACATCGTCCACCGGCTGGGGTGGCATATGGAAAGAGGAGAAGGCCGAGCAGTGCGTGCTCCGCACACATACGACCAGCCTCTCGATCCAGTACCTCGCACAGCACCCGAACCCGCCCGTCAAGGCATTCGCTGTCGGCAGGGTGTACCGGCGCGAGACGATCGACACCACGCACCTTGCCGAGTTCGAGCAGCTCGAGGGAATCGTGATGGACGAGAACGTCACGTTCGGGAACCTGCTGGGGACTCTCCGCGAGTTCTACAACCGCATGGGTTTCGAGAGTGTTCGGTTCAAGCCCTCGTTCTACCCCTACACCGAGCCGAGCCTCGATGCCGAGGTGTATGTCGACGGGATCGGGTGGATCGAGATGGGTGGCGCCGGTGTCTTCCGCGAGGAGGTCACTGCCCCGCTCGGCATCAAGTATCCTGTCCTTGCATGGGGCCTTGGCGTGAGCCGGATCGCAATGCTCCGGCTGGGGCTCAAAGACCTCCGTCTCCTGCACAAGAGCGATGTCGCGTTCCTGCGCGAGACGCCCTCGCTGCGTCCCACGAAAGGAGGGATCTGAGATGGCAGTCATCACGCTTCCCTACAAGTATCTTGAGCGGCTCACCCGCACTGACCGGAAGACGATCCTCGAAAAAGTTCCCCTCATCGGTTCGGATGTCGAGCGGATCGAGGAGGACCACGCGGACGTGGAGTTCTTCCCGGACCGGCCCGACCTCTTCAGCCCTGAAGGCGTTGCACGGGCCATGCGGGGGTACCTCGGGATCGAGACCGGTTTGCCGTCCTATCCGGTCAAACCGTCGGGAATCAAGTTCACGGTTGATCCCCAGCTTGCAGAGATCCGTCCTGTCCTGGGAGCGGCAGTCATCCGCGGTGTGAAGTTCGATGATGAGTCGATCCAGAGCATCATGTCCCTGCAGGAATCGCTCCACTGGGCAGTAGGCAGGGGCCGGAGCAAGGTTGCGATCGGTATCCACGACATGGACACGGTCAGGCCGCCGTTCCACTACATCGCCTCGCCCCGCAGCCGGGGTTTCATCCCGCTCGACTTCACCGAGAAGATGACGATGGACGAGATCCTCGAAAAACACCCGAAGGGCCGGGACTACGCGAAGATCGTTAAGGACTTCCCGCTCTTCCCGCTGATCGTCGATGATGACGACCACGTCCTCTCCTTCCCGCCGATCATCAATGGCGAGCGGACCCGGGTCACCATCGACACGAAGAACATCCTTCTCGACACGACCGGTACCGACAAGCGTGCGGTCAGCGTTGCCGTCAACATCATCTGTACGGCGATGGCAGAAGCCGGCGCGACCATCGAAAGCGTTGAGATCGGAGGGGTGCAGACTCCCACGCTCGCCCCCGCGGAGCGGATCATCAGCGTTTCGGAATGTTCCCGGATCCTCGGTGTGGACCTGACCCCGGCATCCATGGCCGGTCTCCTCCGGCGGATGCGTTTTAGTGCTGAGCCGGCAGGTGCGGATAAGGTGAAGGTACTGGTGCCCTGTTACCGGGCCGACATCATGCACGACTGGGACATCTTCGAAGATGTCGCCATTGCGTATGGTTACGATAAGCTCGAATCCCAGCCCCCCAGAACATTCACCGTCGGTAAGCCGCACCCGGTGCAGGTCAACGCCGTCATTGCCCGCGAGATCTTCACCGGCCTCGGTTATCTCGAGGTAATGCCGTTCACCCTCACGAACGAGGAGGTGCTCTATAAGAGGATGCAGCGGCCGGAGACGAATGGAGTCCTCCATGTGATGCACCCGATCAGTATCGAGAACACGGTGGTCAGGACCGAGCTACTGCCCCTGCTCCTCGAATTCCTCACGATCAACCGGCACCGCGAGCTCCCGCAGCGCCTCTTCACCGTGGGTGACGTGGTGCTGGACTGCCGCACGCACCAGCAGGCGGCGGGTGTCAGCACTCACCCGGATGCGGACTTCTCGGAGGCGTACGCAACCGCTGACGCTGTGCTGCACGAACTCTCCATTGATTATACGATCAGGGAATCGGCCGATCCCGCCTTCATTGACGGGCGCCGGGGCGATATTATGGTAACCGGGAAAAAAATTGGTGTCTTTGGCGAGATCCATCCCGCCGTACTTCTGGCGTTCGAGCTCGAGCACTCCGTTGCAGCGTTCGAGTTCGACCTCAGAGCCGTACCGGGATACCCCGCCCTCTGAGATACTCTTTTACCTCTTTTATCGTGAACTCGCCGTAGTGGAAGACGCTTGCAGCAAGGCAGGCATCGGCTTTTCCCCTTGTGAACCCGTCGTAGAAGTGTCCGAGAGTGCCAACGCCCCCGCTGGCGATGACCGGGATACCGGCCGCATCGGAGATAGCGGAGGTGATGGCAAGATCAAACCCGTTCTTGGTACCGTCGGTCTCCATGCTCGTTAAGAGGATCTCGCCGGCACCTCGTTCCTCTGCCTCTTTTGCCCATGCAACCGCATCGATACCGGTAGGTTTGCTCCCGCCATAGATAACCACCTCATACCAGCACGTCCTCCCATCTTCAAGATGGACTGGGATCGCATTCTCATTGGGAGAAAAATTCCGGCGTACGTCCATTGCACAGACAATGCACTGCGTACCGAATGCCTCGGCGCCCCGGGTGATGAGCGTCGGGTCGTGGACGGCGCTCGTGTTGAGACTCACCTTGTCAGCGCCGGCCCGGAGGATCTGCTGGATATCGTCAAGGGACTTGAGGCCGCCACCGACTGTCAGGGGGAGGAAGAGCTGGTCGGCCGCACGTTGGATCAGCTCGATAATAATGCCCCGCTTCTCCTTAGAAGCGGTGATATCGAGGAACACCACTTCATCTGCTCCCTGTTCATTGTACCGCCCGGCAAGTTCCACCGGGTCACCGGCATCCCGGAGCCCGAGGAAATTTGTCCCTTTCACGACCCTGCCGTCTTTCAGATCAAGGCAGGGGATGATCCTTCGCGTCAGCACCATTGGATACAGACTTGGGTGGCGGATACTATCTACATTTCCCAATTGCCGGTACGGCGCGGATTTATGTGCCCTGCCAACCCTATTTATAGGGTAGTCAGAATCCGGGCGGGCCTACGGTTGTTGCTCTCCCCAATGAGGATGTCCATGAACTCTGGAAAGCTGAAGATTGAATGGGCAGCGCAGTACATGCCGGTACTCGCCGCCATAAAAAAACAGTTCGTCAAGGAGAAACCCTTTGACGGCATGACAATCGGCATGGCGCTTCATGTCGAGGCAAAGACAGCAAACCTTGTCTCTACTCTCGCAGCCGGTGGCGCTGAAGTGCATATCACCGGGTGCAACCCGCTCTCCACGCAGGATGATGTGGCAGAAGCGCTCAGCCACGTGAAGAATGTCCACTGCTATGCAAAACGTGCCTGCACGACCGACGAGTATTATGCAGCAATCGACCAGGTCCTGGATGCAAAGCCGGTCATCACCATCGATGACGGCATGGACCTGATCCACTATATCCACACCAGGCGCCGCAACCTGATCAAGAAGGTCATCGGAGGGTGCGAGGAGACCACGACCGGTATCCACCGCCTCAAGGCAATGGCAGCCGAAGGTAAACTGGAGTTCCCCGTAGTCGCGGTGAACGACACCCCCATGAAACATTTCTTTGATAATGTCCACGGCACCGGGGAGAGTGTCCTCTCCTCGATCATGATCACGACCAACACCCTCATTGCCGGGAAATACTTCGTGGTCGCCGGTTATGGGTACTGCGGTCGCGGTCTTGCCCGGAAGGCCCACGGCCTCGGTGCCAAGGTCGTTGTCACCGAGATCGATCCCCGCCGTGCCCTCGAAGCGCACATGGACGGGTTCATGGTCATGTCCATGGAAGATGCAGCCGCCATCGGTGACATCTTTGTCACGACCACCGGCAACATGGGAGTCATTGCAGCAAAGCACTTTAAGAAACTGAAGAACGGGGCCATCCTCTCCAATGCCGGCCACTTCAATGTCGAGATCGATATCGACTGGCTCAGGAAGAATGCCGACAAGATCATCCAGCGCGACGGCATCGAGACGTTCATGCTCAAGGGAAAAGCCGTCCACGTGCTTGCCGAGGGCCGTCTCGTGAACCTCGCCACCCCCAAGGGCATGGGCCACCCGATCGAGGTCATGGACCTGAGTTTTGCCCTGCAGGCGCTCTGCACCCTGTACATCGCAAAGAACGGGAAGAAGATGAAGGGCGGCGTTTATGATGTGCCCAATGAGATCGACGAGCAGGTGGCAAACCTCAAACTCTCTTCGCTCGGTCTCTCGATCGACTCGCTCTCAAAAGAGCAGAAGAAATACGGCTGCAGCTGGGACATCGGGACGTAAATTCAATTTTCAACAATCCTTCTTTTTTTATCCTTCCCTTGCCGCGTACAGGTATTCCTGCGCATAACCGCAGAATTCCCCGAAATGCTCACGCGCGAAACAACGGATCGTGTCGTACTGCCTGCCCGTCAGGGGAGATCCCGTGCCAAGTCCGGGGAGATAGTGCTGCTGCATGATACGCCGTATCCACACGTCGACCGGGAATGCCTCGTACTTCTGGAACGCGAAGAGAAGAATACAGTCCGCCACCTTGGGACCAATCCCCGGCAGGCCCATAAGTTCCCGCCGCGCCTCTTCATACGGCAGGGCGCTCATGGAGTCTTCCCATATCTTTCTGTCAGGAATGGCACATGCGGTCCTGAAAACATAGGGCTCACGGTACCCCAGTTTACAACAGGAGAGCGCACCCTGCTCCTCACAGGAGATCGAGCCCGGATCCGGGAATGCATAGAATGTCTTTCCTTTGAATGCAATTTTTTGTCCAAACTTCTCTGATACGGCTGCGATCCTCCGCCGGATTGTCGGGATATTCGAGTTGGTCGCAATGGTATAGGATACGAGGCACTCCCATTTCGGCTGGCGGATCAGCCGCAATCCCTGGCACTTTTTGATCGCCGCGTGGATGAACGGATCGCAATCTATGGATGAAATGACCGGTTCCAGATCCACGTCAAGGGAGAAATATTCTACAATAAACTGGACGGAGGCTCCCTCGAATGTGAGTTTCCGGTTGTCCTGCCGTATCCTGATCCCATGGCTGCCCACGACCCCCCACCAGGTACCATCCGGATCGCGGTCCCAGCGGAATACCTGTCCGCAACCGAGGGTCTGGTCCAGCGAGAACGGCTGATCCGGGGGAAGGGTAAGTACCGGCATGTGAAGACACCTTGGATCTCAGAGTATATTCTGTTATGGCTTCCCGCGTTTTAACTCCGAGGTACTGACATTCGTCATGAGGTCTTGTGCAATGAAAAAAATTTTTGTGCATTCACTTTCGCGTTGGAACGGATAGCATTTTAATATATAAATCAATAGTTCTTGTCATGGAATTAGCAGAAACTCTCAGGACATTTATCGATGAAGGGGCAGACTGGGAACGCAAACACACCTCGGTCAAGGGCGTTTCGATCATCCGTCTCCCGGCGACCAAGAACCGTGCAGCGTCTCTTGCGATCGATTTCAACCCCATCGGGGCCAACGGCCTGCCGATGAAGAAAAAAGGGATCATGATCATGAACTCCGCAGAAATTGCCGCGTTCCGGGCCGCGTTCAACAATGAAAAGGTGGACAGCCTCGTTGCCGCGCTGGAAGAAGTCCTCCCGGAACGGAAGACCATGGGAAAACCGGCAAAGGCAGACGTCCTGCAGATCTGATCTACTATCTTTTAAAAAACCCGCTAGGTTATAGGGAGTGATGCCTATCAGGAATTGGACAGCAGTATTTCTTATCTTCCTCATTCTGGCTGTCACGACCTCGGGTTGTCTTGGCACCCGGACCCCGGTGACAGCAAGTCCCCCCCTCCCCACGGTGTTACTTGACTATCATCGTACCGGGGGGATTGCCGGTGTCGATGACCGCCTCGTCATCTTTAATAACGGAGCAGCCCTGATTGCAACAAGGGCGGGCAATCATGCATTTCAGGTAAACCAGTCAGAAATTGAACGTATTGACCGTATTTTCAAACAGGCCGGGTTTGATGCCCTGGAAGAGACATATACATCTCAATCCGGTGGAGCTGATTTCATGCGGTACAGCATCACGTACCAGAACAAGACGGTCATCACCGAAGATACCACCATTCCCTACACGCTTCAGTCAGTCATAAGGGAACTGAACGCACTCCTTGGTACCGGCAGTAATCAGGATCCGATGTCAGGATCGCTTGCTGGTATCCTCTCCTGACACATTTTTACATTACATGCATGAACATGCAGTTTTTAAGCATGTTTTTCACGCAGGAATTAGTATGAGCTGACAGATTCAAGACGTGGTACTTTTCTGTAATGAAAATTCGAAAAAAAATTGATCACAAGTTCACTTGTTTTCGTACATGCACGACTGGACGTCGTGGCCGAGCTTGCCGATTGCATCGGCACGGCAGCGCTGGCAGTGGCGCATTTGTTTGACATATTTCCCGCACTCGTCCTGCATCTTCCGCTTCATTTCAGGAGTTGGCGGGGTGATGTTGGCAAACTTGTACTGGGCAATGAGCGGGATCAGGTTGAAGGTATAGACGCCCATCTCGCCGACTTTCTTTGCGATTGCCGGGATATGGTCCTCGTTGATTCCGGGGATATAGACCGTATTGATCTTGACAATCATGTTGCGTTTGACTGCCTCTTTGATGCCTTTCATCTGCTGGGAGAGGAGGAGTTTTGCCGCTTCAATGCCTTCGTAGCGCTTGCCCTTATAGTCGACGAACTGGTAGATCTTTGCACCGATCTCCGGATCGATGGCATTGAGCGTCACGGTGATATTCCCGACATCGTATTTCT
Source organism: Methanoregula sp. (assembly GCA_028679075.1). Lineage (GTDB taxonomy): Archaea > Halobacteriota > Methanomicrobia > Methanomicrobiales > Methanospirillaceae > Methanoregula. Next base: position 66,708 of record JAJRCF010000003.1, on the reverse strand, counting down.
GCAGGAGGTCGATCTTATCGGGAAGCAGGAGACCGTTTGTACTGATGCACTTGATGACGTTCGGGTACTGTTCGTGGAGCCGGCGGAGTGTCTCGAAGGTCTCTTCGTTGGCGAGAGGATCCCCGGGTCCTGCAATCCCGACAACCTTGATATAGTTGTACTTATCCACGACTTTCTTGACCATCTCCATGGACTCGTCGGGATTGAGAATCCGTGTCGTGACACCCGGCCGGCTCTCGTTGACGCAGTCAAAGTCCCGGATGCAGTAATTGCACTGGATATTACACTTCGGTGCGACCGGGATGTGACACCTCCCGAAACTGTGGCATGCCTTCTCTGAAAAGCAGGGATGCTCCTGGATCTTACGCATCTGCGCAGGGTCCCACTGGACTTTCTTCCCCTGAACGTCGGCGACTCTCACTTCATCAGGCATATTGAACACCACTACATTCGTTCTTGTGGTATAAATACCGTGCAATTGTGATAGTGCGAGATCCCAATCTCCTGAAAGATTCCATGGAACCATAACCGTCTTGCAGGTGCAGCAGGAATTGGCCGGACAAAGACAATTGTATAATGGTTGTGTGATCAAGGTACCTGAGACGCATATGAAGAAATCAGAGAAAGTGAAGGGAAAAGAGGCGGTTGCTGCACGCAAAAAGAAGCTGACGCAGTACGCAATTGGTATTGTCGTTGTTATGGTTGTTGCAGCGGCTATCGCATTTTATTTTTTCAATCCCTATTTTGTGAAAAGCGGGGATACTGTTGCGATTTATTTTACCGGGACACTCGATAACGGTACTGTTGTGGAATCAAACCTGAACTCGACACCGTTTGTGTTCACTATTGGCAAAAATGAGATCATGCCGTACGGCCTTCCCGATACGGTGATTGGTATGCAGCAAAATGAGACCAAAACGGTAGTACTCCCTCCGGAGAAGGCCTTTGGTCTCTACCAGACCTCCCTTATCCAGGTTGTTAACCGCTCTTCCCTGCCATCGAATACAACATTTGTTGTTGGTCAGGATTACCAGATTGTGCGCAAGTACGATAATGCAATTGCACATGTGAAGATCATAAATGTCACGCCCTCCACGATTGCATGGGATGGGAATCATGACCTTGCCGGCCAGAACCTGACCCTCAAGGTGACGCTCGTGCGGATCGTAAGAGAATAATTTTTTTAAAAAAAATGGGCCCGGCCGGATTCGAACCGGCGACCTCCGCCGTGTAAGGGCGACGTCATAACCGACTAGACCACGAGCCCGGTAACTTACTAATGTCGCCCTTGGGATTAATAACATTGCTGATTTCCGGCTTCGTCCTGTCCGGAGACCGGATGGGTATGCGAGGGTTCGCCGGAAGTATGAAAAACAAGGGGTGGCGGGGCGCTCGCGCAGTCTCCCGCGGGAACCTCCGGAACCATAATGATCCTTACGAGGGATCAAACTGCAGGATCTTCCTGCCGGTCTTATCGTACATCATGAGCTGGCCATCAATGATCTTGAAGTCCTCTGACTGGCTGATGTCGGTGTAATAATACGATTCCTGACTCATGACACCAAGTGGGCTCTGGCAGGTCTTTGTGCCAATATCCGGCCTCCGGATCCAGATCGTCGGTTCAGTACCAATACGGTATTGCGCGGAATAATCGTTACAACCTCCAAAACCGGTAATATATCCATCGGCGCCGAACGTGGCAGTAACCGTGCTGCCCTCCGCAACTTTTGACCAGATGCCTTTCGTATCATCGAACCACCCGAGTCTCCAGATCGTACCATTGATTGAAGGGGCAGGAGCGCTGGTGACGAGTGGGGTCGTCATTGCAGATTGTTGTGATGCCTGTGTCGCTGCGGGAGATCCTGGAGCCTGCGAGGAAGAACTGGTACACCCGCTTAAGAGGACTGCAAGGATAACCAGTACCGTACAAAGAGAAATACAATATCTCATACGTATTCCGGAATGCTTTTATCCAGATTAATATGACGATTTTGGTATCCACTATCAGGATTGTCTCAGCTCATCACTGTCATGGGTGCAACCAGGGATTCTGTCCATTGGAATCCGGTAGTGGTTTTTTTTGGAACGGAAATAAAAAGAGAGGAAAAATACGTTACTCTTTCTTGAGCTTGATGTCGAGACCGTATTTTTCAGCATTCCGGTCAGCGATTGCCTGGATGGCAGCGATCTCGGCATCCTGCTGTTTTGGTTTGAACAGGTGGCGGAATCGCTTCTGTGTCTTGAGGTACTCGGTTACCGGTTTCCTGACAACTTTCTTAACCTTGGTTACCTTGCCGTCGACCATCTCGAAGTTCGGCCAGAGGCCGGTCTCGATGGCGAGTTTTGCGATGGCAATGGTCTGTTCGCCCTCAAATCCCCATCCTGTGCAGCAGGGTGTATGGACCTGGACATAGCATGGTCCGGGGGTGTTGATTGCCTTCTCGACTTTCTGCATGAAGTCCGCCGGATAGGCAATGGATGCAGTTGCCACATAGGGTGCACCATGTGCCGCCAGGATTGCAGGCATGTCTTTCTTGGGACGCTGGTTGCCAAATGACTTCGAACCGGCGGGGCTCGTGGTCGTACTGGCATCATAAGGCGTTGCACCTGACCGCTGGATGCCGGTGTTCATGTATGCCTCGTTGTCGTAGCAGATATACGTGAAGTCATGGCCGCGCTCGAATGCGCCGCTGATACAGATCATCCCGATATCGAACGTTGCCCCGTCACCGGCCATAATGACGATCTTCTCCTTGCGCCCCTGCTTTTTCAGCGAGGCCTCGATACCCGATGCAACTGCTGAAGCGTTCTCGAAGAGCGAGTGGATCCACGGGACTTTCCATGCAGTCTCGGGATATGGCGTCGAGAACACTTCCATGCATCCTGTTGCAGAGACGACAATAGTATTCGCACCGGCAGCCTTTGTTACGAGGCGCGCAGCGAGCGATGCCCCGCATCCCCCGCAGGCCCGGTGGCCTGAATCGAAGAGCTCGCAAGCCTTGCATTTCTCTGCCATGATTTAGAGCACCTCCTTTCTCAGGCCATAGAATTGATCGCCCTGGCCTTTCTCTGCCAGTACAACAATCTCCTTGATGTCCTTCTTTCTCACGTCCCTTCCTCCGAGACCGAGGATATAGTTCCAGACGGGAACCGTGGAACCATAGAGGGCATCCTTCACCTCAATGGCTGTTGCCCCTTTTGCACCGAGAGAGATGTTCTTGTCGAGCACGGCGATACGCTTCACGTGGGTTGCGCTCTTGATGAACTTCGTTATATCTTCCGAGGGGAACGGGCGGAAGACACGGATCCTCAGGAGCCCGACTTTCTTTCCTTCAGCCCGCATCTCATCGATCGAATCCTTGATGGTGCCGCAGATAGATCCCATCGCAACGATGACGGTCTCGGCATCCTCAAGCTTATACCCTTCCACCATCGCACTGTAGTCCCTGCCGAAGAGCGCTGCGAACTCCTTTCCTGCTTTCGCAATAACTTCCCGTGCATCCTTGAGGGCCTTGTCGTGCTCATACCGGAACTCAAGGTAGTATTCGGGTGTTGCATACATGCCGAAACTGACGGGGTCGGCTGCATCCAGCCGCTCAGGGGGATTGAACTTAGGCAGGTACTTGTCCACGTCCTCCTGCGTCAGCATATCGACCGGCTCGTAGGTATGGGAGAGGATGAATCCGTCAAAACAGACGAACGAGGGAAGGAGGACCTTCCGATCCTCGGACACGCGGTACGCGATGTAGTGGAGGTCGGTTGCTTCCTGGTTGTCCTCTGCATAGAACTGGAGCCAGCCCGCGTCGCGGAGCGAGATGGAATCCTGCATGTCATTCCAGATCGAAAGCGGGGCACCAAGGGCGCGGTTCGCGATGGACATGACGATCGGCAGGCGCATACCTGCTGCGTTGAAGCAGACCTCAAACATGAGGGCGAGCCCCTGTGAGGTGGTGGCGGAGTAGGTACGCGAACCCGCTGCACTGGCACCGACGCAGGCCGAGAGTGCGGAGAATTCGTTCTCCACGTTGATATATTCGGCATCGAGCTTGCCGTTGGCAACAAAATCCGCCAGCGCCTCGACGATATGGGTCTGGGGGGTGATCGGGTACGCGGAAACGACCTGCGGGCGGCAGAGCCGGACTGCCTCTGCGACCGCGTGTGACCCCTCGGTTATCTCCATCATCTACTTCTCCTCCTGTTTCATCGTGATCGCCTCTTTCGGGCATTCCTCGGCGCAGATCCCGCATCCCTTGCAATAGTTATAATCGGGGATGAAGGTACCTTCTGTATCCTCGTGAATGCAGCCTTCGGGACAGAGGGTCTGGCACATCCCGCATTTTGAACATTTCTCATGGTCGAAGATGGGTTTGAAGACCCTCCACGAACCGGTCTTGTTGTCCCGGGCTTTTCCCGGGCGGGCACGACAGCCAACAGCAAGCGCCATTATGCTGCCCCCTTCACGAAGTCGAATGCAGTCTTTGCTGCGGCAATATTCCTGGTTGCCAGTTCACCCTTGAACCGGTGTTTCAGCGCATTTTCCAGTGCGGCAAACTGGATCTCCCCGGTAGCTGCTGCAAACGCACCCATCAGGGTCGTGTTGGTGATTGGCAGCCCGAGTGCCTTGAGGGCAATGGAGGTTGCATCGATTGTGATCAGTTTCACGCCTTCGGGTATTTTAAAATCCGGCTTCTTCTCAGTGTTGACGATCACGATTCCGCCTGGCTTGACCCCCAGGAAGACGTTGACGTCCTTGATCAGCGTGCTGTCCTGGACAATGATGTAATCCGGTTCGTACACCTGGCTGCGTTTCCGGATCTTTTTATTATCGAACCGGACAAAGGCCTGGACCGGGGCACCGCGTCGTTCGACACCGAATGCCGGAAAAGCCTGGGCGAAGACGCCGCCTTCAAATGCGGCGACGGCAATGAGTTCGGCAGCAGTGACCGACCCCTGGCCACCCCTCCCGTGGATGCGTAACTCTCTCAAGAAAAATCACTAATAATCTTACATGATAAATCAATATAAATCTAGAGATCTGTATCGAGCCCGAGAATCTCGTGCCTGCCGGAAAAGACGTCTTTTGCAATCCGTGCACAACCACGGGAAGCGCACCATTCATCGTATACGGCCACCTTTGTGCCCAGAAGCGATTCGACTTCCTGCGCAACAACCGGTGCCAGGCTGCCGGCCAATGCCACAGGAGCGCGGGGGTTCAGGATCCGCATCGCCGCACACTCCATAGCGGCAAACATTGCAACCGTGCGCATGCGCTCGGGTTCCGGAACCGAGAAGTTCACGCCCGCATGCTGGAACGCCTCGTTTGCGGTACTGGCCCCTTCGTCGATCCTGCGGATCGCGTCAACATCAAGAGCGCCGTGAAGCGTGCCCGGTGCAAAGATACATGCATCAAATGCACCGATCAGTTTTCCCCCCGTGACGAGCAGGGTGACGGTGTTGGAGCTGATGTCGGATACGATCACGTCATCCCCGAGGTCATGACAGATTTCGTACGCGATACCGATCTTCTCGGGGCTGGTCTGGTGGGAGTAGGCCTTGAACCTCGTGTCGGTCGGGGATCCGCGGTGGAGCCCCGGGATCACAATCGCGGGGATGCCGCTTGCCGCCACCTCATCAAATACCCTCGTCCCTCCTCCGATATGCTTTCCCGCCCCCTCGCGGCTGATGAGGCCGCGGTTCTGCACCTTTCCGATGCGGGTAATTTTCGAGAAATTGTCGGCCATCGAGTAGCATACCGCGATGCCCTCGATCTTTTCGAGGGGACAAATGCGGGTGAGGTCAGCGATGCGGAAGTCCTTTGCAGCTTCCCGCGATAGTTTAAACTCGCGGGCTTCCCCGGCAAAACGCATGGCGGTCGTGCCGTGATCGATCCCTATGAACATAGCAGTAATCCTATAGCATGGATGACATATTAGGTATTGATGTTTGATGTGGTGACAGGCGGGGCCGGGTTCATCGGCTCGCATCTGGTGGACACGCTCGTTGCCCAGGGCAACGAGGTCCTCGTGATCGACTCGCTCTGTGCCGGGAAGAGGGAGACGATTGCCCGGCATATCGATGATAACAAGGTACGGTTCGTGGAAAAAGACCTGCTTGGTGATGGCTGGCAGGATAAAATAGAGGGAGCGGACCGGCTCTTTCACCTCGCGGCGGACCCGGATGTGCGGCAGAGCGCAGTCAATCCCGACCCGACCATGCAGAACAATATCATGGCCACGTACCGCGTGCTCGAGGCGATGCGCCTTCACGAAGTACCTGAGCTGGTCTTCACCTCCACCTCTACGGTCTACGGCGATGCAACCGTCATTCCAACGCCGGAGGATTATGCCCCGCTTGAACCGATTTCGGTTTACGGCGCAAGCAAGCTTGCCTGCGAAGCGCTGATCTCTGCATACTGTCATTCATTTGGGATGAAGGCATGGATATTCCGGTTCGCGAATATTATCGGGGCGAGGAGCGGCCATGGCGTTATCACCGATTTCATCCGGAAACTGGATGAGAATCCAAAGGAGCTCGAGATCCTGGGTGATGGGAAACAGACCAAGTCCTATCTTGAAATACACGAATGCATTGCCGCGATGCTCTATGCGACCGGCAAGGCCCGGGGCACGGTCAACACCTTCAATATCGGCTCCGATGACTGGATCGATGTAAAGAGCATTGCGGAGATTGTTACCGAAGAGATGCACCTGCCCGATACGAAGTTCCGGTTTACTGGTGGCGAGCGGGGCTGGGTCGGCGACGTGCCGAAGATGCAGCTCTCTATTGAAAAGATCAAGGGGCTCCGGTGGAAGCCGCAGACCGGGTCACGCGAGAGTGTCCGAATTGCGGTCCGTGACCTGCTTTCTGAACGGTGAGGATTTCCATGAAATATATTGTCGTTCTCGGGGATGGCATGGCGGACGAGCCGCTCGCACAGCTGGATGGGAAAACCCCTCTTGAATATGCAAGGACCCCGAACATGGACCGGATGGCACGGGAGGGCGCCAGCGGGATGCTCAGGACCATCCCTGACGGGTACGAGGCCGGCAGCGATATCGCAAACATGGCGGTTCTCGGTTATGCCCCTGAGAAATATTATACCGGGCGCGGCCCGCTCGAAGCCCTGAGTATGGGGGTGGACCTTGCACCGGATGATGTCGCGTACCGCTGCAACCTTGTGACCGTTGAGAATGACACGATGGTGGATTTCTCAAGCGGTCACATCTCCAGCGATGAGGGAAAGGAGCTCTTTGTCTCGCTCCAGCCTGCCGTACCCGATGTTATGGTCCAGGCCGGTGTCAGCTACCGGAACCTGCTGGTTGTCCATGGGGGTAAAGGCGCAACGTCAACGCCTCCACATGACATCGTTGGACAAGGTATCGCCCCGTACCTTCCCAAAGGCTGCGATGCCAATCTGCTCCTGCACTGCATGGAGAAGAGTCGTAATGTGTTCGATAACCACCCGGTGAACCGTGCCCGGGTTGCCGTAGGCAAACGTCCTGCCACTCAGATCTGGCCGTGGAGCGGGGGGTGCAAACCTGCGTTCCCACCGTTCGATAAGAAGTACGGGAAAAAGGGGGGAGTCATTTCGGCAGTAGATCTCCTCAACGGAATTGCCCGCTGTGCGGGAATGGAAGTCATAAAAGTTCCGGGTGCCACCGGTTATCTCGATACCGACTACGAAGCAAAGGGTAGGTATGCTCTTGAGGCGATCAAACATCTCGACTTCGTGTATCTTCATATCGAGGCCCCCGATGAGGCGGGACATCTCGGGAGCGTTGAGGAGAAAGTGAAGGCAATCGAGAAGGTCGACGAAGTCGTGGGCATGATCTTGGACGGATTCGACGGGGTGCTTGCAGTACTTCCTGATCATCCGACGCCGATCCGGGCAAAGACTCACACCCGTGATCCGGTTCCATTCGTTGTCCGGGGTAAAGGAAAAGACGGGCTGTCAGAGTTCTCTGAGAAGGCGGCCCGATCGGGAGGCCTCGGGATGAAAAACGCGGTCGGGTTCCTCGACTTCCTCTTTTCATGAGCAGTGCGGCATCAGATCCCATGCGTCATCATTGATCAGTGGGGGTAACTTTCATCACCTGCCGCACGACACTCGTTTTTTTGTTTCGTGCGCGGGGCGATATAAGTTTGTCCATTCCACAAACCACTTTTCATACAAAATTGCGGTCTTTCCGGTAACTGATAATCAATGCAGTTAATACCGATCGCGTAGAGGTGTATTGAGATGAAAAAGAACCTGCTGATGTGGGATGAGACGCTGTTCCGGGACCCCGAGGTGCTGGAGATCGATTACGTCCCCGAGCAGTTCGAGTTCCGGGACGACCAGATGCGCGAGCTTGCGTTCCAGATCAAACCCGGGCTCCGTGGCGGCAGGCCCATGAACAGTGTATGCAAGGGTCTCCCCGGCACAGGAAAGACGACAAGCATCCGGAAGCTCTTCCATGAAATCGAGGAGACGACCAAGAAACTTGTGCCGGTCTACATCAACTGCCAGATCGACAATACCAAGTTCGCCATCATCTCCCAGATCTACAAGAAACTTGTAGGTCACCTCCCCCCCTCTTCAGGTACTTCATTCAAGCAGGTTTTCGATGCGGTTGCCCGGCACCTGGTAAAAGAAGAGATCGTCCTGCTGGTCGCGCTCGATGATGCGAATTACCTCCTCTATGAGAATGAGATCAATAAAGTACTTTACACGCTGCTCCGATCGCACGAGACCTACGAGGGTACCCGCATTGGTGTGATCGTCATCATCAGCGATATGGACGTTGATCTCACCCGTGCCCTGGACGCCAGGGTTGCTTCGGTCTTCAGGCCCACCGAGATCTATTTCCCTCCGTATGGGGATGCGGAAGTGCGGGAGATCATGAAAGCCCGTGTGATGCAGGGCCTGTTCTCCGGTGTGCTCTCTGAAGAACTATTGAGCCTTGTCGTCGATCAGACCTTAAAGAGCGGGGACCTGCGGGTCGGTATCGATCTCCTCAAGCGTGCGACACTCTCCGCGGAACGGGCAGCACGGCGCAGCATCGAGCGGGACGACATCTGCGGTGCCTACGAGATCTCCCGGTACCTCCACTTGGCCTATACCGTTAAGACCCTCCATGGTGAAGAGCGGCAGATCCTCAAATCGATTGCAGAGCGGAGCCAGAAAGAGCACGAGATGAATGCCGGTGACGTGTACAAGGCGTTCAAGGAATCGATCTCAATCGGGTACACGCGGTTCTACGAGATCGTCAAGAAACTGGATGCAATGCGCCTCATCAACCTGCAGTACCGTGAGGGCAAGGGCAGGACGCGGATCATCACCCTCCGCTACGACCCGGTAAAAGTGCTGGAATACCTTTCCTGACGACGGATCGTCGGTACAATACTTGATTTGAAAAATATTATCTATTCCCAGACCCTCTGTAATAATACAGGGGTTTTCTCTAATGCTGAGTGTTAACGAACTGGCACTGGAAATTTTTGACAATCTGGCAGATCTGGCCGAGGAATTCAACTGCGCATACCATGAACTGGACAATGGCGCACGTATCGTCGATTGTGGTGTGAGCGTCCGCGGCGGGTATGCTGCCGGCAGGGCCTTCACCGAGATCTGCATGGGCGGTCTGGGGGAAGTAAACTTCCGGATGGGCGAGATCAAGGGCATCCCGATGCCTTTTATCGATGTGAACACGGACTTCCCGTCCATATCCTGCCTTGGCGCACAGAAGGCAGGCTGGACCGTGAAAGTTGGTAACTACTTCGCAATGGGAAGCGGTCCGGCACGGGCACTCTCCCTCAAGCCAAAGCACACGTTCGAAGTCATCGAATACGAGGATGACTACGATTGCGCTGTCATCTGTCTTGAGAGTGACCACCTCCCGAATGCAGAGGTCATGAACAAGATCGCCGAGGAGTGCCATATCGATGTGGCAAATGTCTGTGCAGTTGTTGCACCGACCTCCTCCATGGTCGGCTCGATCCAGGTATCAGGACGTTGTGTCGAGACTGCGATCTACAAGCTCAACGAGCTCGGGTTCGATACCAAGAAGATTATCGCCGCAATGGGAACTGCACCGGTCCCGCCGGTCCGCGGGCCCAAGCTCGCCATGGGTGTGACGAACGACGCCACTATCTACCACGGCAGGATCTCCCTGACCATGAAGGCACCCGAGATCAAGGACTACCTTGACAAGATCCCCAGCAATAAGTCCAAGGGGTACGGGAAACCGTTCAACGACATCTTCAAGGAAGCCGGCTATGATTTCTACAAGATCGACACGGCGCTCTTCTCTCCCGCAGAAGTAATCATCAACGAGCTGACCGAGGGGGCCGTTTACCATGTCGGTGCGGTTAATCCCGACGTGGTCATGAAGTCATTCGGATACCTGTAATTTTTTTAATATTTTTTATCGTTTTTTCATTTTTGGATATTTTATCTCTTTCCGATCAGAATTTCCCGTTATTTATTTCAATTAAGAAAATTGTTGCGGATTAATGCGATGGAATATCCGGTTATGCCGATAGAAAAGAGATTTTTTAAATGAAGGACTTGGGAAAAGAAAAGGAGGTTCCTCATACCTGATCTTTTACAAGCCGGATGAGGTTTTCCCTGCCTTTCCTTACTTTCTGGATGATCCCTCTCTGGTGGAGATCGTTGAGTGTTGAACTCACGGTCGATTTGGGCAAACCCAGGACTTTAACGATCTCTGACTGGAATTGTTCCCCGTTGTGTATAACAAGCAACTGGATGATCTTCTCCTCGAGCGTCTCAAGATCGGCCTTTGAAAGGGACGGAGCGGACTCTTCTGTCTCGTCGGGTTCTAGTGCATCTTCCTGTTTTTGGATAGCCCTCTTCCTCCGGTAAAAGATCATGCATGTAATGGCGAGGATGAGAAGAATTGCTCCTCCCGCGATTACTGGCAGGAATGGGAATCCAGTGCCCTTCAGGGTAATGCCTGGTTGCCCGGGCCCAAAGGAGCGCAGACCATACCACGTCAGCCCGTTGGTTGTCTGGTCGGCCGCCGGATTAACTGATGAGACTGTATACCCCTGCGGGTATTGGATGACAAGGGTGTTGCCACGGGCAAGGTACATACCCCCGACGAATGCATCCCCTACCGAGAGCCCGTCACCGGTCTTTGCAAATTTTGTCCAGACGAATGTGTAGGTTATCACGCCATATTTGCCCGTAGGGGATGTCTGGATGAGGGCATTGCCGGTAAAATCGTTCACTGCCATATCCCGGGAGGTCCCAAGAGCTGCCTGTACAACGGAGCGCTGCATCAGGTCACGGAGATCCGGAAGGTAGATGTCGTTTAAGTTGCTGGAGTAATTCTCAAAGGCCTCCATATCCTCATCGGTAAGCAGGAGTGTGCGATACTCAATCTTCCAGTGTGCAGAGCCGTCATCTGCAACAGTAATCGTATACGTGGTTGAATAATCCGGATCGGACGCTGCCTGTACGGATGGCAGGATACAGAGCAGGAAAAGTACTGCGATGAAGGCTATCCTGTACTGTGGCGGACTATTCATGGTTCACCTTGTTGTTGATCAGTATCATAACTGGTACAAAAAAAATGTAACCGGGTCATGGGTCTGCCGGTATTCCTTTAACAAACGGGTGGCGGGATTACCTGCCTGAGTTTTTTGTGTTCCCGTTGTTGTTCCCATTATTGCTTCTGTTGTTCATTGACCCGGTGTCCCGGTCGATGTTGGTATTCTGGGTGTTGCCCCACTTGGCAGGGTCCATGACATTGTTATTCCTGTTCTCCTGGTTTGCGTTGTTATTGGTATTCTGATTGTCACTGTCATTGCCATTCTGGGTATTACCGGTATTGCGCATCGTGTTATTCGGTAGCTGGCGCGGGTCCTGGACCGACTGGTTCATCCCGTGAATGTTCTGTTCCCCATTCATAGTGCTGTTGCCAGTAAATTTATTCATGTCCCGTGACTGGTTCCACTCCCTCGGTACCGTCATGTTACCTTCGTATCCTGTCCCGGGGCCGGATCCCTCCCCGGTCTGGTTTTTGGGAGAAATGAACGAACGTTTCTGATTTGTCTGCTGCTGGATCATCCGGGCGTTCTCTATTCTCTTTTCAAACTTCTGTTCCAGTTCAATGCTGTTCCCGTATGCACGTTCAATTCCCGTGTTGTTCGGGTGAGACTGCAGGAGATCTTCGAGCACGTTCTGGTGTTTCATGATCATCTCCCGGGCATGCAGCAGGCCGGTATCGTTTATGGCAGGCATATGTTCGGTACCGTTGATCGATAGCGGTTCAAGTGCTTCATCAGTCTGGTTGATTTTCATCCAGTATTGCTCCAGAGCGATGGCGGCTGTATCGGTTTTATTGTCAATGAGTGCCTGCTTCAATTCGGTAAGTCTCATGTTTGCATGATTGATCTGCTTTTCCAGTCTCTCGCTCTGGTTGAATGTGAACGACTCGTCAATGTTTTCAAATGCGATCTTGAGACCATACAAAGAGTTCCCGGGTCCGATTTGCCCGTTATATGGTGTTGTGGAATCTGTCTGTCCAGCAGGTGTACCCGCCGGTGCCGCAGTGGCGAATCCGGCACAGCCTGTCATGGCAAGCATAATCAGACAGAAAATAAATCCAAATCTTGTTTTCATCATCAGTCCTCCCTATCATATTTTCCTGGTCGGCGTTGTCTGCCGCACACCAATGTTGAAAACCCATTGCATTAAATCTCGCGAGCGTTCATGAGGATTCTGTCAGTCCATGATGGTATCATTTCCCGCAGGACCGTTCCTGGCGGTTCAGATTTCTAATCCGGGCATAATTTGAACATTTGCAAATCCGAGAATTTCTCTGTGGAATTGAAGCGTGGCAGGAAGCCTGGAAGGAGAAAGGCGCATAAACAGAGGAATGTATCAAGGGAATACCAAAACCGGCATGATCACCGGATTGAAAAAAGAGATGATCAGATAAGGGCTGCAGTGATGCCGATGACACCGGACTGAATGATCCAGGCCACGGCAATGATCACACCGGCCATCTCAAGCGCAACGGCAACGTTTCCTTTCTTGAGTTCCTCGAATTCCTCAACACCCTTGGTCAGCTTGTCAAGGATGTTCAGTGCAAGGTAAATCGCACCGACTGCAAGGACAATGCCGGCGAGAAGCTGGAAGAATGCGAGACCGATTGTGATCATCCCCTCGGTTGAAAAGAGCCCGGCCGCGAGTGCCTTACTGATTCCCGCTGAAAGGCCGCTGACACCGGATTCGACGACAAGAGCGATGGCAACAAAGACCGCTGCAACGATGATACCTACGGCTGCATTTCCCTTTGCAAGTTCTTTCTCCTCATCAATGTCCTTGGTGATCTTGCCGAGTACAGCGAAACCGATATACAAGGCTACGACGGCAAAAATAATAGCGACGATCAGCTGGACAATTCCTATTGCTGCGTTTTCAAGAATCATGGATAATCCTCATTTTTTCTATTTTGTTGGATATTGTGGCGTATATACATTTCTTTCCCGTATCCGTATCATAAAAAGAATGATCCGAGGATTGGGATGATAAAAAGATATCAGATAATCATTCGGTTTTTTTCATCGACAAGATATAAGGAATCACAACAAGGACCAGTACGAGGATACCCATGAATTGCAGGAAGAACCAGAGAAGCTCTTCCCGCCCGGAATCGTAGAACCGGACATTAAATGATGCGGTCTTGTTCCATTGAACCGTTGTCGTATTGTCTGTATGCCGTGTTACGTTTGCTCCCTGGCTGATGCCCGCAAGGAGCAGGTTTTGCACATTGAACTCCTGCGGAATGGTCACGTTCACGTGATAGGGCCGGGTAAATACCCCCTGGAGGTTGTTATCGCGGAGCGGTGCGAGATAGGAGATCGTATAATTCCCCTTCGCAAACTCAATCCTCGATGGGGCCCCCCACGGGCGGCTCCAGTTAAACTGGCACGGGGAACAGTTCCCGGAAAGCTGGACCTCTGATACCTGGACCGGGACATTCTCCCCCATGAACCCGATATCGGCAAACTCGTAACGGGAAACGTCCGTTACTTCAATTGCCACACGGTATGCCGTACCGTTAGGCAGGACTACGTAGTCTGCCGAGAGCGCCGTTGCTGCGGGAATGGCGGCAAGGACGATTACAAGTGCAGCGCAGAGAGCAGCGAGGGCAGGTCCGCGTTGATCTCTGTCGGGGGTTCGCATTGTTTGATCACCGTTTCAGGGTCTTTCAGGAGATGGCCGGTGACAACGCAGACAATCCGCTCGTCCCGGTCGATCATACCATTCTCTGCCAGTTTGCGGATACCGGCGACAGAGGCTGCGGATGCCGGTTCAACACCTATGCCCTCTTTCCGTGCAAGGTCGCGCTGCATCCGGAGGATCTCATCATCTGTCACTGATTCCGCAAGTCCGCCGGTCTTACGGATTGCGGTCAGGGCCTTTTCGGCATTGACCGGTGCACCGATCCGTATTGCTGTTGCAATGGTCTCGGGCTGCTGTTCCGGCACTACTTCAGGCAGGTTCTCGCGGATCGCACGGACCACGGGACTCGATCCCTGGGCCTGGATCCCGGTCATCATCGGGAGCCGGTCGATGAACCCCATATCCTGTAGTTCCAGCAATCCCTTGTAGACTGCAGAGATATTGCCGGCGTTACCTACGGGTAACACAAACCTGTCTGGCACATATCCCAACTGGTCAACTGCTTCAAATCCGATTGTCTTCTGTCCCTCAAGCCGGTAGGGGTTGATCGAATTGAGCAGGTACAACCCATGGGAGAGACAGAGATCGTGGACCATCTCGAGCGCACGGTCGAAGTTGCCCCGTATGGAGATTACCTTTGCACCGTGCATCAGCGCCTGGGCTATCTTGCCGACGGCCACCTTGCCGGCAGGGAGGAGGACAACCGCGGGGATACCGGCCTTTGCAGCATAGACTGCAAGGCTGGCAGATGTATTCCCGGTGCTTGCGCATGCAACGCTCTTCTTTCCGAGTTGGAGCGCCATCGAAACGCCCACGGTCATGCCCCGGTCCTTGAACGAGCCGGAGGGATTCATCCCCTCGTGTTTTGCATAGAGGTGGGGAATGCCCATCTCCTCGCCGAGTTTTTTCAGGTGATAGAGAGGAGTGCCTCCTTCCTGCAGGGTGATGGGATCTCCATGCACCGGCAGCAGTTCCTTGTACCTCCAGACTGATATGGGCCGCTTGTCCCATGTTGCCCGGGTGACGTTAATCTCATCGAGCGGGTATTTGACGGCAAGGAGGTGGCCGCATTTTTTACAATTATACAGGATCTCGTCAGCGGGATAGGTGGCTCCACAGTTGACGCATGCGAGATGGTACATGGATTTGTATTGGTTTTCTGATCACATATAGGCGTGCGGTTTTAAGGAAGACGGAAACACTACCCGGTATCAGTATTTTCTACCGGATAATGCATGGTAAAGGTCTTCCCGTTTATCTTTTGTAACCGGAAAGGTTGAACGTACTTTTCTGACAACATCCAGGTCAAGATCACAGAAGAGCAGTTGCTCTGCCTCGTTTGCCCTGCAGATGACCGTACCAGAGGGATCGACTGTCATCGAGCCCCCGGTGTACGTGTCGACCGGCGTCACGCCTGAGGTATTGATGCCAACAACGTACATCTGGTTCTCGCAGGCCCGTGCAGTGACAAAGAGTTCCCAGTGCTTCATGCGTCGAGCAGGCCATGCCGCGGGAACAAAAACTACCTGTACACCTTTTTCCGCGTAGAGCCGGAACAGTTCCGGAAATCTCAGGTCATAACATATTGCAATACCGCATGTCAGCGGGCCCAGCGCGAATATTCCAAGTTCTGAACCCGGAGAAAAACCATCGTGTTCGCCGCCGGGACTGAAAAGATGAACTTTGGCATATTTTGCAAGGACCCTGCCGTCCCCTCCGATGGCAATCGCAGTATTTTTTGGCAGAGGATCGTTTTTCTCCCGGAATGAACCAAGAATACCGATGTGGTTCTCTTTTGCCAGTTCCCGGAGAATTGATACAACGGTCCCATCACAATCCTCGGCAGGGCTGCCTGAATGGGGGTCCCAGCCGGTCGCGAACTGTTCAGGAAAAGAGACGAGTGCAGCTCCGGATGCGGCAGCATGACTCACAAAAATACCGGCCTTTTTCAGGGTCTTGTCCGGATCATCCCAGACGCTTGCGATCTGGGCACTGCATATCCGGACAATCTGCGGGTCTTCCATACGGGTCCTCGATCAGATGGGAGGAGGGCTTCGCGGTGTTTTGTAGACAATGAGGATAGCACTCATCACGATAAGCACGGCCGTGGTCAGGAGGAGGAATGGGGCTAACGTGACCGTAATGCCCATGAGCAGTGCTGCAATGATGGTGCCGGCGGCTGTAATACTGCTGCCGATGAGCACCAGACCCACCGATGTAAGATCCCAGTCCATTCTGTTTATCCTCCGCTTGTCAGGAAACGCCAGGTTAACATTATCGATGCTGACCTGCACAGCAATTGCAATGAGCAGCAAGCGCATATGCGGCCGATCTCCGGAATTCTCTCTGGCCAATCCGTTTCATGATATGATCTGAATTCCGTATGATATAATATGTGATAGTGTGGTGCGGAATGTAAAACCGATTAGTGGTTTGAAATTCGAAGTTCGAAGAAGTCCCTCAGGACTTCGAGAAAGAGAAGGGAGGCATCAGCCGACCTTCGAAGAATCCTGACGGATTCTTCTCGTCCTCGCGGTCAGATGACCACTCGGATTTCGAAGAACTCTGACGAGTTCTTCTCTTCCTCATGGTCCCCGTGATTTGAAATCTCGGGGAGGTGAAGGAACGCGAAAGCGTCCCCTCACCTTTTTGATAAACCATTCGGATAAAAAAATCAGTATTCGTATAACACGGACTCATCGATCCGGGTGTACGTGAATACTTCGTTGTTTTTGAAATGGATGCCAATCTCCCGGGCTGCACTTTCCGGTGAATCGGAGGCATGGATCACATTCCTTCCGATGTCAATGCCAAAGTCGCCCCGGATCGTCCCGGGTGCTGCTTCCTGGGGATTTGTAGACCCGATTACCCTGCGGACAATCGCGACCACGTTCCTGCCTTCCCAGACCATGAGGAAGCACGGTCCCCCCATGATATACTGCTTCAACGATGGGAAGAACGGTTTTGAAAGGTGTTCCTTGTACTGTTCTGTCACCCGCGGTTCGGGTAATGTTTCAAACCGTGCTGCAACGAGCTTGAGCCCTTTTGCCTCAAGACGGGTGACAACCTCGCCAACAAGACCGCGCTGGACCCCGTCGGGCTTGACCATAACAAAGGTACGGTCCATGGCAGGTTCACTCCTTCTTGCTCGCGGCTTTCCTGCCGGCGTTTGTCCACTCGACACGGCGCGGTACACGGCCGAGCTTGTGGTTGTTCTCGCACTTTGCGCTGCAGAAGAAGAAGATGGACCCATCCTTCTTCACGAACATCTTGCCGGTGCCGGGCTCAAGCTGGTGGCCGCAGAAACTGCAGACATGCTGTTCTACCATTGCTTACCGCCTCGACATTTTCTTCGCTTCACGCTCGGTTTCGAGGAGCATGATGACATCCCCTTCACGGATCGGTCCCACGGTGTTTCGGGTGATAATCCGTCCCTTGTTGCTGCCGTCGAGGATGCGGCACTTTACCTGCATTGCCTCACCGTGCATGCCGGTTGAACCGACAACCTCGATCACTTCGGCTGGCGTTGCATCGTCTGCCATGCTGGACTCCTCACGCCTTCAGCGCGGTAAGCTGCTTGGCAAGGTCATCGATCGTCTCTTTTGCCTTGCCGGGCTTGACAATTGCTGCCGCGGCAGAGCCTACGTCGAGGCCGCTTGCGGCGCCGATGTCATTTTGCTTGTTGATGAAGATGTAAGGGACTTTCTTCTCTTCACAGAGAGGGGCAAGGTGCATTACGATCTCTTCGGGCTCAACGTCCGCACCAATCAGCACAAGCGCTGCAATGCTGCGCTCGATGGCTTTGGTTGCTTCGTTGGATCCCTTCTTTATCTTACCCGTATCTCTTGCAACTTCAAGGGCTTCGAGCGCCTTGTTCTGGAGCTCCTCTGGAGCCTCTGTCTTAACGTAACCTTTTGCCATAACTCACCTCATTCAGGAGAATATGCTCCTTCATTACTCATCAGTAAATAATGATGTAGCCATATCAGTTCGACAGGAACGGAAATAAAGGTTTGTGCCACGGCGTGATCGTAGCATGACGGTCTCCATGTAAATAGGTACAAACGGAGACCAAATCAGCCCGACAGACGGTAAATATACGTGGTATCTGCTGAATATACCTTCGTGAGTCCGGTAACCGGGAGGGTGACATTGTAACGCTCGTGCTCCGCGTTTCCGACATACAGGAGGGTGGCGTTATATTTTTTCATGAGCGGGATGGTCAGGTCCGGCGTCTCATAAATATCCCGGATGTCTGTTTTTCTTGCAGTAAACCAGCCGGTTTCATCCCCTCTCCACATGAATTCATGGAACGGCTGGCCGATGATTGCCGGAATGCCGGTGAATGACGAGACCCGGGAATAATAGGAATAGTCCCCGTTCTCTGCTTCAACAAGAATCTCGTTGGATGAGAGTGTTCTGAGGTACGCAACACCCCCTGCATCCCCCGGGTTGTTAGTGGAGAGATAGGCAAGTCCGTCAAGTGTCCCGGTGCCGTATCCCGAGTTATACTGGACTGAAAAAGGTGCAGCGAAAAGCAGACAAACGACAATCACCGTGATGACCGCTGATTTACGGGCAGAAATGACAGGTACCCGATTCCATGCCAGGAGCCACTGTCCGCTCTTCACAAATGCGGCAGTACCAAGCATGAGCCATGCGGGCAGATAACACTTGAAGACCGTGTTCATCCGGAAATAGGTCTCTCCCATATTGTCTTTCATGTAGAAGAGTTCGCAGACGACGAGGATTACGAGACCACAAACTGCAAGGATATCTGTAAAATCCTGGCCTTTTTTTACCGTGAAATAGACAAGCGGGATGATCGCGATTGCTGCAGCGATGTACCCTGCAACGGCAAATGGCAGGGCTGCAAGCAGGAGCCATGGTTTCTTACGGATCTCCGGAACCAGCAGGGCAAAGAAGATGGCAATAAAGATCCCGTTGACCATGAGGAACTCGATGGGATCTGAAGGGGTCTGCACAAAGGCGATGGCACCGGTATTGGTCTGGAGCTGAAGGTAAAACGGCAGGTAGCAGAGGACCGACAGTGGAGGGATAGCGAGCAGGAATGCCCATGTGGATCGGTCAATGTCCGTGCGGTTCCGCCAGAGAATGAGGAAACCGATAACGAGAACAATGGGAGCATAGATGAGCACATCCCACGTGTTGAAGAGTGGCATCGAACCGAGACTGACCGCGACAAGGGCCATCACAACACATTTTGCACGGTGGTTGAGAGTCTCCCAGTGTTTGTAAACAAAGAGAAGGAGGAAGACGAGGAAGAGTTGGTTAAAGATCGAGACCACGTGGGCATGGACATCGCCCCAGACAAAAGAGAAGAGCGGGTATTCATTGATTGTGTTGGTGATTGTCCGCGTACCAAGCCATGACAGGGATGTATCATAGGCCGGGTTTACGGCGGTCCCTGTGATGAGCTGAAAGATAAGTGCCGGATTAGGCAGGATCAGGATGATGAGGGGAAGCCAGCGGAAGCGGTCGAGAAGAAGCGTTCCGATCGCATACAGACTGACTGCCGATAGGGCAAAGATGGTGGGCAGAGAGAGATTGAAGGCAATCGTTGACGGGACTCCACTGACAATGGCAATGCACCCCAGCATCCAGTACCCGAGATAGTAATAGACATTCAGGGAACCCCCGGCAAACCATGGGTCGAGCGGAGGTACAACCGGGTTCAAGATAACGGAAGCAAGGAACGCGTGGTCCATGAATTTTTCCGCATATGAGATAGTCGGGTTGACAAACCGGACATCCAGCATGAGGAAGAAACAGATGAGGAAAAGTGCCTCCCAGTGCCATTCCGCTTTCAGATCATCGATTCGGTATGCCCGGCGATACATGTGCCATGCGACAAGACCGAGAAATGGAATGAGTGCTGCCTGGACCGGGATCTGTACGAGGCCGCAGTACCAGGATACAAGAGTAAATAGAAGCAATGAAGCAGGGAATGAGACCGGAAATGCAAAAGTACCGAAGGTCTTTTTCAGAGATGGATATACTGAAAGCTGCAGCAGGGTGAGGATGACGATCCAGCTGAGCACGGCGAAAACCTGCTGTTCAGGAGTTATCAGGTTTCTTCCCTCCCCCTATTTTCGAATTCAATGCCTCTTTGATGCTCGGCATCACCCAGTCGCCGAAATAGTAGATCGATATTATGCCCCCGGCAACAGTGACCAGGTTCTTGATCAGGTGATCGATAATTGCTATCAGGAGTGCAACCCCGGGATCGACCTTGGCAAGCCCGAATGTCACAGTCAGGGCAGCTTCATATGTACCGATTCCTCCGGGTGTCAGGGGAACCGCTTTCACAAGGTTGCCGATTACGACCGCCAGTACGACAACGGCAAAGGAGATCTGCTGCTCAAACATCAGCACCACCGCAAAGCAGACAAGGATGTCCAGCAGCCAGATCACCACCGAGGATGCCCCCAGCACGACAATGGACCGAAGGGAGAGTGAAGCCCGTTTAATCTCATGGAGCATGTTGAGGATAATGACGATGTACTTGTTTTCTGATGAGAACTTCCCGATGAAAAGCAGGAAGACAAAGAACAGCACCCCTGCTGCGAGTGGTATTATGATGAGGGTGGTAAACCATGCCGGCACACCGAGGACAAAGAAGATTGCAATCGCTCCGAGAAGAGCGACCGTGAAAATGTCGAAGATACGCTCGACAACAATTGAAGAAACGCCCTCTGAATACGTAGTGTTGTACTCGTGTTTTAAGATGAAAGCCCGGACAAAATCACCCAGCCGGGCAGGGACGATGATGTTGACCGTCTGGCTGACAAAGATACATGCCGTCGAGACCGTCACGCTGACGGAATAGTTCAGGCTCTTGAGGATCGAGTGGTATCTCCACCCACGGAGTACCCAGGCCATAAGGCAGATGACAATCGCAGGAAGGATGTATGCCGGTAAGATATGTTGCAGTGCAAGCAGGAGATCGTCCCAGACACTGTAGAGCATATATCCCATGATACCGACAGCGATGAGCGTTGGGACAACGATTGCACTAATTTTTCGATACATGGATCTGCCACCACAACCGGAGGATTGCTTCGCCCATAGTAAAGACATCCTTTACTCTGACCGTTGTCCCTTTTCCTGCACGCCAGCGTACTGCAAATTCTTTTACCCGACAACCGTCCTTCTGGGCATGGACAAGGATCTCGGTATCCCAGAACCAGTGTTTGTCCCGTATCAAAGGCAGGATTGACAGGATGCGCTCCCTGCGAAATGCCTTGAATCCGCACTGGTGATCAAAGACCCTGCTGGAAAGGAACAACCGCACGAGGAAATTGTATGTCCGGCTCGCAATTTCACGGCCCCCGGTGCGGACAATGTTGCTGTCGGGAAGGAGCCGGGAGCCCGTGGAGATATCATACCCATCGCGGATCGCCCCGATCAGTAATGGGAGGTGCTGCATATCCGTTGCAAGATCAACGTCAAAGTAACAGACAATTGATCCTTGTGCTTCGCGGATCGCCCGGTTCAGTGCCTGTCCCCTCCCCTGCCGTGCATCACTGTGAAGGAGACGTACGCGAGGCTCACCCTTTCGATAGGCATCGACAAATTCAGCACTACCGTCGGTACTCCCATCTTCTGCAACAAGGATCTCAAATGCAGGGGTAATCCGGGACAGAGTTTCTACAGACACAGGGAGCGTAGTCTCCAGGGATGGACGATCGTTGTACACCGGAATGATTGCGGTGACTTCAGGACCTGTCATGCGTCTCCTGCTTCCTGATGCAGTCTGCCACTTCATATCCTGCCCTGATAGAGCCCTCCATGCTACGCTCGGGATAATTTGTCCGCGAGAACATTCCTGCCATGTAGAGGCCGGCTTGTTCGTAACCGGGAATGAGATTGCGGTATCCCGTGGTATATACCGGCCCCGCCCAGGGGTCTACTGCCATCCTGTGCCAGTGGATCTCGCGCTCGGATACAGAGAACTTCCTGCAAAAATCTGTGATCATCCGTTCGTCAAGTTGTGCCGGAACCGTACCGGAAAAATAGGATGCGAGGTAGACGATATGCTCCCCGTATCGTTCCTGCGGGATGAAGTTCGTATGGGAGACGACAGCGCCGTATGGTGCAGAGTCTTTCATGTTCAGCCAGTAAATCCCGTCCGTCACCTGGCGGTCCATCGCGAGGGTCAGGCAGGCTGCCCCCTGGTAGGGGATATGCGGGAGAGCAGGTCCCCCGATACGTTCCAGTTCGTGGGGCGGGATTGTTGAGATCACGGCATCAAACCGTTCCCCGTTGAGCGTCCATGCCTTTCCGTCCCGTGAAAGGGATGATGACGTGCTCTGCTTCTCAATCTTTCCGCCTTTTTCTGTCACGGCAGACTCAAGTGCCCCGATGATCTGGTGAAATCCCCCCTTCAGGTATCCCAGCCTCTCTCCGGATATGCCCCGGTTTGATCGGATGGCGATACGGCTGATCAGCCATGCCGCAGAGACTTCATTTCTCCGGTCTCCGAATTTACTTTTCAGGAGTGGTTCAAAGAACGATGAATAGATATTGGTCCCGAGGTTTTCGATGATATACTGGTCTGCGGGGATATCATCAAGTTCAGTGAGTTTGGTCTTCTTTGCGTTCAGGGTAAGCCATGCCAGTTTTGCCTTATCAACGAGAGTGAGTTCCGGGTAGGCAAGGATCTCCAACGGTGTATTTAATGGAAAGATGCGGTTCCTGGCAAAATATCCTGTTGTCCCATTCATCCATTCCAGTTTTCCAAAAAGACCGGTCTCTTTCAGAAGCGAAAACAGGGTCGTGTCAGTGGAGAAACAATGGTGGTAATATCGTTCAATCCAGTAATCGTTCATATTGTAGGACGAGAGACAACCGCCGAGATAAGGCAGTTTTTCGAAGAGTTCGACCTCGTGTTCCCCCGCAAGTGCGTTGGCCGCGACAAGTCCGGTCAATCCTCCCCCGATAATTCCTATCTTCATGGCTGGTGATCTATAGTACTTTTGGGGGCGAAATGAAAAAGGCTCCGGAAAAAACGCCGGAATTCCGGCCGTTACCTCGATAATCTTATAAGAAGGTTTTTGAACTGCTGAAATAAAGGTTCATATCAGCAAAAGGACTTAAAAGAATTAAAAGAAAATAAGTATCTGTTAGCCCATTGGATGGTGTCACCGAATGCGGGTATTTTTCATAGGATTTGGCCAGGCGGGCGGCAAAATTGTTGATATGTTCATCGAGCAGGATAAGAAGCTCGGGACGAACAGCTTCAGAGGCATTGCCGTCAATACCGCGCGAACGGACCTGATGGGATTGAAAAACATCGAGATGAAGGACAGGATTCTCATCGGCCAGACGATGGTCAAGGGTCACGGTGTAGGCACCGACAACGTGACCGGAGCCCGTGTAACTGCTGATGAGATTGACAGCATCATCAGTGCGATTGACATGCGTGGTACCCATGACGTGGATGCATTTGTCATCGTTGCAGGACTTGGTGGCGGTACCGGTTCCGGGGGATCACCTGTTCTTGCCCGGCATCTCAAACGGATTTACCGTGAACCGGTATACGCCCTTGGTATTATCCCCGCCCCCGAAGAAGGACGGCTCTATTCCTACAATGCTGCCCGGAGCCTGACCACCCTTGTGAATGAAGCCGATAACACGTTTATCTTTGATAACAGTGCATGGAAGAACGAGGGTGAAAGTGTCAAATCTGCATTCACGCGCCTGAATAATGAGGTTGTCAGACGTTTCTCGGTCCTTTTCCGTGCCGGTGAAGTGAACCGGAGTATGGGAGTTGGGGAGATGGTCGTCGATTCCAGTGAGATCATCAATACGCTCCGCGGAGGAGGTATCACCTCTGTCGGCTATGCGGTCAGTGAAGTGATGAGCAAGCAAACAAAAGATAAGCGAGGGCTTTTTGGAGATTTAAAGGATAAATTCGGGGGTAAGAAAGATGCAAACGTCGAGGTCCTGATGGGTGAGGACCGGTCAGCCAAGATCGTTGCACTCGTGCGCCGGGCAATGCTCGGACGGTTGACCCTGCCCTGCGATTACTCAACGGCGGAACGTGCCCTGGTCCTCCTTGCCGGGCCTCCAAATGAGATGGATCGCAAGGGAATTGACAAGGCAAAAAGCTGGGTGGAAGAGAACATTGCCGGCGTTGAAGTACGGGGTGGGGATTACCCGGTCAACAGCGAGTACGTGGCTGCGGTTGTGATGCTGGCGACCGTGGGCAATGCACCGAGAATCAAGGAACTCCTTGATATCGCCAAAGAAACAAAAGAAGATGTTATAAAGTCTAAAGAGAAAAAATCGAGTATGTTTGAAGAAGGGATTGATCCTTTGTTCGAGTGAGGTTGATGATGAAAGGATTACCAAAACTGATTGCTCTTGCAGTTATTGCTACACTATTGTGCATTCCCGCGGTATCAGCATTTACTGTGGAAGGGATGACGATTAACCCTTCCGGGTCCCTGACACCCGGCACTGCTGTTACGGTCTCATATAAAATCGGATTTTCTGCATCTTCAGATCTAACGTTTCCTGAGGGAAGCGAATTGGTAATGACAACGGATTTGACAAACCCGAAATGGTCATATACCATTATCCTCGATGATGTTGAAAATGCCAGGGAACCTGTCAACGGGAAAACACTCGACCTGAGCGGTTTTGAGTTGTCATACCAATCGAGCGTAGAGGAAATTATCAAGGTTACTCTGGAAGGTAATGCCCCCACTGTCGATACGACTACCGAAAAGATTGTGCTCAGTGTAAAGGAGATCGATTCCAATGGAAATACTGTTTCCAGTTCCGCGGTTGAAAAAAAGGCATTGGTAATCAATACTGGCGATGTGACGAAGATCGTATCGGAAAAAAACACCAATCTCCAGTCTCTCCAGTCTCATATCGATGAAAAAAGTGCCATGGGTATCGATACTTCGGCCGCAGAGTCTTACTATAATGATGCCCAGTCGAAAGTATCAACTGCCACATCCCGTCCTGCAAACCAATATACCGATGCCTTGACCGATCTTACCGCTGCACAGACCGCTATCGACGCCGGTGAAGTTGCACTTGAACTTGCATGGGCCGAGAATGAAGTTGCCAATGCACGGATCCCGATCAGCAATACTGATGCAATCATTGCATGGTTTAAGGGTAACCAGAGTACCGCAAACGATGCACAGCTGTCAGCTATTGTCGCCAAAAGAGAAGTAGCCGTGAATTATATCTCAAATGCAGATGATGCGATCACCAGCGGGAACTATGAGCAGGCCCGGACAAAGGCGGCTGAAGCATTCTCCAAAGGCAATGAATCGTATACCGAAGCACTGGCACGCCAGAAACAACTGATGTCCGGATGGCAACTCCCCGGCCTGCCCTCTCTCCCCAAACTTCCCGGCGGGATATTCCTTATTATTGGAGTTATTGTAGTCGTGCTCGTTGTTGTAGGGGTAATCATTTACCGCAAACGTTCACGCTGGGACGAACTCGGTTAATCTCATCAATCTGATACGCATTCTTTTTTACTTGAAAATTTGTCAAGGGCTCTTCATATTATTTATTGAAAACAGGGTATGCATATCGGAAATCCAATAAGGATTGATAAATTACCACTATAACGGTATAATCCTATGAAAAAGGATCAAGGTTAATTGTTCCTGTTGTCTTTTTCACTTTTTTCACCGAGTGATAATTCACAATTATAGATGATTTCCGGTCTAACTTGGGGTAAAAACATCGATATTAATGCTGCCCATTTTGCCATCACGGTGGAGATAGTAATCGGGTAACCGTTTATCGTTGTCATAGTATGAGAACCAGTATGACAGCTTGAATGTTTTCTTATCATATCCTTCGATTGAAGGCAGGCTCTCTGTATCATGGAGGATAATGACCCCCGGGTTATTTTCAGTTAGTTTATTTTCCTCCGGTACTGTACTGAACAGCGTAATCTTATCCCATCGATCCCCCCGGAAATACCATGGGAGTGGCCAGTAATCCTTGGATGCAATTATGACCTTATCGGAGGTTTCCATGAGCTGCATCACTTCACGCATATCTTCCGAATTCTGGACCTGGACGATGGGCTCATTGATATCTGCCGGAATGAATGCAACATGCCACGTTATGACAATAAGGAAAATGCATCCAACGAGGGCCAGAGCTATCTTTTGCCAGTTGAGTTTATACACCGCGACAAAGCACATCGGCAGCAGCTGAGGGATGATGAGCCAGGGAACTTTTTCACCGACATAGGCATAGACTGCCATGGTGAGAAGCATCCAGTATAAGCAGAACCGGAAAAACTCTTCAGATCTGACATTCGTGTGTTGTGATCTGTTCAACTGGTTCATGCTCACCGCAGCAAGATCTCCCGTTGAGAGCCGGAACTGCCGGAAGGTGATCCAGTTTCTGGTGCGCCGGTAGAATAGTGAAAAACCGGAACCAGAAAACAGGATCTGGATCATCCCGACTATTGCGAGGATAAATATGGGCAGTTCATAGAGAAGATCGAGAGGGAGGTAAAAAAACCATGGACCCCCAAGGCGCTGCATGTTGTGCATCTCCGTCCAGTGATCAACGGCCTGGTACCACCCGGTTGTTGTATAATCGAAATGAACCCCGTCTGCTCCAATGCTGAAGTTTTCTCCAACAATTGTCTCAGGATGCCCCCAGAATCCCGTGTACAGAGTACAGCAGAGAGCGATGACCAGAAGGGCGAACACGATGAGGTCACGTTTCCACCGGGGTGGCAGGGAATAGCGTCCCCGCCATATGCTGATCAGGAAATATGAACCAATGATCAGCAGGAGGACCGGCATCTCCTCCTTACAGCAGAGTGCTCCTGCTGTTGCAATGGCTGCTATGAAGGCAAACCGGAACTGGCCCCGTTCAAAATAATAAAAGAGGGCTACAACCAGCAGGAATGTGAAGAAGAGCATGAAAATATCATGCCGGAGGAACCGGGAGAAGTATACCATGTCGGGAGACAGGGCGATAAACAGGCTTACGATCAGAGTCTGGGTACTGTCGATATATCCGAGACGGTAAATGCAGTAGACCAGTGGGATCAGCAGAAATCCGAACAATGCAGGTAGCAGCCGTGCAACAAGATCAGAAGCGCCGAGTGCGGAGAACATCCCTGCGGTGACGAAATAGAGGAATGGCCCGTGATAACTTGGGTCATATATCCAGGTATTTTTCGTCAGTAACTGGTATGAGAACCAGGAATGGATTGCCTCATCGTGGTGGAGCAGCTTGATATCGAGCTGCCAGAACCGCAGGATAAATGCAATAATGAGGATTAACAGAAAAACTCGTTCGAAAGTAAAAAAATGCCGGATTTTATTATAAGAAAAAAGAGCGGCCTGCTGCACGCCGCACCTTCAACTCTCTAAAACAATTTCAATGCCGATATCTTTTGGCACCTGAATGCGCATCAGCTGGCGAAGTGCACGCTCGTCTGCGTCGATATCGATAAGGCGCTTGTGAACCCGCAGCTGCCAGCGATCCCACGTTGCAGTCCCTTCTCCATCGGGACTCTTGCGGATTGGCACGACCAGCCGTTTGGTCGGGAGCGGTATCGGACCGGCCAGATTTACACCTGTGCGCTCTGCGATCTCTCTTATCCTGTCACAGACCATCTCTACTTTCTGGAAGTCGGTTCCTGTCAGGCGAATTCTGGCTTTCTGCATGGTACCACCAAAAAATTATAGCATCTGTTTTGGCTGAACGGCGATACACATACCGGCGGCGATCGTTGAACCCATATCACGGACGGCAAACCTGCCGAGCTGCGGGAGTTCCTTGACATTTTCAATAACCATCGGTTTTGTCGGCTTGATGACAACGATGGCTGCATCTCCTGACTTGAGGAATGTTGGGTTCTCTTCCTTGGTCTGGCCGGTGCGGGGATCGAGTTTCTTCTTGAGCTCGAGGAATGTGCACGCAGTCTGGGTGGTGTGGCAGTGGAAGACCGGGGTGTATCCGACGGTCAATGCACTCGGGTGCTGGAGCACGACGATCTGTGCAGTAAACTCATCTGCAACAGTTGGCGGTGCTTCTGCCGGGCCCATAACATCGCCACGGCGGATATCGCCTTTTCCGATACCACGGACGTTGAAACCAACGTTGTCACCGGGGACGGCCTCGGGGATTTCCTCGTGGTGCATCTCAATGGACTTGATTTCCCCAGCCTTGTTGGCGGGCATGAATGAGACTTTCATTCCCTTCTTTACGATACCGGTTTCTACACGGCCGACCGGCACAGTGCCAATACCGCTGATGCTGTACACATCCTGAATGGGCAGGCGCATGGGCTTGTAGGTTGGTTTTGCCGGCTCTTTGAAGGTGTCGAGTGCCGAGATAAGGGGCAGACCCTTGTACCATGGTGTCTCGGGGCTGTTGACCTTGATGTTGACCCCAGCCAGGGAGCTGATTGGGATAAAGGGAGTCTCTTCGGGCTTGTAGCCGACCATCTTGATGAGGTCAGAGAGGTCCTTCTTGACTTCGTTGAACCGCTTCTCATCGTACTTGACTGCATCCATCTTGTTGATGGCGATGATGATCTGGGTGATACCAAGGGTCCTTGCAAGGAAGACGTGCTCCTTGGTCTGTTCCATCGGGCCATCGGGAGCTGCGACAACGAGGATTGCTGCATCAGCCTGTGATGCACCGGTGATCATGTTCTTGACGAAGTCTCTGTGCCCGGGGCAGTCCACGACCGTGAAGTAGAACTTGGGAGTGTCGAACCGCTTGTGGGCGATATCGATGGTAATACCTCTCTCACGTTCCTCTTTCAGGTTGTCCATAACCCATGCAAATTCAAAGGTGGCCTTACCCTTGGATTCAGCCTCCTTGCGGTACCCTTCGATGATGTGGGCCGGTACAGCGCCGGTCTCGAACATCATTCGTCCGACGGTAGTTGACTTTCCGTGGTCGATGTGGCCGATTACAGCCAGATTCATGTGGGGCTTGTCAGATGCCATTTATGTAATCCTCCAAAACATTCGGACTGTCCGCTTACAGTCCGTTTATGCGAGTATTACTTATATGAGACCCAACTATTTAAAATATTTCGATTGACGGGACGTTTTTTACGGTGAGAATAATTACATCGGTAACATCATATCAGATCCCAAAAAACATCACTGTATGAAGTCATTGCCGTTTCAGAGGGATGAGAAAAAAAACCGGGTCACGGTTGCATGTGCCGATGGTGATGTATCGGTATACAGCCACTGCGCGTATTGCCGGCACTGTACGGGTGTCCGGGTGGGGAGCAGGGTTGTACCTACCCCCCAGATGCAGGCACTCAATGATATCCGGAGAGGATCTTCAGCGGACGAGAACCTGATGAATGCTGCAATGCTGTTTAATACGTTCGTCCGGGATGGATCAGCGATTGAATGCGACGATGATGCGAATCAAGGATACTTGGGTCTCTATTAATCTGAAGTGTTGTGCTGTGATCCGGGTATCCTTCAGGAACTGAACGTCGTGGCGCACTTCGTATTGTGCATTTAATACCTCCCTGTTTTTTTGCTCTGCCCGGCGTCACCCCATATATTCACACCTATATTTTCTGAGAACCGGATTGCCCCTCAGTTCGTAAATTTTTTAAACACCCCTTCGCCCCCTGCCAATAATTTTTCAAGCAGGGTCTGGTTGATCAGCTGGATCACTCACGCCGGAGAAAACAATCTGTTGTTAGTTGTACATCCGATTGTAGGATAATTATCCTACAATCGGCTGCTTAACTTACACCCTTTGATCGCGTTCTTAATCTTTTCAGGGACGTGGTGTGTGAATCAGAGAAGTGCAATCCCTATGATCACCAGTGCACGGGTGATCTCATTGGATGCGCCGACAACATCACCATTCACTCCTCCAAAAAGCCGTTTCGAGATAACCAGAAGGATTACCGGACAGATGATCATGAGGATCAGGGCGGCGAATATTTTTACTGGTGCAACCGGCAGGAGAAATAGCGGCAGGCACAGCAGGAATGACATCACCGGGAAACCCGGTTGGGCGAACTGGTGAAGATAACTCTGCATGCCCTCGTGAAAGGGTGTTCCGTATGCGGTCAGGAATGCCATGGAAAACTTTGCACAGACTTCCCCTATGATCAGTGTCCATGCGATCGAGAAGGCTTCCTGCAGCCCGGCAAACAGGAGGAGTGTTACTGTAATCCCGAGCGCGATGGCTCCGGCACCGACGTTCCGGTCCGTGAGCGCCCGGATACGCTTTTCCTGGTCCCCGTGAGCCATCAGCCCGTCGCCAAAGTCAAGAAGTCCGTCGAAGTGGTGGGCACCGGTGATCAGGATGAGAAGGGCAACAGCAACCGCTGCTGCAAGGGTATGGTTTGAGATAAAAAATACCGGCAGTGCAACCAGGGCGCCGATCACGTACCCTGCAAGGGGATACAGGTATGATCGCCTGGCGAAATACTCGAGGTCCTGCGCTTTCCCTAGGGGCAGGACCGTTGTAAACTGCAATAGCGAAAGAATGCTTTTCATAACGATTCGCTGTAGAGCCTCGATGTGCATCCGGCGATCAGCCCGGCTACCGCATCGTCGAGGAACGGTCCGAGCTTTGCGAGGATACCGGGTTTCTTCTGGTCATACCGGGTGAACTCGAACCGGGCATAGGTGCCCCCGATACATTCGGCAATTGCCATCCCGAGAATCTCGTCACTGAGCAGGAAAATGGGGTCATCAGCAATTTCGGAGTTTTTTCGCTTTGTATATAATTCGTCCTCAAGAAGGATCGCTCCGAGGAGCAGGGAGGCAACATTCGGATCATCCAGATATTTTTTTATTTTTTTCGCGATTTCCTTCGCTGCCTGATCATCCGGCATTCCATGGGAGACATAGAGTCCCATTGCAGCCGAGACCATCTCATCGATGGTTATCCCATGATCCTGCAGCCGTTGCTCAATCTCAAACATATCTATAGGAATTGTACTGATTGAGCTATTATATCGTTGTGGATTTTCCCTATCGATAGATTCAACCTTCCATAACGAAAAGTTGTACGTTGATTGTTATGGGATTTCTCACGGAAAAGCCCTCATTCAGATTTCAAAACCCGGTTTTTTGCGGGATTCTCGCCAATACCCTGTTGTCTACGGTTCCCGGAATATCCGGTGCCGGTCCGAGTCCTGAAAAAACCTTACTTACCCCGATACTCGATGCGGAACTGATCGCAACCGGTAATGTTACCAGTCATCCGTTCAAGCCTAATACCCCCACCGGTTGCCCGACACCCTCATCCATCACCCGGGCAATGGTCACCCTCTGTGGTCTTGAACCCCTGTTTGTCAATGCCGGTCTCCGGCACACCCCAACCGTCCCCTGTTATGATCTCTATGGATCTGTCGGTGAAGATCCCCGGTTCCGGGATGCCGTTCCCAATGCATACGCGCTCTTCCGTCATGGGGAAACGCTGGGGAAATTCCTCTCTCATACCAGCGATCTTCTTGTCATCAGCGAATGTGTGCCCGGTGGAACCACTACTGCACTCTGTGTCCTGCGGGCACTCGGTTATGACGCATCCGTGAGCAGTAGTTTTATCGACAACCCGGTGTCCATAAAGGAAGATATCTGTGTAAAAGCCCTTTTACGGATTTCTGCAGACCATGTTTCTGAGCCTCTCGATATCGTCCGTTATTCCGGTGATCCCATGATGCCGGTTGCGGCAGGTATGATCAAATCCTATCGTGGAAATATCCTTCTTGCGGGAGGAACCCAGATGTTGTCTGTTGCGGCACTTGCCAAAGCAATGGGCATGGCACCCCCGGCGGTTGTGACGACTTCGTACGTACGCGATGACCCTTCTGCCAATGTAGACCACATTGCCAGCCGGATTGGTGCACGTATCTATTATGTGGATCCGGGGTTTGGGACGCTCGGCCATGCCGGTCTGGCACGGTACTGTATCGGTGAAGTCAAGGAAGGGTTTGGGGCCGGAGGTGC
Source organism: Methanoregula sp. (assembly GCA_028679075.1). Taxonomy (GTDB): domain Archaea; phylum Halobacteriota; class Methanomicrobia; order Methanomicrobiales; family Methanospirillaceae; genus Methanoregula. The sequence continues at coordinate 34,530 of JAJRCF010000003.1, read as the reverse complement.
CATGTGCCTGGCATACCTCATGGGACATTCCGAAGATACGATACGGGAACGAATCCTTTCCGCTGCGAATGCCTGCAGCTGAACAGACTTATAGGATTCCAGATGAAACGATTATGCAATGCTTCCGATCTATGTTGTAAATAATTTCGGACAATTCAACCATCTGATCCACAGGGCACTGCGGGATCTTGATATTGACGCAGTCCTTGTTCCCAATACGACCCCCCCCGAAAAGATCATCGAGGGGTGCCGGGGTATAATTCTTGGTGGGGGACCGGCAATTGAACGTGCCGGATACTGCAGCCGGTATCTTGATCTTGGGTTACCCGTCCTTGGTATCTGCCTTGGCCTTCATATTATTGCCAACCGGTTCGGCGGAAGCGTGCAAACCGGGCAGAGCGGAGGATATGGTCCTGTTGATGTCGAGATCGGTGAAACCGATGAAATCCTTGCAGGATACCCGGAAAAAATGAGTGTCTGGGCATCTCATGCAGATGAGGTAGCTCACGTACCAGAAGGATTCATGCTCCTTGCCAGGTCATCTATCTGTAATAACGAGGCAATTGCATCTCCCGATAAACATATTTACGGTCTCCAGTGGCACCCGGAAGTCAGCCACACCTTTGAGGGTAAACGTGTTTTTGAGAATTTCAACCGGATTATTCTTGATAACCCATAAACCCTTTATCCTCATCAGTCAATCCTTTTTTATTAATTTATAAAAAATTCACAGGAAATGGGGATGTTTATGAAGAAACGATATATTTTCGGTAGTCTTATCCTTGTAATAGGCCTTCTCCTATTAATTTGCCCGGTAACGGCCGCTGACATCAAAACGATCAATGCTGGAAACACGGTCTATATCGGGGAACAGGGACTGGATGTTCGCGGGGCAATTGGATCCACTCCTGGTACGCAGATTGGCTGGTGGGCATCCGGTGCTTCGATTTCAGGTAGTTCGCCTGATTATACCCTTACCGTAGCTGATCCATCCAATTTCTATGTCTCACCAAGTGAGTTCTCGACTCGGACAGGATCATGGTATGTCCTTCCGGCAAAAACGCAGGCATTCAACGTACTTGACCCTCAGCTTGAGATCCGGGTGGAAGATACAACCGTTAGTGTTGATGTGACTAATAAATGGGTACCTACGGATGATGAACTCCGGTTCAGGATCGATTCGAACCTTATCCAGATGGCCCAGCGAACCGGATCAGTTCCTGTCACAATCAAGGTCCAGAGCCCCGATGGGGGAGTGTACTCATCCCTCATCAACAAGGCGGGAACTTCTACATCTCTTGTAGATTATTCCCTTACAACAACCCCGCAATATACTGGTGCCATCTGGGGTACCAGCAACCGTGGTACGTATATTCCAGGTACCTATACGATCTGGGTTGAATGTAATGTCAATTCCATGAAGGATAATTATGGCCAGAGCGGTAAGACCATTAGTAATAAAGTGACCCTCCTCAACCAGGACCGGAACCCGCTGATTGGAAACCAGGGATATGTAACGAATCCGACTACCGCAGTAACAACTACGATCCCCACAAGCGTAACGACAAAATCAACTACACCTGTTGTTGCAACTGCAATACCGGTAACAACAATTCCTATACCCGCTCTTTCTACTACGGAGGTTACCACTCCTGTGGAATCAATTCTCCCGATAACGACGATGCCAGAATCAACATCCGTTCCTACTACCCACACCCCGGGTTTTGAAGCCGGCCTTGCGATCGCAGCCCTCATTTTCGGACTGGTTCTCTGTCTGAAGAAAAAATAACTCTTTTTTCGCAACATTTATTATCTGAATTTCCCATTACGGTGCATGAATGTTGTAACCACGGTCATCAAATCCCGTCATAGTGTCCGGAAATTCAAAACGGACCCCGTTGGTGAGAATGTGATCCGGGATGCGATCGAATGTGCAGCACTGGCACCTACTGCGCGAAATGTCCAGCCTTGGCTCTTTGGTGTAATCAGAGAGAAGCAGATGCTAAAAAAAATTGCCGGACTTGCAGAAAATGGCAGATTCATTGCAGATGCGGCAGTATGTTTTGCAGTTTTCGGAGAAAAGAACGAAACATACTATCTTGAAGACTGTTGTGCTGCAACAGAGAACCTGATCCTGGCATTACAGGCCAATGGCGTTGCTTCCTGCTGGGTTGCTGGTGATAAGAAGCCCTATGCTGACACAGTGAGAACCCTGCTGGATGTACCCGGGAAATATACTCTTGTATCTTTGGTAGCTGCCGGGAATCCCGCAGAGATCACCATTGCTCCAAAAAAAGTCCCGAAAAAAATCCAGTTCTTCGAACGATATGAAGAAAAATAACCTTTACTTTTAACGAAACATCCACTGATTATTACAAATCTCTCAAATATTACAAGATTCTTTTTACGTTACCCATTTTACCGTTGTAACGCCGTGAACGTTTTAGTTGCAAAAACACAGATATTGTTCCCAATAGTATTCCTGCTTCTCGTAATTATTAAGCATCCAGCCCGTCAGATCAGTAATCATGAAACATGCGATCCTACAGGTAGCACTGGATCTCCTTGATCTGGATCGTGCATTGCAGATCGCACGTGAAGCGGTGGATGGCGGGGCTGAATGGATTGAAGCCGGCACTCCACTCATAAAGAGCGAAGGTATGCAGGTTGTGCGATCATTACGCCGGCAGTTTCCGGATTCTGTCATCGTTGCGGATATGAAAGTCGCTGACACCGGGGCACTTGAGGTGGAGATGGCCGCAAAAGCCGGTGCTGATGTCATCTGTATTCTCGCGGATGCAGATGACGCGGTCATTGCTGATGCCCTGCGGGCCGCCCAGCTCTATGGGGTTCGGATCATGGCCGACCTGATCAATGTCGGGGATCCGGTATCCCGTGCAAAACATCTGGAATCGCTCGGCGTCCATATTATCTGTGCGCATGTTGGTATTGACCAGCAGATGATGGGAAAGGATTCCCTGGAACTCCTGACAACGATATCAGGTCAGATCCATATTCCTCTTGCGGTTGCCGGGGGAATCGATGCGGATCATGCCGGGGAGGCAGTCCGGTATGGTGCGGAAATTGTGATTGTCGGAGGAAACATTGTCCGATCAGCAGATGTGACCGGCTCAACGAAAAAGATCAGATCCGGTATGGATACGTCCTCCCAAAAAATTCTCCGGAAAAAAACCACGGACGAAGAAATCCATGATCTTCTCCTGCAGGTGTCAGCACCCAATATCACAGATGCGATGCACCGGAAGGGAGCGATGGCCGGTATTGTCTCGATATGTGGCAATGTGAAAATTGTCGGGAAGGCAGTCACCGTCCAGACGTTTTCCGGGGACTGGGCGAAACCGGTTGAAGCGATCGATGTTGCGAAACCGGGAGAGATCATCGTTATCAATAATGACAGAGGAACGCATGTTGCCCCATGGGGAGAACTGGCCACGCTGAGTTGTGTTAAACGAGGGATTATCGGGGTTGTCATTGACGGTGCGGTTCGCGATGTCGACGATATCAGGGCAATGAAGTTCCCCCTTTTTGCGAGAGCGATCGTTCCCAATGCCGGTGAACCCAAGGGAATGGGGGAGATCAATGCAGAGATCCAGTGCTGCGGACAATTTGTACGGCCTGGTGACTGGATTGTCGGTGACGAAAGCGGGGTCGTGGTCATCCCTGCAGAACGTGCATACGAGATAGCCCGGAGGGCACTTGAAGTCAGGAAGAATGAAGAACGCATCCGGGAAGAGATCCAGCGGGGAAGTACCCTTGCCGAAGTTGCACACCTGATAAAATGGGAAAAAAAATGACTATTGTCAGTGGAAGACCGATCGTTCCAGCAGGGTAGCCCCGGACTTTTTAATCTTCATTATCGCATCCTCGACCTGATCAACCCGGAGGATGAGGACCGCCCCATCTTTCCCGGAATATGCATAGGAATATTCGATATTGATTCCAGCATCTCCCAGGATTTTAGCCACTTCAAATAATCCCCCGGGTTTATCCTGCATCTTGACGGCAATAACGTCTGTAAAGGCAATATTGAAACCCAGGGATTGCAACTTGTCGTGAGCTTTTTGCGGGTGATCGACGAGTGCTCTGACCACTCCAAAACCATTTGCCTCAGCAATACTGAACGCGAGAATGTTGACCTTCTCTTCTCCCAGTGCATGGGCAATTGCCGCAAGACGCCCCGGGCGGTTTTCTGAAAAGATCGAGATCTGCTTGATCACATATTTTTGCGTATCCATTTACAACGACCTCTTGTCAATGACTTTTTTCGATTTACCCTCAAACCTCGGTAATGAACCCGGCTCAACAAGTTCCACATCAACATTTACGTTCAGGGAATTCCTGAGCCGGTGCTCTACGTTCTGACGTATCTGCATCAGATCGTTGATCTTATCGCTAAATGATCCCTTGCTCAATTCGACACGGACGAGCATGTCGTCAAGAGCTCCTTTTCGTTCAACAATGATCTGGAAATGCTGGCCGACATCCGGGATTCCCATCAGAGCATACTCGATTTGTGAGGGGAAGACGTTGATACCCCGGATGATCAGCATGTCGTCGACCCTTCCTTGGATCCTCTGGATCCGCGGGTGCGTCCTGCCGCAGGGACAGACTTCGTCTTCCATCGATGAGATATCCCCTATGCGGTACCGTATCATGGGAAGTGCTTCTTTCTGGAGTATCGTGATGGTCAGTTCTCCCCTCTCACCTGCTTCCAGTGGTTCTTCTGTCTTGGGATCAATGATCTCAACCAGTGCGAGATCAGACCAGATATGGAATCCTTTTTGCTCTGCACATTCCGTGAACATGGGGCCTGAAAGTTCGCTGGTACCGTAAATGTCATATGCCTTGATACCCAGCCAGTCTTCGATCCGGGTACGCATCCGTTCCGTCCATGGTTCGGCACCGAGAATTCCTGTACGGAGTTTCGTATCCTTTTGGATATTGATTCCCATTTTTTCTGCAACTTCACCGATATGAAGGAGATAGGATGGAGTGCATGCAATGGCGGTTGCACCGAGATCCTGCATAAGCTCGATCTGGCGTTCTGTGTTACCAACACTGGTCGGGAGAACGGTTGCGCCGATACGCTCCGCACCATAGTGCATTCCGAGCCCTCCGGTAAACAATCCGTAACCGTAACTCACCTGGATTACATCTCCCCGTCCAAGACCGATCGAGGTCAGTCCCCGGGCAAGGGATGTTGTCCAGAGGTCCAGGTCGTTCTGGGTATACCCGACAACGGTTGGTTTTCCGGTTGTCCCGCTGGAGACGTGGTACCTGACCAGTTCCTCTTTTGTCGCAGTGAAAATTTTGTCCGGGTAGTTGTCTCGTAAATCACGCTTGAACATGAACGGAAGTTTCCGGACATCAGAAAGTTCACGAATATCATCGGGATGAACATTCTGTTCCTTCATGCGGTCGTGATAAAAAGGGGAAAAACTATACAGCCGGTACACAAGACTCTTGAGCAGCTTATATTGCCTTATCTGCAGGTCCGCTTTTGGCATCTCTTCAATGCGGGGATCCCATAATACCATTAGATTGCCTCTCGTCGATCAATTACTCTCTTTGCTTTTCCTTCAAATCGTGGCAGGGATCCGGGTTCGACAAGCTTGACCGTTGTCCTCAGCTCCAGCGCATCGCGAAGCTCCTTGACAACTTTTTTCTGAAGTCGCGCAAGATCTGCAAGTTCCCCGCTGAACGAATCCCTGTTGATCTCAACTTCGACAGTCATCTCATCCAGATGATTGATTCTGTCAATATATACCATAAATTGATTCCCTACTTCCGGGATCTTCAACAACACATGCTCAATCTGTGAGGGAAACACATTGATGCCCCGGATAACAAGCATATCATCGCTCCTTCCGGTAAGCCGGGCAATTTTCTTTCCCCTCCTGCACAGGCAGCCATCCTCCAGGAGCATGGTGACATCTCCCGTCCGGTACCTCAGTAATGGCATCGCCTCTTTCACGAGCGGTGTTATCACAAGCTCGCCGCGCTCGCCATCCGATACCTGTTCCCCTGTTTTTGGATCAATGATTTCGACAAGGTAACTGTCATGCCAGATATGCAGACCATCACGTTCCGGGCATTCGAACGCGACACCCGGGCCGAAAAGTTCACTCATACCATAGGAATCGTACGCGGTAACTCCCAGTCTCTTCTCAAGTGTTTTTCGCGTACTTTCTGACCATGGTTCAGCTCCAAAAAGACCTGTCTTCAGACTATCAAGAGTGGTCCCCATCTCTTCGGCAACCTCGGAAAGGTGCATGGCGTAACTGGGGGTACAATGGATCGTGGTTACACCAAAATCGTTGATCATCTCGATCTGGCGTTTGGTATTTCCCGTTGCGCTGGGGATGACGGTCATTCCGATCTTTTCGGCACCATAATGGAACCCCAGCCCTCCGGTAAACATTCCGTAATTGACCATATTCTGGAAGACATCGTTCTCGGTAATTCCAACCATCGTCATATTGCGGGCAATGAGGTCCGACCATACATCAAGGTCATTTCGCGTATATCCGACGACCGTCGGTTTTCCTGTTGTGCCGGATGTAGTGTGTATCCTGACGATCTTTTTGAGCGGGACTGCAAAAAAACCAAACGGGTATCCGTTCCTGAGGTCTTGTTTTTTGGTAAATGGTATCTTCTGGATGTCCTCAAGTGATGTAATAGAGGTTTTTTTAATCTTGGCTTTAGCGAGAAGATCCCGGTAAAATTCAACGTGTTGAACCTGGTCGAGTGTTTTTTTCAGACGTTTGAGTTGGAGTTCTCTCAACTCAGCCGGTTTCATGGTCTCAATTTTTTTATCCCAGAACATCTGTAGCACCCTGTTATGCTATAACATGACTGGTGTATATATTCGCCTGGTACAGTTTATACCCACCGAAATTTGTGTTTTTCATGAGGATTATATCCGGAATAAACAACCCGGTTTAGTGATATGATGACGCAAAACGATGAATTAATCCGTGGATTGGTGGTAGTATTTATAAAAGTCAGATTGTCTTGTTCCGGTGTTGATCGCAGTGGATTATCCTTGGTTGTCGGTTAGTGGTTTTGGCGCTCATATCAAATCGACACAGAAACATCTGATTATCCAGAAAAAAACCGGCACCGATCACTATCCCCTTGAAAAAATTAAAAACCTCCTCGTTGTCGGGGGTCACACGATCAGTTCAGCGACCATCTCGCATTTGGTGAAAAATGGTGCCTGTATTACTTTTTTTGAGCCTGATGGGACTCCTGTAGGCTCGATAAAGCCGTACAATAATGGCAATGAGGAAGAAATACGGAGGTACCAGGAAACCATTCCCCGTCAGCGATATGCAATCGCCCTTGCGCAGGCATCGGTCAAATCACGTCTTTTTGCGATCGAACGTCTTCAGGAATCACAGAATGTGCATCTTTTTTATGAAGGCGAGCTGGATTTTCTTAAAAAATCTGAGGAAGAACTGGAGTATCTTATCAAACTGGATGAAATCCGGAGATTACACAAACTTACCTCGGATATGTATTATGAGATCATGTCGCGAAATATACCGCCGGATCTCGGTTTCCGGAGACGAACCATGCGGCCCCAGACCGATCCTGTCAATGCCATGCTTTCATTCGGGTATGCGATGTTATTTGGGAATTGTTTTGTTGCAGTGGTTGGTGCCCGTCTCGATCCGGATATGGGTCTGATGTATGAAGGCAAAGGGAGCCTGGTTCATGACCTGATAGAACCGTTAAAAGCTGATATGGTCGATCCTATTGTTTTTCCGCTGGCAAAAAAATCACTGGTACCTGCAGATTTCGAGATCACCCAGGACCGGTGCATGCTTTCTGATGACGTGATTAACACCATGATGAAAGCATTCTATACGTCATCACTTACTGACAAAGTCAATGAGCAGGTATATAATTTTTATAACGCAATCCGGGACAATCAGGAGTTTAAAATTCTGTACTGATCCGGTGTTCATTTTTAAGAATGGAAAAACCCTCGAATGCCCTGAACGATATTTCAACAACCCGGACATCCCGTATTACCGCACGGGGGCAACCATAGATCATTGAAACAAATTTTTCAAGAATCATCGACTCTCCTGTTGCGTATATCTGGACCCTGCCATCAGGAAGGTTTGCAACAGTTCCGACAACTTTCAGGTCGGATGCAATTCTGCGAATGCATGCCCGGAATCCCACTTTCTGGACCCGGCCGCTGATAAAAATTTCCACGGTTTTCATTATTACATTCTCTGCATAATCTTGATCGCAAGACCCAGTTCGTCAAATACTTCATCCCGTAATGAAGACTGGCGGATATTAGTTGCAGCATCAATGGCAAGATCGAGAATTTCCTGGGCAGTCTGTTCACAACCGGCCGCAAATATTTTCAGTGCAATATCGCACATGACAAATGATCTCCGGGTCAGTGGCCGGATAATCCGGGCCTCTTTTATGGAATTCTGGAGCATCTTCCGGGAGAGTTTTTCCTGTCCCTTCTTTTTGAAGTAAATGGAAAGGTAACAGAAAAAAACTGCCTCTTTACCCCTGTCTGCCACGGTCCTCACCAGTCGTTCCAGCGCAGCGACATGGTTCGGATGAATGCCCTCACTCACCATCCGTTCTGAAAGGGATTTGATTTTCACAAACTGGGGAGTGATTTCATACATCTCCGTATATCCCAGCTGTTCAAGACGGTAAAACCGGGTCTCGTCATCATCGATGGATTTGGTGATCTGGATCGCATGTGCAAGCATCTTTTTATCATGGTTTTTCTGATATACCACGGTATAGATTTCTGCAATATTATTTCGTATCGTGTCGGCTATTGACTGGATATTGATCTTTTTGGTGAGGGTTTCTGTTTTTTTAAGAAGATTGAAAGGTAGTTCGTCATCTGTATTTTGCATGGTAAGCGGGATGATGTTCAGGAGTATAGATGCCTTTTCATAGGGTGATGTGATCTTATCAGCAGCATCTTCCATGAATTTGATAAGTTCCCTGCAGCGGTCTTTATCCAGCCGGACCATATTGTGAACGGAGATTAGCGAGTTGACATATTCCACGGGATCGGTAATTTTTTGAACGATCTGCACTGCGATTGTATACCATTTGGTATCCGGGTTAATCGCATTAAGTCTCACAATTGCATGCACCATCTGGCGCCTGGTCGTCGCATCTTTGTCAAATTCGATGGTATCGAGCTTGTCGATCGCCTGCATCACGTATTTTTCTGCAACTGTCAGATCTATCTGGCTGAAAGATGATGCAAGGTATGAGAGGACAAGGACTTTCTGATATCCTGACGTAAGAATGTCCAGATTATCCTCAACATCTTCAAGAACCTGTCTGGCATGATCGGGTTTTTTTAACCAGATTAGCAGGTCGGCCAGATCGCATAATCCCGTGAGCCGGGTATAGGGATCATTGGTCATCTGAAGAATGCGGTGTATCAATCCGATAGCACGGGGAGTTGAATTTGAAAGGTCATTTCTTTTGAGAAGGAAGGCCATTGTCTCGTATGGATCAGTAGAATTCGGATGTGAAATCTCATCATTCAGGTTTGAGATGATACGGGACATCATTGCATCTCGTTCATATGAATTTTCTATTTCCACTGCAAACATCGCGAGAGGTACGATGTAGTCAAGGTTGTTACTGGTCCGGGAGTATGAAATGATAATATCGATAATTCCAGCAATTTTAAGAGAAATCTGGGGAGATTTCACATTATTTTTTATAATCTCCAGACCCCGCTCGAATGGCAGGAATAGTGTTGAAAAGTCTTTATTGTCTGAATGGGGGTGTGAATTTTTAAGGAGAATACATCCGATTTTTACAAAGCACTCGGCTATTCGTTCGAACAATTGCGTTTTCAGCGACGGGTCGTTGATCTCTTCTGCAATAAGATACGCTTCTTCAAGGGCATCACAGGATTGTTTGTCAATGGCGTATTTTATTACACCGTCGATAATGTTTGCCATTGCATAAGAAACCAGGTCTTTTTCAAGAAGTGAGCTACTCCAGACTTTCATCCTGAGAAGCAGGTCAAGATCGCCCTGCTGGGCAGCGAGTATCGATGCCTCATCGATGATGCTGCTCAGGGCTGCAGAGCGGGTATTCTGACCATCAATTTCACAGGTCAGGCCAACCGCTCTTTGGAGGAAATCCCGGTTTTTGGTTCTCACACCGATTTTTGCAATTTTAATAACAATATTTGATATTGCCCGTTCTTTGAGTGCTTGTTCCCGTATGGATTCGGCAAATTTTATGAGGATGCTGGGATCATTCGAATCAAGGAAACCCCGATCAACCAGGATCGTAATACTCTCTAAGATGAGGTGATCCTGTTTTGGGTGAAGCAGAATAAGATTCCGGATCGAAAGAATGTGCGAGACCAGATCTTTGGATGAACATTCCTTACACACATCGATGATCGCCCGGTAGATTGCGTTATTCACCACATCCGCATTCAGTTTCAGGAGGATATTGTGATGGATAAGGGGAATACTGTCATTGAGAATTCCCTCTTTTAATAGTTGGATCAGGCAATCTGAATACGAAGACTGGCTTTCTGATTCCTGGTTAATTTTTCCGAATATACTGAGTGCGAAACTGAAGTTACCCGAAGAAAGCATGATCTGAGAGAACTGGAGATAAATCCGGGACATTACAACGGGATTGCAGTGCCGGTTGAGGACCGGAATGAGATCGGTAAGGACCTGCATATCATTGGAGCTGCTGGCTACAGAGATCCCCGCACGGACCATCTCACGGACGGGAAATTCATCTCCATCAGTGATGTGCTGCTGGAGATCCATTGCCGTGGACAAAAACCAGATATCTCCTGATCGTTCGGCTTTTTTTAACAGATCGATAACGATAGTACCGGTAACATCAGGTTGATCCCGGCATAATTGCTTGAGAATGGTGATGATCTGTGTTTTATCCTTCACTCTTTCGAGGAGTTGTTCAGTCAATGCACTGATAATCTCCAGGTATGCTTCATGGGAACTCTCATTAAAATTGCTCAAAAACTGTGGGATATCCGCCATTTCTTTTCCGAAAATGGATTTGGCACCCTTTCCGATAATTTCGGAAATACAGTCCTGCCGCCGTATTTTCTGGTGTATATTAGTTGCACTCTGAATGCTGTCAAAGAAGAGAGTGCGGTTTTTTTCCAGAATTGCAACCGTAGCCAGTGCCTTTGCAAGTTCTGCATGCAGTACCGCCCGTTTTGAAATATCTCCGATCTCTTCGATTAAAAAGAGCGAAGTATTGAGAAGCTTCTGGTTATGGGTTGTGATCGCCCAGACGATCAGGAGAGGGATAATATCGATCATTATCTCGGACCGGTATTTTCGGAAACTGATGCGATCCAGAATTATCATTCCCTGATCGATGAGGTCCGGAGCCGCACCGGATACACCGGCATCAATGAGATCCCGGGCAATCGATGCAAATACCCTGGACTGACTGCTTTTTTTATCAATTTTTTCAGATAAAGAAAAAACAGATTCGAGCCATCGGTTATCTTTCGTGGTTATGTATTGCTGAATAATACGTGAGAATAATTCGTCGGTTTCATTGCTCTGGATTTCCTGCAGTGCCAGAAGGAGTGACGGATTGTTACTTTTTAGTGATGTATCAATGATGATCTTGTTGATATCCGTTACAATGTTTTTCCGGGCACGACGACCCTGCAGATTTTCAATACCTGTGATGACAGACTCTAGGGATTTCCAATCCTCTGGACTAAGTACTTTTTGAATGTCTTGGAATATCTCTGTGGATCGGACCATTGTTTATCACAGGTGGTAATTTACTAATTGGTAAACTCAATTTGACTGATGTATTTAATAAAATTTACGATAATGTATTCGTGTAAATTTTTTATATTTGGGTATAATAAGCCGAATTTATCGTTGGATTCCTAAATGGAGGAAAAATTTTTTGATAAACCTGAATATATGCGGTTACAGGCTTTCGTTTTCTGGTATATCAAAAAAAAGTAAAAAACGATATGGGTGTTGTTTACACCTTACTTCCTAAGGACAGGGCTGATATGAGTTTTTATTTCATTAAAGAACTCACTCGCGTTTTCCTTGGTATCGGAATCGACAATGATACGAATGATGGGTTCAGTCCCTGAGGCACGGATGAGTGCCCATGTGGAATCCTTGAAAATTTTCACCCCGTCTGTCTCATCAAGCATTTCACGGGGATACTTGGTTCTTATCAATTCAAGGATTTTCTCTCCTTTGTTTGTAGCAATTTTGTCCTTGATGATCACGCGTTTGGGAAGACCATCAACGAGTTCTGAAAGTTTTTTCCCGGTTGACTTGAGGAGTGATACCATCATCGCCGCAGTCATGCCCCCATCGCGGCAGAACTGGTGGTCGGGAAAGATCAGACCCCCGTTTCCTTCCCCCCCGAAGACAACTGGTTTTCCCTGTTCCAGGAGCATGCGCATTGTCCGGGCAACGTAAATGCTCCCGACAGGAGTATATTCAATTGAACAATTTTCCTGTTTTACTACGGTTTCTACAACCTGGCCTGTACTGACGGGAGTGACAACGACCCCTCTTTTTTTATGGCAGATGTATTGAGCAATCAACGCAAATTGCTGGTTTTCTTCAACAAACAGTCCTGTTTCATCAATGAATACTGCGCGATCCGCGTCGCCGTCATGGGCAACACCGAATGCTGCACCACTGCTCGTGACCAGTGCTGCACAGTTTTTCAATCCTTCCGCAGAGGGTTCCGGTAACCGGCCGGGAAATGTCCCATCCATTATTCCATTGATCGTGATTACTTTGCACCCCAATTCCGTGAGAATTCGTGGCGTTGTAAGGCATGCCGGCCCTGATCCCGGATCAGTAACAACGGTCATTCCCTCTCCGGGTTTGCCGGAAAAACGGTCTGTTATTGCTTTAATGTACTGCTCTATACGCTCCGGAGACTGGACCTCTGTCCCGGTTTTATCCCAGGGTTCGGTGGAAAAGGATCGATCGAATATCAGCTGTTCCAGCTTTATTGTTTCCTCATCTCCCATCTCCGTCCCGTCCGGCTCGATAATCTTGACACCATTGTATTCGGGAGGATTGTGGGATGCCGTGATCATCGCCCCCCCATCGAACTGCTCTTTGACGATATACTGGAGAGCCGGTGTGGGTAGAACTCCGCAATCGACAACATCACAGCCGGTGGCAAGAAGCCCGGATTTGATCGCCTTCACAAACATCTCCCCGGATGTGCGGGTATCCCGCCCAACTACGATACGACCTTTCCGCATCGAGCCAAGAGACTGGCCGATTGCGACCACAAGTTCCGGTGTGAGGTCTTTTCCTACAACCCCCCGGACACCATTCGTCCCAAACAATCGTTTCTGTATTTTTTTTACTGCCATACGCGGTATCACTTCTGTATTTTATTTATTTAAAATCGTCAAAGAGATGGAGTGATCGTATCACTTCATCCGGAGTCGGATTGGTCATCACACACCGATCAATCTCGAGGTTTCCAATTACGATCTTTGCATATGACCGTTGTTTGTATCCCTCAATAACTGCAAAATGCATCCCTCTTTCGGCATAAAAACGTAATGTCTCATCAATATCTGTACTTTGGATCACTGATACCGTCTTCTTTGCATCGATCCCAGTTGTGATATCTGCACCGGCTTCATAAAAATGGGTTGTGTCTTTCTCCGCCTCAAGGACAAATAGATGATCCCCGAGATGTTTGATCACACCGACAGGACCAATTTTTTTAAGTTCGGGGATCAGTTTTCTGATAAAGGTGGTTTTACCCGAATTTGACCTTCCTGCAACCTGGATAATTTTCATGATGTTAATTCCTCACCAAGGATGATCTTTTGTGACCGGAAAATCGCCAGTATCCGGTTTAGCAGGTTCTTCCGATACAGATGTTGTCTGCTGGAGTTGTAAATTGTCTGCGGGATTCACGGACAGGGTGGTCTCATCATCAGAAACCTCGTCTTTTGGTTCCCCTCCTGAAGAAGAAATTGTATTGTCAACGACTTGGGAATTATCCTGCTCCGCGGGAGTATGAGGCTGCGTATCTTGTTGCTTATCAGGTATGGTCCCATCCTCATTCCGTGCCTGGAGGATGGTCTTTGCTGCTTCCCCCACACTTCTCATCACTTTGGTAATACGGTCTTCGACATCGATCTCTTCATCAATGTCCAGTGTTGTGCCTTCGACTTCCAGGAGGAAACGTGAGACCTCGCTGGCCTCAAAAAGGAGATCGTCGAGTTCATCGGTAGTAAAAAAGCCGCACATTGCTCCATAGAAGAAGGTTGCACTGGCCTTACGGACCTTTCTTTTAAACGAATTCCTCGCCTGGTTTACGGCTTGGGGCGTATAGGTGTCCTCCATAAAAGGGACCAGTTCCGGCAGGTGTTTTCCAATAAATGTCATTTCAGCACCTCCGGATGTCCGGAAATCGGTGCACAGCCTCGCAAGGGCCCATTCACGTGCAGTGATATATGTCCTCTTTCGCAGGAACTGGTTTACTTTCCGATAGGTGGCACCATCAACTTTTTTGAATTTTTTATACTTGTTGATTTCCTGTTGTATGTCTGTGTCGTCCACGAGCAAACACCCGTACCTGTGATATTATTCTGTCCGGTGAAATTATTTTAGAATTGATTCATTTTTTGAATATTGTGTATAGCAGTATGTGGTTTATTATTTATAAAATAACCATGGTTTTTCATCATTTTTCAGGAGAGAAAACAATATGTCACATACCTGTCTGATGAAAAACCCGAAAAAGAATTGGATCGATGGGTATTCGATCCTCATGAAATCAATGGGGTTGTCACATCTTCAAGATCCGGTGAGGAACTATTCTTCCGGAGGCTGTTCCCCCATAATGTCCCGAATATAGTGTTTCATTTTTACCTGTGGGGATGAATCCTGAACAATCGGATCCTGGGCATGATTCTCTTTTTGTGTTGCCGGTCTTGGTGCACTGTTTGGTTTCCTATCGTTCTTTTTGGATGATCCTGTATGCTGTGTCAACCGGGTGTTACTGTTACTCACAATAAAGGAATCAAGTGCCGTTTTTGGTATTCTCCAGGCACGGTAGGATATTTTTGTTCCCTGAAGTTTGCCTGATCGAAGCCAGAGATGAACTGTCTTTTGGTGAACCCCAAGTATCTCTGCCACTTGTTTGGGGGTCAGCATCTGGGAATCTTCAACCATAGTCTAATATTACCAATGATTCCCTTTGCTTATAATCTTTCATCCCGAAATGGTTCGGGATCTGGTTACGCGGGGGAATCTTGTCAAAGGTTCTCTCATGTTGACTTTTATGGGTGTGTGGTCTGATGATCGTTGACTGTTCTGATATCTGGTCTCTACCTCGGAGTGTCTCTCCATGGAATTGGGCTATTGAAAGAGAGTATAAGTAATCCGGTTAGGCCTCCAATTTAACGTTTTTATGTATAGCATCATATGGTTTATTGTAAGATTGCCTCATGGAATAAACTTTTTATTATAAAAACATTTTCGGGCGTATTTTTGGAAATGCTACTCAATTTGTCCGTGAAATTATCATTTCCGGAAAACCGATTGTATGTACTGATTTGATGGACGTGATGGGCAATGTAACAGTTTTTACAACTCCAAGAGGTTTTTTCTGGATACGGTTTTCCGAAAAAGATATGTCATGGTGCACTAGGATCCCAGATCCGATTACCTCGGAATTCCATGTTATGGCATTAAGGATAATATAAAAAATGGCTCTCAATTCTGGAGAACGTATATAATCCAACCTTTTTACGATTTGACTCGAATAATGGGCTTTTTACATCGAAAATTGCAGCCTTTTTTCTATATTCTGGTTCGATTATGAGAAGTCTGGTATCATCCAGGATTGAATAGGTAATTATCAGATCCTCCACTAGTTAGCCGAGGAACTCAAATAATCGATGAACCAGATCAATTCGAGTTATAATGGTTCAATATATGATTGTCGTGTTTTTTATGACGAATTTCGACATAGTATTCGAATGATTTCAAATTTCCAGATATTTCGGATAATTTGAATATATGACGAATTTTTTGATCGAATCTAAATAATCATGATTTCCCATATCCCCCAGATTTCGCATAGAATCGCCAATTTATGATATAAACGCTCCAATCCAAATTCAAATTTGATGGTTTTATTTCATAAAATAAATCGATTTTAAAGAAAAAAGTAGGGGATTTCACCGTAAAAATGATAAATTTGATAAATCTTGATTTTCAAATTAACAGGATAATTATCGATAATAATCACAAAGAAATTCAAATAGAATAAATCGAAAGATTTTGATAATTTTAAGTAACCACGATTTAATTAAATATCGAAAAGTATGGATTTCCATCTTTTTACAACACAGAATTGAAAACAATTGATAAATATTGGAACAAGTTACAATTTACTTCGAAGGATCCAATAAAATAGAGATAAAGAATTTGATCTTTTTCAATTTACCTTGTAAACATCAGATTAAAAGCAATAAACTCTGGCAATGGATCCTCATAGATTCGGTTGTTTATTCTCCAGATAATCAATCTGATTGACCATATCGCCGACTGTATCTATCCGGCAATAATTTCGGACCGTCAAGCGGCGAAAGACAATTGATCCAAAGAAGACCGATTAGAGCCAATCCAAAATCGGGGCAAATCACAACTGATAAGCGGCATTAAATTCTTACCGAAAATTCCCAATCCTTGAATGATGTTCCCCTTCATTAACGGTTATTTTTGTCTCAATCATGCAATTAGGTGGTGTGATTCTAGATCTTACTGGTAAAACGTGTATCCATTTCAGCGGAGGCGTAATGTAATATTTACACTCTCGTAACCGGAAAAGATGTCTAAGAAAATTTAACACCATGGTCTATGGTTACGATTATGGAAATTGTCGAATGCCTGTCAAATTTTTCCATTCATCGGTGATCATTGTTTATTTGTCAGTTTTTATTGCAGATCAGATAAATCGGTCTGATAAAAAAAACAGAATCCTCTGAATCTGTTGATGAATTCTGTTTAGTTGTATGTGAAACACTCAAGCCCTGTAATGTGTTTCTCACTATTTTAATTCCCTTTTTTCTAAATTGTCCGGAAGAATCACTTAATTCTCACCGTCTGTAAACCCCCATATCGTGTCTCCAGCGGCATTTCTCCCTGGTTACTAGTGATTAGACCATGCAAACGAAAAGAGACGCTGTTTTATTTTTAGGAGAAAAAGTGTTTTTTCGATCCAATTTTCATAAAACTTTTGATAGGATATATGGTCGGGGATGGATCGAGGGATCATAGCTGGTATCAGGATCCGTGAAAATGATCACTCCACTACTGTCGGACATATCAAGACTGCTCAAAAATTCGCAGAGATCTCGCGATTTCCGAGTTGCGGAGAATAGGTATTCTGCGCAAACCTTTATTTATTTGAGGAAAAATAGAATAGAGCATGGAAAGCGGGTATTTTTCGGAGTGGCTCAAAAGCTACCGGAACTACCTTCGCATGCGAAATTATTCACCCCGTACGCTTGACAGTTACGAGCAGGTCATCAAGCATTTCGGTTATTATGTCTGGCTCAGGCGAAATACGGACGTGACAAAGCTCGTTTTCTTCTGGAAAGATTTTGAAAAGGCACGACTGGATACTCCTGTTGATGTGACCCCGGTCATCATCAATGATTTTCTGTCTTTCGTATCATCAATGCAGACGTACAAACCGAAAACATTTCACCGGATTATCTCGACCCTGAGCTCCTTTTACCGCTTCTTGTATACTCAGGGAATTGTCAATACGAATCCCATCACCGGCATCGATCGCCCCCGCATAAAGCAACAGGATATAAAATATTTAAAGCACAACCAGGTGCTCCGTTTAATCGATTCTATCGATGATCCCCGTGACAAACTCATTGTCAGGACGATCTATGCGACTGGCGTCCGTGTCTCCGAATTGTGCAATATGAACATCGAAGACATCGATTTTGATGAGCATACGATCAGGATACGCGGGAAAGGGGATAAGATACGTCTTGTTTTTGTCGATGAGGATACCCTTGCCGATATTCTGAAATTCATCGGAAACCGTATTGCAGGCCCGTTATTCGTTGGCCAACAGGGTAAGCATATCTCCTCAAGAGCAATCCAGCATATCTTCAAGCATTATGCCCCTTCGGGGATCACCCCCCATAAGATCCGCCACAGCTATGCAAGCGAACTGTACCGGCGCTCGAAAAACCTGAGAGTGGTACAGGAGAACCTTGGTCACACCTCCATCAAGACCACGGAGATCTACCTGCACACGGATATCGACGAGCGGCGCCAGGTATACCAGCAGTATTTCCCTCTTTCGGGGTCGAATGAAGGGGCCTGATTTTTTAATATCTCTTCAAATAAACCGTATGATGCTATACAAAAAAGGCATGATATCATTCCCCGTTTCCTCCCCGGAATACCTCCATTTGTTATACCATGCTCCGGCTCGTGGATGTGTCCTCTTTCGGGAAATGGGTGAATGGTAATGTACGGTATTGAATCATCCGCCAGATTCCTCACTGGTGGAATCGGTGGATATAGATCTGCAGCCTTCAGATCAATCATCTCTCGTATCGGATTGTAAGAAGCAACCTGTGGGATAGATGCATTCTGTGATATGGCCAAATGGGTTGATTACCAGGAAAAAACAACAGAACTTGTGAGGTTCCATTGTCAGAGTTCATTGTTTTTATCTGATGTTTACGAGGTAAATTGAAAAAGATCAAATTTTTCATCTCTATTTTGTAGGATCCACCGAAGTAAATTGTAATTTATTCACTGATTTGACAATTGTTTCCAATTCTGTGTCGTAAAAAGATGGAAATCCATACTTTTCGATATTTAATTTAAATCGTGGTTACTTAAAACATTAAAATCTTTTGAATCATTCCATTTGAATTTCTTTGAAATTATCATCAATAACCGGCTTGTTAATTTGAAAATCAAGATTTATCGAATCTATTGCTTTTACGATGAAATTCTCATACACTCTTCGTAAAAATCGAAATTTTCAATCAGGTAGGATCATCAAATCTGATAAAAAGTTGGCATTTTACGTCTGGAATTGGAAATTTTAATTAAAATATGGGGTATACTTTAAATCCGGATAATCCAAATTCAATCAGAACTACGCCTTCATTTTGAAATTTTCGAAACCTGTCTTATTGGAAACACCTCCCAAACGACTGGTGAAAATTGTAAATTTTTGATATTTCAGACAATTTGATTTTTTTGGGAGTGAAAATGTTTCTCTTAAAAATGCATTATTTCCAAATAAATTCAATTTTCCTGAATTAACGAATAAAAAATGTCTGCATTGAAAAAAATGGAAATCCAAAGTATCACTTAACAATTCAGCAAATCCGAACGTGATTATTTTAGAATTTGATATTTTCAAAACTTCGCTTGTTTCGTATAGTAAATATGCATGCATTTCACCTCGTGAACCTCCGGAAAACGGATTGTACCCTCAATACACTGATGCGTAAACCCGATTGGATTCATACCACAATTCTTTTTTGCCGGCCTGTCGACATAATGAAGGAGTACTCATGGCACGGGAAAAGAAAAGAAAATACGAAAAAATTGACGATGCGGAAATTGATCTTGTCACCCAATGTACTGACAGCCATGAATTCTACGAGCGCTACCGGGAAGCCTTTCCAACCCGGAAGAAAGGGATTGACAGTATCAGCAAGATCTGGAAACGCCGTAGTGAATTTATTAAAAAACAACAAGGTGCTTCACAGGATCCCGAACCGGGCATCCAGGCAAGCCAGGAACTTGAACTTCTCCTCAGCACTCAGAATAAGCTCCTGGCTGAGATGTCCGGTATCATGAAGGAGCAGCTCAAGGTCACTAAGGAAATCCTGGCCCGGTACCCAAAACAGATCCAGAAATCCGAAGAACCCCTGCTTCACCCCCTGAAGCATGTGGAGACGAAAGTACCCGAACATAAAGAACCGGCAAAAAAGGCCAGCACGGAAAAACCTGCGGACATCATGATCGGGTCCTGAACGAGCGTTGCCCTTCAGTTCGCAACCCGACTCGGAAGAACTCGTGTACCTTAACTTGCACAGGTTCGCAGCCCGGCTCCTTAAATTTTCAGTCCCTGTTGCGGATGTGATTTTAATATCTCCCGCGCTAAAATCAATAGAACAAATTTTCTTTAAGGAAATTTGTGAAGAAAATTAACCAAACCAATATTTACCCCCGTAGTGTAGCGGTCAATCATGCCGGATTTTGGATCCGGCGACACCAGTCCGAATCTGGTCGGGGGTATGCGGACCTGAAGGTCGCATCGCTGGATGCAAAAACGCCGATGAAAAAATAATTATTCCAGGACTGCCAGCAGGTTCTCGCAGACCGGAGGACTGACAAGCGCAGGGATAACAAAATCCGGTGTCGCTCCTGTCCGTGCAAGTCTCCGCAGCTGTTTTTTGGATAACCGCGTACGTTCAGCAACCAGTTCTGTTATGCTGTCCGTTACTGCACCTCGCAACGATGTCGTGGCAATGTTGAACGCGGCATTCACATCGGCATGCGCCACGTACCCGCAGTGCGGGCATTCGAAATGCTTCCGCGACCGTCTCCCGAACTGCCCGCACCGGCTGCACCGTTTCGAAGTATACGCCGGGTTCACGTAGATCACCGGGATTCCCCGTTCCAGCGCCCGCTTCTCCACCTGGCGCTGCAGTGAGAAGAACGATCCGTTCTCAAAGGAGAACATAAACGGGTCGGAGGGGTCCTTGCGATGCGAATAACGAGTAGAAAAGAGCCGTTCGAATTTAATCCCGGTCCCGAGCGATTCCGCAAAGGAAACGATCTGCCGGCAGATGACGTGGAGTGCGGATTTGAATCGTTTTCTCTCACGTGTCTTGGTTTTTTTGAGTTTCCAGAGTTTGCCTTCCCTGTATAATTTCGTGCAGTGTTTCAGGGAATAACTGTGAACATAGTGGATATTTTTCCCCAGTTTCATAACTTTCCCGCTGCATGGGTCGGCTGCAACGGCCACATGGCCGGTTGTGTTCAAATCAACGCCGATCCAGCGGGTCATCAGGAGTGTGGCTGGATGAAATCTGATCACCTGTACCCTTGTCTGGAATTCAACAGCTGTACAAACTGCCTTGAATGGTAGAACCTGTTTCTGTACCGAGTCCTCCTCTTACATGAGAATACCCTCCTGCTCATGAATATACATTGTGGTCATGCAGGCCCGGATTAAAAAAAGAATGATAATTCGTGTAGTTTTAAGGTAACCTTACCCAAAGACTGCATAGGCAACCAGCGAGAGGAGGAACGCGAGGAGCAGCATTGCAAGCGAGAGCGGGGCGACAAAGACCAGCATTGCATTCACGGTACTTGCCAGCTGGGAGATCCGGTTGGAGCCAAAGACCACCACATGCTCGCAGTGCGCCGTGGCGGCTGCGGTTTCTGCGACTGCCAGGTCTTCCGTTGCGACACGGACGGCCTCCATGATAAAGGGGAGGAATTCCGATACCGGGACATGCATGCCCACCGGGTTCTTTCCCGAGATCGTGTTCACGACATGGGAGTCGGTTGTCATCACTTCCGCATGGTCGACAAGGGTGTGGACCTGCTCAAGGATGATCTCCCGTACCCCGGCGGCCATATTGTTCCCGTCGATGATGATATAGGCCGTCCGCTGCCCTTCCACGTCTGCCACCATAACCTGTATCCCAAGATCGCCGAACCCCTGCTCCCTGCTGTAGGGAAGTGTCATGTGTGACACCCCGATCCGGAACGGGTGGACGGGGGCAACCCGGCAGGTCACCATCGCATCCATGGATGCCTGCTGGTATTCGGTTGCCGTCAGTGTTGCAAGGAGAACCGGGGACGAGAGATCGGTCATGCAGTTATGGGCATCAACAACAGCAACGTGGGGGAACCAGCGGTGCCCCTCGGCCATGATGGTGGATCCAATCGAGAAGTCCACGTCCTCGGTACGGTGGGGAGAGCGTGTCGTGACAATGAGCACGGAATCCCCGAACTTCTGGCAGAGGACACTGACGGACCCCACGGACCCGACAGCGGATTTACATGCCCCGTCTGAATAGGTCAGGTCCGTCCGGGATCTTTTCAGGGCATCGATCACCTTGTCGCTCTCGGACTCCGAGACAAGGTTGAAGTCATGCGTGGCACACCCATGGGCCACCAGCGTCTCATCATCGAAACTGTCGTGCAGGATCTTGGGAAGATTACCTCCCCCGATTTCTCCCATCGGACCGGGGTGCAGGTTAGGAACCGTGAGCATGACCGGCTTTTTCCCCTCCCTCTTAAAGAAGAAACTCACCTGCGGGACAAAGACCTCTTCTCCGATCTCGCGGAAGAAGTCCTCCATGCCCTTGGACCCATCGGTCATGTGGGCGATGAACGCGTTGATGAAGGCCAGCCCCCGGATCTTGAATGCTCTCCGGAGCGGCCGCTCGATCATCCAGATGAGGGCAGCAAAACCGAAGCCGAACACGAGATGGAGGACGAGGGCAAAAACGCCGAACGAGGGAGAGAACAGGAGCATACCGGCAAGGACTCCCACCCCGCTCTGCGTGAGTGCCGGGATGATCATCCGTGGCACCCGGTAATCTGCGATCGCAACCAGCACGAATAACCGGAGCCCGAAGATAAATCCCAGGGAGATGGCGTAACAGAGGGGGATCAGGGTACGCGAAAAGGCCATTGGTGCAAGCGTGATGATGACCCCGAAGACCGTGCAGGCAAGGGCAAGCAGGGCGGAGCGGTTCCAGGTCATCGTCTTGCCGGTGTATTCGATGATCGGCTTGGTCAGGACCAGTGCGGCGACCGCGGGAATGGTGAACGCGATCGTACCGGAGAACAGGAATGTTTCCGGTAGGGCAAGGTAATTACTGAGAACAGCCGGTACGGGAAACGCGATAATTCCTGATGAAGGGAGGCTCAGCCAGGCACGGGCATTGGCCCCATCGATGAGCAGGCCAAGGAGTATGATGAGGATCAGCGACCGCTGCCATGTAGGTGCCGTGAAAATGTATCTGGTGAGCTGCCCGAGTTTCACATCCCCGCCTTGTGCCATTACGCAAACCCCCCGAGGACGAGTTCATGGCGGTCCTGTGTTGAGTGGACCTCTGCGGTGGTGTAGGTGATCGGGCGCGAGTAAAACGGCGCATTGAGCGTGATGCTCTCGTATTCCCCGCCCTCGCCCGCGATGTTGATGCGCCGTGTTGCGGCAACGCGCTTGAGCCGGTGGATGAGTGCATCGTCGAACCGTGCGCCAAGGAAACTGGCGTCAAGCCCTTCCGCTGCAGTGACAATGATCCGTGCGTCCAGCCGCAGGGCCACTTCCCGGAGGAGGAGCTCGGTGTCCATGTGCCAGAGTGGGGTGAAGAGTTCCAGCCCCAGCCGGTCGGTGATCGCTTTCACGCGCTCGGCCTGGTATTCCGAGGCGACCGCACCGGCAATCACCCCTTCGATATCGAGCCCGGCAAGTCCCGCTTCGAGATCGGCGAGCTCTTCTTCCTTGTTGCCTTCCGTAGGGATTTCCACATACTCAATACCGGATACTTTGGCAATAACCGGCACAACATCCAGGTTTGCCGAGTGGAACATGTAGGAGTCACGGTTCTTCGGGCAGGCGGTCACCAGATAGCGGACGTCTTTTTTGCTGTCAATCGCCTTCTGGCATGACAGGATCGAGTCTTTTCCGCCGGATGTGAGTGCTGCCCAGCTCATGCCTGCTCTCCTATGATTGCGGGGCCTCAAGGATGCCGAAGTGCCGGCGGTACCGGGACTGCATGGCATCCCAGTTCGGGAGATGCGTCTGACAGCCAACGTGCTCGACAATGAACGATGCAGTCACGGTTCCGATCTTGCAGCAGGTAAGCGGCGAATATCCTCGTACATACGCAGAGAGGAACCCGGCCCGGTAGGAATCTCCGGCGCCAGTGGGATCTGAAAGAGTTACCGGTACCACCGGGATGAAATGCTCGTGTCCCCCGGTATAGAGCGTGCTCCCGTCACCGCTCATCGTGAAGATCGCCATGCTGACCTTGCTGATGAGGGCCTCGCGGGTGATCCCGAGTGTTTCACACATCTGCCGGACTTCGTGCTGGTTGGCGAAGAGAATATCCGTGTTCGAGATGAGCGATTCCAGCTGTTCCCTGTTATACCAGAATACGTCCTGCCCGGGATCGAACGAGACAAACTCGCTCTTTTCCGCGACCCTGCAGTTGAACTCCGGGTCGGCGGTTGCCATGTGCACGAGCGGCAGGGCCGGCGCCTCGGAGGTCCTGAATGCCCGGGATGCCCCCCACTCGAAGAAGGTCATCTGGTCGCCGTTATCATCAGTGAACATGAACGCCGTTGGCGTGTGGGCGTCCGGGACAACGAAGAACTGCTGGTGGACCCCGAGTTTCGTCATCCAGCGGTCATAATCGCTGCCGGCAAAGTCACTGCCAACACAGGAATGGAGCGTAACGCTCTCGCCAAGGGTGGCGATACCCGCAGCGATATTGGAAGCCCCGCCACCGTAATAGATCTGACGATCGGTAATGTGGGTAGAACAGTTCTTTTCCGGCAGGTGGGGGACTTTTGAAATATGGTCTATGGCAGTGTGTCCTACGATATGGATCATTGTGCCTGCACATCCACGAGTTTGAGGGGGATGTCGCGCAGCGCCTTGCCGATCACCGACTTGGCGATCCGGCCCGCATGCTCTTCGGACTCCGCCCGGAACACCTTCATCTCGAGGACAAGCCCCACGAGTGCGGTATCCGCAACGACAATCGCGCTCGAGAGTGTCTCCTCGCAGTACGGGCAGGTCAGGTATCCTGCCTCGACCTCCACGTATTTTGCATTGGGGTTCAACCGTTTCCCGGCTTCGCTGATCGCGATCCCGATCGCGTCGTCCAGGGATTTTACATCGCGGACAAGCCACGCGGATTCAATTGTTACAACATAGTCTGGCATGTTCTCTCCTTCACCAGGTTTCGCGGTGCACGTGTTCCCCGACCGCCATACGTCCGGTGAGCTGTCCCGGGGTCTGGCCTTTCCCGATTGCGAGCAGGGCAATGGGGCGGATATGCTGGGGGAGACCGAGGACCTCGCGCACGGCTTCGTCATCGAATGCCCCGGTCCAGCAGCTCTGCAGGTTCCGTGCATGGGCAGCGAGCATCATATAGGTGCAGGCAATCGTTGCATCTTCCAGCGCATAGAGGATCCCCCGCTCGCCATACCGGGACATCGAGCGGACATAGTTGGAACAGACCGCAAGGATCACCGGAGCCTGTTCGATGTGCGTCTGGTTGAAGGCAGCCTCGGCAAGCGCCGCCCGTGTCTCTTCATCGGTTACCACGACCACATCCCAGGCTTCAATGTTGCCGGCACTTGGGGCCGTGCTGGCGCAGTTCAGGATATAGTCGATCTCTTCTTTCGGGATCGGCTCGCTCTCGTATTCCCTGACCGAAGAACGCCCTGAGAGGAACGAGAGGATATCAGAGAAGTCCATGTTCCGAGAGTACCTGCCAAGCTTCCTGTGCCGGTGTGGTGGATGCACTGATCGCCTGGGCAATTTTCATTGATGCCTGTTCCGGCTGGTTTCCCTCGACAAGGGAGATCGCTTCGTTGAGGGCATTGATCGCTTTCTGGAACTCGGCCTGCGAGGTGCTCTGTGCGGCAAACTGGAGCTCGCCCCGTGTTGCTTCCATCATCATGAGAAGCATGCGGCGGCCGCCGGCACGCTCCTGTTCAGGGAACCCGTTCACTGCAAGACAGAACTGGGATATCATGATCAGTTCGGACTTTGCCCGTTCTCCGTACTGATAACTCTTGAGAGCAGTTGGAAGATCCATAGTCACCATAGATGTTGGGATAAAAGACAGTTATCCTTGACGGAATGAACCTGTAGGGCCGGTACGTTCGAAGTTGGAGAGGTTCATCAGGACCTCGACAATGAGAAGGGAGGCATCAGCCGACCTTCGAAGAACACTGACGCGTTCTTCTCATCCTCCTGGTTCTTCGAACCAGTCGGAGAAAAAAAGGTTTTGGGACCTCAATCCCATAAAGGGCTCCCTATTGATTATAGACTGTTTTACCGGGAAGACTTGGCCTTTGTGCCGAGTGCGGAGACTTTTGCCCGCTTCATGTGCCTGCGGATCATCGGGTTTGCTGTGGACTCGTTCATGCCGGATCCACCTGACCGGTCGCCGCCGCGCCTGCCGCCACGTCTTCCACCGCCGCCGCGTCCGCCCTGTGCCTCAGCGATCTGGTCGATCTGCTTTACATTGGCTCCGGCCTTGAAGCGCTGGTTCGGACCCGGGGTTTTTGCCTCGCCTTCTTTCTTGGGGACGAGCCGGATCTGTCCTTTTACACCTTTTACCTGTGCCCAGAGGGTTGTGCCTGTCTTGCCCATAGTTAAACTCCTTATCTAATTCTTCCGTGCGGGTGATAAATGTTGGGTCTGACTGGCCATCAGGCCAGGAAGAGGAGAAGAATTGCGTAGCAATTCTTCGACTTCTGACTGGTTCGCAGACCCCGCGCCTTTATTTAGGTTCCAGCGCCCGGTCGATCTCGGTCTTCAGGACCTCGCTGACCAGCTTCCCGTCAACGGATCCCCGCACTTCTGCCATGACCACGCCCATGAGGGGGCCGAGGGCGGCCCTGCCTTTCTGCGCGATAAAGTCGGAGCGGTCTGCAAGGATCTTCCTGACGATTGCCTCAAGTTCTTCGCGGGAGACCTGGGGTGCCAGTTTTTTGAGGGATTCTTCAAAGGAATTTCCGGCCGCGATGCTCCGGAAGAGTTCCGGAATCGCCTCTTTTGCGGCCTGTCCCTTCTCGACCGCATGCCACGTGGCAAGATACGCATCGTCAGAAATTTTCCTGACATCAACGCCGTCCCTCCTGAGTTCGGTTA
Organism: Methanoregula sp.; assembly: GCA_028679075.1. GTDB lineage: Archaea > Halobacteriota > Methanomicrobia > Methanomicrobiales > Methanospirillaceae > Methanoregula. The sequence goes on along the minus strand of JAJRCF010000003.1, from coordinate 7,533 downwards.
CTGTTGACAGGATGGTGAACGCAGCGAGCTTGGGCTTGATACCCTCCCTGATCGCGCGTTCGAACAACGGGAGTTTCTCGGAACCGGCAAGCTGCAGCGCATAAGGGAGGTCGATCTGGTACTCTTTCGCGTACCGGTCAGCGCGTGCGGTCAGAAGTTCGGGAATGGATACTGCTTTCCACCGGGCATCACTGATGATGACCGGGAGGACATCCGTCTCGGGATACATCCGCGCTGCGCCCGGCAGGGGCCGCATGTAGGCCGTGCTGCCGGTCTCGAGCATCTTTCGCGTCTCTTCGGGAACCGGTTTATCCGAGAGGGCGATCGCTGCCCGGGTGACAACCTGGCCGATGGCGCACGCAGCCTGCTTTTCGCTCGCTCCTGCGACGATGATTACGCAGTCCGCCTCCCCGGCTTTCATATGCGCCTTAAGGGTTGCGACCTCTTCTGTGGTGACTCCGTATGCCGGGAGTTCGTCGGTGTGGAAGATTCCGCCAACCCCGCACTTCTTCGCGTAATCCGACATCTCGCTGCCCAGCCGGCGTTCCGGCTGGATCTCGCGGCCGACAAGGCCGGCGAAACCTTTGAGAACGATCGCGTGGATCTTCTTTGCCTTCTTCAGCACCGTGGATTTGGTGTCCCTGAAGAGAACAGTGATGTCCTGTGCACTGGCCGTATCCACGGATGCGCCCCTGCCTTTGAGTTCGTCGCGTATCGCAAGGAGGCTCTGCTGCCGCTGGACCTCGCGCCGGACAACTTCGGCGATCAGGTCCAGTTCCTGCACGCCTTTGATCTCCACGCGGGCGCCCTGCGCGATCGAGATGTTGACGTCCTGCCGGATCGTCCCGATCCCGCGCTTTACCTTGCCGGTGGAGCGGAGCACCATGCCGATGTACTCCGCCATCTTCTGCACCTCTTCAGGAGTGTGCATGCACGGGGACGTTGTGATCTCGACAAGGGGAATACCGAGGCGGTCAAGGCTGAAGACCTCGTCTTTCACCCGTTGAGCAGCCTCCTCCTCAAGACAGATCGTCTCGATCTCTCCCCCGTTCGGCAGGGTCCCGTTCAATGCGACAAGGGCCGTGCGCTGGAACCCGCTCGTGTTCGAACCGTCGATCACGAGCTTGCGCATCGTGTGCACCTGCGGGACCGGTGTCATGCCAAACATCTTCCCGATGGTGAGGCAGACGGAGAGCGCTTCGTCATTTATCGGTGCCGGGGGCTCTTCGTCATTCTCGACAAGGCAGGTCGTGTCGTACGTATAGTACTGGAACCGGCGGTCGCGTTTCATCTCTTCCTTTGCCGCCCGGTCGATCTCGCCCATCTCGCTGACCGTTGCCCGCAGGAACCGGGAGAACTCTCCTGCATGTTCGGTTGTCTCGCGGAGAGTGGTCGGGCAGTGGCAGAAAAGTTTCTCCGCTGTGTCCAGCTGCTGGTGGATCTCGATCCCGGCAATAAGGCCGGCCTTCTTATAATCCATGGGCACTCCTCCGGTTGCACTCGCCTTTGAGATCCGATTGCATCAGGACTTTCGCTTTCTTTGTGTCCTTCTCATTACCGAGCACCCACATCATCTTGACCAGCGCCGCTTCCGGCAGCATGTCGCCGCCTTCGATGACCCCGGCATCAAGCAGGTCACGCCCGGTATCGTACACCCGGTCACAGACCCTGCCGTTCATGCACTGCGAGGTCATGACCACCAGGGTCCCTGCGTCAGTGAAGCGCCTCAGCTGAGGAATGAGCGTTGTGCTGGTATGCCCGAGGCCGGTACCGGATATCACAAGACCCTTGTACCCTTCGAACGCCTTGAGGATGTCCGGAGACATCCCCGGGAAGAACTGCACGAGAGCGCAGTGAGGTTCGAGCTTGTCGTGGAGCGCCAGTTTGTGTGTCCCGCGTCGTACCGCATCCGGTGCGAGTGTCACGGTGCGCGAAGGATACTCCACCGTTCCGATCGGCGGGATGCCAAGGCTCCGGAACGCATCGCGGCGCGACGTGTGCATCTTCCGCACCCGGGTGCCGCGGTGGATGGCGCAGTGGTCATCGTTTGTCGAGGCGTGCATCACAACGGCGACCTCACCGAGATCGCTCGTTGCTGCCGCCGCCGCACAGACCGCATTCATCGCGTTGTCGCTCGAAGGCCGGTCGGCAGACCGCTGGGAACCGACAAAGAGTATTGGCACCGGTGTATCGATCATGAAACTGATCGCCGCTGCGCTGTAGGCCATCGTGTCCGTCCCGTGCGTAACAATGATCCCCTTCGCTCCCCCCTTGATCTCCTCATGGATCGCACGTGCAAGCTCCTGCCAGATTGCGGGGGTCATGTTCTCCGAGAGGATAGTCGCAAGAGGGATCGTGCGGTAGTTTGCGATCTCCGCGAGCTCAGGGATCGCAACGAGGATGTCGCTCGCATTGAACTGGCTCGTCACGGAACCGGTCCGGTAATCGATCCGGCTTGCGATCGTCCCTCCTGTGGAGACGATGGATAAATTGGGAAGGCTGCTGTCCTGTTTCACGTCAACCGGCTTTATCGCGGCAGGGGCCGGCCGTTCAACGAACGTGCAGACCCCGGGAGGCACACCGATGTTATAGCCGGAACCGAGCTTGACAACGGCCATGCCATCGCGTTCGGTAATGTATATGCCTTTCAGCTGCTTCTCCCCGTATTCACACCGGACGAGGTCTCCTGAAACGAACTCAGTTGTTATGCTACCAGCCTCCGTGCTGAGGTGATGAGGATCTTTTCTGCGAGGTTAAGGGCAGCCTGTATCTTTTTGGTGCCGGCGCTGTCTGCGTTGAGTTGTTTCTTCCGCTGGGCGATGGACTTCTTCGTTGCCGCCGGTGCCGGTCCACCCGGTGCCGTGCGGAGCGAGAGCGAATACTGCACATCGAGCATCCGGTCGATCTCATCGTTGGTCAGGCCCAGTTTCTTTAAGGATATCTTATTATCCACTTCCTGCGCCGCTGCTTCGAGCGTGGCAAGGGAGAGGTCGCCTTTCTGCACCGCCCTTCCGACAATGTTGTGGGCGGTCCGGAAGGGGAGCCCGTAGGTCCTGACCAGCGAATCGGCCAGTTCGGTTGCCGTAGAGTTACCCTTCCCGGCCTCTTCTGCCATCCGTTCCGTATCGAACGTGGCCCCGTCAAGCATCTCAGCGAGGATCACGGTGCTCTCGTGGGCATCCTGCACCCCGCGCCAGAGGTGGGGGGTGAGATCCTGCAGGTCACGGTTGTAACTCATGGGCAGGCCCTTGACCGTGACAAATGCACCGCCAAACGCCCCGAAGACCGCGCCGGACTTTGCCCGCATGATCTCAGCAACGTCCGGGTTCTTCTTCTGGGGCATGATGGATGACGTGGAGCAGACCGCATCGTCAAGCGTGACGAACCGGACAAAAGCGGAGCTCCAGAGGATCAATTCCTCGCAGAGCCGGCTCGTGTTCGCCATCATGATGCTTAAGTCTGCAAGGGTTTCGAGCGCGAAATCCCGGGTGGCCACCGCGTCCATCGTGTTGGTCACAAGGCCGTCAAACCCGAGGAGGTGCGCGGTGAGGTTCCGGTCGACAGGATATCCTGTTGAGGCAAAGGCAGCAGCGCCGAGGGGCGAGAGGTTGACCCGCGTATAAGCCGACTGGAGCCGGTCGAAGTCCCGGGCGAATGCCTGCTCGTAGGCCAAGAGATGGTGGGCGAGCGTTGTGGGCTGGGCATGCTGGAGATGCGTGAACCCGGGCATGGCGCTTTCGGTGTGCTTGTCGGCAACCGCGAGCAGGGTGGCCCGGACTTTCAGGAGTGCTGCCATCTGGGCAAGCAGGTCCTCGCGGATCCGGATACGGAGGCATGTCGCCACCTCATCATTCCGCGAACGGCCGACATGCATCCTGCCACCGGCTTCCGCACCGATTGATTCGATCAGGAGCGATTCGATCCCGGCGTGGACGTCCTCGTACTGTTCGTCAAAGACCTCGTCCGGGATCCCGTCGTCATAGTATCCGAGCAGTGCCGTAACGATCGGTTTTGTTACGGCCCGTTTATTGATCTTCTGCGTATCCAGCATCAGCACATGGGCAATATCGACGAGCAGGTCAGCGCGGGCAATGGACCGGTCCGCTTCCATTGAAGAGAGGTACCGTGTGATTGCCGCTGACCGTGTGCCGGAAAGACGCCCCTGCCGTACAACGTCCTTTCGCATCCTGTCACCTGCTAATAAATTGGCGGTCATGGGATTAAAGCCACGCCTTACGCGCCGCAAGCTCGATGGCTTGTTGTACCGATTCACGCGGGATGATCGTTGCCACCGGGACGTGGACGAGCTGCTCGATGATGCTGGAGACGATCGGTGCGCAGACAATTGCAATTGCGCCTTCACGCTCCGCCCGGACCGCGGCAACGATCGCGTCTTCCATCGTGTGGACCGGATATTCCCGCACCCGCATACGGTGGCCATCAATATCAGCTACCCGTTCCTCCACGCTCTCCAGCACCGGGCGTGCGGCAATGAGCCCGATGAAGTCTTCCGCACCCACGTGATAGAACTGGCGCAGGGCCCGGATGATCGAGCGGAGAGTCGAAAGGTTGGGTGACCGTTTCCCGTGCATGATCTTATACAGCGAGCTCTGGGCGATCCCGCTCTTTTCCGATAATTCCCGCACGCTGATCCGCAGGTCGTGGCGGAGCAGGTCATTCAGGGTGGCGACGAACTCCTCATCCGAGATAAGGGCAGCGCGCATAAGCCGGTCAATAGGGTCCACCTGTACCATATAACAGGTACAAACGGGCTAATTAAAGAATAAATTTCCCTTTTTGTCCTTAAAATCTCTGCGGGAATCCGGCAAAGAGTGGACAGTAATGATAAAATGTGTATCCAATTGTAAAATTTTTTTATAAAAAATGGACAAAATAAGAGATTTATTGTCCATATGGTGTAATATTTAATAATCCCGAAACAACACTTCCGCATGAAACCGATGAAGATCACGGCAATCGCCCTCATCGCGATTGCCCTTCTCCTGCTCACTGCCGGCTGCACGCAGCCGTCAGGTACCGCAACAACCCCCGCATCTGCGACTCCCGTCAAGGAGCTCGTTATCGGGTACCAGCCGAGCACCCACCAGATGGCGGCAACCACCGCTCTTGAGAAAGGCTGGTTTAAGGAGGACCTCGCTCCTCTTGGTGTCGTAAATGTCTCGGACAAGGTCTTCCCGAGCGGCCCGCCCGAGATGCAGGCGATGCTTGCCGGCGAACTCGATGTTGCCTATGTTGGTGCAGCCCCGGTCCTGACCGCGCTCTCCACCGGGCTTGACGCAAAGATCGTTGCCGGTGTCAACACGCAGGGCTCTGATCTTGTTGTCCGGACGGATCTTAACTACACAGGCCCGGAGAGCCTCAAGGGCCTGACCATCGCCACGTTCCAACCGGGAAGCATCCAGGACACCGTCCTGCGTGACTGGCTGGTGAAAAATAATCTCACCCCGGACAAGGACGTCTTCATCAAGGGCATGGGACCGGGCGATGCCGTTACGGCAATCACGGCCGGAAAAGTCGATGCTGTCTTCCTGCCAACACCTTCCCCGAGCACGGTCGTGAACCAGGGCAAGGGCAAAGTCGCGGTCCACTCCGGTGAGATGTACCCGAACCACACCTGCTGCGTCCTTGTTGTCAGCGGCAAACTGATCCGCGAACACCCGGAGATCGTGCGCCAGATCATCAAGACCAATGAAAAGGCCGTTCTCTGGAACGAGCAGAACATCGACGAGGCTGCAGTGATCTACTCGACCAAGACCGGCGCCAAGATCGAGGATGTCACGTCATCGCTCAAGGAATGGGACGGCAGCTGGGCATCGGACCCGAACATCATTGTCGCACCGGTCCTCGATTACGCGAAGATCCAGTACGAACTCGGGTACATCAAGAAACCTCTCACCAAGGAAGACATCTTCGATCTCACGTTCTACACGAAGAGCTGAAGTACCCCAACCAACCTTTTTTTCCCATGAAGTTCTTTACTATACAGTACTATCCAGAGCACCAGCCGGCACCGTAACTACGAAGGGAAATCCGGTTGGAAAAAAAACAGGGACCAGAATCCATGGGCAGACATGCAGAAATGAACGGCAAAGACTGGCGGCTCGGCGTGCTTGCGGTCCTGCTGGCAATCATCATATGGCAATTCGTTGCGGCAGTGATCATACAGTATCCTTTCATCCTCCCCGCCCCTACCGATGTTTTCTCCGCATTTGTCAGTCTGCTCCAGGCCGGAGATATCTTCCTTGACATCAAGGCGAGTCTCATCCATTTCGCCATCGGTCTTGGGCTGGCGCTCCTTGTCGGCATCCCGTTTGGGATCATCATGGGCTGGAACCGCCGGTTTGAGTCCTTCATCGATCCTATCATCGAACTCCTCCGCCCGATCCCACCCCTTGCCTGGATCCCGTTTGCAATCATCTGGTTCGGGCTGACCTCCTTCTCCGCAGGGTTCATCATCTTTGTCGGGGCGGTCTTCCCGATCATCATCAACACCTACAGCGGCTTCCGCGGTGTGCCCAGAATTTTTGTCGAGGCAGGAAAGATGCTCGGGTGTACAAAGGACCGCGACCTGATCCGGTACATCGCGTTCCCTGCCGCCCTCCCCTCGGTCGCCGCGGGGATACGGATCGCAACCGGTGTTGGCTGGATGTGCCTGGTCGCTGCCGAACTCTTCGGGGTCTCGAATTACGGTCTCGGGCAGAAACTCTGGTTCTTCTATTCCCTCCACCAGATGGACAGTGTTGTCGTGTACATGATCCTCCTGGGCATGATCGGCCTGGCGTTCGACATGGTCTTCCGGTATTATATAGACCGGCATTTCCTGAAGTGGCGGACCGGGGAGGTGGCGTGATATGGGCAATCTTGAGATCCGGGACCTGAACCAGTCGTTCCCACGGGATGATGGCTCGCGGCTCGTTGTCCTTGAGCACCTCAACCTATCAGTGCAGGACAAGGAGTTTGTCTGCATCCTCGGCTCGTCCGGGTGCGGCAAGACCACGCTGCTCCGCATGATCGCGGGCCTGGACACTGCGGAGTCAGGCTCGATCATCCTCGATGGCGAGGAGATGAAAGGCCCGAGCCCGAAGGTGGGCATGGTCTTCCAGGAATATTCCCTCTTTCCGTGGCGCACGGTGATTGACAACATCGCCTTTGGTCTTGAGATGAAGAGCGTGGCAAAAGAGGAACGCTACCGGGTTGCCGGACAGTACCTCGACCTCGTCAACCTCTCCCAGTTCCGGGACAGTTACCCCTCGGAGCTATCAGGAGGGATGCGGCAGCGGGTTGCGGTTGCCCGGGCGCTCGCGCTCGACCCGGTCCTCCTCTTAATGGACGAGCCGTTTGGCGCACTCGACGCCCAGACGCGTAACATGCTCCAGCAGGAACTGCTCACGATCTGGGAGAAGACAAAAAAGACGGTGGTCTTCATCACCCACAGCGTGGACGAGGCGGTCTTCCTCGCGGACCGGATCATCGTGATGACGCCCCGGCCGGGCCGGATCTGCCGGATCTTCG
>JAJRCF010000002.1 GCA_028679075.1 Methanoregula sp. | reverse complement strand
TTCTTTCCCGTACCGGCGTTTGTTCACTTTGACATTGATCCTCTGCTGTTCCTTTGCTACCTCCTCACAAATACAAAGTTCCTTAGGTAGTCCACACGTCGGGCAAATCCCACCAATCATTACCAGTATTTTTAAGGTTCTCTTTATTTATTACCTTGCATTGCATAGGGGAAAATTGGGAAGAAAATACCAGAATGTGGCAAATATTGGCCAATTCCCGCCCGTTTTTCTAACTCATCACCAGTCCGGGATACATGGGCACCTGTTTTTATGATCCCTGCATACATTGTACGGAAAAGCTATGTCTTTGTTCGTGGTGGGTTCTGCATCCCACGTGGGAAAAAGTGTCACGGTTGCTGCCATCTGCCGGTGCCTTGTCCGCCGCGGGTGCATGGTGGCCCCGTTCAAGTCCCAGAACATGAGCCTGAACTCGTATGTCACACCGGGTGGCGGTGAGATCGGCATGGCCCAGGCGATGCAGGCTGCTGCAGCAAAGCTGGTACCTCATGTTGACATGAACCCGGTACTCCTGAAACCGAAGGGTGACTGTGTCTCGCAGGTTGTGCTGAACGGCAGGCCCTATAAGGATGTCCCGATCACGGAATATTACCAGGAGACCCCCGGACTTCTTGAACATGCACTGGCGGCGTATGACCGGCTGAAAACTGAATATGGTCACGTGGTGGTGGAAGGTGCCGGTGGGGCAGCGGAACTGAATCTCTACGACCGGGACATTGCCAATACCCAGCTTGCCCGGAGACTCCGGATCCCGCTGATCCTGGTTGCCGATATCGAACGCGGTGGTGTGTTTGCGCAGGTCTGGGGGACGATCCAGCTCCTTCCTCCGGATATCCTCCCGCTGGTCCGGGGGATCATCATCAACAAGTTCCGCGGCGATCCGGCCATTTTCACACCGGGAATAAAAATGATCGAGGACCTTTGTGGGATCCCGGTCCTCGGCGTTGTCCCGTATTTCACCCTGCCGCTGCCGAGCGAAGACTCCCTCTCTATCGGTGACAAGAGCGCCGGCAACGGGAAGGTGCGGATCGGTGTCATACGGCTCCCCCGCATTGCTAATTTTACCGATTTCGAGCTCCTCGAACAGTATGCGGCTGTCGATTATGTGCCTCCCGGCGCCCCGCTTGATGCCTATGACTGCATCATCATTCCCGGGACAAAGAACACTATTGACGACCTCAAGGTCCTTATGGAGAGCGGCATGGGCCGGGAACTCCACCGTGCCCGTGAACAGGGAATCCCGATCATCGGGATCTGCGGGGGGTACCAGATGCTGGGCACGACCCTCGTGGATGCAGGATTCGAGTCAGTTGCCGGGACATACCCGGGGCTTGGGCTGCTGGATTGCGTCACGCACTTTGCATCGTACGAGAAGAACACAACCCAGGTGAAACGTCAGGCACAGGATATTCCCCCGATCCTCTCCGCGATGGGGACGGTCACCGGGTACGAGATCCACATGGGTATCACGGATGCGGGCAGCTGCCGGGAAGCACTACATGGTGACGGCAGGGTGAGTGATGATGGTCTCGTGTTCGGCACCTACATGCACGGTTTGTTCCAGAACCCATCAGCCGCGAATGCGCTGCTCTCATACCTGTACGAAAAGAAAGGGCTGCCGTTCGATCCGATCCCGGAGACCATTGCTGACCCGTACGAGACGCTTGCCGACCTGTTCGAGGAGCATGTCGATATGGATGCGGTGGAAGCACTGGTCAGGGCCGGATAAAATTCAAAAAAATTAACTGATAATATTCGTGATGCTGTGGAATCCCTCGCCCTGGCGGTCAGCGCACTTCACGGCATCGGCTTTGGTAAAATCCACCCGTTCGGTTACCCGGCACTTCGTGCAATACGCAAGTGAAGGCGACTTCACGAACTTCCCGCTGACCCGGAACTCGCGGCAGTGGATGCAGAACCCGCAGTTCTCCAGCGGTTCTTTCTTTTTGGGAAGACACTGGACGTGCCCCCTGGCTGCAGGTAATATGCGATAATCCTCTTCAGTCATGATGCTCCGCGCTGGCGTACGATATATTTCACCCGTGACCATATAAAACCGGAGAACGGGGGCCCAAAAAACATCAGCCTTAAACCATACCGGCACGAAAACTCATGCATGAAGGTGTGTATCATGTGCGGGGGGGAAGGCACCCGCCTCCGTCCCCTCACATTCGAACGGCCCAAGCCCTGTATCCCCATCGTCAACCGTCCCTCCATCCAGCATCTGGTCGCACACCTCACGAACCTCGGGTTCCGGGAAGTGGTGCTCACCCTCGGCTACATGGGAAATGCGATCGAGGAAGCGCTCGGTGACGGCTCGCTCTTTGGCGCCGAGATCACCTATGTCCACGAGACGACCAAACTCGGGACGGCAGGCAGCGTGAAGAACGCCCAGAAGTATCTTGACGGGCAGGACTTCCTCATCGTCGGTGGCGACCATGTCACTGACCTCAACGTGCTGGAATTTTACCGGTCACACCAGAAAGAGAAGGCAACGGTGAGTATCGGGCTCATCTCCATCGATGATCCCGGGGAATATGGTATTGCCGAGATCGATGTCGGGTATGAGATAAAACGGTTCAAGGAAAAGCCTGCACCCGGCGAGATCTTCTCCAATCTTGCAAGCACCGGTATGTACGTCTGCAGTCCCGATGTCTTCGACTACATCCCTGCAGGTGTCAAGTATGATTTTGCCCGTGACCTGTTCCCCCGGCTGATGCAGGAAGGGCATTCCCTCAAAGGCTGGCTTGCGAGAGGGAACTGGACTGATGTCGGGAGCCCCCATTCCCTGCGCCAGGCAGAACGGTGGAAACTCCAGGGGATCGATTTCACCGACATCATCGGCGACCTCTCGATGCATGGCGCACAGGTCCAGGGACCCGTCCAGCTCGGGGGTTCGATCACGCTCGGCAAGAACACCCGGGTCATCGGCCCGGTGGCAATCGGCCCCGGCACTACAATCGGGGACAATGTCCTGATCGGCCCGTACACCAGCATCGGGGAAAAATGCATCCTCCGGAACAACGTGAAGGTCTTCTCATCGTCTCTCTACAACCGGGTGATTATCGGGGCAAACAGCACGATCTCCGGGTGCATCATGGACAACGACACCCATATCGGGGAGCACTGCAGCATTGAGAACGACACCGTGATCGGTCCCCGTGTCGTCCTGCGTGACCGTGTGGTGGTCCACTCCAAGACCCGGCTCTGGCCGGAAGTAGTCATACCTGATGGCACGGTTGTAAAAGAGCATGTGCTCAACGAGAAGTTCGACCTGCGGTACGAAGGTTCGTAGGTTTTTTTAAAAAATAAAAAATCGGCTCTGTAGAAATCCTTCTCACAATACACTCAGTGGAATTACGAGTGTGACCCCCTCTCTCCCCCAGGGGGGGAGGCAGTCCAAGGGGGCAAGCCCCCTTGACCCCCTTAGTTTTTAATTTTTTTCAAGGCTCGCATACGGCTAAGTTCCACGGGGCGAGGGTCGGCAGACCCCGAGCGCCCGTGGCTCCATCCCTATCTAACACTATCCCACACAGGTTTTCTACAGAGCCAAAAATCCCTTTTTCAAAACCTTTGAAAAATTAGCTCGGTAAATAACCTTTTTTGATATGAGCTCCCCCGCCCGCTCCATTTGTACACCGCCCGACCCCCGTCACCCACGGAGCCAGGACCGTCCCTTCATCCACCCCGTAAAACTGGACGAATCCGGCTCGGAAATGGGAGGGGCCCTGCGGGGGTCGGGCGGTGTACTTTAACATTTTGTCGCCCGTGACCACCAGATCCGGGGGACAATTTCCGACGGCAACTTCCTGAACCACACCGGTTTGTTCGCACAGGAAGTACACCGCCCGACCCCCCCACCACGAGTACAATGTAAGCCCGGGAGCGTTAGCATCTTGAAATGATTTCAACAGAGCAGGAAAAAGAGTAAATTATCAGACTCTCTTCGCAAACGAACAGGTCATCAGACCTGTGAGTGGGAAAAAGAGTCTTCAGACTCTTTTGATCTGCGAACAGGACATCAGTCCTGTGAGTGGTTTAACATGTCATCAGACACGTTTAACCAGGCGGTGCGTGATCGCAACAAGCGGGTGACGGGCGTAATCGAGCACCTGCACATCGTCAAGGGTTTTTAAGTTCATCGCGAGCGCCGTGCGTTCCATGCCCAGCTCGATATCTTCCTTGATCTCGATGATGTATGCATCGAGCGCGGTGATACCAAGTTTCTTTGCCGCTATGGCCCGGTGGTGGCCGTCGACGAGGATGATGCGTCCCGGGCGTTTTACGACAATGATCGGCTCGGCGAGCCCCTTCTTGATCTCATAGATCCGGCCCTCCAGTTCGTCCTCATAGATCTTCGACTGGGTGGGAAGGAGTTCCTTGACCGGTATCGTCCCCCGGTCGAGCGTGGGGTCCACGTTATAGAGTTTCTTGAGCGTGGTCATGAAATTGAAGACTTTCTCAGGAGATACGTGCTCGATCTGCGACCGGATCACGTCAGAATTGGAGATGATGCCCAGGAGGTTATTCTTCTCGTCAACAACCGGCAGTTTCTGGATACCGCTCCGGAAGATGACACGGGCTGCATCGTTGATGTCCATCTCAGGGTCGGCGACAATAAGGTTTGAGGACATGACCTTTTCGACCGGTGTTTCCGGCTGGACGAAGAGCAGGTCACGGGCCGATATATACCCGACGACCATGTTCTCCTTTACGACCGGAAACCCGTCATGATGGGTCTTCTGGATCCGGTCGATGACGTCCTTTGCCGTGCCGTTGAAATCGACGCTGACAACATCATAGGTCATATAGTCCTTGACCTTTTTTTTGTCCATCAGTACAGCTTTACGGCCTCAGGCACTTTAAAACATCGGTAAAAAAAGAAAAAAACCACCGTTGCCGGTGGTTACTCGATCTCGATCTTGGATTTTTTTTGCGGGGCGGTCTTTTTCAGGGTCACTTCCAGGACCCCGTTCCTGAAACTTGCTCTTGCATTGTTTTCGGTGACATCAGCCGGAAGGATGACGGCCCGGCTCATGGAGCCGGACACGCGTTCCCGCATGTAGAATCCCCCGGCGGTATCTTCTGTCTTATCGGTTCGTTCGCAGGATATCTCAAGAGTTCTGGGATTCAGCAGCTGCAGGGCAACGGCCTCTTTGTCGACTCCCGGGAGGTCTGCGACGACAATGATCTCATCACCGTGTTCCCGGACATCCACGCGGAACTCGCCGCGGATTGCCGAAAGCATGCGGTCGCTTCTCCCTGCGGCCGGCAGGAGCCTGTTGCCCGCTGACGCCAGGTGGAACATGCTGTCAAGTTCCGCCCGCATATCTTCCATCTCCTGCCAGATGGAATCAGGTGGATATCTTCTCCATGCCATGACCATTCCTCCTTTTCATGGTACCCATTCTGTCAATAATGGGTTAACCTAACGTTACTAAATATACTTAATAAACATTGCTATTATACCATTACATATCGGAATAGTTTATAGCGTGTGGTTACGATGTAGTAAGGAGGATCGTTACGTATGGGTAAACAAAAGCAAAAAGAAGCAGCACAATCCAAGTGGAAGAAGGTACTTTTTGTCATTGCCGCAGTGCTGTTTGTGTTCATCATGGTGGTTTCATCCATGGGAATGAACTGGATCACCGGTATTGCCCCGATTAAGGCAGGAGACCAGGTCGTGATCGATTATACGCTCTATGATACAGCGGGTAATCCATTCATGACCTCAAACGAGCAGCTGTACAAACAGCAGATCAGCAGCGGGAGCGGGATCCTGTATACCCAGCAGCTGACTCTTATTGCAAACCAGTCCCTGAACCAGGCCATCTACCCGGTCCCCGTCTATATCGCAAGCAACGGCGGGAGCACGGAAGGATTTGCACTGTACAACCCGGAATATAACGCGATAAGCAGAGGTGTTGTGGATATGAGGACCGGTGAGAAGAAGAAGGTGAACTTTACCTCGGGCAGTGCCATGAGCACCATCTTCTCGGCAGATGACCTGCAGAGAGTTAATGTGAACATGAGCGAGCTTTCGATTGGCGACTCGCTTGTGATGGGCGTATCAGAAACCCCGAATGCGACCGCATCCAACTCGACGGAGATCACTTATCTCAGGTTCGGGCAGGTCACCCGGCTCACCCCCGCAGGTGCCGTTGTTGATTTCGGCTATCCCTATGCCGAGATCACGGTGAGTTCCTTCACCAAGCAGTAATAACCGACCTATATCCTTTTTATTGCCGGGACCGATTCCTGTTCATGGCGATTCGTGTACTCTGCTTTTTCCAGCCGGGATGTATGGGCTGCATGGAACAGGCACCGATCAATGCCGAAGTAACAAAGAAACTCGGTATTCCTATAGAGGAGATCGATGCGATCAAAAATCCGGGATATGTTGCAGAATTTCACCTGAAAGCAACACCTACTATCATTGTGATCGCGGACGGTGCTGAAAAGGAGCGGTTTGAAGGCGTGGTCCACGTTGAACAGATGGAGTCCACCCTGAAAAAATACCTATGAAAAGGATTATACCCGGATGCCGTAGATCCGCTTGATACGGTGAGCAACGGTCTTCCAGCCCTCTTTTCTCATGAGCGGGCCGTCCCTGAGCTTGAGGTGCGAGATCCGGAACCGTTTCCCGGATGCCACATACATGTCGTTGACCACAAACGGCTGTTCGCCATCGCACTCCATGTAGACCGGGATTGTCCTCCTGCCATCATGGATGGAGACCTTGACAATGACATTCTCGATTGTCCGGGTCCACAGGGTCGTGATATCGGGAGCCTTTGCCCGGTTCACTCTCTTGTCTCCGCATTCGATCGAGGTCACTTCGACACCGAAGGCATCGTCGCCGCACTCGGCAACAAGGTGGTCGTCCACGCTGCATTCGTCCTCTTCCGCAAGCTCGATCCCGCAGACCTTCGAGGTCCCTTCGCGGGAAACGATTGCCTTGATCATGAGCGCCTGCGGCTCCTTTTCTTTCGGGAGACGCTGGTGATGGCCGCAGGTTGTGCACCGGACGAGCATGTCGCGGGAATCCGCAAGTACCTCGTGCTCGGTCTCATCGTTGCACTCGGGGCAGTTGGCGGTGATAAACATTGAATATCAATGGCAACCCTCACATGATAAAGCATGGAGGCGCAGGAACAGATCCGGTGCCGGGGACACCCGCTTGTCCTTGGCACGCACCCGACAACGTTTGAGGTGACGTGCGAGGACCACCTGACCGAAAACGGCAACTGTATTGTCGGGATCGGCGCAGAGAAGGGCTGCGCCGGGTTGTCGGAAGCGTTCAGACACGTCCTGTCCCGCGACGATGCAGTCCTGCTGACACGGCTGGAATGCGGGGGTGTGGTTGCCGAGATCACGTCCCGGGGCTCTGCCCGGATGACGCTTGACCACCCGACGGACCTGGTCTGGCGCAGGAGCACGTTTGTCTGCGGGCGTACGGTCGGGATTCTTTCCGACAAGGTAGCAGCAACGCTACCGGAAGACCTGATAAAAAATCTTATGTCGGGAAAAGAGATGCTCGTGACCCTGACCGCTACTTGTCCCGGCTGAGTGTCGTGATCTTCACTTCTGCCTCGGCAAGCATACTCTCGCACTGTTTCACGAGCGCTGCACCCTGCTCGTAGAGTTTCATGCTCTCGTCAAGGCTCGTAGTTCCGTCTTCGATCTTCTCGATGATCTTCTTCAGCTGTTCGATCTTTACTTCATATGTTTCCGTCATGGTCCACCCGCTCCACGTTCACGAGACTGCTCCCGTCATAAAACCGGATTTTCATGCGATCGCCCGGCGCGATGGCCCCCACGCCCCGGATCACGGCCCCGTCTTTCTCCGCAACGCAGTATCCCCGGGCAAGGAGTGCACGGGGGCTCCTCCCGGCGAGTGCCGTCCGCATTTCCGCGAGGAGGAGGCGCTCGCGTTCGAGCCGGGTAACAAGTCCCCGTTCGAGCCGGTCTGCGATATCGGCCACACCGGTCTTCCGCTCATCCAGTTTCCGGAGGAACCGCTGGGGCCGGAGCCGGTCACGGAGGCCGGTAACTTCTTCCTTTGCCCATACAACCCTCCCGAACAGGGATGAGCTCATCTGTACTTTCAGTTCCTGCAGCTGCAGGGAGAGGGTATTCCGGTCCGGCACGACCAGTTCGGCAGCCGCGGAGGGGGTCGGTGCCCGGACATCCGCTGCAAGATCGGCGAGTGTTACATCCACTTCGTGGCCAATGGCACTGACGACCGGTACCGGGCAGGCTGCGATCGCTTTCACCACGTCCGGGTGATTGAACGGGAAGAGGTCCTCAAAGCTTCCCCCGCCCCGGGCAACGATCACGACATCCATCAGCCCGGTGAGGCGGCGGATTGCTCCGGCAATCTCCGTATGTGCCCCCTCTCCCTGAACGGCCGTTGGCGAGATGATGATCTCCACCGGAAATCTCCGCCCGATGACGTTCCGGATATCATGGATCACGGCGCCGGTCTCGGACGTGACGACCCCGACCCGGGCGGGAAATGCGGGGAGCGGCCGTTTCCGTTCAGCGGCAAACAGGCCAAGAGCAGAGAGTTCCTTCTTCCACTGCTCGACGAGCAGGTATTTTTCGCCAAGGCCGGCCTTCTCTATTGCCCGGACCTGCATCTGGTAGGCGCCGTGAGGGGCATACACGACCACCGACCCGGAGACCACCACCTCCATCCCCTCGGCCGGGGTGAACGCGAGCCGGTCCGCATCCGACCGCCACATCACGCACTTGATCACTGCTGCGGTTGAGCCGCCACCTTTTTCAGAGAGCGAGAAGTACCGGTGTCCCCGGCCATGGTGCTTGTAGTTCGTTACCTCGCCCCGGACCCGGATGTCCTGCAGTCGCGGGTCGTCGAGGAGCCCGGCAATGATTGCCGAGAGCTCCGAGACCAGCAGAGGCGCATTCGTTACGGCGGGAGGTTCATCCGGGGTATTGAACCAGTCCATCAACAACTATTAGGCTAAAACCGCATATCAAATAGTACTACCATGGTGTCGTTCTCCGTAGCGAGCATGTTCTTCCACGAGTACACCCTGCCCGAGATCTTCTCGTTTGTCTCCCGGTCCGGTCTCAACGGGATCGAGTTCTGGCTGGAGACTCCCCATTTCTGGCTCCGGGACATGCCGGTGGACGAGGTGATTGCCTGCCGGAAGCAGCACCCGGAACTCGTGACCTTCACCGTGCATGCCCCCATCCTCGACCTCAACCCGTGTTCCATCAACCCGGATGTGGCCGAGGTCTCGGTCGAATATGCGGTCAGGTCGCTTGAGATTGCCGGGCAGATGGGTGCCGGGGTATTCACGGTCCACCCGGGACGGAGGACCGCAAAACGCCCCCCGGGCGAGGCGGATTTCTCCCGGTTCAGTCATTACATCAGCGTCCTCCGGGAGGCGGCGATGCGGGACTCAATCCGGGTCTGTATGGAGAACATGGAGCCGAAGGTCAACTCGCTGCTCTCATCGCCCGAACGGATGCGGGAGCTTCTCGATAACGAACCCTGGCTCTTCTTCACGCTCGACGTGTCCCACGCCCTCTCGAAATCGGAGGAGGAGCCGATCCGGTATATCGAGCTCTGCCATGACCGGCTTGTAAACGTGCACATCAGCAGGGCCGAGGGAAAGACACTGCACCTGCCGCTCGCAAAAAGCCCCGTCATGGCAAAGGTCATGGGATCATTGCGGGACAATGGGTATAATGGCAGTCTCACGCTCGAGATCGAGGACCTGAACTTCGGCCGGCCCTGGTCGTCCGGGGAGAAGATCGCCCTGCTTGCACAGGACTGCGCCTTTATGCACAGCTGTATGGACTAATCGCTGGTTTTATTAAATTCGCTCCCGAATATACTGGTACACTTTCAGGCGAAGTCGTATATCGTGCACCCGCACGTTGTGAAACACAATGATAGAAAACGCACTTGAAATCTTTCTTTTCATCATCTGCGTCATCCTTTCTGCGTTTTTTTCCAGTTCGGAAGTCGCTCTCATCTCAATGACCCGCGCGAGGGTAAGGACGCTCGATAATGAGAACCGGGTCGGATCCCATGCCCTTGTGGCTCTCAAGGAATCCCCCGAACATCTCCTTACAACGATCCTCATCGGGAACAATATCGTCAATATCTCCGCCGCATCGCTCGCAACCGCGATCGCCATCCAGTGGTTCGGTGACATCGGGGTCGGCATAGCGACCGGGGTTGTTGTCATTATCCTCCTGGTATTCGGTGAGATCGGGCCGAAGATCTATGCGACCCGCGCCCCTGACTCGTTTGCCCTTACGGTAGCCCCGATCATCCTCTTCCTCTCCAAAGTATTCGCCCCTGCCATCTGGCTCGTTGAGCGCGTGAGCCCGAAACTCGGACTTGGGAAGGACGCAGCGGAACCTTCTGTTACCGAAGAGGAGATCAAGGAGTGGATCGATGTCGGTAAGGAGGAAGGCACCATCGAGCAGAACGAGCAGGACATGCTCTACTCGGTTCTCGAGTTTGGTGACACGACTGCCCGTGAGATCATGACGCCAAGGGTGGACGTGATCCTGATAGAAGATACGGTGACGTTCGATAACGCGATCCGGATCTTCAATGAGACCGGATTCTCCCGCATACCGGTGTACCACGACCGGATCGACAACATCATCGGCATCCTGAATGTCAAGGATGTCTTTGCCGCCATGGTATCGCGGCGGAATAATGCAAACATCAGCGAAGTGATGTATGATCCCATCTTTGTCCCCGAGACCAAGAAGATCGACGACCTGCTAAAGGAGCTGCAGGTCCACCGTGTCCAGATGGCAGTGGTCATTGACGAGTACAGCAGTTTCGTCGGGATCGTGACCGTCGAGGACATCCTCGAGGAACTGGTCGGGGATATCATGGATGAGTACGACAAGGAAGAGCCGGATGTGCAGGAGATTGCGCCGGGCGTCTTTGTTGTCGATGCGCAGATGTGGATTGAGGACGCGAACGAGCGGATGGAGATCAGTCTTCCTGAGGACGAGTCCTATGATACCCTCGGGGGGCTGCTCATTGACCGGCTCGGCCACATTCCCCTCCACCCCGGGGAGAAAGCCGAGCTGCCGGAGCAGAATATCACGCTCTCGGTCATGCAGATGCATGGCCGCCGGATCGTGAAAGTGAAGGTGCTCGTCCACGCGGTCCACGGGAACGGCAAAAAGTCAGCGGATAATGGATCCACCGAGGAGAAGTCATTATGAAACGGATCGCGGTGCTGGCATCCGGCCGGGGCTCAAACTTCCAGGCGGTGATCGATGCGATCGCTGCTGGAAAGATTCCCGCAACCTGTGTGGCGCTCATAACGGACAACCCGAAGGCATATGCGATCGAGCGGGCAGGGAAGGCAGGTATCCCGGTAAGAATCATAAATTTCGCATCGTTCCCAACGCGGGAGGCGTATGAACAGGCTCTGCTTGCAGCAATGGAGGAAGCCCGTGCCGACCTCTATGTCCTTGCCGGCTACATGCGCATCCTCGGGTCCGGGGTTGTACAGGCATTCCCCGGGAAGATGGTGAATATCCACCCCGCCCTCCTCCCGAGTTTCACCGGCCTCCATGCCCAGCGGCAGGCCGTGCTCCATGGCGTGAAAGTTGCGGGGTGCACGGTACACTTCGTGGACGACAGTCTTGACGGGGGACCTATCATCCTCCAGAAGTGTGTCCCGGTCATGGACGACGACGACGAGGACGACCTTGCCGACCGCATCCTTGAGCAGGAACATATCGCGTTTCCCGAAGCGATCCGTCTCTTCTGCGAAGACCGGCTTGAGATCGTGGGAAGGAACGTCCGGGTCCGGAAATAAATCCCCCGGCATTTTTTCATTGCACCGCGTTGCAGCATCATGCCGGGTTCCCGGCGACCCTGAAGATTATTATCCAAGACGCCGATAGTATACCAGAACCGGGAGCCGGTACAGGGACCATGAAAGGGAAATCCAAAAACCCGGCGACAAAGAAGATTGCCCGGGAACGTATCAGTGTGCTGTTCGAGCAGGCACGGCAGGCATTCGCGGCACACCCGGAACGGAGCAACCATTATGTTGGACTCGCCCGGAAGATCGCGATGCGCCAGCGGGTCCGGATTGACCGCGACCTCCGCCGCCAGTACTGCCACCACTGCTATGCGTTCCTCGTCCCGGGCAGCAATATGCGGGTGCGGGTGCACCGGGGCAATGTCGTGGTCACCTGTGGCTCCTGCAACAAGAAGACACGATACCGTGTGGTGAGACCGGATGCCGGAACCGAACAATAACTCAATGCAGGACCTCAAACCGACCGTCTGGATCGGGAAACAGGGGTGCACGGGAACGATGATCGATGAGATCGTATCCCAGCTCAAGAAGCGCAAACTGATCAAGGTCAAGTGGCTCCAGAACACCGAGGTCGACCCGGAGGCGATTGCGGCGCAGGCAAAGGCCCGGCTCGTTGAAGTCCGTGGCCGGACCCTGGTGCTCGCGGGCAAGGGCCCGGTCCAGGGGGGCCCGGCAACACCCGTGAAAGCCCCTGCGAAAGTCACGGCAAAGGCAACCGCCCGGGCCGCCGTCAAATCCATGGCAGGACCTCCGGGGAAGGCTCCTGTAAAAGACACTGCAAAGGAATCGAAGCCTTCAAAGCCACGGCGAATTGGTACAATGAGTCGGGCAAAGAAGTGAGTACTCCCGGGGCTTCGCTCCCGGACTACCCTTCGTGATAACGGCTCGTTGTGACGGGCAGGCGTACAACTGATTTCCGATGACTTTTACGTTCAACCGGGGCAATCACCATGAGACCTCAGCCTTTTTCCCTGATCCGTCGGGGCCTCTGACCTTGGAAACGTATAAGAACCTTCCTCACAAATAACATAAGACTGTTATTTCATTATTCAACAGTGAGGTAGTAGATGACAACAGTATACGATGTCCCCGCTGACCACATCATCCGGAGGGTCGCCGAGGAGCTCAAGAAGAAGAAGGAGATCACTCCTCCCGCCTGGGCAGCCTTCGCAAAGACCGGTGTGCACAAAGAGATGCCGCCGGAAGATCCCGACTGGTGGTTCATACGGGTAGCAGCAGTGTTGAGACGCGTCTATGTCGACGGCCCGATCGGTGTCGAGAGGATGCGAAGCTTTTACGGTGGTAACAAGAACCGCGGCTCAAGGCCCAATGCGTTCCGCAAGGGTTCAGGCTCGGTCCTGCGCAAGTCTGTCCAGCAGCTTGAAGCAGCAGGTCTTATCATTCACGACAAGACCGGCCGGAAAGTATCTCCTGCAGGTATGGCCTTCCTCGATGCATTCGCACAGGAAGTGAAGAAGAACCCGCCAGCACCCGTCCCGAAACGTGTCAAGCCGGTTGTCGAAGAGCCCAAGAAGGCCGACGGCAAGGGCAAGAAGAAGGGCGGTGCCAAGGAACCGGCAGCCGAAGGTGCTGACGGGGCCAAGGCTGAGAAGAAGCCGGCAAAGAAGAAAGCCGAGAAGACTGAAGCACCCCAGTGAGGTGTACTTATGGGAGACGACGAGCTTAACGAACTCCGCAAACGCAGGATGGCGCAGCTGCAGCAGCAGGCTGGCAATCAGGAAGCTATGCAGGAAGAGCTCGAACGCCAGCAGCGTCAGAAGTCTCAGATCCAGATGATACTCATGCAGATTCTCGAGCCGGATGCACGGGAACGCCTGAATACCATCAAGCTCACCAAGCCGGAATTCGCCGGTGCGGTCGAACAGCAGCTCATCCAGCTCGCACAGAGCGGACGGCTGCAGAAGAAGATTACCGATGCACAGTTCAAGGAGCTGCTCAGGCAGCTCGCGCCTGCCAAGCGGGATTACTCCATAACAAGGAAATAATGAAAGCCGGAGTGCTGTACAGCGGCGGTAAGGACAGTTCCCTTGCAGCAATCATGCTGGGTACGTATTACCAGGTCGAACTCAACACGTTCGTGTTCGACCCGGACCGCCTAATCCCCTCGGTTGAGGCTGCGGCAAAAGTGCTGGGATATCCCATAAGAAAACGAGTATTCGAGAAAGGATTGCTGAACGAAATGGTCGACCTGGTCATAGAGAAGGGGTATCCGAACGATGCCATCAACCGCGTGCACCAGTCGGCCGTGGAATCGCTCGCAGGAGAGTATAACGTGGTCGGGGACGGCACACGGTTTAATGACCGGGTCCCGATGCTCTCCCGTGCAGCGGTCCAGAGCCTGGGTAACCGGACAGGGTGCTCGTACGTGCGGCCCCTGCTTGGCTATGTCAGGCCCGAAGTCGACCGTCTGGTGGACCGGTTTCTTATCGTGGAATACGGGGAAACCGGTACGATCCCAAACGGCGATTACGAGACAGAGATCCGGGAGGCATTCCGGGCCCGCGGGCTCGATCCCGCCTCCGTGTTCCCAGAACACCACGACCAGTCGCTCGTGGTGGGCAGGAAAGATAATTAACAGGAGAATTCAAGATGAGCAAACTAAGCAAAGGCAGGAAAATCCGGCTTGCAAAGGCATGCGACCAGAACCGGCGCGTGCCCCAGTGGGTGATGGTCAGGACCAAACGAGCTGTAGTTGCGCACCCGAAAAGGCGCAACTGGCGCAAGAGCACGCTGAAGGTGTAGACAATGGCTGAGAAGATGGAAGAGCACGTCTATGTCATCCCCCTCAGGGATGCACGCCGCATGCCCCGCTGGAAGCGGAGCAATGGGGCAATCAAGGATATCAGGAAGTACCTGGCCAAGCACATGAAGAGCGAAGATGTCAAGCTCGACCAGGGCATCAACGAGAAGGTATGGAGCCGTGGCAGCTCAAAGCCGCCATCAAAGATCCGGGTCCGTGCCATGAAGCTGGAGGACGGGCAGGTTCAGGCAGAACTTGCACCGGAATCGTAAGATGGAAAGGACGATCACGTTTGACGGCGATCCGAACATCGGGGTTTTTGCCCGGGTGATCGGGGACATCGCCATCATCCCTCCGGAATCCACGGAGGAGTTTAAAGCGGCAGTGAAAGCAGCTCTCCAGGTGGAGCTGGTAGAGACCACGATCCAGGGGAGCGCCATCGTCGGGTCGCTCGTTGCCGGTAACAGTCGGGGGATTGTGGTATCCGGCCTCGCCACCGAAGAGGAAGTCAGTAAACTGGAGAAGCACCGCGAAGTGCTGCTCCTGAATGAGTCAATGAATGCCGCGGGCAACGTGATCATGGCAAACGATACCTTTGCCGCAGTCCACCCCGACATGCCGGTCGACCTGATGCATGCGATCGGCGAGTTCCTTGGCGTTGAGGTCATTACCCTCGTGCTCGGCGGTGTCAAAACCGTCGGCATGGCAGGCGTTGCAACGAACAAGGGCGTGATCGTGCACCCGCGGGCGACCGACCAGCAGATCGCACGGATCGAAGCGGTCGCGAAGGTCCCGGTCGGCACGGGCTCGATCAACATGGGTACCGGCCTCGTGGGTACCGGACTTCTCGTGAACGAGAAGGGGTATCTCGCGGGCAATGCCACAAGCGGGTTTGAACTGGGCAGGATTGAGGACGTATTTGGTTTTCTGGAGTGAATGAACTATGGCAGAACAGAAGTTTGAAGTGAAAGGCTCGTTCCTTATGGGCGAGGACTGGATGCCCTACACGAAAGTGATCGAGGCACCCAACGAGAAGCAGGCCGAGGAACGCACCTTTGCCGTCATCGGCAGCAAGCACAAGCTGAAACGCCGCTACATCAAGATCGATGGCGTCAAGGCTGTAAAGGCCTGAGTAAGAATTTTTTTTATTTCTCTTTTAAGCGAAAGTCCGCAATTGTTGTTGTGAGCTTGCGCATACCGGCTTTTTTATCTCGTTATGTGACCGATATCACATCATGAAGGATGATACACGATGGATGGTGCTCGTGGGTATCGCGCTCGTTGCTATAGCGATCTTCCTCACCGTGCTCCATTACCTGATCTTCCAGGACCTGCATCACATTGCCATTTACTTCCTCGGGGACCTTGCATTCATTCCGGTTGAGGTACTCTGCGTGACGCTGATCATCGACCAGTTGCTGGAGTCCCGCGAGAAAAAGCAGAGGATGGAGAAGCTGAACATGGTGATAGGGCTCTTCTTCTCCCGGGTCGGGACCCCGCTCATGGCCCGGCTTGCAACTGCCGATACCTGCATTATGCCTCTTAAGAAGGAGCTGGCAATCCGTCCCGCAGACTGGACCGCTGACCGGTTCCGTGCCGCACAGGCCGGTCTCTCCGGCTGGCACTGCAAAGTGGATCCGGCACAGGTTGACCGTGAAGCGCTGCGTGAGTTCCTGAAAAGCAACGAGGATTTCCTTCTCCGTCTCATGGAGAACCCGACCGTCTTCGAGCACGAGTCGTTCACAGACCTGATGTTCGCGGTCACGCACCTTGAGGAGGAGCTGATCGCGAGGGATGATCTCTCCACCCTGCCTCCGAGTGATCTCGCCCACCTTGAGATCGACATTGAACGGGTCTATTCCCGGCTGGTGCCCGAGTGGCTGAAGTACATGGAGTACCTGCGAAACCATTACCCGTACCTGTTCAGCCTCGCGATGCGGCAGAACCCGTTCGATGAAAAGGCGAGCGTGGTTGTCACAGGATAAGTGGGATCAGTGCATTATCAGGGCCGCCATTTCTTGTGGAACCCATAATAACGCATTTCCCGGGCCCTGCCTCCATCAAGGGCACCCCTTTATTTTTCCTCTCTCCAAATGTGGCTACATATGACCTCCCCTCTCCGACGTAAAAATAATAAAAACCGGGAAAACATGCCCTCATTTTCACGAAATATGACCTCTGGTCCGGCAAAAACAGGCAATCCGGCCCTCATACGTGCCCGGTTTAGTACTGCCCTTATCGCCTCTATCAGTTCTGCCGGATATGGTGGAACCGGTGTCCGGGGAGCCGGAGAGCACACATAAGCGATCTTCTTCCAAAAGGGGCAAAGGTCGAGATCGAGGTGGCGGCGCAGAAGAGCCGGTGACCTTTATCGTATCAGGGCCTTGAGGATTTTTTACCGGATCCCGTATAGGAACACGCAAACCCAGAATATCGCAAATACCACAGAGATCAGGAGGTCGCGCCGATTCCCGTACGAAGCGAAAAGACCGGAAAGGCCCCCGGTGACCACAAGACCCGCGTGCCAGAAGACTGCATAACGGAGCCACTCTTCGCTCTGCACACCCTGCCTGGTTATGATCATGCCCACGGCCATTAGCAGGGAGAAGAGCAATGCGCCGGTTGCGACTGCGGCAATCCGGTTTCGTGTGTACCACCCAATCAGGATCGCCGCGATGGGAAAAAAACCAACCAGAACGAGAACGGATGCGAATCCCGTGATGAATGATATAGGTCTGATCATTCCGGATTCCCTGCACCGCGTCCCTTAGCGGTAGCGAGCCTGAATACAACGTATGCAACCGCTATGATAAGGAATCCCGCAAGCAGCGGAGAGAACAGCGACCTGCCCCCGGTATTTTTCTGTATGGTGAATGCGGAGTTCAGGAACAGGTAGCCGAAGTACATGACGCCGAGGCCGGCAAAGAGCGTTGTGCGTTTCGGGTACTGCACGATAAGGCCGGCAAGTGCCCCGGCTCCGAGCGCCTTGGCGAGCAGGAACAGCCCGGCCGGCAGCCCGTCAAGTTTTATTGTAAAGAACCAGTCCTCCCAGTTGAGGATAAAGACGACCAGATATGTGAGCGTGGCAAGGGCAAGGATTCCCAGCACGCAGCATTTCAACAGCGTATCGATGGATTGGATGACCTGCTTATGCATCATGACTCACCTGGGAGCCCCGAACATGAATCCTGCCCCGGGATCCTCCGGGTAGATGGTCGTCCAGTTCGCGGGCAGAGACCAGTTTGTGCAGCTGGACCCCCAGAAGGTATGCGAGCAGGACTGGCCGGTGACATTCCCGTGCGGGCACCGGTTCGCAAGCGGGACGGCCGGTGTCCCTTCCGGTCGGTAGATGATATCCGCTGAACGGATCTGGTTGTCCGGGAAGACAATGATGGAACCCGCTGAATCACAGAACCTTCCGATCTCTTTTGTCTGGTAACAGTACTCCGGGATTACACTCCAGTGATCTGCGATATGTGCGGTGTTATTCAGTTTTATGTTATCGAGCGGGATGAACTTCCGGTCTTTCAGCAGGAAGAGATCCAGACAGGCATTTGCTTCATATCTGAAATTCGCATCACGGATATGACGGGACACACCGGTGATTATGCGGACCGACCGGTTCCGGACACCGAGACTGGCAGCACTGAATTGATCCATGTTCGCAAGGATCACGCGGGGTGACTGGCGATCCCGGAGAACAATGTCGTTCGCCGGTGTTCGTGTCGAGGTAATCCGGAGCCTTCCGCATGTGCCGGGGAAATACGTAAGATCTGCGGTATAACCTGTGACCTTACCTTCGTGTTCCGTATAAAACACTAATGTCATTGAATCGAGGGTTTCATCCGGTGTAATGTGAAGCATGAGATCCTCAAACGCGGCTTCGCTCTCGTTGATACCGGTCCTCCTGAGGATAGTATCCCAGGTATTTTCGAGAGTCTTACCCTCCGCTGAAGGATAAAGGCAGATTTCGGAGCCATCAGGAAGATGCAGCGATCCCGGCAGGAGAAATCCCCCTGGCAGTGAGAGAGCCAGGAGCACAATGATAATCGCAAGGACAGCGATACCGGAGATGATCATCCAAGGTGGGATCTGTCGGGAAGGATTCACGTAAACTGCTCCTCATATTCTGGGATAAAAACCATTTAATTTTTTTACATTTATTCATATTTATTTGATATTGTCCATTGGTCGCGGTGAAAACAGATCCTGTCGGATGGATGTTAATTAAAAAGAGAAAAAAGAAAATTTCCCGGGCCGCCTCGTCAGCTCTCCCGGCACACCAGGTCCCCTTCGTGAACCCGTTCGTTCACCCTGATGCCGATGTCCAGTCCCGGGTCGGCCTCCTGGATGGGGTTATGGTTGAACTCCATCGAGGTCACGGTCTGGTAGAGGTCATCATGCGGCCCGTGGATGCGGATCCGGTCGCCTTTCGTAATGTGGTCCGAAAGGACGATCGCGGCAACACCAATCTTCGGGTAATAGTGGGTTACCCTCCCAATCATGGTCTGCATCGTCTTCTCCCTCCCAACATGAGACTGATATCCGGCTGGGGTGATAAAAGTATTCCCGGATGTTCCGGTTATCCGGAAGCGGGAGGTTGGGGAAGAGACTGCATGAGCGCGTAGAAATATTCCGGTTTTTTGGTGGTATAGAGCCCGTACCATGCCTCAAGCGTTGCCGGAAGCATGACACCGAGTCTTTTGAAGACCTGGTACGCGAACTCGACCGGCGCCGCCCCGCATGCTGTGACGAGGTTGCGGTCAGTGACCGCCGGCTCGTTCACGTAAAAGCGCTCGCCATGATAACCCGGGCAGAACGTCTTCAGGGCAGCCAGGTCGTTACTCGTGTGTGAGCGGTTGTCCAGCAGACCGGCGTTCGCAAGAGCGAATGTTGCCCCGCAGATCGCAGCTACCACCGCGTCACCCTCAAGCACCTCGCGGGCCTTTGCGATGACAGGTGCCTGCACCGGGTCAAGCCAGGTCTCCGCTCCCGGCAGGAGGAGCAGGTCGCCCGTCCTGGGATGGATGTCCGCAATAAGCACCTCCGGTTTCAGGTGCAGCCCGCCCATCGTCGTTATGGTATCCATGGTACGACCGCACAGAACCACATCATACCGTAAGGACTGGTCTTTCAGGTAATGGCCGGACCGGAGCTCGGCAAGGACATGTGCGGGTTCCCAGTCTGCAAGTGTATCAAGGATATAGAGGTAGAGAGTTGGCATGGTAAGGATCTTGACACTCCAACAACCATCTCTCGCAGAATTTAAAAAAAGTTACTTGTTGATGTGCACGACTTTTGCGGGTGGGAACCCGTTGAAGTACGTGGATGAGGCATGGGAATATGCCCCGATATTCTCGGAATAGACAAGGTCGCCGATGTCCAGATCAGGAAGTTCTGCCGAGAGCGTGATCGTGTCAAACGCATCACATGTCGGCCCGAAGACTGCGGAGATCTGTGTCTCGCCTCTCTTGAACGGCAGCACCGGGTAATTGATGTGGTCGAAGACCTGCCCTGAATAGGTGTGGTAGACTCCGTCGTTGATGTAATAGCAGGGCTTGCCGTCACGGACCGCTTTTCCTACGACTTTCGCAACAAGTGTACATGTGTTCGCCACAAGGAACCTGCCCGGCTCGGCAAGGATCTGCATGTCGCTTGGGAACAGCCGTTTTATCTCGGCATTCAGTTTCCGCGCCAGTGTCCGGATGGACCGGATCCCCGGGTGGTACTTCACCGGGAAACCGCCGCCGATATCGAGGATGCGGATCTTCCTGCCGGTCCGCTCCTCGACTTCCTTGATGATGCTCGAAGCGATCTGGAGCGCCTGCATGTAGTTCTCAAAGTTGGTGCACTGGCTGCCGACATGGAAACTCAGGCCCTCCACGACAAGCCCGTTATCGAAGGCCTCGATGATCAGGTCCACCGCCTCGCCGGGATGGGCGCCGAACTTGCTGGAGAGCTCGACCATGGAGCCGGTGTTCGGGACGCGAAGGCGCAGGACGAGCCCCGCATGGGGGGCATGGTCGCGGATCTTCAGGATCTCGTAGTGGTTGTCGAAGGTAACGAGCGGTTTGTACTTGTCCAGCGCCTTGAGGGTCTCGATTGGCTTGATGGTGTTGGCGTAGATGATCTTGTCCCAGATGAATTCCTGCTGCTCCTTTTTTGGCAGGTGCTTGAAGTTCTCGTGCACGATCATGAACTCGGGCATGGATGCAACATCGAAACTGCAGCCGATATCATACAGGGTCTTGACGATCTCGGGATTGGAGTTGGCCTTGACCGCAAAATAGACCTGCACATCCGGCAGGTGCTTCCGGAATTCCCGGTAATTCTGGCGGATCTTCTCATGATTGATAACAAAAACAGGAGTACCATGCTCTGCAGCAAGGTCCAGCAGGTGTCTCTTCCCGCTGTGTCCGATATGGTGGACGGGGGTGGGGGTCTCTTCAGTCCCTTTTTTCTTCCGCCTCTTCTTTGAGTCAACCGCGACTTTTGTCATTATATGATTGATTTATTGCACGAATAAGAAGTTTTTGAATTGCCAGATATCTTCGCGGTCATAATTGTTCTCCGGGTTCTCCTTGAAGTAGACCACGCGGTTCTTCAGCGGCGTCCAGTCGGAGGGCCCTGACTTGAACTCTCCGAGGTAAGGCTTTGCAATGTTGAGCACAAACTCGTGC
The DNA here is from genome assembly GCA_028679075.1 of Methanoregula sp. Lineage (GTDB taxonomy): Archaea > Halobacteriota > Methanomicrobia > Methanomicrobiales > Methanospirillaceae > Methanoregula. The sequence goes on along the minus strand of JAJRCF010000002.1, from coordinate 107,991 downwards.
GGCAGGTCGTCCGGAAGGCAGAAACCCTTCTTCGGGTTCTGGATCATCCACATCACCGCGCTTACAACCCCCAGCGCGACCTGGATCGTTGTCGCGTTCTGGCCGGGTGCAAGTTTCTTTGCCTCGTCAATGGACAGGATGCTGCCGGTCCACCACGACTTGTAGGGGTGTCCCATCAGGAGCGCACCAAGGATGTCCGCGCCCGTGACGATCTCACGGTCGCTCATGATCCGGAGCTTGGGCTGGAGCACGTAGTTCCGCGCCCGGAGTTCGTGGATGGATGCAATCGTGGCATCGCAGGGCATGTACGCGTAGAGTACGGTCGGGCGGTAGATGGCCTTCCCGTCTTTCCAGACCGTCCAGCGATCGGAGATGCCGAATGCCTCCCCGTGCCGGATCACCATGCCGATGATCTCCTGCTTGGGGATCCAGGACCTGACCCAGGTGTTGATCCCCATTTTCGGGAGGAGGATCCCGTTCTTCGGGCCAACAGGAGGAATAATCGCCATGGGGGGAAGGGTCTTTTCATGCGTGCCCCACCCGATCTCGGCCGGGGCAGTCCCCTCTTCCTGGAGCCCCTCGATGCACCAGGTACCGACGAACTCGCCCACCTTTTTCGGCATGCGGGAGATCTGGGTATCGTGTTCCGAACAATGGATCACCTTGACCCCAGTCTCCATTGCAAGCTCGCCAAAATTCTGGTCCCGGATCAGGTTCTTTATCCGTTCCGGGTCCCTGGCAATCTTGTCTGCAATCATCCGCTCGGCTATGTCAACGAGGCCATGCTTGGCAAAATGAGAGATGAGGCCGGGATTGGCCCCATGGTCGACAACACAGGTCGTGGCGTCTTTCCAGTCTTTTGTCAGCTCCATGAGTTTCATCTGCCGGTAGTACAAGGTCTTCTCGTAGGGGCTGGCAGTGTGCTTCTCCGCATCCGGGTCCCACGCCTCGACCGACGTGTTGGCGTAGAGTACCTGGTTCTCGTGGCACCATTGCACGATCTCGCAGCAGTCGATATTCCATGCCTCATCGATCAGGAGGCTGCCGGGCGAGAGGTATTCCGCGAGGGTCTCAGAGAGGTTCTTCTGCGTGATCCGCTTCTTGACAAACCGGAGTCCCCCGGCAGTCCATGCCTTGAGGTCTGCCGACTTATCCTTGAAATCGATGATCGTGATGTTCTCAAGGGGAATATTCACGTGTCGGAGCAGGATCGGGAACATGCACCGGCACACGGCGCCATACCCGATGATCAGGACGTTGTTTTTGAATTCCATCTCAACCCTCCCGGCTCTCTTTTGTGTCGATGAGCCTGTCTATGTGTATGACCCCGTTCTTTAATAACTTCATGAAGATGATCATCATCCCTGTTTACTGGAAAAAATCCCCTGTAAAAATAGTCTTAATATGATCCGGTCCGGGATGGCCCGTGCTGCTGGCAGGAGCCCGATCAAGCCCCGTCGCCCGTACAATGATGTATTTATTGTGGTGGAGAACATACATATCAGGAGTCACAACTCTCATAGAATCAAATATTTTTACGGGGTGGCGGATTTTGTCAGATAAAAATACACCAATGGACCAGCGCGAACTGATGACCCTCCAGAACTACCTGCAGGAGTACGGGCAGCAGGCTGAAATCTTTGTCAACCAGTTGCAGATGCTGGAGAACGGGAGACTGGAGGCGCACGCCGCTATCGAATCACTCGAAGAGATGCTCACAACGGAAAGCGGCACCGTCCTCCTCCAGATCGGTGGCGGGGCAAGTGTCCGGGCAAAGGTCCTGGAACCGGAGAAAGTCCTCCTTGCGATCGGTTCGGAAGTTGTTGTGGAGCGTTCCAACAAGGACGCAGTCGAGTTCTTAAAAGAACGGATCATCGAGATGGAGGCCTCGCAGAAGAAGGTGGCCGATGCGCTCGACCGTCTCCGGGCCCAGATGAACGAGATCAATAAAAGGATCGAGTCGGGATACCAGCAGGCAATGGCATCCGGACAGAATCCCGGTTAAGCGGAGTCATTGCATCCATGTTCGGGGGACTGCGGGAGAAACTGAAAGCGGCACGGGACCGGCTCGGCGGCAGCATCGAGGCAGCGGCAGCCAAGGCGGAACCTGCGGAGAAGGCAGTTCCGGCAGGTGCTGTTCCTGCCACCCGGCCCGTCCCGGAACCCGGCCCGGCGACCGCAACGACTGCACCTGCATCCCCGTCATTTGTCCAGAAGGTCAGGACACTCATTATCGAGCGGGAACTGATCGTCTCGGAGAAAGACCTTGACGATGCTCTCTCCGAACTGGAGATGACGCTCCTCGAGAGCGATGTCGCCCTCCCGGCCACGGATGCGATCATCGGCAGCGTGGAGAAGAACCTTGTCGGCAAACACCGGAAGATCGGGGAATCCGTCGACGACCTCGTAGTACATGCCCTGAAGACGGCCCTGCTGGATGTGCTGGGCAGTGGATTTGATCTCAAAGAATATATCGCGAAGCACGACCGGCCGGTGAAGATACTCTTCACCGGTGTGAACGGTACCGGGAAGACCACAACGGTTGCAAAGATCGGTGCATACCTCAAGAAGGAGGGGTTCACGGTTGTGATCGGTGCCGGCGACACGTACCGGGCCGGGGCGATCGAGCAGATCGCGGTTCATGCCGAACGTATCGGGATCCGGGTCATCCAGCACCAGGAGGGAGCCGACCCCTCGGCCGTGCTGTTCGATGCTGTGGAGTATGCAAAGTCGCACAAGATCGATGTGGTCCTTGCCGATACCGCAGGACGCTTCCACAACAAGGCGAACCTGATGAGCCAGCTCGAGAAGATAAAACGGGTCATGAAGCCCGACCTCGTAGTTTATGTTGACGAAGCCGTGGCCGGCAATGATGCTGTGACCCGGGCTTTCGAGTTTGACAAGACTATAGGGGCTGATGCGGTTGTGCTGACGAAGGCCGACATGGACTCGCGGGGCGGCGCGGCGATCTCGATCGCCCACACCATCGGAAAACCGCTGATGTTCCTCGGTGTCGGGCAGGCATATGAGGATATCATGCCCTTCGAACCTGCAAAAGTCGTGGACGAACTGCTGGATGGGGGTGCGTGATGCTCGACGGGCTCTCGACATCCCTCAAGGATGCACTCAAGAAACTCGCCGGCAAGACCGTGGTCGACCGGGCCGCGGTTGACGAGCTGGTGAAAGACCTCCAGCGGGCGCTGATCTCATCGGACGTCAACGTCAAGCTCGTCATGGAGCTCAGCAAGGCGATCCGCACCCGCTCGCTCGAGGAGGAACCCCCCAAGGGCATGAACGTCCGCGAGCACGTGCTCCGCATCGTGTACCAGGAGCTCGTCCGGCTGGTCTGGGCCTCGACCGAGGTCAGGCTCGAACCCCAGACGATCCTCATGGCCGGCCTGCAGGGGAGCGGCAAGACCACAACAACCGCGAAGCTCGCCCGTTACTTCCAGAAGAAGGGCATGAAAGTCGGCGTTGTCTGTGCCGATACGTTCCGGCCCGGTGCCTTTGACCAGATCTCCACACTCTGTGCGAAGATCAATGTCCCCTGCTTTGGCAATGCGCAGGAGAAAGACGCCCTGAAGATCACCCGCGAAGGCCTGGAGGCCTTAAAGGAGCAGGAACTGATCATCGTTGATACCCAGGGCCGCCATGCGCTCGAGGCCGATCTCATCAGGGAGATCATCGACCTCAATGTGCTGACAAAAGCGACCCACCGCTGGCTCGTGATCGATGCGGCACTTGGCCAGCAGGCAAGCGAGCAGGCAAAACGGTTCCACGAGGCGATCGGGATCGACGGGGTCATCATCACGAAGATGGACGGCACTGCAAAAGGCGGTGGTGCCATGTCGGCCGTTGCCGAGACCAAGAGCGGGATCGCCTTCATCGGGAGCGGAGAGACGATCGAGGACCTCGAACGGTTCGACCCAGACGGGTTCATCTCCCGGCTGCTTGGCATGGGGGACTTAAAGGCGCTTGTCGAACGGGCGAACGAGAACCTCAACCCGGATGACGTGGACGTCAATGCGATGATGAAGGGGAAGTTCACCCTCCGCGACATGTACAAGCAGCTCGAGGCCCTGAACAAGATGGGCCCCTTAAAGCAGATCATGGGAATGCTCCCGCTCGGGAACATGCAGCTGCCCGAAGGCGTGTATGACGTCACCAGCACAAAGATGGTCCGGTACCGGATCATCATGGACTCGATGACCCCGACCGAGCTCGATGAACCCTCGCTCATCAACAGTTCCCGCATGCAGCGGATCGCCCACGGGGCCGGGGCAACCCCGGACGAGGTCCGGGAACTGCTCAAGTACTACAAGATGATGCAGCGGACCCTCAAGGGCCTCAAGGGCAGCGGCGGCGGAAAGTTCAACATGCAGCGCCTGATGAAACGCTTCTCCGGGATGCAGTGAGATTTTCGTGCAATGACTTCTTTTACTATTGTCGGGCATCTTGCCCGGACGGACGGGAGTTTCTCGCTCAACGACCTGCCGGGGAGCGGCGGAAGGATGGATATCCTCTGCCGGTGCGTGAATGCATCGCTCTTCCTCTCGCACGACCTTAGGCGGGACGTGGACTGTTATCTTGTCCTGCTGGGAGCACCGTCGGGGCCGAAGACCGTGAAGTTTTCCGGGGCATCCGTCCGCTCGCTCTCTCCGGATGAGCGGAGTGCGGGCGCCCTGATCAAGAAGGTGATCGACGTTCCCTGCGGCAGCGAGTTCCGCGAGGCTGCGGACGGGGTCTCGATCCGGAAAGGCGGCCTCGAACGGCTGGTTGCGGATATGCCGTTTGCAGTCCTTGACGAGACGGGCAGCGATATCAGGAAGGAACAGGAACTCCCGGGTGCATTCCTCCTCTCCGACCACCAGAATTTTTCTGAACCGGAGAACGAGTTGATCCGTAAATGCCCGAAGTATTCGGTGGGGCCGAAGTGCCTGCATGCCGATCATACAATCACCGTATTGCATAATGAACTGGACAGGAGGACAAGTGGATGGAAATGAATGAACAGGTAAAGGCGATCCTTGCCTATGGGGAAACATGCGACCACTGCCTCGGGCGGTTCTTTGGCAAACGCTCGCACGGGCTCTCGAATGACGAACGGGGTAAGGGGCTGAAGGTGGCCCTCGCCCTTTCCGAGAACCAACCCTACAAAAAGTTCGCCGGCACCTGCTGGGTCTGCGGCAACTTCTTCGATGACGTGCCGCTCTGGGCAGAGCGGGTGATCGAGGCAACGAAGGACCTCGAGTACTCCACGTTCCTTGTCGGCTGCCGGGTGCCCCCGCTCATTGCCGAGAACGAGGAGATGGTCTGGAGCGACCTCTCGCTTGCCGAGCCCGAGCCCTTCAAGTCGGAAGTGAACCGGGAGGTCGGGAAGGCAGTATCGGCACGGATCGGCAAGGTCGTTAACTTCAAGACGCCGGAAGTCGTCGCAATCCTCGACCCTGCGACCGGCTCGGTCGAGGTGCAGGTAAACTCGGTCTTCTTCTATGGCCGGTACCAGAAGTTCGAGCGGGGCATCCCGCAGACTCACTGGGACTGCCGGGCCTGCAGGGGGGCGGGTTGCGAGAAGTGCAACTTCACCGGCGCCCAGTACCTGGACTCTGTTGAGGAACTGATCGGGAGGCCGGTAATCGAGGCGTTCTCTGCGGAGAACGCGGTCCTTCACGGCGCGGGCCGTGAGGACATCGATGCCCGCATGGTGGGGACCGGCCGACCGTTCATCCTTGAAGTGGTCTCGCCAAAGAAGCGTTCCATCGACCTTGTGACACTCGAAGCGGAGATCAACCGGACCGCAGAAGGGCGTGTTTCCGTTGCGATAAAACGCTGGGCGGACCGTGCGGAGGTGGAAACCCTTAAATCAAACAAAGCGCATAAAAAATACAGGATCCTGGTCGAGGTTGACGGCGAATTATCTGCGGACGAGTTCGCAAAAGCCGTAAAAACCCTTTCGGGCGTCACAATACATCAGCGCACGCCCGAAAGGGTTGCTCACCGCAGGGCCGACAAGGTCCGCGAGAGAACAGTCCTCGATATCGAGTGTGTAGGGGAACAGGACGGCAAATTTATTGTTGAAGTCCTGGGCGAAGCCGGCCTCTACATCAAGGAACTCGTATCCGGGGACTCGGGGCGAACCCGTCCAAGTCTTACCGAGATCCTGAAACGAACGGCTCACGTCACCAGCCTCGACGTCACGCAGGTGGAAGGAGCAAAGGAGGGAGAATAAAATGGCACATCACAACGGTCCAAGAAAGAAGACACGATATAAGTTCAAGAAGGATTTACGAGAGCGGGGTCTGCCACCGTGCACCTGCGTTATCCAGAGATTTGAGATCGGTGACAGGGTACACATCGTCTGTAATCCCAGTGTCCAGAAAGGGATGCCCCACCGCCGTTTCCACGGCCTGACCGGAACAGTTCTCGGCCAGCGCGGGCGTGCATGGATGCTCACAATCCGCGATGGTAACGCCGACAAGGTCGTCATCGCAAGACCACAACATCTAAAAGCACAAAAGTAAATTCACTGTCAGGTGATTGGCATCAAAGTAAAGGGTATAATTAGCGAAGAGAAGGTCACGCTTCCCGAGATGCGCAGCGTCCTCTTACGGGTAGAGTCCGAGAGGCTTGCTGCCGAGAAGGAGATGTCCTACGAGTTCAGGCGCAGTATCGAGCATGCCAATCAGCTTGCAAAAACTGACCCCGAAAAGTCCCGCGATCTTGTGACTGAGCTCACCAAGATGGAAAAGATGAAGCCTGAGATTGCGTACCGGATTGCCAATATCATGCCAAAGTCCCGTGACGAAGTACGGGCGATCTTTGCAAAAGAGCGATTTACGTTATCTCCTGAAGAGATTGATTCCATTATCGAGCTGGTAACAACACACTTCTGAGGTGTTGCATATGAAGGCGGAGAAAAAAGAGGTCAACGCGATCGTACTGGACGTGCTTATGAAAGGGCACTCTGACGACCCGCGCCCCACTTTTAAGAGAGAGCCTATCGTCCAGGCGATGGGCCTTGAACAGTTCAAGCTCCTCGAGCTTGTGCCAAAACCAACGGCCGTGATCAACCTCTACGACAAGGTCTATATCGGCGATGCCGAACGTGACAAAGTGGAGCGGGTCAAGCGCCGTATCGGCTATGAGGAACTGACCCCGACCGCGAGGGGGGAACTCCCGTTCATCATCGAGAAGGTTGTCAAGGAGCGTGAGGCGGATTTCGTCCAGTTCTTCAACAAGTCCATCTCGATCACGCCCAAACTCCATATGCTCCACCTCCTCCCGGGCATCGGTAAGAAGCTGATGTGGGAGATCCTGGAGTCCCGCAACCGGAAGCCGTTCGAAAGTTTCGCGGATATCTCTGCACGGATCAAGGCGATCCCGCACCCGGAGAAGATGATCCAGGCGCGGATCATTGAGGAGCTTCAGGATAAAGACACCAAATACCACGTCTTTACCACGAAATGAAAGCGCACCACGACCAGCACTTCCTCATTGACACGAATGCGGTGAACCGCATCGCAGACCTTGAGGACGTGCGGGGGAAGAAGGTGCTCGAGATCGGGCCGGGCAACGGGGCGCTGACCCGTGCCCTGCTCGACCGCGGCGCCATCGTGCATGCAATCGAGCTCGACGGGATACTCTGCGAACAGCTCGTTGTTACTTTTTCTGAAGAGATTGCCAGCGGCCAGCTCACGCTCCAGCAGGGTGATGCGACCCGCTGCGAGATCCCTCCCTTTGAGATCACCGTCTCAAACCTCCCCTACTCCGCTTCATCGAAGATCACATTCCGGCTGATGGACATGGGATTCAGGGTCGCCGTGCTGATGTACCAGGCCGAGTTTGCCGAGAGGATGGTGGCAAAGGCCGGCACCAAGGACTGCGGGCGGCTCTCGATCATGGTGCAGACATATGCCGCGGTGCAGCAGTGTTTCCGACTCCCCCCGCAGTGCTTCTCGCCCAAGCCGCAGGTCCACTCCATTGTGGTGAAGATCTTCCCCCGGGACCCGATCTTTTATATCCGGGACCGTCGCCTGTATGCCGATGTGGTACGGGCGCTCTTCTCCCACCGGCGCAAGACCGTGCGCAATTGCCTGCGGGGATCCGTGGGCAGCATGCTTGGCGAGGAATGGGTGAAACGCGTGATCGCGGCACTCCCGGAAGAGATCCTGCAGAGCCGGCCCGAGGCATTATACCTCGAGGATTTCGCCACGATTGCAAATATCGCGTGAACCGGCACAAACGCGTCTTAATATTCCCGCATGATCTTTATCGCACAGTACTTCCCGCACATCGTGCATTCGGTTTCCCCATCGGTCAGTTCCCGTGCCCGGTCAGGATCAATTGCACACCGGATCTGCCCTTCGCGGTCGAGTGCTGCCCGGAGTACCGCCACTTTCCTGTCCTGGTTATCCTGTCCGTATTTGACCGTATCCCCGATATGTGCCGCGATCCGGAATGCGATAAGTCCCTCTTTTACCGCATCCGGGCCCGGGAGACCCAGGTGTTCTGCCGGCGTTATATAGCAGAGATAATCTGCCCCGGCAGCACTTGCCGTGCTTCCCCCGACTGCGCCGGCAATGTGATCGTATCCGGCAGCAATATCGGTAGGCAGCGGCCCGGCCACGAAGAGCGGGAACGGCGACTGCTTCTTGTAATAACGGATCGAAGACGCGATCCGGTCGTTCCTGATATGGCCTCCCGCCCCCTCGATGATTACCTGGACCCCTGCTGCCAGCGCCTGGCGGGCAAGCTGCACGTTCTGCCGAATTTCTTCCTTCTGCATTGCATCCATCCGGTCATGGATGCACCCGCTCCGGGCCGTGTTGCCAAGCGAGAGGACGATATCATGCTCCCGGCAGATTGAGATGACCTCGTCGAACTGTTCCACAAACGGGTTTTCGCACCCGTGTATGAGCATGAACGCACTGGTGATCGAGCCACCCTTGGAGACCATGCCGAGTACCCGTTTCTTTTTCCGGAACCCGTCGAGCATTGCACGGTTCACGCAGTGGATGACAACGGAACTGATCCCCTCGTGTGCCTGCATCCGGAGGGTGGTGAGGATATCCCCCGGGGTCATCTCCTCAAGCCCGTTCTCTACGACAGTCTGGTATACCGGGACCGTAGTGATCGGGAGCGTTGTGTGTGCAAAAATTTCCTTACGGATCGCATTGATATCACCCCCCATCGAAAGGTCGCTGATCGTATCGGCCCCGAACTCCTCGGCAATCCGGGCTTTCCGTATCTCGTCGCTGACATCCGCTTTCCCGGTTGATGTGCCGAGATTGACATTGATCTTGGTACGGAGCCCCCTGCCAATGCCGGTCGCCCGTGTTCCCCGCTGCATGATCACTGCACTGCCTTCCGCTACCTGCTTACAGAGAATGGCGGGATCGATCCCCTCCTCTTTGGCAACTGCCTTCATCTGGCGTGTGATGACTCCTTCCTGTGCATAATCGGCCTGTGTCTTCATGGATGCAGCAACGCTCCCCGTGCCGGTAACCTTGGTGTTCCCGGCATATGGATACCTCCATTTTGAGTCCGGTTGGGATATCAGGGTCTGACTGCGAAGGGAAAAAAGGGCATCAGGATCACTAATAAACTGCCGGTGAGTTTATAATTGCAACTTCCCACAGGATTCACACTACAGGGAAAACCGGGGCAGCATCGGCTGGTGATTACCCGGGGTATCGCTGATGCCGGCACTCCCCACCAATCCCTTTTAGCCCCTTTCCGCCCAACCATTCCAGTAACGTTATGCACTACAATCCCAGTCAGGTATATCCGCCGGATGCCGATACGTTCCTCCTCCTTGATGCAGCCATGGCGGAAGTGAAGCCCGGTGACCGGGTGCTGGAAGTGGGCACCGGCTCCGGTTTTATTGCACGGGAGCTTGCGAAGGTGACCGGTGTTGTGGCAACGGACATCAACCCCCATGCAGCGATGTGTGCCCGCCGGGAAGGAGTGGATATAGTGCGCTGCAATCTCTTCAATGGTGTCCGGGGGCCGTTCGATCTCATCCTCTTCAATCCCCCGTACCTCCCCACCGCGCCTCACGAGCGGATCGATGACTGGCTCGAGTATGCCCTTGACGGGGGGAAAAGTGGAAGAGAGACAATCGAACGGTTTGCCGAACGCGTCGGGCAGGTGATCGCGCCGGGGGGGAGGATTCTCCTGCTCATCTCATCGCTGACAGGCCTTGACAGCGTACATGATCTGTTCGCAACTCAGGGATTTTCATCGGACGTGGTCCGGCAGGAAACAGTGGAGGACGAGGTCCTGTATGTCCTGCGGATTCACCGGTAATCCCGCGATCAGACGATCAGCCGTCGTCTCATCAGGTTGATCGAGAGGAGACAGAAAAATGCCGTGACAATGGCGATCCATGCAAAACTGAAGAGGACCGTCCACGACAATGCGTCCAGCGTGAACATCCGCATGATCGCGACAAGGTGCGTGAGCGGGAGCAGCGCGAAGGCGATGTACTGGAGGAAGACCGGCATCAGGGTCAGGGGAAAGAACGTGCCCGAGAAGAGTGCCATCGGCGTGATAAAGAGGAACGCAGGGTAGTTCAGCGTGTCGATGCCGGGGCTAATGGACGTAAAGCACATCGCGATGCCGGCAAACATCAGGCCGCCGATGAACCCGAGCGGGATGGCCAGCAGGGCAAGGGGGAGTGAGATAACGCCGAACACGGCAAGTACCGGCAGCATGATGACCACGTAGATGACGCTCCGGGTCGCCCCCCAGAGCAACTCGCCCGCGATCACGTCTTCAATGGAGAGCGGTGTCGCAATCATCGCATCGAAACTCTTCTGGTAATACATCCGGACGTACGACCCGTAGGTGCACTCAAAGAACGCAGAGTTCATGACCGCGATCGCGAGGATTGCCGGTGCGATAAAGTTCACGTACGGGATGCCCTCGATCTCCTTCACGTACGTCCCGATACCAATCCCGATGGCAAAGAGGTAGAGGAGTGCCTCGATGAGGGGCGGGAAGAAGTTCACCTGCCAGGTCCGGACAAAGACCACCATGTTCCGGTACCAGACCTTCCATGCCCGGCGGGTGATTTTAGGGAAGGATAGTATGTGTGGCATGGTCACTCCCGGAGGGTCCTCCCGGTCAGTTTCAGGAACACGTCCTCAAGCGTTGCCGGACGTGTGATCATCCTCTTTGGTTTGCACCGGTCAAGGACACTGCGGGCAATCTCGCGGGCTGCATCTGTCGTTGCGGTGATCTGGATCATATCGCCGGTCTGTTCGAAGGGGGCCTTCAGTTCCGTGAGGCAGGCGATCACGTCATCGCTCGTCTCCACCTCCACGATCTCGTGCCCGGCATACTGCCGGACCAGTTCCGCCGGCGTACCTTCAACCAGGATCTTCCCGTTGTCCATGATCACGAGCCGGTCGCAGAGGCGTTCCGCCTCGTCGAGGTAATGAGTGCTCATGACGATCGTGTTGCCCTGTGCCTGCAGGTTCCGGAGTTTCTCCCAGATCAGGTGGCGGGCCTGCGGGTCAAGACCGATTGTCGGTTCGTCAAGGATGAGCAGGTCAGGAGTGTTGACGAGCGCCCGGGCAAGGATCAGGCGCCGTTTCATCCCCCCGGATAACTTCTCCACGGCCACGTCCCCCTTCTCTTTCAGCTGGACAAATTCCAGCAGCTCATCGGCTTTCTTTTCCGCCTCATCTTTGGGGATGTCGAAATAGCGGGAGTAATAGTAGAGGTTGCCAAAGCAGGTGAAGTCCGGGTCGAGGTTGGTCTCCTGCGGGACAACACCGAGCCGCTGCTTGATCTCTGCGGGGTTCTTGTCCGGGTCCATGCCAAGGACGCTTAAGGTGCCGGACGTGCGGGGAGAGACGCAGGTGATCATCTTCATCGTTGTGGTCTTACCCGCCCCATTGGGCCCGAGAAACCCGAAGATCTCCCCTTTCCTGACCGTGAACTGGATGCCATCGACTGCAACGGTGCTGCCATAGTTCTTTTTCAGGTCCTGTGCATCGATGATGTCGGGCATGGTCTCACCTTTCCGATCAGAGCTTCTGTGGATATACTAGAAAATCCTCACGTTTGGAGCAGCAGGGTGCAGGTAAAAAAGATTATCCGAGCGGTTCCGGCTTGACAAGGATGATACCCGCAATGAGGACCGCGAGGAGCAGGACCGTGCCGAACAGCACTATGGGATCGACCGTGCTGACGTTATAGACCAGCACGTGCCGGACCATCCCGGTAAACCCTGCGATGAGCAGTGCCCGGACCTCCACATGCTTTGTTTTGAAATAGACGGTCACGGTCTCGAAGAGCACGATGATCGTGATCGTCAGGAGGAGGGCATTGATGACATCGATGATTTTTGTGGTAAAGTCCAGGGATATGATCATCTGGATGATCAACTGGACTGCATCCCAGACAGAGAAAACCGCAATGACCGTGAGCAGGATTGCCACGAGTGTGTAGAGAATCAGGGGTACCAGGGAAAAGAAGGCGATGAGGAAATCCATAATTGATTTGTTGTTCTCCATAGCAGACCTCGTCTTTTGTTAAACGTAGTGTGGTGTCACAGGAATAAAAATGAAACGGGTGGCAGACCGGTGGGGGGAGTCCTGAACCGGGCGATCAGTTCCCCAGCCGCAGGAGCGCTGCGCCCGCCGCTTCACGCACGTCAGAGAAGGGATCGTTCATCAACTGTTTCAGCGGTCCGATGGCCCGCCGGTCGCCCAATCTCCCGAGGACTGTAGCTGCACCGATCCGTACCTCGATTTCCCGGTCCGTGAGAAGCCTGATGACAGCCATCGCGGATTGCGGGTCCCGGATCCTCCCGAGTGCCGCAAGAGCCGCTGCACGGACTGCCGGCTCGGTATCGTCAAGAGCCAGAGTCAGGGAAGGAACCGCCGAGGAATCCTCAAGCCGGCCGAGCGCCCGGGCCACCTCGCACCGCACGGCCGGGTGGGGATCCGTGACTGCGGCTGAGAGCGCCGGGATCGCGTCAGGGGAACCGGACTTCCCGAGTGCGGCAGCTGCGGCACGCCGTTTCGCTATGCTTCCTGCCTGAAGATCCGTGAAAAAAGGAGTGAGATCTGTCATATGCCGGTGCAGTACTCCCGTTAATGTTCGCACGCGTTCCCGGACTCGTATGCCGAGATGACTTTCTGTGCCACTTCCGGGGAGATGTGGTCATGGATATGATGGACAAGCGCTTCCACATCTTCCACCGGCAGGCACCCGAGGCTCTCCTCCCCCTTCTGGATCATGTCGGTCAGGTAGGTGAGTTCCTCCGTGCTGAGCTGGCTGATGCGCCGGATAAAGTCCTCGGAATCTTCGGAGAAATGGTTGGAGACCGGGGGCAGGATCGAATGGAACATATGGCCGGATCCCGAGCAGGTCAGGTCGCCGCATTCCGGGGCAAGTTTCTTGAGGATTGCAATATCTTTCTCATCGAGTTCGCGTGGCATGGTGGATATCCTGATCATTATTTTCCGGGCTTTGGAATAAACGTGCGGGAAGGGCACCGTTCGCTCTCGCGGTCGGGCGTTGTCTCACCATTGATCCGGCACTCGCCCCGGTCCTGTGAACGGGGTGTATAGCTGATGCAGTCGGCACAGGTTGGCATATGCTCCCGTATGTCAGTTCTGCCCGATTATTCTTGCTGGTGAAAAAAGAGATGATCCGAAATATTTGCCCAGCCAGTTTTTGATTCCTGCGAAAAAGCCGCCGGAACTTTTTGAGCCGGATGATTTCTTGCTGCGGGGCTCCATCGTCTGCATTGGCCGGGCGATGGTCCTTTTTATTGGTGGTGCCTGGGGTTCCGGGATCTCCCGGAGCATGCCTTCCGGCTCTTCGCCCGAAGGCTCGAATCCCCATGCGAACCCGATCTTGTATGCCCGCTCATTCTGCCGGATCCAGTTGGCAGCGCCCATATACCCGCGGTCTTCTGCCTTCTTGATCGTGTCCTGATGATCCTGGGTGAAATGGATCTCGCGCTGGAGGGCGACTATCTCCTCATACACCTTTCCGGGGACCTTGATCTTCTCCCTGCTCATAACTTCTCGTATAGGGTTATGCTGGGATACGCTATTTAATGCTTCGGTTAAAATCCGGCGGAAGAACGTGTGAATTTGCCTGTGGGTTGTACCGGACAGCCAGGACCGGTATCGCACAATATTGATAAGCGTCCCGGCTAATTGTTCCCATACAAGGAAGGTGTGGTTTTATGGTAAAGGTAGTCTACGAAGGGGATGACTTCAAGAGGATGCTCAGGTCGGACAAGATCGCTCTCGAACGCCTTGTTGCCCAGGGAAAGATCGGTATCCATGAAGTCAGTTACAAGGACACGAAGATCAAGGTCGAGATCAAGAAGAAAGGAATGGATATCGTTGTCAAACGGTTCCGGGCAATGTAATCCGGATTTTTCATCCTTTTTTCACTGCTTTTGACGATCCTGCGCCAGGATTCGCGTATCGTGTCCCGGGATCTCACCCGGTCAGAAAACACAACTCTCTTGTCCTTTGGCCGGTAATATTTCCGTATGGGAAATACCAACAGCGGGAAGATAGGAGCAGGCACGGGCCTCCTCATCTTCTCCATCTCGCTTGCCCTTTTCATGGCAGGTCTTGACGGGACCATCGTCAATATCGCACTCCCGACCATCTCCGAGTCATTCAATGTCTCCACCAGCGCCGTGAGCTGGGTCGCGACGGCCTACCTGCTCGTCATGGCGGGCTGCGTCCTGATCTTCGGCAAGATCTCCGACATGATCGGGTTCAAGAAGGTATTCCTTCTCGGGTTTGCCCTCTTCACGCTCGGGTCTCTTGCCTGCGGCATCCTGCCGGACCTCTTTGGCTCGCTCACGTGGCTCATCGGCTCCCGGATCTTCCAGGCCATCGGGGGCGCGATGATGTCGGCGATCGCCCCGGCCATGATCACCTGCTATATCCCGCTGGACCAGAGAGGAAAAGCCCTGGGGATTGTCATGACCATGGCTGCCCTCGGGACCGCGATCGGCCCGACCATCGGCGGGTTCCTGACGCAGTATTTCTCGTGGCATGCGATCTTCTTCATCAATGTCCCGGTCGGGATTATTGCGGTCCTGCTCGGCGCAAAAGTGATCCCAAAAGACACGTGCCAGACAAAACTGACCGGGTTCGATACCACCGGTGCCGCCCTGGTCTTTACCGGCCTTGCCTCGCTCCTCTACGTGGTGTCGGAAGGCGAGACGCTCGGCTGGACGTCTCCTGCGATCCTTGCACTCTCGCTTGTGGCGGTGTTGTCGATTGCCTGGTTTATTGTCCACGAACTCCGGCTGGCCGATCCCCTGCTCGACCTGCGCCTGTTCAGGAAGCGGAGTTTTACCATCCCGGTCCTGCTCCTCAGCCTGGTCTTCTTCAGCTTCTCCGGGATCAATTACCTGATCCCGTTCTACCTGCAGTACGTCCGCCACTTTGACACGTCAAACGCCGGGCTGGTCATGACCTCGCTCTCGGCCGCCATGATGGTCTCCGGAATCCTTGCAGGCCTGTTGTTCAACTGCGTTGGCCCGAAGAGGCTCTGCATCTCTGCCGGGATCATCCTCACGGCCGGATACCTGTTGATGACCCGCCTGCATGCCGACACGCCCGCGGCATATGTGGTCCTTTCCCTTGCGATGATCGGATTCGGGCTTGGCCTGATGATTGCCCCGGCCTCGAACATGGTCATGAATTCGGTGGCAAGGACAAAGCAGGGGATGGTCTCCAGCCTGACCACGCTTGCACGCTTCGTACCCCTCACGCTCGGGATCGCGGTCTTCAACCAGGTATTCATCCAGGGGGTCCTCACGATTGCCGCGAACCATGATGTCACGAAGACCTCTCCCGCGGACCTCCAGATGCAGGTGCTTGCTGCCGGTTTCGATTTCGCATTCCTGATCTCGCTCGCGGTCGGCATCGCGATCATCCTGCTGTCGCTTGTCATTAAAGTGGAGATCCACCCGGACAACCTCAACAGGTCTGCGGAAGATGAACCCCCGGTGGGGATGATCTGACCGGTAAATGACGGAGGCCTGCAGGACCCCCCCTCAACCCCTGCCCGGATTGTTGATCCGGATCAACCGGCTCCTGCCTGGAAAAAAGTAAACAGACTTCGTCTAAAAAAAGAGTTACGCCGGGACAACCACCCTGATATCCACGAGCTGGTCGCCGTCATATACCGGGACCAGTTCGCCATCTTCAACCATCTTTTTTATCACCTGATATAACGCCTGCCGTAACTCTGTCTCGTCCCTCGCCACGATCACACACCTCTGAGTGATACATTACCATTACAAGGGGGTATGATATACTTTGTGAAAAATAATTTTCAGAAAAGAGGCACGCTGATTTTCAAATCAATTAGCTGCGTGACAGAACCGGAAAACATGACTGTCGTTCCCTGAAAATGTTGGAAAGGGAATAACCAGAAGAAGTGCTGCTATGGGGATTCGAACCCCAGTCGCGAGCGTGAGAGGCTCGCATGATTGGCCGGACTACACTATAGCAGCGCGAGTTGCTCAATAAAATGGGCGATGAGGATACTTATAGTTTTTTACGGGAGTAAATACGGAAGTTCCCTGCCTGAAAAACCGGAGACCTGCACTTTTGTCAGCCTGGGCACAAACAACTATATCTCCGACATGCGGCGAATAATATAGGAATGAGTAGTCTTGAAGAACAGATCAAGGAGCTCGAAGACGAGCTTGTCAAAACCCCTTATAACAAGGCTACCTCCAAGCATATCGGACGGGTAAAAGCAAAGATCGCCCGGCTCCGTGACGAGGCTGTCAGCCGGGCTATGAAAGCCGGCGGTGGCGGCGAAGGTTACCAGGTCAAGAAATCCGGCGATGCAACCGCCGTCCTTGTCGGGTTCCCGTCAACCGGTAAAAGCACGCTCCTCAACAAGCTGACCGGCACCGCAAGTGCCGTTGCCGCGTACGCGTTCACCACCCTTACCGTAGTTCCCGGTGCCCTTGAGCACAAGGGAGCAAAGATCCAGCTCCTCGATATCCCGGGACTTATTGCCGGTGCAGCCATGGGCAAGGGCCGGGGCAAGGAAGTCATCGCGGTTGTCCGCGGTGCCGATATCGTTATTATCCTCGTGGATGTCTTCAACGAGCGGCATTTCGATGTCCTCATCAAGGAGCTCTACGACGCCGGTATCAGGATCAATGTCCAGAAACCGGATATCACCATCAAGAAATCCTCGCATGGCGGGGTCCGTCTCAACGCGGTCGGCACGCTGGACCTGGAGATCGAGGAAGTGCGTTCGATCCTCGCCGAATCGAAGATGATGAACGCCGACATCCTGATACGTGGGAATGCGACGCAGGACGATTTCATCGATGCCGTGCAGGGCAACCGGGTATACATCCCGGCATTTATTGCGGTCAACAAGGTAGACCTCGTTGATAAGGAACGGTACCTCGAGATCGAGCATGACATTGCCGAACGGTTCGGCAGTCCCCCGATCATGATCTCTGCGGCAGCCGGTTATCACACCGAGGAACTCAAGGATGCGATTTACGACTGCCTCGGGTTCATGCGGGTGTACATGAAACCCGTTGGCGAAGAAGCCGATCTCGAAGAACCGCTGATCATCCGGAACCAGAGCACGGTCGAAGATGTCTGCAACAAGCTTCACCGGGAGTTCGTGCAGAAGTTCCGCTATGCCCGGATCTGGGGCAAGTCCGTCAAACACCCCGGCCAGCGGATCGGGCTGACCCATAAACTTGTTGACGGCGACATACTCTCGATTGTTGTCGAGCGCTAATACTATCCCTTTTTTTCGTCCTGCGGGTGGCTTCCGATTGCATCATAGATCACGGAGAGCGGTGCTTCCGTCTTGATCCCGTACCCTGAAAAGTGCGTACGGCTTGCCGGGTACCCTGCAGCGGCGATGCGGCTGAGCACGGTGGTGATCTCCGGCGGGGAACATACCAGCCGTTTGGCAATCACGTGGTAATCGTAAAAGCCCGGGAGGGGAAGTTCTTCCATGCAGCAGTCCAGCAGTTTTGTGAGTTCTTTTCCGGACCCGGCCGATACCGAATCGACCCGGGCCCGCATCTCAGCAAGGATCGTCCGGTTGTGGAGGTCACCAAGCCAGAGGGGGCCGATGGGCTGGAGGGGTTCGCCGCAGTGGGGACAGGTCCGGGACGACGACAGGATGGCAGCCTCCGTCTCCCGGTAGGGGCATTTCCTGCACTGGTGGATATACCCGGTCTGCTTTAAGGTCGCGTCAGCAGCCTGCGGGCCCCGGAGCAGCCGGAGGTGGAGGCGGGCAAAATGCTCCCGGGCATAACAGAAGATCGGCTCGACTCCCCGGTCGTACCGGGCAGTCTGCCGGACAACAAATCCCAGCAGGATACGGAGGCCCACCTCGCTGTGGTACTCCGTGTTCATCGGGACCGCGGAGTACCGGCGGATCCCGGCCTTTAAGTGTGCACCGCAGAGCGGGGCGGTGTCCGTTGCCGTCACAAAGAAGAAACGCCGGGTCCCCTTCACCCCGGCATCGACGAACGGTGCCGGTGTCCCGAAGGGGTCGAGGTCGACGGCATCGAAGGACTGTTCTGAAAGGAGAGCGTTGACATCGCGGTGGACCACGGTGACCGGCAGGCCGGAGCGCTCCGCGTTCCGGGTGATCAACTCGATCGCCGTCGGATCACGATCGCTGATGGTCACGGGAATACCGCACTCGTTTGCCACCCGGAGGCCCCGGATGCCGGTGGCCCCCATTGCATCGAGATAGTCCGAGGGTTCAAGGAGCGGGAGGAGGAGGACGGTCACGTCGCGGTTGAGTTCCATCCGGCGGTTGAAGAAGATGGGGGCGGATCCCGGGGGGAACTGCGTTGTGTCGTCCTGGACCGGCACGAGGAACGTGGTCCTGCCTTCCGTTGCCTCTGTCAGATCCATGGTGCCAGAGATGTTGCAGCGCGCAAAACTTATACATATTCCCCTGCAATGGATATGAGCAGGGCGAGTGGCTTAGCCCGGACATAGCGTCAGCCTCCTAAGCTGAATGCCGGGGGTTCAAATCCCCCCTCGCCCGTTATCACTTTTCGTGCATTTTATGTGCCGGACAACCAGAATGTGATCCAATGAGTGCTGCCGGTTTCCTGAATATCATCCGCCCGGCCAATGCGGTGATGGCCGGCGTGGCATCGGTCGTGGCCTATCTCATTGCCACCGGCACCCTCGTCCCGGCAGCCCTCCTCCTGTTTGTTGTCGTCGTGCTCATCACGGCCGCCGGCAACGTGATCAACGACTATTATGATGCGGAGATTGATGCTGTCAACCGGCCCGACCGCCCGATCCCTTCAGGACAGGTCTCCCGCAATGCAGCACTCTGGTACGCGTTCCTCCTCTTTGCCGCAGGGATCGCTGCCAGCCTGTTCACGAATGTCTTCTGTATCGCTTTTGCCGTCTTCAACACCCTGCTCCTTGTCGCATATGCAGCACGACTGAAAAGCATGCCCGTCGTAGGCAATGTCGCGGTCGCCTACCTGAGCGGGAGCATGTTCCTCTTTGGCGGGGCGTTTGCCGGCACCGATGGCCTCATCCACCTCGTCCCCCTCGCGGTCATGACCTTCCTTGCCATGATGGCCCGGGAACTGCTGAAGGACGCAGAGGACGTGGAAGGCGATGCAGCAGGAGGTGCGTCAACGCTTCCGATCCGGATCGGGGTAACGAAGACCGCATACTGTGCCTTCGTATTTGTCCTGCTGTCAGTTCTTGCAAGCCTCGCACCCGTCTTGTGGTGGGGTGTCCCGTATCTTGTGATGATCGGCATCGTGGACCTCATCCTTATCGCAGCGGCATACCGGGCCCTGCACTGTGACAGCCCTGGGTGTGTCCGGAACTCCGGCGCATCGATGGCACTGAAATACAGCATGTTCGCCTCCCTCATTGTCTTCGTCCTTTCTGTCCTCTTCCTCGGGTAACCGGTTTCCCCGGCGCTGGCGGGCACTCCCCGGGACTCCGAGCAACAAGTTTATCCCCGCGATCGCTCCACCATTATCCTAGAGACCAATGCCTACGCTCATCCGGAAAGGAAATACCTATTTTGCCCAGAAAGGTTCGTATTTCGAAGGGAACGTAAAGGTTGACGGCGACTTTGTCGTGCCCCCCCATACCCATTTCTGGGGCAGGCTCATGGTCAGCGGCAACCTCGAGCTGGGCCCCCGGTCCAGCGTTGCGCTCGAGATCGACTGCGGGAATGCCGTGATCGGGAGCCAGTGCCGGGTCAAGGGCCCGATCACTGCCCGCGGGGATGTCACGATCCTCGACCATGCCAGTGTCCACTCGGTCAAAGCCGGTGGGAAGGTGATCCTCCGCACAGGTATCATCGTTGGAGACGTGACAAGCGAAGACACGATCATTGTCCACGGGAAGATCAAGAGCGGGAACCTAATCGGTAAAAGTATGAAGGTCCTCGGGAATTGACGCCGGGTCGATCCCCAGCACGGCTACTTCGTAGACATCCGGCCAGTTGACGATCGTCTCAACGCACCCTTCTTTTAACGTCACGACACCCATGACGACAAGGCCCATCTTGTCGGCCATGTCGATCCCTTCTTTCACTTCGGAAAGGCAGCCAACGCCAACGATCGCTTTAGGCCGGTATTTTTTTGTCATGCGCTTGATGAAGGAGGACCCCGGTACAATGAATATCCGGTACCCGAGGCGTCCGAGCAGGACGTTCGCCTCGCCGACACTGCACTGGCCGCAGTTCCGGCATTTCAGGCCTTCCGGTGTCAGGTGGGCGGGGCACTGGGAGGACCGCAGGCACTGGGGCATGAAGATCGCCCGGTCGGCTACCGGGATGCGCCCGAACTCGGCAGCGTTCATGGTGTTGTGGATCTTGATGAAAAAGGAGAGCATCTCGCGGTCTTCGAGGCCGATGAGGCGGAACATTGCCTTCATCATCCCTTCGAGAAAGACCAGCCCGGACTTGATCAGTTTCGGGAAGTAGAGTTTCTGTCTCTTAATGGAATAGAGCGAGATGATGACCAGGATAAAGGATGTGACGATCGCCCCGAGTATGACGATGACCGTGATCTCGCCAATGAGATACATGAGGCTGTTCCATGCCGTAAAATCAAATGCCATGGCCGGGGGACAATAATTGTATTTTTAGTGGGATTTCCGGAGAGATAAGTGTGATCGGGTATCGATGGGCTGGCGGAGCACGCCTGTTTCCGTTACGATCGCGGTGACGAGTCCCATCGGTGTTGCATCGAATGCCGGGTTCTTCACCCTGGCACCCCCGGGGACATACGTCCGGCCGCCCATGACAGTGACCTCCTCACGGCCCCGCTCTTCGATCACAACGTCCCGTTCACCGTTGTCTGCATCGAAGGTTGACAGGGGCGCCGCCACGTAGAACGGTATCCCGTGGTGGCGGGCACAGACGGCATGCATGTAGGTGCCGATCTTGTTGAAGACCGCATCATGGGTGATCCGGTCGGCGCCGACAATGACGGCATCGATTGCACCGGCCCGCATGAAATGGGCGGCCATGGAATCCGTGATCACGGTCACACCGATCCCGTCCCGGGACAGCTCCCAGGCCGTGAGACGGGCCCCCTGGAGGAGCGGGCGGGTCTCGCAGGCGATCACGTTCACGTCCTTACCCGCCTTCACGGCGGAACGTATCACGCCGAGTGCTGTTCCCCACGATGAGCAGGCAAGCGCCCCGGCATTACAGTGTGTGAGGACCGTGCAGCGGTCGGGGAGCAGGGCCGCCCCGTTGTCGCCGATCGCGTGGCAGCATGCGGTGTCCTCGCGGGCAATGGCCTCCGCTTCACGAAGCGAGATATCCCGTGCTTCGTCACTGCTGCGGGTGGTGGCCAGGGTTGCGAGTACCCGGTCGATCCCCCACCCAAGGTTGATCGCGGTCGGGCGGGTGGAACGGAGCAGTCCGGCCGCCTTCCGCACGTCGGCCATGAAAGCCGCGGGGTCTGTGCACGCTGATGTGCGGGCCGCGAGGGCAACGCCATATGCCCCGGCAACCCCGAGCGCCGGTGCGCCGCGGATCTCGAGCCGGCGGATGGCGGTGGCCAGGCGGTCAACGCTCCGGCACTCGATGGTCCGGTATTCACCCGGCAGGAGTGTCTGTTCGATGTAACAGAGACTGTCTTTCTCCCTGTCCCACCAGAGCGTGGCAGAGTCGTCCACTTACGGCCCCGCCTTTTTTGCATCGATCCAAGCCCGCATTGCCGCCGATTCCCCGGAAGCAACGCTGTCCGGGATATCGCGGGGAGCGGTGGCGGTACCGGCAACGTAGATGCCCGGCCGGAGCGTTGAGACCGTATCGACCGCATCGTGCACTGACCGGATGAACCCCGTCTCCTCCCGGGCAATGCCCAGTTTTTCCGCAAGGGGCGCGCTCATCTCTGCGGGCTCGATACCCACCGAGAGGACAACGAGTTCCGGGTGGAGCACGTGGAGCTTTGAGGTCTCGGAGTCCTCGACCTGCAGGATCATGCCGTTCCGGTCCGGGAGCACATCGGACGGCATGCCCCGGAGGAACCGGACCCCGATCGCCTTTGCCCGCTCGAAATACTCCTCGTATCCCTTGCCATATGCGCGGATGTCCATGTAGCAGATGAGCACATCTGTCTCCGCGTGCTTCTCCTTGATCAGCATCGCGTTCTTCAGCGCCTGCATGCAGCAGACACAGGAGCAGTATGGGCGGTCGATCGTCATATCGCGGGAACCGACGCACTGGATGAAGACAATGGACTTTGGCTCCTTCCCATCGCTCATCCTCTTCACCTTGCCCCCGGTCGGGCCGCCCGCGTTGATCATCCGCTCCAGTTCGAGGCTCGTGATCACATCGGGGAGGCTGAGATAATTGAACGGCGACTTTACCCGGGCATCGAAGACCGAGTATCCCGTGGTGATAACAATGCTTGCCGCATCGACGGTCAGGGCAGTCTCCTCGTCCTTCTTCCGGATGGAACCGGGGCCGCAGGCATCGTAACAGAGCCCGCACTCGATGCAGTGTTCGGGGTCCTTGACTACGATATCCGGGACAGCCTGCGCATGCGGCTTGTAGATCGCCTTCCGGACGCCGACACCGGAATCGAACCGGTTGTAGACTTCCACCGGGCAGATCTGGATGCAGTCCCCGCACCCGGTACAGGTCGATTCATCAACGTACCGGGGGTGTTTCTTTATCGTGACGCGGAAGTTACCCGTCTCCCCGTCGACACGGTCGACTTCGGCACAGGTATGGATGGTGATGTTGGGGTTACGGCTCACGTCCACCATCTTGGGTGAGAGGATGCACATCGAACAGTCGTTCGTCGGGAACGTCTTGTCCAGCTGCGCCATGTGCCCGCCGATCGTGGGCTCCCGCTCAACAAGGTCCACATGGACCCCGTGCCCGGCAATATCGAGGGCTGCCTGAATACCGGCAACTCCTGCGCCAATGACAACAACATTACTCATGTCGGGCGTACTCTCCTGCGAGTTCGACATACGATGAAGCATTGGAGAGGATGTGCTGCTGCTGCCCGTCGCTTGCCTGCTTGATGATCTTCCCGGGGACGCCGACAACGACCGAACGTTCCGGGACGTCCATGCCTTCGGTGACAACGGCTCCTGCCCCGATGACCGATCCGCTGCCGACCTTTGCCCCGTTGAGCACAATCGCACCCATGCCGACCAGCACCCGGTCACCGATCGTGCAGCCATGGAGGACCGCCCCGTGCCCCACCGAGACGTCACTCCCTATGAGCACCGGGAAACCCCTGCTCGTGTGGACCACGCAGTTGTCCTGGACATTGGAACGGTCGCCGATCACGATCCGGTCCTTGTCCGCACGGATTACGGCCCCGAACCAGATCCCCACATCCCGGCCTATCGTCACGTCTCCCGTGACTGTTGCATTGCCGGCTGCAAACAATGCACCGCCTGCGACCTTCCCATCCATATGCATAATAACATAGGAAATTAAGAATGGAGGAACATGAAGGTTATGGTAGGGGGAACCTTCGATCCCCTGCATGACGGTCACAAGAGCCTCCTGAACCGGTCATTCGAGCTGGCCGGTCCTTCGGGGCATGTCGTGATCGGCCTGACCACCGATACGTTTGCGAGCCGCAAGGTGCATCCCATCCGCCCGTTTGCGGAACGGAAGGCGGACCTTGAGGCGTACATCACAAAAAAGGATTTTCCCGCCATCTGGCTGATCGAGCCGCTGAACGACCGGTTCGGCTCTGCGATTGAGTCCGATTTCGACGCAATCGTGGTCTCCGAGGAGACCCTTCCCGTAGCAGTCGAGATCAACAAGGTCCGGCGCGGGAACGGGAAACGGAAAGTCGACATCCACCAGATCAGTTGTGTCCTCGCAGATGACGGCCGCTGGATCTCAAGCACCCGCATTTACCGGGGCGAGATCGACATCCATGGCCATATCCTGCACGGATAACTGCTGATCGCCGGCACATCTCCGGGATCTTAGTGTTCCGGCGTGCTCTTCTGGACTACGGGATTACCCGAAAATTTACAAAAAAAGATTATTTCCTGTGGACAACCGCGATTGCGAACATCGCAATGGCTGCGGCGATCACAGAGACCGTTGCAGGCAGGGGTGCCTGGGTGGTCGGGATGGCAGTTGCTGCTGCGGTTGTTGTTACTGCTGCAGGTGCCTGTGTGGGTGCGACCGTGGGCTCACTGGAGGTTACACTGGGTGCTGCCGCTGATGAAGTCCCGGTCTTGAACATGGAGTCGCTGCCGTACTGGTTGGTTGCCGTGAGGCTGACATCATATGAGCCTTCGCGCAGGTAGATGTGGCGCGGGTTCTGTTCGGATGAGCTCGTCCCATCGCCGAAGTCCCACTTCCAGGAGGTCGGGGCATTGGTCGAGAGGTCGGTGAACTCGACAACGAACGGTGCCTTGCCTATCTGGCGGTTTGCCTTGAAATCAGCAACAGGTGCAAGGGTGGTCACGATGTAGTTTGGCTTTGATACGGTGTCCTTCCCGTCCTTGTTGGATGCAGTCAGGGAGACCGAGTAGGTGCCAAGGGTGGTGTAGGTGTGGGTCGGGTTCTGTTCGGTTGAAGTCGATCCGTCGCCAAAGTCCCAGGACCAGGCAGTCGGTGAATTGATTGACTTATCCGTGAACGCCACAGCCATCGGAGCACCGCCGCGTGTCTTGTCAGCAACAAAGTCGGCCTTCGGGATCGAAAGGACCGTGATGTACTGGTTCTTGGTCCGCGAGTTGGTCAGGTACGGGTTCGATGCGGTAAGGGTGACATCGTAGACGCCGGTTGTCCGGTACACGTGGTCCGGCTTCGCACCGGTGCCGGTTGAGCCGTCGCCGAAGTCCCATACCCACAGGGTCGGGTTGCTGGTCGAAAGGTCAGTGAAGGTGACGATCCTGCCGACCCCGACCGTGGTCTTGTCAGCAACGAAATCAACCGCTGCGCCGCCACCGACGGTAATGAGGTCGGACCGTACCTTGGTGTCCGAACCGAAGTTGTTCGTTGACGTGAGGGTGACCGTGTAGGTACCTTCTTTCATGAAGAGATGGGTCGGGTTCTGTTCGGTTGAGCTCGACCCGTCGCCGAAGTCCCACTTCCATGAGGTCGGCAGCCCGGTTGACTGGTCGATGAATTTCACCGACATGGGCACCTTGAACTGCTGGTAGGGCACGATGACCGGGATGAAATCAGCTTTCGGGGCAATCCCGACGTTGATGTAACTGGTCTTGGTCTCGGTGTCCTTGCCGTTTGCATTCCGTGCCGTGAGCGCGACCGTGTAGATGCCCTTCACCTGGTATGCATGGCTTGGGTTCTGGACCGTCGAGGTTGCGGTGTCGCCGAAGTCCCAGGACCAGGAAGTCGGCGAGTTGGTGGACTTGTCCGTGAACGCGACTGCTTCATTGGTGTTCAGCTGGGTAGGTGTTCCTGCGAAATCCGCATTGGGCACGCCGCCGACGTTCAGCGTCTGGGTAGACGAGGCGGTCTCGGTGCCGCGGGTGATGGTGAGTTTCACATCATACGCCCCTGCGGTGGTGAAGGTGTGGGTCGGGAACTGTTCGACGGACGTCATGCCATCGCCAAAGTCCCAGGCCCATGCAGTCGGGCTGCCCAGTGATTTGTCAGTAAACATGACTGCAAGGGGCGCCTTGCCGGAGGACGGGTCTGCAACGAATTTCGAGACGAGATCGCCGCTTACCGTGATGTACTCGTTCTTCGCAACATCCGAGGAGCCAAACTCATTGGATACCGTCAGGATGACATTGTACACGCCCTGGGTCCAGTACGTGTGGACCGGGTTCTGTTCAGCGGATCCCTGCCCGTCGCCGAAGTCCCACTTCCAGGACGCGACCTGGCCGGTGGACTGGTCAGTGAATGCCACGTTCATCGGGGCTGCGCCGGAGGTCGGGTTTGCCACGAAGGCGGCCCGGGGGCTCACACCGATGGTGATGTAGTCCTTCTTGATGGCCGTGCTGGTCCCGTAGGCATTCTTCACGGTAAGGGTGACCGTGTAAGTGCCGCGCTGGAGGTACATGTGGCTTGGGTTCTGGTCGGTGGATGTTGCGCCGTCACCAAAGTTCCATTCCCAGGTCATAGGGGTTGAACCCAGGGAATTGTCCGTAAAGTATACCTTTGTCGGAATGGTCGTAAAAGCATAGGAGGCATCAAACTGGGCAACCGGTGCCAGGCCCACCGTGATGTAGCCTGGCTGGGTAGTACCCGATGCAGAGGCCCCGGGGACTGCCAGGGCCAGGAGCAGGACAATCAGTCCTGCATACAAAAAGAACTTACTGGATCTCATCATGATCACACCCAGAGTTATCAATGAACAGATATTTAATTCCATCACCCTGTTTTTCCCACGTGGTTTCTAAAAAATGGAGAAATATCTGTAGGAATATATAAGAAAAACCCGGATTTATCCCCGGTCCTGAAGATCTTGACGTCCGGAATGGCCCCCTGCGAATGATCGGGACTCCGGGAGTGATGAGATAAAAACGGGATCCGGAAAGGATCAGATGATATGGCTGGTGATATCCCTCGTGATCACCCAGTCGCAATAGATGCAGTGGAGCCCGTTTGGCAGGACCCTGAATTTGCTCCGGATCGGTTCATGGGTATTGGATATGCACCCGGGGTTCGGGCAGCGGACCAGGCCCTCGATCAGGGTCGGGATCTCCACCCCTTTCTTCTCGAAGACCTTGTAGTTCCGGATGATATTGATGGTTGCACGCGGTGAGATCAGGGCGATCCGGTCCACCTCCTCTTTTGAGAGCTCGCGGTTTGTCAGCTTGACGATGTCCTTCTTCCCCATGTTCCGGCTCTGGACATTGGTCGCGATGGAGAGGGCTTCCTGCGTTGTCCCGGTGATACCGAGGATCTTGACGACATTGAGGGCCTCGCCGCTGTCGATGTGGTCGATCACCGTGCCGTTCTTGATCCGGCGGACCAGCAGCCCCTCGTTCTCAGCCGATTCGCTGTTCTTCATTGCATCACCTGCATCAGCATCGCCATCCGGACCGGGACGCCGTTTCTCGACTGTTCGAAGTACCGGGCATGGGGCAGGCTGTCAACCCGGGGGTCGATCTCGTCGACACGCGGGAGCGGGTGGAGCACGATCAGGTGTTTCTTTGCATCCGCCAGCAGTTCCGGGGTGATCCGGTAGCTTGAGGCAACGTTGAAGTACGATGCCGAATCGGGGAACCGTTCGCGCTGGATCCTCGTGACGTAGAGCACGTCCACCTCGCGGATGATGTCGCTGATGCTGTCGTGCTCGATGATCTCCATCCCTTTTTCCGTCAGCTGCTCCGAGAGCGTTGCGGGAAGTTCGAGCCCCTTGGGGCTGATGGTATGGAGCCGGGCATTGTAGAGCGAGAGGGCCGAGGCAAGGGAATGGGCGGTCCGCCCGTAGCGCAGGTCGCCGATCAGCGCGATGTCGATGTTATCGATGGGCATCGACTGGCGGATCGTGTACAGGTCGAGGAGGGTCTGGGACGGGTGCTGTCCCGCACCGTCGCCGGCATTGATGACCGGGACGGTGGAGAACTCTGCGGCAAGCCGCGCGGCCCCCTCTTTCGGGTGCCGGATGACGATCGCGTCCGCATACCCGCTCACAACGCGGACGGTGTCGGCAAGGGTCTCGCCTTTTGCCATGGAGCAGGCCTCAACGCTGCCGACCGAGAGGGAGGTGCCGCCAAGCCGGGCAATGGCCGATTCAAAGGAGAGCCGGGTCCGCGTGCTGGGCTCAAAGAAGAGGACGGCGAGGATCTTTCCGCCAAGGGCATTCGAATCGTATTTTTTCCTGTCGATCTGGCCTGCATGATCCAGCAGGCGGTCGATCCCGTTCCGGTCAAAGTCCCCGATCGATATGATATGGTGCACCACTCACCCTCCCGACTCTTTATCTGGTGAATATATTTTGCTCATGCCCTAAATTACCTCTCTTCCCACTGGAAAGGCCGTCTTCCCTTTTAGCACCCTGCTACGGACAGGAATAATATTATTGGATGGTTACGCATTTTCTTATCAATATCTGTTCAGGTTTTGTGAGGAAACTCCTTGGATCCTATACATATTGCACGGCCGGTGATCGGCCCGGAAGAAATATCCGCGGTGACGGCAGTTCTCGAATCCGGTATGCTGGCTTCGGGGGAACGGGTTCTTGAATTCGAGCGAAAGTTTGCCGATTACTGCGGCACCCCGTATGCCGTTGCGGTGAACAATGGCACTGCCGCCCTTCACACCGCACTGCTTGCCGCGGGTGTCGGGCCCGGTGACGAGGTGATCGTGCCGGCATTCACGTTCTTTGCCACGGCATCAGCGGTAGCGATGTGCGGCGCAACGCCGGTGTTCGTGGATGTGGACGAACAGACCTTCAATATCAACCCCCGGCTGATCGAGGAGCGCATAACGCCAGAGACACGTGCGGTGATCGGCGTCCACCTCTTTGGCCAGCCGTTTGATGTCCGTGCAGTGCAGGCATGCTGCGAGCGCCATAACCTGAAACTGATCGAGGACGCAGCCCAGGCCCACGGCGCCCAGTCCAACGGGGAACCCGTGGGAGGGTTCGGGCACTTTGCCTGTTTCTCCTTTTATGCAACAAAGAACATGATCACCGGCGAAGGCGGGATGGTGACGACACCTGATAAGGCCGCAAACGATCAGCTCCGCCTTATCGTCAACCACGGCCAGAGCGAGAAATACCTCCATACGCGGCTCGGTTACAACTACCGGATGACCGATATCGCTGCCGCGATCGGGCTTGTCCAGCTGAAAAGGCTGGAACAGTTCAACCTGAGGCGCCGGAAGAATGCCGGGTACTTCAATACTCACCTCTCTGTTAAGGGGCTCATCACCCCGGTCATTGCGCCGGGTGTGCAATCGGTATACCACCAGTATGTCATCCGCCTTACCGATGAGTTCCCGATGAGCCGGGCAGAGTTTATCGAATATCTGAAGGCCAAGGGGATCGGCAGCGCGATCCACTACCCGATCCCCCTGCACCGGCAACCGGTCTTCGGTCTTGAGAACAGCCCGGACCCGTGCCCGGTCGCGACCCGGCTCGCCGGATCGGTGCTGAGTCTCCCGGTCCACCCCATGCTCGACCAGAAACAGCTCGCATATATCTGCGACACCATCAACCGGGTGAGCTGAAATGGATATCGGCATCATCGGTGTCGGGGCCATGGGAAAGAACCACGTCCGCGTCTACTCCGAACTGAAGAGCGTGGACTCCGTTGCCGTGTTTGACGTGAACGCGGCAGCAGCAAAGACCATCGGTGACCAGCATGGCGCCGTTGTCTGCCGTTCCATGGACGAGCTGCTGGCACGGTCGGACGCGGTCAGCGTCTGCGTGCCAACCCCGTTCCACGCGGCAACGGTGCGGCAGGTCTTTGCAGCGAAAAAGGCGGTGCTCATCGAGAAACCGATCGCTGCCACGGCAAAGGAAGCCATCGACCTTATGACGTCCGCCCCTGCCGGGATCACGATCGGGGTCGGCCACATCGAGCGGTTCAACCCGGTCTTGAGCGAGATCAAAAAGATCGTGGACAAGCCGCTCTACGTGGAGATGAAACGGCACAACCCGGCGTCGGCACGGGTGACGGGCAGCACGGTTATCGAGGACCTGATGATCCATGATATCGATATCCTCCTCAACCTGTTCGGCCAGCCCTCCGCGATCCACAGCGCCGGTTCAGCTGACGTGTGCAGTGTCCTGATGAAGTGCGGGAAGATCCCGGTTGCCCTCTCCGCGAGCCGCAAGTCCTCCAAGAAGATCCGCATGATCTATGTCGAACAGGAAGACTGTACGATCGAGGGCGATTTCATGACGCAGGAAGTCACGATCTACCGGAAGCCGGGACAGTACCAGTTCGAGGCCGAACGGTATGTCCAGGAGAACATCATCGAGAAGGTGATGGTGAACAAGCTCGAGCCGCTGAAGCGGGAACTCTCGACCTTTGTCGAGTGCGTGCGTACCAAAAGCCCGTTCCCGATCACGCCGGAGCAGGCGATCGAGAACCTGCGGGTATGCGAGACGATCCAGGCGGGTCTCTGATTTCTGGGACCTCCGCACAGGGGACAGGACTGGGGGTGAAGCAATGCTTTCGGATATCATCAGGAAACGGGGACCGGTAAAGAAGATCGGCGTGCTTGGCATGGGGTATGTCGGCATCCCGGCCGCGGTACTGTTTGCGGATGCCCCGCAGTTCGACAAGGTGTATGGGTTCCAGCGTGACTCCCCTTCATCCGGTTACAAGATCGCCATGCTCAACCGGGGGGAGTGCCCGCTCAAAGGCGAGGAGCCCGGGCTTGAAGACCTGTTAAGGAAGGTCGTTGCCGCAGGCAAATTCTCCTGCACGTCGGACTTTTCGAAGATCCGCGAGCTGGATGCGGTCACCCTCTCGATCCAGACCCCGTTCCTGAACAAGGAAGACCTGCTCCCGGACTTCTCGGCATTATTCGAGGGGATCCGGAATGTTGGCCGGAACCTCACGCCCGGCATGCTGGTAGTGCTCGAATCCACTATAACGCCGGGCACAACGACCGGGGTCGCCCGCGGTATGCTCGAACAGGAGTCCGGGCTCGTGGCCGGTAAGGACTTTGCCCTTGCCCATGCGCCGGAACGGGTGATGGTCGGCAGGCTCCTGCGCAATATCCGGGAGCACGACCGTATTGTCGGCGGCATCGATGAGGCGAGCACGCAGAGGGCAACAGAGCTCTACACCCCGGTCCTGACCCTCGGGAAGGTGATCCCGATGACCGCAACGGCGGCGGAAGTGACAAAGACCGCGGAGAACACGTTCCGCGACCTCCAGCTCGCGGCTATCAACGAGCTCGCCCTCTACTGCGAGGCAATGGGGATCAATGTGTACGATGTGCGGACCGGCATTGACAGCCTGAAGGGTGAAGGGATCACGCGGGCAATGCTCTGGCCCGGTGCCGGTGTCGGGGGGCACTGCCTCACGAAGGATACCTACCACCTCGAACGCGGCGTGCAGGTGCTGGGGAAGGATCTGCTCGATTACCCGGCAGGAGAACCCTCGCTCTACGTGCTCGCCCGGCGGATCAACGACTTCATGCCCGCCCACATGTTCCGGCTCACGAAGGAGGCGCTGGAACGGGCGGGCCGGCCGGTGAAGGGGGTAAAGGTTGCGCTGCTCGGGTGGGCGTTCCTCTCGAACTCAGACGATACCCGGAATACTCCTTCGGAACCCTACCGCGATCTTCTGGTGAAAGGCGGTGCGAAGGTGTCCGTCCACGACCCGTACGTGGCCGAGTACCCCGGCGTGCCGATCGTCCCGTTTGTCGAGGAGGCAGTCGAAGGTGCGGATGCGATCGTGATCTTTGCCGGGCACAACCTCTACAAGGGTCTCGACGCACCGTATCTCAAGAACCTCACCGGAAAGAAGCACCCGGTGATTGTTGACGGGCGCAATATGGTTGACCCGGATACGTACATCCGGCTCGGGTTCATCTACAAGGGGATCGGGCGCGGGGACAAGAACCGGCATGAGATTGTGGAGTAATCCCCCTTCTTTTTTCTCCCGGCACGTTCAGGCCAGTTCCGGTACTGTTCCCGCCCACTTCTCCACCTTTTTCAGGATCGCGTCGTCGGTATAGGACGAGACCGTGATCCGCTCGCGGGCAAGGCTCACGAGATAGAGTTCATCCGAGGGGTCATGGCATTTCAGGGTGGTTGAATAGAGATCGGCATCCGGGAGATGCACGACCTTCCCCCGGTGGGCAGCGATGTTGGCCATATTCGTGATCATGGAGGCTTTGCCGATCTCATAGCCATCCACGGAATCATAGACCTCTGAACTGGTACCCACTTGCTTCCCTTTTGCATCCAGGTACACGAACTTGGCTGTGTAGCGCTCCCGGATCGCCTTCACCGGGGGATGTACTTTCCTCACGGTATGATACGAAGTGCACCCGAACGGGTTTTCGATGGCAAGCTTCCGGATAATCGAGGCAAACGTACGGATATCCGGGATCGGGCGGTTCAGCCGCCGCGATGCACTGCGGGTGCCGGGGCGTGTGCGGAAACGGGTCATGGTACTATCTTCCTGAGTACGGGAACGAGCGGGTGCAATAAAATGTTGGTGGTTCGTGTTGGGGGTCGCGTGGGTACAAAGTGTACTGCGGGGCAGGTGCTGATTTGGCTGACGGTTTTACCTGTATATTGACAATGTTCATCGAAAATATGCGGACGTTCCTACGCTCTTGCAGGGTAAATTTGCGTGGGTGGGTGCGAGCCCGGATCAGTTTGTACCCATGTGACCCCGTACATGGCTTGGGGAATTTTAGGAAAATATTTGTCAATTTTACTTCACTATTATGTTAGTTTTTATGTGTGATGGGGTGTAGGGGGTAGCGTGGGTACAAAATGAATGAGGGGGTGACATGAACCTATTGCGATACTTGCCGCCGCAGTCGAAGGGCGCCCTGCGGCGGCATCAAGGACTTTTCAGGCTCTTGTGCAGGTAATGGGTAGCGCAAAACCCGACGAGGCGTTTTGCGCGTAGGGAATCGTAAATGATTATGAAAAAGGGTTTTCAAAAATTATAAGAAATCTTTTTAAATAGGTTTTTTTATTAGCAAAATACTATAGTGCTTTATCGTTACATTGGAGTGTTCGTATGAGCAAAAAGGAAGATCCAAAATTTAAAACTGATTTAGATGAATTCTCTGTGAAAATTCGAGAGAGAAAAGCTCACATTGCCAATGAAGAAACAGCAAAGACTGCATTAATCATTCCCTTTATTCAACTGCTTGGTTACGATACTGCAAATCCATTAGAAGTAAAACCAGAATTTTCAGCTCCATGGGGAGAGAAAAAGGATCAAAGAGTGGATTTTGCAATCTTTAAGGATCAAAAACCCATTCTTTTTATCGAATCTAAACCTTTCAATGTCGATTTAGGTAAATACGATCCTCAATTAGCTCAATATTTTAATGCGTTTCATGACGCAAAGTTTGGAATTCTCACTAATGGTGAAGTATATCGGTTTTTTACCGACACTCAAAAAGAAAACGTAATGGATAAAATCCCCTTTTTAACAATTGATTTTTCAAATTTGCGTGAATCTGATTTTTCGAATTTAATTAAGTTTAAAAAGGAGCATTACGATGCCAATGAGTTGTATAGTTCAGCTGAAACTCTCTATTGTCTTTCTTCTATTACAGATACGTTCAAAGATCTTCTAAAATCACCTACTGATCCGTTTATAAAATTTTTAATTAAATCTGCAATGCCCGACAAAACAGTTACTAGTAAATTCCTTGAAAAAATGAATCCAGTTATTAAACAGGCAATTTCTAATTCCATATCCGAACTTACTAAACAGGGTATTGAAAATATCCAAGAAACTAATAATAAAAAACTAAATTCGGATCATGTTGCCACAAAACATGCTAAAAACCAATAATTTCACTCATTTCCTCGCGATCGTCACATACCCCGAGTGACACACGCTCGTAGAAGGCCGCGTCCCCCGCTTCGACCGGGTCATCTCCCGCTCGATCAGCTCGTGGGTGTGCACTTCCGAGAACAGTTCCGTTGCTGCATCGACCACGATCGCCATCTGCTCAAGGAACGGCGTGTAGCAGGCCAGGTATCCCCCGGACCGGAGCAGGGAATATGCGTGCGTCACATGCTCCGACTGGACCTGCAGGTCGAGGTGCACAACATCGAATGACCCCTCGGATTCAAGGAAATCCTTTGCCACGGCCTCGACATTCGCAAGTTTTGCTTCCGTGATATTTTTCATCGCGAGCGTGGAGAACTCGGGACGCACCTCGTACGTCTTCACGCTCCTTGCAACGCCGCCGAAATAGATCGCGGCAATCCCGCTGCCGGTGCCGGCGTCGAGCACGTCATCGTTGTGGTTCATGCCGGTGTATGCGATGACAAGGCCGATGTCCTTGGGCAGCATCGGGGCACCGGAACGCTTTCCGTACGTGAAGAAGTCTGTTGGCCGCGGGATCCGGATGATAAATTCCGCGCCGGAATGCGACGTGATAATCTCACCGGCATTCTTTCCCACGATAGCGGCAAGGTCCAGCTGGCCCTTGTCTGTGCCAAGTGACCCCTTACCGGCCTTGACAAAAAATTCCCGTCCTGCCCCGACGAGCAGGACCCGATCGCCCTCTTCGATCATCACTGGGCAAGCCGCATGATCGCTTCGGCAATGTCGCCCTTTGTGGCGACCAGTGCCTCTTTCGCTTTCTCTTCAGGCACGTTTGCCTGCGCAGCAAC
The DNA here is from genome assembly GCA_028679075.1 of Methanoregula sp. GTDB lineage: Archaea > Halobacteriota > Methanomicrobia > Methanomicrobiales > Methanospirillaceae > Methanoregula. The sequence goes on along the minus strand of JAJRCF010000002.1, from coordinate 73,232 downwards.
CATCGTGACATCCTCTTTTGGGATCTCGACTGCCGCTGCTTCGAACCGTGGCGTGCCGGAGATCTGGTAGGTGGTTGCACCCTGCATGGTCATTGCGGAGACCTCGGCCGAGTCGAAGACCCAGTTGCCTTTCGGCGTCTTGATCACGATACTCTGCACGTCCTCAATCTGCTCGACATTCATGCCGAGCTTCTTCATCATCGCCTTCATCTGGCGCGGATTGATGTTTCCCGGAAGCATCCTTCTCACATCCCTGCCGTACTTTTACCGCTACTCCGTAATTAAATGCAAGCATCTCCGGGCCTGAAACGACGGCAGCGCCGCAGGCAATCACCCGGTCATTCCCGGCAACGACGATGACGTCATCGCCCGCGCGTATCTGCGGGTCGGCTGCGGTCACGTGTTTTGCAAACGCGTTCTTGCCCTTTGCCACGAACTCCGCCACATCGTCCCGGACCGTGACCCGGTATCCCGGGGCGGGAAGTGCTGCCTGGAGCCGGCGTGCCCCCTCGATACTGATCGTGAGCCGCCCATCCGATGCCCGGACGGTTGCAAGGCGCACGCCACCGTACAGCACCTGGCGGACCCGGCCGGTGGTGGAGAAGATGAACGTGCAGCCCTCCGGGAGGAGGCAGGGGCCCACGTTGCCGCCGAACTGGAAGTCAGCGATTACCTGTACCCGCCGCAGTAAACTGTTCTCCGAGTATCCTGTTGACACGAATGACAAACTCCTGTTCCGCTGTTTTCGGGATATATGCTCCCGCTGCTATCTTATGTCCTCCGCCCCCGCCCCCGTATTCCGCGGAGGCGTCCGAGAGCGCTTTCTGGAGGTCAATGCCTTTCTCCACGACCCGTTCATTGGTCCGCATCGAGACCTTGGTCAGGTTCCGGTCCTCCGGCACCTCGCACATGATCAGGATGGGCTTTGCACTGTTCAGTTTCGAGAGCGCCATGCCTGCACCAATCCCGACAATCGTGTCGGGATACCTCCCCCCAACATGGAGGTACTGGAGATTTTCCAGTTCCTTCACTCCCGTGTCCACAATATACTGGAGGAGCTCGCGGAGGATCGCCCGGTGGTTGTTGAGCATGTGCTCCGCGTCCCGGTACGCCGGGCCGCGGTCGCCCCGGAGGATCGCGCCCCCGATCTGCGGTTTCGACCACCGGCCGCAGGCATTGAGGAGGGTCGCGTACTCCTGCGCATTCCGGAGGGGTGTCCGCGGGATCTCTGACGGGAAGCGGTACGTCTCCGAGAGCAGGCGGTCGGTCTTCTCCCCGTTCGCCATCAGCTGCTGGGCTAGCGCCGAGATGATCGTCCGGTGGTCGTCATCGGAGAGTTCCTCCCACACATACCACCGGCCATCGGGCGTCTGCTGCCGGATACCGAGTCTCTTTAAGAACTGGCGGGCGCCTTCGGGGTTGTTGCTGATCCCCTTGACAAACGGGTCGTCGTTGTATGCCAGCGAGAGGTGGACCGGGCGGGTCGCGGTGCCGTAGCAGTTGAGGTCCTTCTTTCGGACCTCCACCGACCCGTGCTTCATCCCGTCCTCGACAATAATCTCCCGGGCGGGGCCGACAAGCCCGCACTTTTCCCGCGCCATCATATCCCCGACGTTCCCGACAACGGCAAGCTTGGCAAGGTCGATATTTGCACAGTCCAGCTGTTTGGCAACCAGGTACGCGACGCCGGCCGCGCTCATCCGCGTATGGCCGTACGGCAGGCAGTTGACCTGCGTATACTCCCGCTCGCATGGCTGGCTGACGTGGTGGTCGATGATAAGGACTTCCTTATCCGTAAAACCCCGTTCGAGCATCAGGTTCTGCTGGCCGGCGCCAAGGTCGGAGAAGATCTTGAACGAGGCATCGGCAGGGACCTGCGGCATCGTGAGGGGTTCGAGCTGGCGCACAAAAACCGATTTGACCGGGATCCCCAGCCGTGAGACCGCCTGCGAAAGGATCGCCTCGCAGCTGATGCCGTCCGCATCGATGTGGGAGACGATGGTGATTTCCGGTGCCGCCGCGATCTGCTCCGCGGCTGCCTTTACATCATCGCAAAAACCCATTGCCTAATATTTAGGGAGTTCCAACAGATGAATTGTACTCCCTATGCAGACCGACATGGCCGGGTTTTTTCCCAAACCGGGGCTTATCACCCCGGAACGGATGCGTGCAGTGGATGCCAACGCAATAGCGCTCGGTGTCACCGAGCTCCAGCTGATGGAGAGCGCGGGTCGCGGTCTTGCAGAGCAGGTCCTAGCTGCCCGTCCTGACCGGGTCCTCATCCTCTGCGGGAAAGGGAATAACGGGGGCGACGGGATGGTGGCGGCCCGGCACCTCTGCCGCCATGCGGAGACCGATGTCTGCTATCTTGACCAGGGAAAACGGAGCAGTGCCTGCGAGCACCAGCTCCGTGCCCTCACCCGTTCACGGATTTCCCTCCACCCGTTTGCGTCCCGCGACGACCTTGAGCCCGTGCGTCCGCTCTTTGAGAAGGCGGACGTGATCGTGGACTGCCTGCTCGGCACCGGTGTGAGCGGCCTGGTAAAAGAGCCGCTGAAAACCTGTACTGCGATGGCAAATGCATCGCCGGCAACGATTATTGCAGCGGACATCCCGACGCCCGGCATGCGGGCGGACCGGATCTGCGCCTTCCACCGTGCGAAGGTGGACGGATCGACCGTGATCGACATCGGCATCCCGGTCGAGGCCGAGTGCTTCACCGGCCCCGGCGATCTCACCCTCATTTCCGCACGCAAGAAAAAGGCGCACAAAGGTGTTGGCGGAGAGGTGCTTATCATCGGGGGCGGCCCGTACCAGGGTGCCCCGTGGCTTGCAGGGCTCGGGGCGCTCCGGGCGGGGGCCGACATTGTACGGATCGCATCCCCTGTTTTTGAGCCGGTCCCCGACCTGATCTACGAGCGGCTGGAAGGCAAGGTGATCGGGAAAGAACATACCGAACGGCTCATTGCACTTGCGGAGAAAGCGGATGTCGTGGTCTGCGGGAACGGGCTCGGTTCGGCGAGTCATAATGTCGTGACTGCCATTGCCCCGCACTGCAGGAAGGCGGTCTTCGACGCCGATGCGTTACGCCTCCCCCTGCCCGTTGCCCGGGACGAGACAATCTATACTCCGCATGCCGGCGAATTTGCCCGTGTCGCCGGCATGACGCTTCCGGAAGATACACTCGGGCGTGCACGTGTTGCACAACGGGCCGGTATCAACGGTACTCTTATCCTGAAAGGGCACATCGATATCATCACGGATGGCCGGCAGGTCCGGTTCAACCGGACCGGTGACCCGGCGATGACTGTCGGGGGAACGGGAGACGTGCTTGCCGGGATTGCCGGGGCATTGCTCTGCCGGCTCCCCGCGTTCGATGCGGCCTGTATCGCGGCGTATGTCAGCGGGAAAGCGGGCGAGGCGGTTGTTGCCGAAAAAGGCGGGGGGATCCTCCCCTCGGACATGGTCGATAAAATACCGGAAATACTGTTCAGGAAAGGTGCGTGAATGCCGGAATTTACCCATATTGCAAACGACAGGGCACAGATGGTGGACATAAGCGGCAAGGGCGAAGTCGTGCGTGAGGCAACGGCATCGGGCAGGATTTTCTTGAGGCCGGAGACGCTCGCGGCCATCCGGGAGGGGACGGTCGTGAAGGGCAACGTGCTGGCAACAGCCCGTGTTGCAGCCACCCTTGCGGTCAAGAACACTGCAACCATCATCCCGATGTGCCACCCGATACCCATCAGTTCGATCTCGGTGGATTTCTCGGACGGGGACGGGTATATCGAGGCCCTCGTGGTCGTGAAGATGACCGGGAAGACCGGTGTGGAGATGGAGGCTTTAACGGGCGTGTCGGTTGCTTTGCTCACGGTCTGGGACATGGTGAAGTCTGCGGAGAAGGACAAGGATGGGCAGTACCCGGTGACCCGGATTACTGATATCCGGGTGGTGGAGAAGAAGAAGGGGAAGTGATCCCCCTCTCACTCTAAATGATTCTTAACTGCCAATGATGGGAGTTTATGCCTCCATACCCCCATTTGCGATGACAGCCGCCGCCCCGAAGGGCGCCCCGCGGCGGCCTCAATTTCCTGTATGAGATTGCGAACAGGTAATCTGCCCAGCGAGGCCCCGACGAGGCGGCCGAGCGACCCCCGAAGGGGGGGGGAAGGCTCATTATTGATGGGAATGGTAATCAGCTAAAATCTGTATCAATAACACCCTGCCTGCATCCTTTAATACCCCCTCCGTCCTATCTATACAGGCATGCGGGATGCGTCCCGGTGACAAGGAATGTAGCCCTCTTTGGGCCGAACCTTAGGTGATTACCATGGTAAAATCAATGTACGCGTTCGTCAGGGACGCTTGGAAGAGACCTGACAAGTCAGAGGTCGCAGAACTCCTCTGGAACAGGATGCAGACATGGCGCCGCGAGGGCAGCGTTGTCCGTATCGAGCACCCGACCCGTATCGACCGCGCACGCTCGCTCGGCTACAAGGCCAAGCAGGGTATCGCCGTTGCACGTGTCCAGGTACGCCGCGGTGGCCGCAGGGCGTCCCGGTATGTCCGCGCACGCCGCTCCGCCCGGATGGGTAAGAGACACCTCACCTCCGGCAAGAGCCTCCAGCGGATCGCCGAGGAACGCGCATCCAAGAAGTTCCCGAACATGGAAGTCCTGAACTCCTACTGGGTAGGGCAGGACGGGAAGCGGAAATACTACGAGGTCATCCTCGTTGACGGTCACCACCCCTCAATCCGGGCGGACAAGAACCTCGCATGGCTTGCAAACCCGTCGCACAGGGGACGTGCCGAGCGTGGCAAGACCTCTGCAGGTCGCAAGGGCCGTGGCATGCTGACCCGGGGCACGGGTACCGAGAAGACCCGCCCGAGCATCCGCTCCCATGCGAACCAGGGCAAATAACCTTATCTTTTTTTAACTGAAGTAACTCTCATGAAGATCACCGATGCAGCGGTCTGTCCGTACCCGAACGGGGATTCATCGGTGCGCAGGCTTGCGCTGGAAGCGGAAGTGCTGGGGTTTGACAGTCTTGTTGCCATCGACACGCCCTCCGGCAGGTACGGGTCGGTCGAGGTCAGGAGCGGCCTGTTCATACGCAATGCCGGCATGAAGGATGTCATCGCACAGGTGAAACGTGCAAAGGACTCCGGGGCGGTCATCTCCGTGAAGGCAGGGGATGCCGGGTTCAACCGGGGAGTGGTCGGTCTTCGCGGCGTGCATATCCTCCGCGGGGTCCATGCGGCTGACCGGAATGCCTTCGACCACGTGACCGCGAAGATGGCGGCCGACAACGGGGTTGCGATCGATATCGACCTCTCGATTATTATCGCGGGAAGGGGGATTGCACGTCAGCGGGCGATCCAGCGTTACCGTGACGTGCTCGTGCTCGAACGGCGGTTTGAGTTCCCGCTCACCCTCTCGACCTATGCACACTCGGTGCTGGAGCTGCGCGCCGTCCGCGAGATCAGCGGCCTGTGCTCCCTGCTTGGCATGGATATACCGGACGTGGAACGTGCGTTTGCCGGTGTTGAGAGGGTTACCACACCGCCAAAACCTTCCGTGAGGGTAATTTCATGACCGTCCGCCCCCCGACACTCCGTGACAAGCGGCGCTATGTCCTCGTCCGGGTCGATCCCCCGGGAACAGCGATCGACCAGAAGGAGCTCTACTACGCGGTATCGGATGCTGTCACCTCGCTCTGGGGCGACGCGGTGGCTGCGGTCATTGTACAGGCGGTGATCTGCGCCGAGGGTGATTATGTTGTGGTCCGGTGCCGTCGCGGGAGCGAACGTGAACTGGCGATCGCGCTCTCCACGATCACGAGGTTATGCGATATCCCGGTGGCGCTGCGGATCATCGCGGCTTCCGGCACCATCGACAGCCTGCGGGACCGGATGAAGACCCCGGCAAAAGCTAGCGATGAAACGGCACTAACGGAAGAGTGCCGGTTTAGCGGGAAGGAGTGCCTTGTCGCACATTGTGACGGTCAGAAGGTTGATGTGATTGAAAAGGGATTTAAAAATACACACCGATTGTTCTTGACAAGAGAAGATCTGGAGGAACCATAAATGCAACCACAATACCAGATGGGATATGACCGGGCCATTACCGTATTTTCACCCGACGGAAGGCTCTACCAGGTAGAGTATGCCCGGGAGGCTGTCAAACGCGGGACCACGGCAGTAGGGATCAAGGCAAAGGACGGCGTCGTGCTGATTGTTGACAAGCGCGTCAGCTCCAAGCTCCTTGAAGCATCGTCGATCGAGAAGATCTTCAAGATCGACGAGCACATCGGGGTCGCGTCCAGCGGCCTTGTCGGGGACGCCCGTGCGCTCGTTGACCGGGCTCGCGTGGAATGCCAGATCAACCGCGTCTCCTACGATGAACCGATCGAGGTCGAGGCGCTCAGCAAGAAACTCTGCGACCATATGCAGAACCTCACCCAGTACGGCGGCATCCGCCCGTACGGCACGGCCCTCCTGATTGCGGGCGTGAGCGACGGGGAGTGCCGGCTCTTCGAGACGGATCCCTCCGGTACGCTCCTCGAGTACAAGGCAACCGGTATCGGTATCGGCCGTCCCGCCGCGATGAAGGTCTTTGAAGAGGAGTACAACCCTGAATCCGAGATCAAGGACGTGATCCTGCTCGGTCTCAAGGCACTGCACTCGGCAACCGAGGGCAAATTCGATGTCGATACGGTCGAGATCGGTGTCATCGGCAAGGAGAACCCGGCGTTCCGGAAGATGAGCCGGGAAGAAGTCGCATCGTTCGTGGAACAGTTCAAACCGTGATCGTATGATACCGCTCGACCACGCAGTGCTAGCCCGTCTCGAAAGTTTCGGGGAACGGTTCGAGATCCTCGTCGACCCGGACAAGGCAGCGCTGGTGCGCCAGGGCCAGCCGGTGGAGATCGAGGACGTTGTTGCCGCGCTCAATGTCTTTGGCAATGCCTCGAAAGCGACCCGGGCCTCGGACGAGGCGCTGATGAAGGTCTTCCACACAACGGACTTCAATGCCGTTGCACGGAAGATCATCGAGAAAGGCGAGATCCACCTCACAGCCGAACAGCGGAAGCGGATGGTGGATGACAAGCGCCGCCAGGTGATCACGTTCATTGCCCGGAATTCCATCAACCCCCAGACCGGCCACCCCCATCCCCCGAACCGGATCGAGATGGCGATGGAAGAGGCGCGGGTGAACATCGACCCGTTCAAGCACCTCGACGAGCAGGTGAAGGAGACGGTCAAGGCCCTGCGCCCGCTCCTCCCGATCCGGTTCGAGGAACTCCGGCTCGCGATCAAGATCCCGCCGGACTTTGCGGCAAAGGCGTACGGCGATATCGCCGCCGGGTCCACCATGGAAAAAGACGAGTGGCTCAAGGACGGCTCGTGGGTCTGCGTCGTGCGTATCCCGGCCGGCATCCAGGGCGAGTTCTACGACCTGATCAACAAGCTCTCCAAGGGCGAAGGGCAGGTCAAGATCCTCAATCAAGTATATTAGTCCAGAGGACAAATAAAAGAAGACAGATCGGTGGGTTTCCATCATGGCAAAATCGACAACGAAAGCAAAGGGAAAAGTGACCGGCAGTGCAGGCCGGTTCGGCTGCCGGTATGGCAGGTTCGTCAGGAAGCGCGTGTGTGATATCGAAAAGATCTCCGGCGCTCTCCACCGCTGCCCGAAGTGCGACATGGAATCGGTTGCACGGAAGGGCACGGGCATTTGGGAATGCCGCAAGTGCGGGTACAAATTCGCCGGCGGCACATACCAGCCGGTGACCCCCACCATGAAGATCGCACAGCGTGCGATCGACCGGACAACCGAAGAGATCAGGAAATAAACGGTATTCTCGCTATGGCAAGTACCTACAAGTGTGCACGGTGCAAGCAGAAAGTCGAGATCGACGTCAACGTGCGGTGTCCCTACTGTGGTCACCGGATCCTGTTCAAGGAACGCGGTGCGGCGATCAAGGAACTGAAAGCCCGTTAAGCGCATCCTGCCGGGCCCCGGCCTGGAAATACCTATATCTGCTTTTTTCATCAATACTCCGGCAAGGGTACCCTATGTCACAGCACGAAGCCGTCTTCCGGTTCAAGACTGAACACGCGGGCCGGATCTACCAGTCGTTGTTACCGGAACTGGAAGACGAGGTGAACCCCCGGTCGGCCGTCACCTGCCGGCTCGAAGGGACCGATACGCTTGTCCTCGCCGTATCGGCACAGGACACCTCATCGCTCCGTGCTGCGCTCAACATGTACCTGCGGCTCGTGAACGTGGCAGATGAAGTCAATGGTCTTGCCAGGAAAACCTGAACCTGTAGTAAATCCCGCGGGCGGGTATGAGCGTGTAAAGGAATAACCCTTTTTAGCATCAGGCGCCGATATTCTCTACAGGAATTTATCATGAACAATATCTCACCCAAGGTCCAGAACCAGCTGGGTATGCTCCAGCAGATCCAGCAGCAGCTCCAGAATATTCTCCAGCAGAAGGCCCAGTACGAGATGGCTGTCCGGGAAGCAAAGCGTGCCCAGGAAGAGATCAGCGATGCTGCCGAAGATGCGGTCATGTACATGAGCGTAGGCACGGTCATGATGCAGAAGAAGAAAGAGGTCGTCAACGCGAAGCTCACCGAGAAGGTCGAGACCCTTGAGCTCCGCATCAAGTCCTTAGAAAAACAGGAGAAGATGCTGCAGACCAAGTTCGAGCAGCTCCAGGGCCAGATCAAGGCGGCAATCGAGGGCAAGGGCGCCCCGAACGCTGCATAAATCCTTTTTTCATCATCCTGCCCGTAAAGGATCCCGGCGCACATCCGGAATATGATTTTAAAAAAAGTGGATTTGTTTATACCCGGTTGACCAGGTTGATCGCGTTCACGAGCGCCTCGACCGATGAGAGCACGATGTCGTCGCCGGTCCCGCTGGCATCGAAGATCTTCCCGTGTTCGTCCTCCACGGCGATGGTCACGTGGCACATCGCGTCCGAGCCACCGGAGATCGCCTCGATGGAAAACTCCTTGAGCTGGAGTTTCGAGGGGGTGATCCCGAGGATCGCGTTCAGCGCTGCATCGACGGGACCGTTGCCTACCGATGAGAAGATGTGCTCTTTGCCGTTCACTATCGCCTTGACGCTGGCGGTCGGGATGACGTGGTTGCCGGTCATGATTGCGATGTCCTGGAGGTCGAGCGTCTTGTGGTTGAGCTCGATGCCCATGATGGACTCGGCGATCTCATACATGTCGGCATCGGTAACCCGCTTGCCCTTGTTTGCCACGGCCTTGACCTTCTCGACGATCGCGTCCAGCTGGGTGCCGTCCGGGTCGATGCGGACATCATGGAGCATCTGCTGCACCGCGTGCCGCCCCACGTGCTTCCCCAGCGTGAGCCGCCGGCGGTGACCGACCATCTCCGGGGTCATGATGCCCGGTTCGAAGGTGGCCGAGTTCTGGAGCACGCCGGCCGAGTGAATGCCGCTCTCGTGCGAGAAGACATTTTCGCCGACTACCGGCTGGATGGGCGGGATGCCGATGCCGGAGAAACGCGAGACAAGGCGGGAGGTCTCGACGAGGCGCTCCTTTTTGATCCCGGTCTTTATCCGGTACATCGACTCCATGATCATCACGGTCTGGGCAAGGTCAGCATTACCCGCCCGCTCCCCGAGCCCGTTCACCGTCACCTGCACCTGCGAGGCACCGGCTTCGACTGCCGCGATTGTGTTCGCAACCGCGAGGCCGAAGTCATTGTGGCAGTGGACATCGATGGGGCACCGGACCTCTTTGTTGATGCGGGTGATGAGCGTCTTCATCGCGGACGGGGAGATCACTCCCACGGTGTCCGGCACGTTGATGATCGTGGCCCCGGCATCGGCAGCAGTCTGGAATACCTCGATCAGGTAGTCCCAGTCTGTCCGCGTTGCGTCCATTGCAGAGAACATGCAGAGGTCCGAGCGCTTCCGGATGTAGCCGATGATATCAGCCGTGATCCCGAGCACTTCCTTGCGGCTCTTGTTGATCGTGTTCTCCCGCTGGATATCCGAGGTCGGGATGAAGACATGCACCATGTCAACATTGCAGTCAAGGGCAGTGTCCACGTCAGCTTTCACGGAGCGGGCAAGCCCGCAGATCACTGACTCCAGGCCGAGCTTTTTGATGGCGGTCACCGTCTCTTTCTCGGCTTTTGAAGATGCAGGGAAACCTGCCTCTATCGCGTGAACGCCGATTGCAGAGAGCTGGCGGGCAATCTCAAGTTTCTGTTCAAAAGTAAATGCAATACCGGGGGTCTGTTCGCCGTCACGTAACGTGGTGTCGAAAACAGTTACTTCTTCATGAGCGTAGCTATCGGTGAAGAAGACGATCCCCCGCAACATCCTTGCGAGTAACCATACCATTTATTGAGCATGCGAATTATTTAAACAATCGCTGCACCAGAACCATCACGGATGAAAGGGGTCTATCCGGCAATGCACATAATGTATGGATACGTGGATAACTTCCGGAACCCACAGGCAGATTTTATATAACGAAAAATTCCAGAGCGAATTATGGGAATCAATACCTTCACGTGCGATTATCCCTGCACTGATGTCCATAAGAGCATGATCTTCCCTCAGCCGGACCTCGATCCCCGGAATATCAGGATTGTCATGATTTCAGAGTGTCCTCCTGCCGACAGGTCGGATTACCTTTACGAGAGCAGTTCCGGTGCCTTCTTCCAGACAACAAGAATGGCATTCCGGGACGCGGGAGCTGCCATTGAAAATTATGAAGACCTGACCCGCATGGGCATCTATCTCACGACTGCCATCAAATGCGGCAAGACCGGTTATCTCGTTTCTGCAAAGACCATAAAAGAATGTGCGTTACGATTTCTGAAACCTGAACTGGAGCAGTTCCCCGATATCGGGATGATCATGTGCATGGGAGATTTTGCCATAAAAGCAGTCAATTATGTCTATAAAGAGAAATGCGGCAAGAGCCCGATACCCTCGGGGTCTACCTATAAAATTCGCAAACAGGAATATATCCAGAACGGCATACGGTTTCTCCCCTCATATACCCATACCGGAGACAGTTTCAATATCGAAAAGGTGAAGCGGCAGATGATTGCCGAGGATATACGGACTGCCCTGACGTACCTGAAGTCTCACTGACCTGGTTATGCGGGACTGTCGCAATCCGGCAGGTACGGACCTGGTATCGATCACGACGGGTATGTCTTCCTTACCTTTTGTCACCGCACCGGTGCTGCTGTGCCAGTAGAATGTTCCCCGGTTTTTTAGCAGAAAACCGAGCCTCGTTACGATACGTTTAATAGGAAACTTGCCCTACATTAGTAGCGCAGTGCCCCGCCTTAACTCAGCCTGGTAGAGTGCGCGGCTGTAGATTGGTTTACCGTTAAAGGTAACTGCGCGGCTACCGCGATGTCCCCGGTTCGAATCTGGGAGGCGGGATTAACTGTACCAAAATGCCCAGGTAGTGTAGTGGCCTATCATGATTGCCTGTCACGCAATCGACTCGGATTCGAATTCCGACCTGGGCGTCACTACGATTTTCGTGATTTTGCTGTAATTTTTCAATCTTATATGCCAGTATTCTCCAGCACAATGTATTTGATTTCCGGGTACTCATGTAACCGGTAGGAGCGGCAAAAAGCCATGAAACTCGACATTATCCTGGAGGAGGAAGAGGATGGTACCTACTCCGTGCACTGCCCTGCTCTCAAGGGCTGCCACTCGCAGGGAAAGACCCGGGAGGAAGCTCTGAAGAACATTCAGGATGCCATCGATCTCTACCTCGAAGTCTCGCGGGAGATGGCGGAGAAGGTGGCAAAGGGCCAGCCAAAAAGCACGCTCGTTGAGATTGCAGTATGAATGGCGATCGCCTCCTCCCGGTTTCCGGCAGGGAGATGGTGAAGGTCTTTTCCCGGATTGGTTTTTCTGTGATCCGCCAGAGAGGAAGCCATATTGTGATGGCCCGCGGGGAAGAGATCCTTGTCATTCCCGATCACGAGGTAGTTGCAAAGGGTACGGAACGCGACCTGATCCGGGATGCGGGGATCTCAGTTACTGAGTTTAACCGGCTGCTGTGACTGGGTATGTGGCGATGGCTGCCTGTCATGCAACCGGCCCGGATCCGGATTCCGACCTGGGCGTTGTTACGATTTTTTTGTTTAAAAAAATCAGGCATTCGGGTTCATAACACGCCCGATAAAGAGGATGTTCCCGTTTTCCCGCTCCTGGATAATGAAAAGGAACGGGTGATCAGCTACGAATGAGTATATTTTCGGTGGTGTCAATGGGGCACTCTGCAGCTCCACAACGTCTGCCGTTGCCGCAGCAGCTTCCGTGCCTTTCTCGTTCACATCGATGTAGGCCTTGTGGACGATCTTACTTATGAAAAGATATCGCGTCCCATCCATACCTGAGAAGTCAGCATAAGGAGAAAATGCGGTTGGCATTCCCATCTCTTCCAGTACGGTATTCATGTCGTACTGGGTCTCGATCCGGTATTTCGGAAGATAAATGTACACGTGTTCGCGTTTCAGTGAATCCCGCAATCCGGAAAGATTCTTTGCATCGAGAGAATTATCAACAACGGTCAGGTTATCCCCCTTTGGAAGGATCACCAGCATCGACAGCGCTTTTCCGTCGTCGTATAAATAGGGCATCTCGACGATTTGCAGAAGATCGTTCTCATAGTAGTTGAAGTAGATATGAGATTTCTCTTCAGCCATCATCTTCACGCGGACCTTCTCGCCCGATGCAATGGTGAAATCTTTTTCAGACGTTTCATCCGGATCAAACTGCATTATCCATGAACCATTGAAGTAGAGTGCGTTGGTTATTACGAGCCGGGTTAATGGATCCACCGAATCTTTGGGGAGCAGGTCAGTTATTTTCCCTTCAGTCTTGCCTTCCACCCACTTGTTTATGGTAACCCGGGAGTCTTCCGGCGTATTCTTAAAATCAAGATTGGTTGCATTCGCGTTGTAATACTGCTGGACAGTCTGTATATATTCGGGAAGGAAATAATACGTTTTTTCTGCCCAGAGTGCATTTGCCGTACTCAGGCGGTAGCTGGGATCGTCCTGGTTGATCCCGGTATTGATATTATAATACTGCTGTCGCCGGATTTTATTATCTGTCGGAAAGTGGAACACTGACGCAATCTCGTCAGCGGTTTTCCCCCGGGCGCCTTCATAGGTCATGGCAAGTGCCGAAGACATACTGAATGGAGAGAAGAATATGTTGCTCTCTTTATTTTCCGGAACATGCCGGATATGTGAATAGAGATCGAATGCAAACTGGTTATTCGCGTTCACCACGGCATTAGTTCCATCGGTAGCCGGTGTCGAATTGCTATCAGGAGTTGTTGGTGTTATTGTCGGAATGGTCGCAGATGTACTCATGGATTGGTTGGATGACGATACCTGGGTACACCCGGCAATCAGAATACCGGATATAATGAATATCGTAAAAATTCCCAGCAGAAAAAAACCGTTCCTCATATACAGGATTTGCATTTTACTATATAATAATTCGATTATTAAATTTTAACGTTAGAGAAATATTCACCGCGCATCTCAAGATGCGGGATAATCGTTGTCCGGGGTGGTCAGATTGGATTTGAAAAATTGGATGGAGGGTATGCGAGAGACCCCCCCGCACATCATCACCGGACAAATCTTCCACTGCTATACTCGAAACGGGAATAAAAAAGGATTAACTGGCGGATGCCGGTTGTATCAGGAGACGCCCCCGGGACGTAAGCCGGAGGATGATCTCGCTGCTGGACTTCCCCCCGTCAAGATAACGCTTGGAGAGGAGGATCCTGACCCCGGACCTGACACTGCTCTCGCTGTGACCGGGATAGAGCGCCTGGACAACCTGGCTGATGTGGCAGCTCTGCTTGTCCGCGACAGCCTTGAGTATGTCAAGATGTACGGGCGTGGGTACAAAAACCTCCGGAGTTTCAAAGGAAATTGCTTTCATGGTTACTTCTTTCATATTACGTCCTGGTGATACTGAAAATCTGAATAGTCCCGAATGACCGGGAACAAATCACCACTATTGTATATGCTGTATTAGATGAAGTAACCATGGTTGTGGGAGCCTTCCCTGAACGTGTGCCGTTACACCGGGGCAGGATAAAAAGGATGGGCCTGGCCCGGTTACCCGAGCTGCCAGGCCGAGATGTGCTGGGAGTCGAGCGTGATCACGAGGTATGCCTTCGAGAGATCGATGGTGGCCGGTACTTCGTAGATGAGGAACCCGTCCGCCGCATTGCTCGCGCCCGGCTGGATATATCCTGATACGCCGCCCTTCCCGATCAGGTAGTCGTACTGCGTGCCAAGGACGCTCCCGATCGTTACGTCCGAGCCGCTGAGGGAGCTGTACGCGTAGTCCTTCCCCTCATAGTTCACGACGAACTGGCCGGGCGATGGCGCCACGATGCCCTCTGTCCCGGTATCGGTCAGCCGGACACGTGCAAACAGGAAGGTATTGCCCGCGGCGGGTTGTGCCGTGTTGTACCCCTTCTGGGTGCCGAGTGCAGTGCCGGCCTCGGTCTGTTCCCTGGCGCTGTTGAACGATGGCGAAGTCCAGGAATACGCCGGCAGGATATCCGCTTTGTAAACCGTGGCGGTGCCGCTCTTTCCCCCAATGCCGAACGGTGCTTCCTGGTTCAGGGAGAGTGCACCGGGGTACGGTGTGGCAGTCGGGGCCGGAGTTACTGCTATTGATGCAACCGGTACCGGGGTCGGGTACGGTGTTGCGGCCTGCGGGGATGTACTGGTACACCCGGCACAGCAGATCAGCACGGCGGCGATAACGAGAAGAACAAGTGCATGAACAGGTTTCATGCTCTGACGGTCTCTGCCGGCACGTAAATAGGTTTGTGATGCAGCCCCTGCTCTTTTTGGATCATTCAACCCGGTAGCCCCTCTCCCGCAGGAATGCGGCAATCCACGGTTCGGCATCGGTGTCCGGCCTGGGCCGCCTCTTCTCCACCTCGTCCCATACGGAACGGAGCGCCGGATCATCCGCGTGCAGGGCGAGCGCCCCGGTCACGTACCCGAGCGGCCTCCCTTCGGGATCGGCAACCCGCATCGTAACGCACCGGTAATACTTGCATTGTGCCGGGCTGTCCCGGTGGATCGTGCACCGGAGGAGTGGCCCGTCAGGCCGGAGAAACCGGCAGGCATGAGGGTGTTGTTCCGGGAATGTATGATCGCAGAAGATCTCCCGCTTGTCTTCATCTATCTCCGCAATAAACGGCGTGCCGGTCGACACCGACTCGCACTCAAACCGGAACGGCCCGGTCTGTTGTTCGATGACAATATAATCGCCGAGATACATGCAGCACGTCCCGCACTGCCTGCAGCAAAAGACCATGGTTATTGACCTGCTGTACTATCGGGAAGAGTAAAATAAAAAGGGATCACCGGTCTGTCCCGCTACTGGATTTTACCAGCCGCTTTCTGCGCAATATCCCTTAAGACTTCATAATCCGTTGTTGTGCCGGTCATCGAGATCTTCTCGTACACGTTCTTTTTCGTGAAGATTACGGTATAGGTGACAAAAACGGTACGGTCCACGGTACGGGTCTCCCGCCACGCGATGCTCCTGTCTCCCTGCTGCGGGAAGGGGACCTGGTAATCCGTGGTACTGTCATCGGAAGGGAGCAGTGCCTCCTTTTCAAGGGCATAGACATCGTTTACGGTATCAGGCGGGTAGATGTCGATCTCCTGGACGATCCCGGTTGTATCGTCCCGGTCCTTGTCCAGCCGGTAAAACGAGACCCGGTATCCCTGGCGCCAGCCAAGGTCCTGGTAGAGTTTGTCGACACCGCCATATGCGCTGGCGGTCCTGTCCCTGAGAACGTAATCGGATGGCAGATCGGCGAGCTGGAGTGCCATGTCTGCGGCCGGACCGGTTGCGACCGGGCTCTCCGGTGTGGGAACAGGGGACGTTGTGGCCGGGATGGTTGCATTCTCGTTTTGTGACGGCCCAAATGAGCCCGTGAGGCAACCTGCTGACGCGGCGATGATGCAGGCAAGGATTGCCAGCAGGATATACGATCTGTACCCGCGTTCCATATCGTACACCATGGCACAGCGGATTTAAATTGTTGGTGGATACGGTGCACGGATCCCATCGATCAGAAGCACTATAACTCCGGCCGCAGATGATCATACAGGGGTAAAATACACATGCCATCAACCAGCATCGCCATGCTCGACAAGGACCACCATATCCACATGGTTCCCGCTGAGCGGATCCTCATGATGAGTATCGAACATTCGGCCGTGAAGAAAGTCGAGAACGAACGGTTCGAGGTCGAGTGCTTCCTCAAGCTCTCGGTCGAAGGGTTCCCTCACCCGCTCGAGGATGTGATCCGGTTCACGTTTGCGGCCACCCGTATTCCCGACCAGCAGATGATGACCGAGCTGACGTTTGTCCAGAACCATATCATAAAATCGGTTTTTGACAAGAGTCTTGCCGGGGATATGACGGTCTGTGCGCCCGATGATCCCCTGGCAAAGGAGTCCGGGATCACCATTTCATCCGAGATAAAAACACAGATGGCGGTCTCAAAACAGCTCAGGGAAGTCCTTGCACGGAACGGGGCACTGGCGGATTCATTCGTTTTCATCAGGTAATTCCCTCCCCCTCCGGGGGTCCCTTCACGGGTCTCCGTGACTGACGACTGATAAATATCTTTTTCCCATGCAAGGTTCAACCACTACCGGAGAGAAATATAAAACGTGGTATTATGGGCGAGCCAAATCTCAGTAGTGATGAACAGGTCCTTGTGAGGACGCAGGGTGTCCACGTCAAGTCGATCCCGTTTGAAGGCATCCTTACCAACAAGCGCATCATCCTTGTCGACCGGGCAAAGAATATCCTCCCGACAAAGGAGATCCCGCTTTCTACAATACAACAGGTTGAGACCGGGGAGAACGCAATCGGGGACGCTGTCCTCACCGTCACGGTCATGTCAGGTGCCGGCCAGACCCGGCAGATGGTCCTCACCTTCTCCTGTGCGCAGGGAGGCGCCCGGCAACTGGACGCGTGGGCACGCATGCTGGAGGAGATCCTGTCCCCCTCATACGGGCAGGCACAGCGTGGTGCCGGGCCCTCCGCCCAGCCGCGGAGTGATGTCGTGAACAGCCAGGCAGGCATTCCCCGCAAGGCACCGGTGAAACGAGTGGTCGAGAGCGGGGGATATGACCAGCCTGCACCGGCTCCCGCGCCTGTAGCCAGGCAGCCTGAGATGCCGCCTTCCGGAGAGACCGCATTTTGCACGCGGTGCGGGAACCGGGTGCCCGCGGAATCCGTGTTCTGCAACCGTTGCGGTACACCCATCGTGGCACCAAAATCCGCCCAGCCGCCCGCGCCGCGACGGCAACCCGTTCCCCCGCCCGTGGCCGAACCGGCATATGAACAGCCTGTGGCCAGGACCTACCAGGAACCGCCCCGGGCTCCCGCCCCCCAGGTCCATCCACGGCCGTCTGCCGGATATGAAGGACCGGCCGCACCTGCCCCCAAACCGGCAAAAAAAGGAATACTCGGAGGGCTCTTCCCCTCAAAAGGGAAAAAGCCTGCCGCCCCGAAACCGCCGGCCCCTCCCCGTGAACGCAAGGCCCGGAGGAGTCTTGTGCCCGGCAGGAACGTGATCATCGGGGGGATTGTCATTGTCGTCCTCATTGCCGTCATTGCTGTTGGTGCCTTGTTCGTGTACCCGATGGTGACTTCGGGCGCCCTGGGCGGGTTATCATTACCCGGTGGGAACAGCAGTTCCTCATCATCGTCCGGCACTACCCTGTCTACTGCAACTGCCGACTCGATCAAGGTCGTAGAGACCACTGCGCCAACGATCCCGGCCAAAGGAGTCTGGGTATCGATCGATTATATGGGCGGTTACAAGGGAACGTACGGCATGGCTTCCGATCTCCAGACGGTGGAGGATTCCGGGGCCCGTCTGTTTGAGGTCGTGAACGCGACAGGTCTCATCAAGGCGACCCTTGAAAAGAAGGACAGTTCTGCAAAACGTGAACTTGTGGTCGGGATTTACAAGGATGGCAAGCTCCTCAAGGACGGCAAGACGGCCAAGTCATATGGTAAAGTGACCATATCCGCCGATGTCGGCACCATTGCTGCAACGACGACAACCTCTGCGACCGTTGGAAACAGCACTGCCAACTCAACCGTGACCACAAAACAGACAACTGCTGCTACCGCAAAGACAACCACTGCAACGAAGACAACAACGAAAGCGACCTGATCTTATTTCCCGATACTTTTTTTGTACATCCGTACTGATACTAGTCCGGATATTCTATGACCCCTTCTGATCATTTCCCCCGGAATGTACCGTTCAAACCCTCCACGGCATTTATCCCGTGGTTTATCATCGATTTTCTTCTCGTTGTTGCATTGATCGCTGCCTGCACGGTCCTCCCGTTCCTGCTCGCAGAGCCCCTCGATTGGTTTGTGATGGCAGCAATCCTTGCCGGACTCGTTGTCATCATCATTGTTTTTGTTGTCTGGACGAGGCTCTATTACGATACTATGGCCTACGAGCTCCATGACGACGAGCTGCGCTGGCGTCGCGGGGTCTGGTTCCGCACCACCGGTATCGTGCCCTATAACCGGATCACCAACCTTGACCTCAAACAGGGGCCGGTGATGCGCTGGCTGGGTATCTCTACGATCTCTATCCAGACAGCGGGATATTCCGGACAGGCCGTACCTGAGATCCGGATCGAGGCGATCGAGCAGGCGGAGGAACTCCGTGAACTGTTGCGTGCAGCCGTGCGCAGCTGCAGTGCCGGAGGAGACGGTACGGGAACGAGCGGGCAGGCCCCCCGTGCGCCTGACACCCCGGTCGCATCGATCGGGACAAGCATGCTCATCCTTGACGAGTTAAAAAAGATCCGGGTGCTGCTTGAGCAGCAGAAAAAATAATTTTACTTTTTCACTTCTTCTCTTCCAGTGTTGCCGGTGCAGCGCCTTTCTTCCCCTTGTGCCAGCGGTATGCCCAGTACCCGATACCGCCAATGATGATGAGGGGCAGGAGCGTGAATACCAGGATGATCAGGGCATCGATCATACCGAGGAACCCTGCAATGCCTTCATTGATGGTTGAAACGAAGTCATGTCCTGCCTGTCCCCCGACCGGCTGGGGCTCCTGGAGATAGACGGAGATGGTTGAGATCTCGATACGGCTGTCGAGGTATTTCAGCCTGCCGTTCAACCGGTCCAGTTCAGTCTGCACGCGATCAATCTGTTCCTGCACAGTGATGATGTCCTCCACCCTGGTGCTCTGCTTCATGATCGCGTTGTACTGTGCCAGCTGGTTGGTGTACGAGGTTTTCTGCGCCTGGAGATCCACGTATTGTTCTGTTACGTCCTCCCCGCTGGTAGAGATCGATTTGACGGTACCGAGAGCCTTCGTGCCCGCAATGGCAGCTTCGAACGATGCCTGCGGGACCCGGATGACGACCGTGCCGGACAACTGCTTGTTGTAATTCTCCCGGATGTTGGTTGACGAAAGGTATCCGCCATGGGTGGCTGCAAGTGCCTTGAGCGATTCAACGGCGCTGGTGACATCATTGACCTCAAGGGTCATGTCAGCGGTCCTGATGATCTTGGTCTCAATACCGGTACTCCCGGATCCGGACGACCCGTACGCGGGCATGGGTGCAGCAACCGGGGCTGCGATTCCGGCCGAGTTTTGTGACCGTGAAAGACCCTCTTCTCCGATAAAAGCGGTCGTGAGACGAGTATCGGAACTGTCGTAGGACTTCTCCGATGATGAGCTCTGGAGTGAATGTCCTGTTGAAGACGATGTGCAGCCTGCAACGGCAATCACCGCCATACATACCACGAGGAGTGCGATGACCTTATAGTTCATAGACAATCCATTGTTGTCCGAAATATAAAAGAACGTCGTATACTGCGAATAATTTGGCAGTCATGGGGGGCACGACCGGACTCGCTGTGATGAACGGGATAACCTGCAGGTTCAATGAACCAACCCCGGCGATTTAAGGAATTTAATATACCGGCTGCTGATGCTGTATGCAGAGAATTATCGCGGGAAACCGGGTCCTGAATATCCGGGAGGTTTGTTTGTATGTCGCCAAAATTATCCATGCTCCTGCTTGCGGCAGGCTGGGTGGCACTTGTTATTGTCACGTCCCCGTCTCCTATTATATGATCTCCCCGGGGCTCCACGATCTCATTTCCCGGAATCCTGCATTGAACTTATATAACAATGCGGGTGATATTTCCTTGAGGTTTTATGACCAACGACAATCCTGCGGAAAGGAATGTGCCGGAGAAACCCGGAAACGCCGGCGAGCTTGAAAAGCTGGGACTCGAAGGACTGGTCAAGGCCCTTCAGGACAGTACGGACCCCCAGGTACGGCAGTACGCGGCCTACCTGCTCGGGAAAGCCCAGAACCCCCGGGCGATCCAGCCCCTGGTCGAGGCACTCGCAGATTTCGATAAGTCCGTGCGGGAGCAGGCCACCCTTGCCCTCTCGCGGATCGGGAAAGCTGCGATCGAGCCGCTTGCGGAAGCAATGAAAGAGCCCAAGTGGCAGACACGGTACCGGGCCGCAGAAGCGCTCGGGAAAATTGCCGATGAGAAAGCCGTCAAACCCCTGATCCAGGGACTCAGGGACAACCGCGACCACGTGAGGTACATGGCAGCCAAGGGGCTCAAGGACATCGGGGATTCCGATGCCATCGAACCCATCGTGATCCTCCTCAAGGATGAGAACCGGTATGTCCGGATGATGGCAGTACGGGCACTCGGGACCCTTGGCGGTAAAAAAGTAAACGAGGCGCTCAACGCCGCACTGAATGTTGAGCAGGACGAAAAAGTCAGGGAAGCGATCGTCGAAGCGCTCAAATAACCGATACAATACTTTTCTCTGGGATACCGGAAAGGACCAGGCACAACCCACACGCCGGATGTCCCGACTCTTTGATACTGTCCTCAAACGGCCCGGTTATCTCTGAACTGATGCAGAGCTTTTTTGAATACCGCGATCCGGCATATTGCCCTGTCTCTCCCAAATCTCATCCTGCCGCCATACAATGAAAGAAATAGGGGAAGGTGGATAATACCCATTTATCCACATGGAGGAATGAGTTCATGGAACCAGGCAAATTATACACCCTGCCGAAACTGCCGTACGCGTATTCGGCGCTGGCACCGTATATTTCCGAAGAGCAGCTCACCCTGCACCACACAAAGCACCACCAGGCGTACGTGACCGGTGCGAATGCAATCCTTGAGAAACTCGACAAGGCCCGGAAGGACAATGCCGACCTTGACATGAAAGCCACGTTAAAGGAGTTGTCGTTCCATATCGGCGGCTACCGGCTGCACTCGCTGTTCTGGGAGAACATGGCACCTGCCGGCAAAGGCGGAGGCGGCGTTCCGAAAGGGGAACTGGCAAAAGCGATCGATGCAGAGTTCGGGAAGTTCGACCGGTTCAAAAAGGAGTTCACGCAGGCCGCATCCAGTGTCGAGGGGTCCGGGTGGGCCGTGCTGACCCACTGCATGAAGACGAACCGGCTCCTCATCATGCAGCTCGAGAAGCACAATGTCAATATTATCCCCGGTTTCCGGATCCTTATGGCCCTTGACGTGTGGGAACACGCGTACTACCTGGATTACAAGAATGACCGGGCAAAATTCATCGACGGGTTCTGGAACCTCGTGAAATGGGATGAGGTAAATACCCGCTTTGTCACGCACCAAAAAAAGTAATCCGATCAGGTCCCTGCCCGTGCAACCGGGCGGATCCGGCCATTCATCCTCTCTCTTTTTTCCGCCTTGAACCCGTAAGTTCAATGATCGTACCAGCGGGATTTTTCGAATTTATATCCTGCATATCCCCAACAGGTAATTACGGGGTACTGTTATGTCCGATCATTATGCAATACGGAGGTATCACCGGCAGACAATGCCGGTGCTGGGCGCAAACCGGAAGAAGAAGTACATGAAGCTCCTTCTCGTCCTGATCATTGTTGGTTGCGCCGGAGTGGCGTATCATGTCTCCGGCTCCGGCATACTGGCTGATGGCAGCTCCCGGATCCCGGAACAGATGATCTCGCGGATCAATCTTGAACGGCAGGCAGACAACCTTGCCCCGGTCCAGCTGGATGGTACCCTGGCTGGACGTGCCCTTGCCACGAGCCGGGAAATGAAAATGTCATCACTGTCACATGCACCGGGGGGTGACTCATCAGCCGATGACGCTACGAATATGTTCGTTATTCCGAAAATATCGTGGGCGATATCGGGATACGATGCGCAGCAGCAGCTGTTTGACGCCCTCGGGAATGATGACCCATCCTTCCGTGCCAGCGTGCTCAACAGCGGGTACACGAATGCCGGTATCGGTGTCACCAGCGACAGTTACAATTATTATATCGTCGTGAAATGGCAATGATCCCCGTCACGTCCACCACGTCATGTGCCCCGGCAAATGAACTCAATTTTAAATAACTTTCACACTAACATAATGTAAATATGGATGAGTCTGCTGAGGTTGCGAGGCTGCTCGACATTCTCGGTAACCGTAACCGGAGGCGGATCATTGAACTGCTCCGGCAGAAGCCCTGTTTTGTCACGGAAATATCTGACACGCTCGTGCTCTCGCCAAAGGCTGTCATCGACCACCTCCAGATGATGGAGCGCGAGGAGATCCTCTCCTGCGAGATGGACGACCGGCGCCGGAAATATTACTATCTTGCCCATGACATCCTGGTCGATGTCAGCCTCAAGGAAATGAGGATTGATCTGCCGGTGGCAGATGAAGATACCCTGAAAAACGACCAGCTCAAAAAGACCGTTGCCATGCTGGCACGTATGATCCGGGCCCACGACCAGATCCTTGCAAATCTTGAACAGGTCAACCACGACATCGAGACCAAGATCAATGACCTTGCCCGTATCCATAATGATTTATTCAAAAGCGATGGAGAGCTTAGTGTAGTCATTGCACTGTCCCACCAGCCTCTTACGGCAGCGGAACTGGAACAGGTCACGGAGCTTTCAAAAACAAGCCTTGCGGAGATCCTGAAACAGTTCGAGAAGCGGGGGATCACAAAACGGGAGAAAGAACGGTATACACTCAGAGGTGTCCATGCAGAATAATCCGGGCGGCCCCTACGATGATGTCTTTGGCAACCTTGCAAAGATCGTGGAAGATATTGTGAAGAACATGCCGGACAGCCAGCATGCCCGCATCGTGGGATACACGATCATCACCCGGCAGACCGGGAGTGGCGACCCCGAGGTATTCCGGGCCGGCGCCCCGGACGATGACGGGGAGGTCCCCTACGAGGTCGTGGAAACGGATGACGATCTCTTCATCACTGCCATGATGCCGGCCGATCCAAAGAATGCACCCATTGCGGATATCGAAGTGAACTGTGTCCGTATCGTTGTCGATGATAAGATTACCACCATCATGCTCGACAACCCGATCGATCGTATCCACAGTTACTACCGGGTCCACCGCGGGGTCATGGATATCTCCTTAAAAAAGGTAAAAAACCAGTAAATCTCGTTTTAAAAAAAATTATGCCTTGACCGGGAAGTCGGACGGGGCAATATGGCTGGTAGCCTTCTTACCGGTCCGCATCTCATGGAACTGCCGGAGCGAGACGGTGATATCCCGCGTGAAGGCAAAGTACCCGATCTGGGTGTTGCGGCAGAGCTTCATTGCCATATCCATCAGCCCCCGCGGGTCGGGCCGTGCCTCGCCAAGCCAGACGTGGAAGATGTTGCCGCCGTCAACGATCGGGAAGAAGACATGCTCGATCTCCATACGCTTGGTCAGGGGCACGTTTGCACCCGGGGCAACGTGGGTACCGTTCGTGTAATAGATCGGCAGGTCCCGGACCTTGCCCAGCTTTGAGAGGCCAAAGTCCAGGTCTCCCTTGATCACCTTCTTGGCAAAATCGTGGTAACGGCGGTCAAGTAAGTCCGCAACGGCGAACCGCTGGCCGGTGGTCTCTGCAGGCGTGCGTGCGAGCGCGATGGTCATGTTGTTCTTCTTCGAGAGCTCACGGCCGTACAGTTCCATCTCGGTCATCGCCCGGATGGCGAGCTTGAATGCGGCCTTCGACTCGTGGAGCTGCTGGCCGGTATGGTGCTGGACCATCTCGTTCACGCCAACGACCCCGATCGTGTATACGAGCCCTTCGAGGTCGACTGCAAGGGCGCCTCGCTCCCCGGTGTTGGGATCCTTGGGGCGCTGCATGGCAAACGGCATCCGGTTGTTCGACCGGATCAGGTCCATCCAGCGGCGCTTGATCTTGAAGATCTCAACCGAGACATCCATCAGTTTCTTCAGCTCGGCAAAGAGCCGGGCATCGTCGCCTTCCGCATTATAGGCGGCCCGCGGGCAGTTAACGGAGACGACCTGCCACGACCCCATCGAGAAGTGGCGGCCGTCCTCAAAGAGGAGTTTCCTGTCAAAGTCAGAATCTTCATCGGCAACGGTCGAGAACTGGTAGGCGCAGCACTGGTAGCAGGAGATCCCCTTGCCGGCCCCGCGGTACGCCGGGAGCTGGTTGTCGTAATAGGGCGTGCCGAACTTCGAGGCGAGCTCGAAGGTCATGAGGTAAAGGTCCTGGTACGTGGGGAGGTCGGGGTTTTTTAAATTGAACTCTTCCCGTTCGTTCATGAAGTCGGGCTCGATCGAGATCTCGGGCTTGGGGAAGTTGAACGGTTTTCCCCAGTAATCCCCTTCCAGCATGACCTCCATCAGCGCCTTGAAGAGGAGCCGCACCTCGCGTTCGAACTCCCCGTAGGTCCTGTGGGGTGCAGCGGTGCCATCCCAGATCTTTCCCTTGTATACACAGGGCTTGTCCTGCCAGAGCGTCGGTACCCCGGGTGAGAGCTGGATGGACGAGAAGACGAGCTGGCCGCCCCGGGCAACCATCATCTGGGTCATCTCGTACACGAACATCTGCACCATCTGCTTGATCTCCTCGTACTCCAGCCCTTCCATGAACGGGGCGAGGAAGGTGAGGAAGTTATAGTACCCCTGCCCGCCGGCAAAGTTCGTCTGGGCGGACCCGAGGGCTTTCACCGCGTGGAGGATCGCGACCTCCGCACGTTTTGCCGGGCCGGCAACCGAAGCCTTGGTCCCGTTGCCATCGGGCATCAGGCCGTAATAGAAGAAGTAGCGCAGGTCCCAGTCCTGGCAGAACGGACGCGTGCCGAAATATTCGAGGTCGTGGATATGCATCTCGCCGGAGAGGTGGTGATCGGCAAGGGCAGGGGGCAGCTGGAGCAGGTACTGCTCCTTTGAGATCTTGTCCGCTTTCTTCTTGTGGGAGGTCTCGGCATTCTCCTGCAGGTTCGCGTTGTCGTGGGCCTCGAATCCCTTGCCGACATCGATCTGGTGGGCGTCGAAGACCGGGGTACCGACACGGGTGGATACGTTCCGGTACTGGATCATCCCCCGTTCAAGGAGGGTGATGTTAACGATCTCGCGGATGAGCGGGCCGGAGAGGGACTTCAGCCCCATACTCTTGATGCGCTGTTCGACTTCGAGAGCGATCTCCTGCGCGGTCTCCTCGCTTGCCCCCTGGTACCCGTAGAAGGTCTCGACGAGTTTGGTCTCTTCGACAAGCTGGCGGACAATGCGGTTCCGGTCCCATTCAACAATGTGCCCGTCTGTTGTCCTTACCGGGGGGAGGGATGGTGTATACTCACCAAAGATGGTCTGCTGGCGGGTCTCCTGCCGGGGCATCATTCACCCGCGATCAACTGGCTGATATGCTCCCCATCCAGCTTTCCCGCGGGAAAAAGGTCCGCTGAGGTGAAAAAATCCTCGCTCTTCTGGAGCACCGGTGCCTCGTTCACAAACACACCGTTCACCCGAAGTTCGGTCAGCGACTCTGCACTGGACAGGTCGCGCTCGGCGAACTGGTGCCCGCCTTTCTTTAAGAATGTCTTGAGAAGTTCGCAATTCGGGCAATGCTCAAGCGTATATACAATCAGCTGTGGACCTTTCGGCACAAAAAACACCCTCACTCTGTCATCTATCTGATTGGAGGTATGTATAAAAAAATCTTGGTTTATGCAATGCTAATCCTTGTCCCTTCAGGCTGTTATACGGAGCGATTACCCTTATCTGGGGAATAGCACAATAGTACCGTAATGGTCAGGACGTTTGTCGCGCTTGAACTCTCCGGGGAGATACGGGAGCAGCTAAAGGAGGCCCAGCAGGTACTTCGCGGCTGTTCTGCCCGCCTGACATTTGTTGATCCGGCCCTCATCCATATCACCGCGAAATTCCTTGGCGAGGTTGATGACAATATCCTCGTGCAGGTCCGGGACGTCCTGAAAAAAATTGCATTCACCCCGTTCCCGGTTCATGCCGGGCTGGTAACGGTGAATAACCCGAAACGCCCACACACGGTCTGGTGCGCGATCGATGACGGAGGGAATGGCGGGCAGCTCCTTGGCCTGATCGAAGCGGTACTCACCCCTCTCGGTTTTGTACGTGAAGAGCGGAAGTTCACACCCCATGCAACCATTGCCCGGGTAAAGTCCCCTGACTCGTCCCTTTTTACTGCGCTGGACCAGCTCAAAGGCCGGGACTATGGCACCTGCATGGTGACCGGCATGAAACTCAAAAAGAGCATCCTGACTCCCCGGGGTCCGGTGTACGAGGACCTGCTCGAGGTGAAATGGTGAGCCGGCTCCCCCTGGAAGAAAAAGTCCTCGCGGACCTGCGGCCCACGCAGGCAGAGAAGGACCATGTATGCGGCCTTGCACAGCGTGTCCTTGAACGTATCCGGCAGAGCGGAAAGGCGGATGGCATGGTCGTTGGATCGATTGCCCGCCATACGTGGGTGAGCGGGGACCGGGATCTTGATATTTTCATGCTCTTTGACCCGTCCCTGCCCCGCGAGGAACTCGAAACGCAGGGGCTTGCCCTTGCCCGGAGCATTGCCTCGTCCTTCACGGAGAACTATCACGAGAAGTACGCCGAACACCCCTACATCAACGCGACTATTGACGATGTTGATGTGGACCTTGTTCCCTGTTACAATGTCGACAGCGCCGAGCGGATCCAGAGCGCTGTTGACCGGACGCCCTTCCATACCCGTTACATCACGGAGAAGATCAATGGCCTGATCGATGATGTCCTGCTCCTCAAACGGTTCACCAAGGCCGGAGGTATTTATGGGTCCGACCAGATGACGGAGGGATTCTCCGGGTATCTCTGCGAGCTGCTCATTCTCCACTATGGCGGATTCACCCCGCTGCTTGCAGCCGCTGCAGAGTGGAAGCCCCAGGCAATTATCGATATAGAGAATCACGTGGCAAAGGAGTTCGATGAACCGCTGGTGATGATCGATCCGGTTGACCCGAAACGGAACGTAGCCGCTGCAGTATCGGTAGACCGGATGGCAGAGTTCGTGGAACTCGCCCGGGGGTACCTGGAATCCCCCTCGGCATTATTTTTTGAATTACCAAAAGACTCGCCGATCACCCGGGATGATCTCACTACTCTTATTGACCGGAGGGGAACCTCATTATTTGCGATAACCTTCCCGACCCCGCCATATATCGAGGAGATCGTGGTCCCTCAGCTGAAACGCAGTACCAGCGCCATCTGCGAACATCTCGCCCGCAACGGATTCTCCGTGCACCATGCGCATTACCGGATGGAACGTGAGGAATGCATGATCCTCATCGAGCTGCTCGTCTCTGAATTGCCGGCGATCAGGAGTCACCTCGGTCCTCCTGTCTGGAACCGGGTCAATGCGGAAAAATTCCGCAGCAAGTACCGGGACTCATCCCTCCCGGGGCCCTATATCGACAACGGCAGGTACGAAACGGAAGTGCCCCGCGAGTTCAGGAAAGCGGCCGACCTGATCAAGTCAGAGGGGATGTTGCAGATCAGTCTTGGGAAACATGTCCGGCAGTCCCTTGTAAACGGCTGGCAGGTACACGAGGGCAGGGAGTGCTGGAGCCCGGTCTTCTCCTCATTTATTGCAGGATTTTTCAACCGCTGCTCACCATTCGTGCGCCATGAGAAGGAGAGCGGCAATCATAACTCCTGACACTTTTTTAATGGGAGTTTTCTTTTTGGGAAATGCAAAAAAAGAGAAACTTAACCGGATTATTGCCAGGGCACGTGTTTCCCCGGTCGCATACTCCATAAGATTCCTGCGGATCAAGGCAGATTGTTATTTACTATAACGGCAGAGATTCTTTACACTTATCATGATCCCGTGGCTCAATTCTAATTTCCGGCATTTCAAACCGACAGCGGCAATCGCCATCAACGCCACGCGGCACATGAACAAGATCGAGCGGAAGAAATTATTTTCAGAAGACCTCGAAGTTATGCGGACTGCCGAGGGGCGGTGGTTCGAGGCGATTGTGTACGAGATGTTCCTGGACATCGCAAAAAAATCTGAGACGATCAGGTACGTTGCAATGAAAGGTGCCGATGCCCCGGACCGGCGCGAGAATGTGAGGATCGGGCAGAACGGGTTGTTCTATTCAAAGTACGGCGACATCACGGTTCGGGGCAACGGGCAGGATCTTGCCGAGTTCGATTTCCTGCTGGTAGACTCAGGAAACCATGTGGCGTTTGGCGAAGTGATCACATCTCCTTCTGATTTGAAGGAATTCGAAGTGGAGATTGCGTACAAGAAAAGACTGCTCGGGTACCTGTACGGGCAGAAGATCACGCCGTTCGTGCTCGTCTCATCCATTGACCTCTCGAATTATACCGTTGTCAAGCGCCTTGCAAAAGACAAGACCAACGCGATCATCCACACGAGCTCCTGCGAGCAGATCAAATCGCTCGTCAAGCATTACCGCCCGCGTATCATCTACAACCTGCCGGAGAACCATCCAAAGCTTATCCGGGCTACCGATATCCCGATGAAACACCCGTTTGACTACAAGCGGTATCACGATGAAGTAAAAAATAAGATTTTCACCGAAATCAACAGGGCACCCGGACGAATTCATCCGGAAATCACCGACCAGACCGGCCAGCTGGTAAAAAAGGTACTCTACGGGGGACTCTTCCCTCCGGCGATCAAAGCGGTCTGCGATACCTATGGCATGACCGTCAAGGGACGGACGATAACACCGGAAGAGTTCCCGAAGTATTACTCGAAGGCAATAATTGCCACAGATCTTCCTGGCTATGAGCTGATCATCTACCTCCGCTCAAGGCAGAAAAAGGAATATCATAAGATGATACAGATGAAAGACGGGCATTTCAAGTTCGAACGCCCGACACCGCCCAAGGTGGGCTTTTTCCTCTGGCTTGAATCCATCCAGCCGACCCTCGGGGCGCGGATCACGCTTCAGGTTATTGACGCGTTCTCGATTCAGGAGCGCCCGCGGAAAATATAAAAAAAGTTCTGTTTCTTCAGGTGAGGTGAGCAGGGAGATTGCATGTGATGCAATTCCGGACTTTTCCCCACACCGTGATTATTCCTGGGCCTCGCCGGTCCGGATCCGGATCGCTTTCTCGACCGGGATCACGAAGATCCTGCCGTCGCCAATCTTTCCGGTCCGGGCAGATTCTGAGATCGTACTGATGAGGGAATCCACATCGGATGCCTTGACCACGATCTCGATCTGGATCTTGGGGAGGAGGTCGACGGTCATCAGGCCGCCGCGATACTCAAGCGTGATGCCTTTCTGTTCGCCGCGTCCTTTGACTTCCGTGAGGGTCATGCCGTTGAACCCTTTCTCCTCAAGGGCTTTCTTAACGAATTCAAATCGTTCCGGTTTGATGATTGCTCTTACCAGTTTCATGATATTCACACTCCCTTTTGTTGCACTGCTACCGGCTGTGAGAGATCAAGCCAGACATACTTTTTTTCATTGGTACCGTTTCCGGTTGTCCCGGTAACTGCCGTTTCTTCCAGGGCCTCTCCGGTCCGGATCCGGATCACTTTCTCGACAGGCATGACAAAGATCTTGCCGTCGCCGATTTTCCCGGTCCGGCACGATTCCATAATCGTGCTCACAAGGAGGTCTGCCCTGTCGTTATTGACCACGATTTCGACCTCGATCTTGGGGAGGAGATCGACCGTTATCTGGCCCCCCCGGTATCCAAGGGTGATCCCTTTCTGTTCGCCGCGTCCTTTGACTTCCGTGACGGTCATACCGGTGAATCCTTTCTCCTCCAGGGCTTTTTTGACAAACTCAAACCGTTCCGGTTTGATGATTGCTTTTACCAGTTTCATGGATTTCCCTCACTGTCAGCAACGCTCACCGTGCTGCGAGATATCAAGGCCGACATACTCTTCTTCTTCCGTCACGCGCAGGCCGATTGTCTTGTCGATAACAACCGCAAGGACGTACGTCACGACAAATGCATAGATGACCGCTGCGAATGCACCCACCGCGTTTGCCACAAACTGGTGAACATTGCCTTCAATCAGACCTGATGCACCGTTCACTGCGGCGACTGCGAAGATACCGGTTGCGAGCGCACCCCAGAGACCGCCCATGCCGTGGATTGCCCAGGCATCGAGACTCTCATCATAGCCTTTCCGGATGCGCCAGAGCATGACGCCGTAACAGAAGATACCGCCAACCGCACCGATAAGGATTGCAGCCATCGGTGTCACAAACCCCGCTCCCGGCGTGATTGCAACAAGACCCGCTACTGCTCCGCTGACAAAACCCAGCGAACTGGGCCTTCCGTTCAGCCAGCTCACCAGCATCCATGCCAGTGCTCCGGCCGCTGCGGCGACGTTGGTGGTGACAAAGGCACTTGCCGCAAGTCCGTTGGCCCCAACTGCACTCCCTGCGTTAAACCCGAACCAGCCGAACCAGAGGAGCGCTGCACCAAGGATGGTTAAGGGAATGTTGTTGGGTTCCATGACATACTTGCCAAAGCCGACACGTTTCCCGATGACCAGGCAAAGGGCAAGGGCTGCAAACCCGGAACTGATGTGGACAACCGTACCTCCGGCGAAATCCAGCGCCCCGAACTGGGCTGCCCAACCGCCACCCCACACCCAGTGGGCGAGCGGATCATACACAATCGTTGTCCAGAGGAGGGCAAAGACGAGGTATGCGCTGAACTTCACCCGTTCGGCAATGCCGGATGTTACGATTGCCATGGTAACGGTTGCAAAGACCAGCTGGAATACCATGTACAGCAGGCCGGGAATCGCGCTGCTGAACGCACCGGGTTCCATGCCCACATTGTTCAGGCCGAGATACTCAAGGTTGCCTATGAACCCTCCGACATCGGAACCAAACGCAAGCGAATACCCGAACAGTACCCACTGGATACTCACCAGTGCAAAGGCAACGAACGACAGGGTGATCATGGAGATCAGATTTTTCCTGCGTACGAGCCCACCATAGAAGAATCCTACCGCCGGCGTCATAATCATAACGAGCGCCGTTGAGGCGAGGATCCATGCAGTTGCTCCAGAATCAATTGCCATTCATTTCACCTGTAAACAATTTCCCATTACTGTTTCTGCTCTTAATCATTTTCCAGACCGGAGAGCGGAACGGATCCGGACCAGAGTCTCCCTGCCGGATGAGAAGTCCGGTGAATGAGTCAACATCTGAAACCGTGATTTGTATACCTTTTCCCCGTTTTTTAGATTAGTGGTGTTATGTAATTGTAAGAAGGAAGTTGTATTCCTACTCTTATAAATATTGTGTTTGCCCCGAAGGGTTTTAGAATAGTAAATCCTGGAAGGATTCGGGGTTCTCCGGTAGATCTTCAACGGTAAAATCGACGATATGGATATCGAACTAATTGCACAAATGCCGGACGGTCCCATCCACTGCGCTCGCATCGCCCCGGGGCCGGACGGAAAACTCGGGCGATCCGGAATCCGCACCGGGCTCACTAGGGCTGTAGTGAGAGAACCGGTATCCCTCCTCCCGGCTTGTGCCCCCGAATCCGTCGATCCACTGACGGGCTCCGACGTCCGACAGGTTATCAGATCTAAAGGTCGGTTGATGCCTCCCTTCAGCTCGTCGAGGTATACAACCTCTCCGAACCTGGAGGAGGAAAAGAGTCCTCCGGACTCTTCGACGGAGAAAATACCGATCCGGGCCATAAGGTCGGGGAGATCCCCGGACCTTTCAAATCGGGCTCCTTTTTGAAAACAGATCTCATTCCGGGCGCTTCCCAAAATCGCAAAAAATACGGTGTACCAGAAATCCGGGGAATTCAGAAAAAACGGTACAATAAGGAGATTTTTTTCTGCGTATCGGGCCCGGATTTGTTTTTCTTCGTCGTGATCCAAAATCCGGGCTAATACACGCAATTGGGAGGCAAAAGTCCCAAAAAGCCCTACAGGAGCACAGGATCAGAAAGGAAGGGCGGTTTAGAATAGTAAATTCGGAAGGAATGAACTATCAGAAGAACCTGTAACATGGAATCCAGAATATTAATAATTGCTCTGGAGGGAACTTCATTGACGAAACAATGGCGAGACCGGATAAATGCCATCCGCAATTATTACTCATGTATCCCATCATGCACTCATGACAACCCGGTGTCCCTGTTTCAGGAGTTGCCGGAATATTCACGGTCCGCTGATGAAATCCTCTGCCACCATTCGGCAAAGCCGGTTGCTCTCAGCCAGGCACCGGGGAGTGTCCCGGGCAATTACTGACTGCTGGTGTTTCCGAAGATCTTTTGACCACTCCCTGATGATCGTATCGGTCATTTCCATGTGGAACTGGAGGCCGAGTGCGTTCCGGTACGAGAAGGCCTGGTTGCGGACATTCTTCCCGTGTGCAAGCAGGTGGCCCCGGAAGGGAATTTCAAATGTTTCCCCGTGGAGCTGGAAAACATGGAACTGTTCCGGGAATGCAGAGAAGATACCGGACGCATTGGTCGCCCGGTCCAGTACGTGCCAACCGGTCTCCTGAATGAACGGGTAAACCCGTGCTCCATGAGCGGACGCAATCAGCTGAGCCCCAAGACAGATCCCAAGTACTTTTTGACCGGTGTTCACAGATCTCCGGATAAGTTCTTTCTCCTGTTTCAGCCACGGATATTTCTCTTCATCATTGACACTCATCGGTCCCCCCATAAACACCAGGTGGGACGCGTCCCGGGTGCGGGGGACTTCTTGGGTATCGTACAGCCGGATATATTCAAACGGTATTCCATGGTCATGGAAGATCGTTTCAAAATATCCTGATGGCTCGTTTGGCACGTGTTGGAAGATAGCGATCTTCGGATCCATAACCGGTTTCCTGTATTTTCCGATATTAACCTGGCGGAGGAGATGGTATTCCCGTCTCTCCTTTATGCCCGTTCACCATGCTGACAGATATCAAGCCCCACATATTCTTCATCTTCGGTAACGCGGAGCCCGATCGTTCGATCAATTACCGTTGCAATGATATAGGTTACAACAAATGCGTATCCGAGTGCCGTACATGCTCCCAGTGCATTGACCAGGAACTGGGAAACGTTCCCTTCGAACAGTCCGGCAAATCCCCCGATTGCAGCTGCTGCAAAAAGACCGGTGGCAAGCGTCCCCCACAAGCCCCCCATACCATGGATTGCCCAGGCATCGAGACTTTCATCAAGTTTCTTCGATATCCGGACAAGCATCATGTAATAGCAGAGTAACCCGGCAACTGCCCCGATAAGTACCGCAACAAGGGGTGTCACAAAACCGGCCGCTGGTGTGATGGCAACCATCCCGGCAATTGCACCGCTCACCATACTAAGGGAACTGGGCTTGCCACGGTACCAGCTCGCAAACATCCAGGCAAGCGTTCCTGCTGCGGCGGCGGAATTCGTATTAACAAATGCCATCACTGCACTGCTGTTCATTGCCAGCGCACTCCCGGCATTGAACCCGAACCAGCCGAACCAGAGAAGCGCCGCTCCCAGGAGCGCAATGGGAATATTATGCGGTTCAAGGGCATGCTCCCCAAACCCGGCACGCCGCCCTATTACAAGGGCAAGCGCAAGAGCGGCAAATCCTGAACAGATTTCAACAACCGTGCCACCGGCAAAATCGATGAGACCCATCTGCTGGGCCCAGCCGCCCCCCCATGCCCAATGCGCGAGCGGGCAATAGACAACCGTGAGCCAGACAAGACAGAATAAAATGTAGGACGAGAGTTTGATCCGTTCTGCAACTGCCGAGGTGACAATCGTCATGGTCACTGCTGCAAAAAACAGCTGGAATACCATGAACACGAGAGGGGGATAGGTGCCGGAACCGGCATCGCTGCTCACTCCCGACAGACCCATGTACTGCAGGTTTCCGATAAATCCTCCAATGTCGGGCCCGAATGCAAGAGAATAGCCGATAAGGATCCAATGCAGGCTGGCAAGTGCCAGGCTCACAAAGGAGAGCGCAATCATAGAAATAAAATTCTTCTTTCGCACAAGTCCGCCATAAAAGAGGCCCACGCCCGGGGTCATCAGCATGACAAGCAGTGCTGAGACCAGCAACCAGCAGGTAACACCAGTATCCATCGTCATCGTAATCACCAAGATATTTTTTGGCAGCAACGATCGATCTGTTCCCGTCATGCAGGTATACAGCAGAGAATTTCATACTGTGTACACGTTGCGTATACACTACGCATGCTACTCTCAGCGAGCCATAAGACAGATACAGAACGAACGGCTGATTATTACGGGATTACAAGTCCGAAGATCGCCGATTATTCGTAAAAATTTTTAAAAAGTTAATAGGTCGCCAGGTACCGGTCCAGTTCCCACGGGTGAACCGCGAGCCGGAAGGAATCGGTTTCCATCTCCGCAATACGGGTGAGGTTGGTTACCACATGTTCGCCGAGTGTGTTGCAGATCACATCATCCTTGAGGAGGGCTGCATTGGCTTCGGCAAGGCTTGCCGGCAGCATCTCGACTTTGAGCCTCTTCCTGTCTTTTGCATTGAGGTGGTAGATGTTGGTGTTGGTCGATTCCGGCGGCATGATCTTGTTCTTGATGCCGTCCATACCCGCTGCGAGCATGCAGGCGAATGTCAGGTACGGGTTGCACATCGGGTCGGGGCTGCGGAACTCGGCACGGGTGCTGTTGCCGCGGGCCGCGGGGACGCGTACAAGGGCAGAGCGGTTGGCCGCACTCCAGGCAAGGTAGCAGGGTGCTTCGTAACCGGGAACGAGACGCTTGTAGGAGTTGATAGTCGGGTTTGCAACACGGGTGATTGCCTTTGCGTGCTTCAGGATACCGCCAATGTAGTAGAGGCAGGTGTCGGAGAGCTGCAGTTCCGCGTTTGGATCAAAGAACGCATTCTTGCCGTTCTTGGAGAGCGAGCCGTGGGTGTGCATACCGCTGCCGTTGATGCCGGCAATCGGCTTTGCCATGAATGATGCATGCAGGCCGTACTGGAGGGCAATGGACTTGGCTGCAAATTTAAAGGTGATCACTCGGTCGGCTGTTGTGAGGGCATCGCCATACTTGAAATCGATCTCGTGCTGGCTGTCCGCAACCTCATGATGGGATGCTTCGATCTCAAATCCCATCTCACTTAATGCAAG
The DNA here is from genome assembly GCA_028679075.1 of Methanoregula sp. Lineage (GTDB taxonomy): Archaea > Halobacteriota > Methanomicrobia > Methanomicrobiales > Methanospirillaceae > Methanoregula. The sequence goes on along the minus strand of JAJRCF010000002.1, from coordinate 37,675 downwards.
GACAACGTCCCTCCGGACATCTTCTGCAGAGTCCGTTGGGGCAAGATCAAAATAGGCCCCATGGTCTTCAAACTCCGTGGTGGGTACACCATCGTACATCTTGAACAGGAAAAACTCAAGTTCAGGTCCGGTATTAAACGTGTAACCCATTTTGGTAGCTTCAGCCATTGTCTTACGCAGGATGTAGCGGGGATCTCCTTCAAAAGGCTTATTCCCGTATGTCAGGACATCGCAGATGAACCGGGCAACCTTGCCTTCCTGGGGTCTCCACGGGAGAACAGCATAGGTAGCAGGGTCAGGCTTGAGGATCATGTCGGATTCTTCAATCCGTGCAAATCCCTCGATGGAAGAACCGTCAAACCAGATCCCTTCCGTGAGCGCTTTTTCAGCCTGGATGGCAGGGATCGAAACGTTTTTCGGCATCCCCTGGATATCCGTAAACTGAAGGCGGATGAATTTTACCCCGTCCGCCTCAATTTTCTTGAGCATCTTCGTTACATCTGCTGACATAATGGAAGAAAGATTCCACCCAATCGTATTTATATGTATTTCACTTACCTTAGTGAGCAAATGCTCACATTCAATTTCAATTAATGTTTACGATAGTTTGCTGTAATGGAATGGATCCGTTTCCATTGTGATAATATGTGTGGTATTATTGGTGTAATTGACCGGCGCCGTCAGCTCATGGACGGCTCTAAAATAAAAGAGGCCCTTGCCTCCATGGACGAACGGGGAAGCGGCGAGGGGGCAGGATATGTAGCGTACGGGATTTACCCGGATTACAAGGAGTACTATGCCCTCCATGTGTTCTTCGACAACATCCGTGAACACAAAGTGCCGCTGGACAACCTGCTCGAGAAATGGGGAACGATTGTACACGATGAGCAGATCAAGACCTATGAACAGCCCGGACTCAGAAAGGTCCACACCCCCTGGCGATACTTCTTCCGTCCCGACCCGAACATGATGCCCAAAAGTACCACACCGGAAGAGGACATCATCACCCATCTTGTCATGAAAGTGAACAGCGAACGGAATGGAGCACTCATCTTCTCATCAGGAAAGAATCTCGGCGTCTTCAAGGCGGCCGGCTGGCCTGAGGACGTTGCAAACTTTTACCGGATCCAGGATTATCAGGGCTACCTCTGGCTCGCCCACAACCGGTACCCTACCAACACATCAGGTTGGTGGGGTGGGGCGCATCCCTTCAACCTCCTCAACTGGAGTGTTGTCCATAACGGGGAGATCACTTCATATGGCACCAACCGGCGCTACATCGAGAGTTACGGGTACAAATGCACGATGTACACTGATACCGAAGTTGTTGCATATCTTGTCGACCTGCTCGTCAGGAAGCACGGGCTGTCTGAGAAGATGGCAGTGCGGGCTCTTGCACCTCCCTTCTGGGAGGAGATCGATCGGATGCCACCAAAAGAGCAGGAACTCAACCGGGCAATACGGCTGACCTACGGTCCCGCTCTCATGAACGGCCCCTTTGCCATCTGCGTTGCCAATGAGAACTCGCTGGTCGGGTTCACCGACCGTATCAAGCTCCGGCCCCTTGTCAGCGGGGAGAGCGGGGACCGTCTCTTCATCTCCAGCGAAGAGGCGGCCATCCGGAGGATCGATCCGGATGTAGAACATATCACGATGCCACGGGCCGGCGAACCGATTGTCGGAAAGGTGTACTCATGAGCATCGGCAGCACCCCTCTCAAGTTCAAGGTCCGGATCGATCCGGAACGGTGCATGAACTGCGGCCGCTGCATTGAGAACTGCTCGTACGGTGTCTATCGCAAGGAAGGCGATGACATCCGTATTAACTCGCGGAACTGTGTAGCCTGCCACCGTTGTCTTGCCTTCTGCCCGCGTGACGCTATCGACATAGAGGAGAAACCGGGTGATTACCGGAGCCACCCGGTCTGGACACGCGAGGTACGTGAGGCAGTATTCAACCAGGCAAAGACCGGAAAGATCATCCTTTCCGGTATGGGAAATGCCAAGCCGTACCCGATCATTTTTGACCGTCTGGTCCTTGATGCCTGCCAGGTGACCAACCCGAGCATCGACCCGCTCCGTGAGCCGATGGAACTGAGGACCTATCTTGGCAAGAAGCCCTCGTCCCTCAGCCTCAGGCAGATGCCCAATGGGGACGTCGAGCTCCTGACAAAGCTGACCCCCAACCTCCAGATCGAGACACCGATCATGATCGGGCATATGAGTTATGGTGCGATCAGCCTGAACGCCCAGACCGCCCTTGCCAAAGCGGTCAGTAAAATCGGTACGTTCATGGGAACAGGGGAGGGGGGACTGCACGAGTCGCTCTATCCCTACCAGAACCACATGATCGTGCAGGTCGCATCCGGCCGGTTCGGCGTTGACATCAACTACCTCGAGCGGGGAGCTGCCATCGAGATCAAGATCGGACAGGGTGCAAAACCGGGCATCGGTGGCCACCTCCCGGGCGAGAAAGTCTGTGCCGATGTCTCATGCACCCGCATGATCCCTGAGGGGAGCGATGCCATCAGCCCCGCACCCCATCACGATATCTACAGCATCGAGGATCTCAAGCAGCTTGTCCACAGCCTCAAGGAAGCAACCGAGTGGAAGAAACCGGTCTTTGTGAAAATTGCTGCGGTCCATAACTCCGCTGCGATTGCAGCAGGTATCGCCCGGTCCGGTGCCGATGCGGTTGTTGTCGACGGTTTCCGCGGGGGCAGCGGCGCAACACCCCGCGTCTTCCGCGACCATGTAGGCATCCCGGTCGAAGCCGCCGTTGCCAGCGTTGATGCAAAACTTCGCCAGCAGGGGATCCGTAACGAGGTCTCCATCATAGCGAGCGGCGGTATCCGGGAAAGTGCAGATGTAGCCAAGATCATCTGTCTTGGTGCCGACGCTGTATATATCGGGACTTCGGCGCTCGTTGCCATGGGCTGCCGGGTCTGCGGCACCTGTTACCGGGGCACCTGTGCATGGGGAATCGCCACCCAGAAGCCGGAACTTGTAGCGCGTCTTGATCCCGAAACCAATGCCGTGCAGGTAGAGAATCTTATCAATGGGTGGACACTGGAACTCGCCGAGCTCATGGGAGCGGCCGGCATCAACAGCATCGAGAGCCTGCGGGGGAACCGCGACCGGCTCCGGGGCTATATGCTCGATGAAGGGCTGCTGAATGTTCTGGATGTAAAGACGGTGGGGGCCTGATGATGAATTCCGTAAGAATCGATGCAAAGGATCTCCATTACACTCCCCTCAACCAGCAGATCCGCGCTGCCGTGGCCAGCGGGGCAAAGGAAATTATCATCGATAACGTGCTCGGCCAGAGATTTATTGGCGATGGGCTCCGGGGCGATGACGTGACAATCACCGTCAACGGAGTTCCCGGTGGGGACCTTGCCATGTTCATGAGCGGGCCTACTGTCATCGTCAAAGGCAATGCCGATCATGCCCCGGGCAACACGATGGACAAGGGCAAGGTGATTATCCACGGCAGTGCCGGTGATGCTGTTGCCCACAGTATGCGGGGTGGCAGGGTATATGTCCGCGACAACATCGGGTACCGGGGGGGCATCCACATGAAACAGTACCTGGAGAAACGCCCGATCCTTGTTGTCGGTGGTTCAGCCCGGGCATTCCTCGGCGAGTACATGGCCGGAGGTCTCCTGATCGTCCTCGGCCTCAACAGCCTCTCCCCCGCAAGTGAACGGGGTATCGGCAGCGGGATCCATGGGGGGGAGATCATCATCCGGGGAACTGTTGATGAGAACAATCTCGGTGTGGGCGCAAAACAGCAGCCTATCACGAACAACGAGCGACAGGCCATCATGCCGATTATCATGGATTTTGCACAGGTATTCGGGATCGATTCCAGCTGCTTCCGCACAGATACCTACACGCGGATCATCCCGGCAAGTGCACGGCCGTTTGCGAACAAGTATACCTGGGAGTGAGAGCAATGGCACACAAGAATTATCTCGATCTGAAAAGCGAGGTATGGGACACGGGGAAATGTTCGGGCTGCGGTGCCTGCGTGGCGGTCTGCCCGGCCGATGCCATCTCCTTTAAGGAAGGGGAGATGGTGACAAGCCCGGTCAGCAATGGATACTGCAAGGAGGCAACCGACGCGGTTCGGTGTGGGGCATGTTACGCGGTATGTCCCCGGACAACCGAACAGCCGCAGGAGGAACTCGGGGACTATCTTGAGATGGTTGCGGCAAAAGCGGCCATCGATGTGCCCCGCCGGCAAAGCGGCGGCGCCGTTACCGCGATCCTTGCCCATGCGCTGGATGACGGCCTCATCGATGCGGTCGTGACAGTAACGGAAGACCGGTGGACTCTCCGGCCCTCGTCCGTTGTCATCACGAAATCCGATGTACTTATCCAGCAGGCCGGGAGCCGGTACAGCTGGTGGGTCCCGCTGCTTGCTGCACTCAAGACTGCGGTTGTCGAGCGGAAATGCCGGAAGATAGCCATTGTCGGTGTCCCGTGTGCAGTTCAGGCCCTTGCACGGATCCGGACAAGCGACAACGACCTTCTCAAACCTTATGCAAAATCAATCCGTCTTGTGGTCGGCCTTTTCTGCACGGAGACATTCGATTACACGGCGCTGGTCCAGGGAAAACTCAAAAGCCAGTATAAGATGGAGCCGCACGAGATCCGTAAACTGGATGTCAAGGGAAAACTGGAGATCCAAAAACAGGACGGCAGTACGACAACCGTCCCGCTCGCAGAACTGGAGTCCTGCATCCGGAAGGGCTGCCATTACTGTACCGATCTCACATCTGTATACTCTGACATCTCTGCCGGTGCGATCGGCAGCCCTGCCGGTTCAACCACCCTTATCATCAGGACGCCGGCCGGAAAGGGATTTGTCGACAGCGCAGTCCGGAGCAATAAACTGACTCTGGGTACCGGTGTTGACGAGGCCGCTATCAGGAAACTCGCATCAGCGAAAATAAAGAAGAATGAAAAAAAAACATAGCGTCACAGATTCAGTGACCGTTTCATCTCTCTTAATATTTTTCTAAAACCGACGCTATTCCAGAAAGATTAGATCATGAACATCCCGGATAACCGTTACCTGCGCCGGCTCATATAAATCAATCACCATCTCGTACAATATCAACGGGATGTCATGCTTCTCAATCCCATGAGTCTGCCATCCGTTGCACGGTTTATTATTTCCCTGATTTATGGCAGGCTGTTTTCACGGTTTCTTTGAGAAATGTTCAAAAAAAAGTTCCGGGATTAACCCGGCGCAGATGTAATGAAAAATATAAGTTTTTAATCGAGCAGCTGGCCCATCGCCTCGTCATACCGTGCGGACATGACGTACTCGATGCCCGAGACACCGGCTGCTTCCTCGGTCAGTGCCATTAAGTCATCGCGGGTGATAGTAGAGAGGTTGAAGTTCCTGCTGCCTGCCATGAGCTGCTGGAGGCCGGTGCGGAATTTCGATGCATGAGTGTAGATGCCGACTGCACCCATGGGGATCTCCTTCATCTTGTTGCCGTATTTCTCCTTGAGTTCTTCGTAGGCAACGAAGATCTCCGGGATACTGCTGCCATACTTGGAGACAGACTTTGGCAGTTCGCCGGCTGCGATCCACTTCTCGATGTTCTTGCCAACGAATCCGGGGATCATGAGGGCACGGCCCATGCAGACCGCCTTGAAGTACGGGCTGCCCATGGCGAGTGCCTTGAAGACGCCGGGCTCATCGGAGAACCCGCCGGCCATGGCGAGGTCGGGGACACGGTAGCCCTTCTTTTCGAGCTTGGTGGCAAACTCGTAAGTGAGTGCCTGCAGGTAGAACGTCGGGATACCCCATTCGTTCATCATCGGCCACGGGCTCATACCGGTGCCGCCGGGTGCGCCGTCAATGGTCAGGAGGTCGATCTTGGCTTCTGAACAGTAGCGGAGTGCCATGGCGAGTTCGACCATGGAGTACGCACCGGTCTTGAGCGTTACCCGCTTGAAACCGATGTCGCGGAGCCGGTCGATCTCTTCGAGGAATCCTTCCTTGGTGACGAAGCCGAGGCGTGAGTGGCGCTCGAACTCCTTGATGGCGCCGGCCTTGAATGCTGCCTGGTTCTCCTTCGTGGTCGGGTCGGGGAGGACGATGTAGCCGCGCTTCTTGAGCTCGATGGCGCGTTCAAGGGTCTTGACCTTGATCTCGCCGCCAATGCACTTGGCACCCTGTCCCCACTTGAGCTCGATGGTGTCTAGGTTGTGCTTGCTTGCAACGTACTCGGCAACGCCAAGGCGGGTGTCCTCGACGTTCATCTGGACGAGGATCTCACCGTACTTGTTGTGGAATTTCTTGTAGGTGTTGATCCGGCGGTCCATCTCGGGGGATTCCTTGACCTTCTTCTTGGCGTCAAGCTTGAGGCCTGGGTCGATACCGCAGACGTTCTCACCGCAGACAAGGGTGATGCCGGAGATTGCAGCACCAACCGCGAAGTGCTCCCAGTTCGCCCGGGCGATCTCGGTCGAGCCGAGTGCACCGGTAAAGATCGGGACCTTCATCTGGACTTTCTTGGACCAGCCATACTCGGTCTCGGTATTAACGGAAGAGAAAACCGCTGTGTCCGGGCCGATCTCGGTACCTTCGGGAAGTCCCTTTGCCCCTTCTGCATATCCCTGGATGTTCAAGTGCGAGTAATCGATCGGGTAGTTCTTGTCGGCACCTGCGGTGATCTCACCGAACGGGCCGGGATACAATACTTCCCGTCCTCTGAATGAGGATAACCAGATCTCGCAACTGCCTTTGCAGCCGTCCATGCAGCGGGTACAGATACCTGAACACGGAGCAACACTCCGTGAGCGGTTTACTGTCCCGGTTGCCTCATTGGCATTGGGTTGTCTAAGATTCATGATGACACTCCATGGAAACTGTGAAATTTCCCTCGCTTATACGAAGGTACCGTCTGAGCGATAATACTTCTCAAACTTAAATTTATTAAACCGCATTGGGTAATAAGCGCTTGCTTTCCACCCTATTATAATCGTTTCGGTTTAAAATCGCGGGGACCGTGTTTTTCTATTAAAAAAACTGAAATTTTTCATGTGAAAATGAAAAAAATACATTTAAAAATCAGATTTTGATGAGATCATACTTGCGTGATCCCATCCCGATCTCTTCAGCGTACCGGACCTGCCGGTACCCGTCCGTCTGTGCATGCACGCCCTTGAACTTGTCCTCACCCGGATGGTGATGGGCGGTAAGGAGCGAGTCTGTGTACCCCTGCTGCCGGTTCACGAGATCGAAACTTGCGGCATCGATCGCCACCGGGTCCTTCGATGCAAGGATGCCGATATCCGGCACGATCGGTGCATCGGAGAACGGGAAGCAGTCGCAGTCCGGCGTGATCCGGATCAGGAAGTTCATGTACCCGACCTTCTCCTTCTTGCCCTCTACCGCCCCGTACGCGTACTCGACCATACGCTCCATGAACTGCGGGATCTCCGTTTCCCAGTCTATGTCGATCGCATGTTCCGGGCAGGCGTGCATGCACTCGAAGCAGCCGATGCAGAGTTCCTGGTCAATGACCGACTTTTTCTTCTTCACAGCGATCGCGTCTTTCGGGCAGACTTTCATGCATGATGCGCAGCCCGTGCATTTTTCGGGAATGGTGAATGGTCGTGCATTGTGCTGGGCCCGCTTCCCTTCCGGCGGGGCGCAACCCATGGCAAGGTTCTTGATCGCCCCTCCGAAGCCGGAGACGATATGGCCCTTGAAATGGCTCAGCACGATCAGGCTGTCCGCTGCCGCAATATCCCCGGCAATCGAGACCTCGTCAAAATGCTTCTTCCCGATTGTGACCTTCCGGATATTTTTCCCGTTCAGGCCGTCAGCGATAATCACCGGTGCCCCGGCAACTGCGTAGTCGAAACCGTGCAGGATGGCCGTGCCGATATGCTCAACGGCATTGGACCGGCCGCCCATGTACAGCGTGTTCGTATCCGTCAGGAAGGGCAGGCCTTTGCATTCTTTGACCTTCTCCACGACCTGCCGGACATAGACCGGGCTGATGAACCCGTCACTACCCGCCTCGCCGAAATGGAGTTTGATTGCGGTCTTGTCCTGCGGTGCAACAAGGTCCGGGAAACCGGCATGGTCGAACAACTGGCGTACTTTTTCCGTTGTACTTTCCTTTTCGGAAAATGCCCGGAGGCTCGCAAAGTATACGGGACTTTTCACTACACACACTCCCCTTGCGGGGAATGTTGACACCCATACCGTATAATCTCTCGCGTTGTCGTTCGCGGTCACTGAGATGCCGATGGGCAGATCAAAAAAAAAAAAGAAAAGGGATGGTAAATTATTCCCGCTTGCCGAGCTGGTGGTCGAGCCAGAAGAGGTGGCCGACAACATCCCCGAGGATCCTGATCTGGTTGAGGATCTCGTTTGCATTCTCCTCCTCTTCCACCTGCTCCTTGACAAACCACTGCAGCATCTCGAACGTTGCATGGTCCTTCTCCTTCATGGCGATGTCCACAAGGTTGTTGATCATGCCCGTGACTTTCTGCTCGTGGGCATACACTTCCTCAAAAACCTTGCCGGCAGAGGCCCATTTCGTTTTCGGGGCTTCAATCGCTTCAAGGGATACAACGCCCCCGCGTGCGATCACGTAATCGTAGATCTTCATCGCGTGGGCCTGCTCTTCCCTGGCCTGGAGCCGCAGCCACTTTGCAAATCCCTTCATGCTCGCGGTCTCAAAATACGCAGACATCGACAGGTAGAGGTATGCAGAGTACAACTCGCGGTTGACCTGCCGGTTTAACGCTGATTCCATGGTTTTTGATATCATCCGGACTCCTCCGTTTGATCGTCCATTGGTTTTTCGTTGGATAATGTTTTGGATGCTGCCAATGGTGCGAGCGTGAATAAATCAAAAGAGAAACGTGGAAAAATTATTTCCGGATTTTTTTACTCTCTGCCTGGATGTCGAGGATGATCTCCAGTTCAAGAGACCGCCCGTAGGCCTCCTGCGCCTCGTCGCTCCTGCCGACTTCATCGAGGCAGACTCCCTTGATGTACCACGCGTTCACATCATTCCCGTTCAGCGAGGCGGCCCGCGTGCTGGCAACGATCGCATCATCATACCGCTCCAGGTGGTAGAGGGCGAGCGCTTTCTTCGACCATGCATCCGAGTAATTCTGGTTAAGGGCAAGGGCCTTGTCGCAGTCTTCAAGCGCTTCCTTATACTTCCCGGTATCGATATAGATCGAAGCCCGGAGGAACAGGCCTTCCGCACATTTAGGGTCAAGGCTGAGCGCCCGGTTGTAATACCCAAGGGCTTCCTTGTATTTGGTACGCTTTGCATAAGCATGCCCCTTCTTTAAGAGTTCAATCGCTTCTTTTAGCGCCATACCGGGCCTCCTGTTGGTCTCCCGATGCTCATGATCCTGAGTCCTCCCATGTATCGGTAATGAGATCGCCAAAGATCTTTTTCAGCGCATTCTTCTCGTACTCCTCTTTTTTCTCATGCGCTGCGAGCAGGTGCCGTGGCGGCTCCCAGACATACCAGTCCCTCATGGTCATGTAGGAGATCAGGTTGTCTGTCACGAGGACGCCGACTTTGTAAAGATCATAATAGTAATCAAGCGTGGGCTCATCAACCTTCCAGTTCACCTGCCCGAGTGGCTTGTCGATGATCGCGAGCATATTGTCGCCAAAGACCTTGGACTGGTACCAGGCCGTGTGCGTCCACCGCGTGGTCAGCATCTCCTTGACTTCCAGGTGGTTGAACTTCTTCATCTGGGGGATGTTCAGGACCGGCATCAGCTCGTCAGCCGGCAGGGTCTTTGCAAGGAACATGTCGCGGGCATAGAACATCGCCTTGTCCAGGACAAAATACCGACGGGGGATGATGGACTCGTGTTCGATCATCTCGTCCATGTCGTTCTTGCTCTCCTTCATGATGTGGTAGAGCTGGGTCTTCCTGATCTTCGGCATGCGGTGGTACACGCTCGCGTTCATGATCGCGTTCCACGGCACTTCGTTGATGTCATCGTTGAACTGGGAGAAGAGGATGAAAAGCATCTGGATGAGTTTCTGGACCGGGAGTTTCTTCTCTTTCTTTGCCTCGTCCTTGAGGGCATCGATGTAGACCTGCCGCAGGCCGTTATACACCGAGTCTTCGGTATAGGAGACGATCTTGTACTCGCCTTTTTCCGTTGCTGCACCCTTGATGAGCAGGTTCGTGCAGTGTTTTGCAATAATGAAGTCTTTTAAGAGGCCGACATATTGTGCGGGAAAGATGATGACGTTCGTATCCATGTCGTAGGTGTATTTATCGACAAGGGTACCGCCCGGCTCCGCCTCCGGCTGGCGCAGGAGTGAGATCTCAGTATCAAGCAGTTCCTCGGTCTGGGTAAGGAACCTGCGGATTGGTTTGGATAATGGCATCTCTGTTTTCATGGAGGTCTCCGGAATCTACCGTATGCCTGGAAGCGGATCATCAGTTATTAACAATCTTCTTACCCGTGGCTTAATAAAATGCACCGGTAAAAAAAGGAAAAATCATTTCCTCTTTTGTGTATGGATGAATGAACTGAAGAAGCCGGCGAGGGTACCCTGTGCCTTTGGCCTGAATATGCCCTGGTTGACATAACGGACATCCTCGATTGAGAAAAATGCACGGGAATTGATGGTCTCGATATGCGATGTGATCCGCGGGACATCCGTGCGGTTGACGAGCGAGATTATCATCCTCACATCCCCGCGGGACCCCCGGGCCTCCAGGCTGGTGACGCCGGCCTGTTCAGCTTCAAGGAACGAGACGATTTCCTCCATTGACTCTTCCGTTGTAACAATACGCAGGATCACCGTACCGATAGAGAGCCGTTCTTCTATGACAAGGCCGATATACGTCCCTGCGGCAAACCCGAACGCGTATGCCATGAAATACACAACATTCGAGAGGTCCTTCAACACCACTTCCATGGCGAGCAGCCAGATGATGATCTCGAAGAACGCGATGATGGGGGCGAGGAACTTGATGCCACGCGAGATGTAAATGACCCGGATGGTCTCCATGCTCACATCGCAGACACGGGCAAGGAAGATGAGGGCGGGGAGGATCACCCAAGCGTAAAGATCAGGACTGATGATGAAAAATGACATATCTTCGCCATATCCCGGTGGATTGCCGATGACCCGTGTATAGAAAAATGTTGTCGGGTATTCCTATATCAAGATTCTCCGGAACCCCCGGGAAAAAAGAATAAAATGGGGAACTATCTGCAATTGCGCGGATGTGCCGGTCCGGATTATGCAGCGTATTTTGCCGGGTCCGCATCGAATTTCTTCTTGCAGCCCGGGGCACAGAAATAATACTTCTTTCCCTTGTAATCGCTCGTGAACTTCGCGGTCTTCTCATCCACGGTCATGCCACAGATTGGATCAATCGCCATAGAGCACCTCAGTTATCTGCCTTTCTTTGCATCGGGTATATAACTTTTCAACAGGAGCGAGAGGGTGACAACGGTTACCGAGCTTGCCGCCATAGCAAGCGCCGCGAGCTCGGGCCGGAAGGTGATCCCGAACGAGGGGTAGAGGATCCCTGCCGCAACCGGGATCAGTGCTGCGTTATATGCGAACGCCCAGAAGATGTTGCCCTTGATCCTGCCCATCACTTTCTTTGAGAGCTGGATTGCAGCAACCGCATCGACCAGGTCGTCCCGGACAAGCACGATGTCCCCGCTCTCGATCGCAACATCGGTTCCGCTCCCGATCGCAATGCCCACGTCTGCCTGGGCAAGCGCGGGCGCATCGTTGATCCCGTCACCGACAAACGCGACCACCTCTCCTTTTGCCTGCAGGGCCCTGACCTCCGCCTCCTTGTCCTGCGGCAGCACCTCGGCAATCACGCGTTCGATCCCGATCTGGCCGGCAATCGCCTCGGCAGTCCGGCGGTTGTCCCCGGTGATCATCGCGACATTGATCCCCATCTCGCGGAGCCGGGCGATCGCCTCCTTTGTGGTCGGCTTGACCTGGTCCGCAATGGCGATCACCCCGGCCAACGCACCGCCCGCGGCAACGAGCACTGCGGTCTTCCCCTCGAATTCCAGTTCCGTAATGCGGGAATCCGTGACGGGAGGAATTGCAATGGATCGTTCTTCAAGGAACGCCCGGTTCCCGACAAGCACGGTCTCGTCCAGCACCGTTGCCGCAACCCCTTTCCCGCCAAACGTATCGAAATTTTTGGCGTCCTCAACCTTCGCACCCCGCTCCTGCGCTGCCTTCACGATGGCAACAGCCAGCGGGTGCTGCGAGTTCTTCTCGACACTGGCGGCGAGGGTGAGCAGCGTCCCTTCCGGAATGCCGACCGGTACAATGTCCGTCACTTCCGGTCTTCCTTTCGTTAAGGTCCCGGTCTTGTCGAAGACAACGGTGGTTACCTTCCCGGCCAGCTCCAGCGCCTCGCCGTTCCGGATCAGGACGCCGAGTTCTGCTCCCCGTCCCACGCCCACGGTCACTGCGGTCGGCGTGGCAAGCCCCAGTGCACAGGGGCAGGCGACCACGAGGACTGAGATGAGGGCGGTCAGCGCAAAGAGGGCAGTCTCGTGGAAGACGAAGTACCAGAGCGCGAACGAACCAAAGGCAATGATGAGGACTGCCGGGATGAAGTAGGTGACAGCAACATCCGCGATGCGCTGGACCGGCGGTTTGGAACCCTGTGCGTCTTCCACGAGCTGGATGATCTGGGCGAGCACCGTGTCCTTCCCGACCTTCTCCGCCCGGACCGTGAGCACGCTGTTCGTGTTCAGCGTCCCTCCGACCACATGACTGCCCGGGGTCTTCAGCGGGGGCACCGGTTCCCCGGTGATCATCGACTCGTTGACATAGCTCTCGCCGGCTGTCACAATGCCATCGACCGGTACGCTCGCACCGGGCTTTACGATGACAAGGTCGCCGACAACCACGTCCTCGACCGGCATCTCCCGCTCGGTTCCGTCGCGGATCACCGTTGCGACCTTCACCCGCAGACCGGCCAGCTTTTTGATCGCATCCGATGTCCGGCCCTTTGCCCGCGCTTCGAGATACCGGCCCAGCATCAGGAACGCGGCGAGCATGATCGCCGTGTCGTAGAACATGAACTCGTGCGTGAGAATGATCCCGAATGTTCCCATCACGCTCGCGACAAAGGATACCCCCGTGCCCATCGCGTACATGACATCCATCGAGAGCATCCGGTGCGAGAGCGAGATCCACGCGGCCCGGAAGATCGGGGCTGCCACGTACACAAAGACCGGGGTCGAGATGATGAGCATCACGTATGCCAGCGCCTGCATGGAGACCGGGAGCGGGAGGTACATCGCGAGCATCAACGGGATACTCACTGCAAAACCTACTACGAAACGCACGAATTTTTCGTGCAGGTCCGCCTCCCGTGCCTTCTTCTCTGCCTCCTCGCTCACCTCGCCCGAGAGCCCGAGGTACTGGTAGCCCGCGTCCTCGATCGCCTTCTTCATGTCCGAGATGCCGGAGAGCGAGGGGTTGTAGGTCACGTACGCTTTCTCGGTGCCGAGGGTCACCGTGACCCTGACCACGCCGGGCAGTTCCCTGAGTGCTGCCTCAATCGTCTCCACGCAGGTGGCGCACATCATGCCGCCGACCTTGATCGTCGCCTCGCTGTTCACCACCCCGTACCCGGCTTCCTTCACCGCCTTCTCCAGTGTGCCGAGCGAGACCTTTGCCGGATCGAATTCCACGTGGGCCTTCTCGGTGCCGAAGTTCACCTGTGCCTTTGTCTCGTTCCCGATCTTTGATAAGGACTCTTCGATGTTCACGGCACACGTGGCGCAGTGCATTCCTGAAATCTTCAGTTCGGCTTTCTTCTTCTCCGGCTCCGACATCAGCTTCTCCCGGTGTGGTTTCTTCTGTTCCGGAGTAATAATCGTTGTGAAAGGGGCAGGTCGCCCGCCGGTGCTCCGCCCGGGTGAGGAGATGCTCCGGTCCGGGCCGGATTTATTTTTCCCTCCGGACAACGAACAGGTTCCCATGGGTGTGTTCAGGTACGACAGTAAATACGCAGCCCCGACAAAGGAGCAGCGCGAGCGGTACATGAAGGGAGAGACGGAAGAGCATGTGTTCGGAGAGGATGAGGAGATCCTCCTGGTCGTGTACGACGAAGCCGCGTACCTCAAGGATGACCGGGAAGGCGTCCGCATCCTCTTCACGGGTGTCCAGGACAAGCAGAAGGTACATGATGAGATCCGGCGGATGCTCGAGGAGCACGCGCAGAAGAAGCAGGACCCAAAGGAATTCTCGTCCGGGAACCGCTGAAAGGGTTGCCCGCCTTTGACGGGATCCATTTTTCACGTTAAAGGGAGCACTTATCACGCATGAAAATCATCCGCAGGATACGTGACGGTCTCTTCCGGCTCTTCCGTAAGAAAGAGTACCCAGTATACGGGACCTGTGCTTCTTGCGGTGAGCGGGTGTACCTCCCGTTTCACTGCGAATACTGCCACCGGTATTATTGCGACAAACACCGGCTGCCATTCGATCATAATTGCAAAAATATCGATCAATGGAAGAACCGGCCGAAATGAATGGTGGCAAAACGATCCCCGCACCCGGATTCCCGCCGGGTCCTGCGGTGGAAACCTTTTGTAGTTTCATTATATAAGAATGATAAATCAATAAACTGTGATCACCATGACTGAACAGAAAGGGCACTTTGAGAATGGGGTCTGGGTGGCAGAACCCGTTGCCCCCGCTACCCCTACCGCCACGAAGAATGAGAACCCGATCGATGCCCGCCTTGCCGCCGCGAGCCGCTCGGTCATCTCCGCCATGGACGACCTTGCAAAGGCCACGCACGACCTCGTTGCAACGGAAGAGGGCAAGAAGCATATCGAGAAGACCGTGAAAGAGACGACCGATGAGATCGAGAAGTCCTTCAATGATATCATCAGCAAGGTAAAGGCTGAAGTGGAAAAGGCTGCAAAGCCGAAAAAATAAATTTAATTATTCTTTTTCTGTTGAATATTTCTTATACGCAGCAACAAGCCCGGCCGCGTATACGTCCGTCTTCTTCGTGGGTACGTAATTGAACTGCGTCACCCGCATAAGTATCTCTTCAGCGAGCATGGCGTCATTGCCGACCCCGAGCTTCTTCACTTCGTCAAAGATCCAGTCGAGGTGGTCGATGCCCGTCTCCTTGCCATCGATCAGGACTCTTTTTGTCGTGATCTTATCCGGGGGAATGCCGCCGCAGATCGTACAGTAATTCCCGTCGCCCTCGTTGCCGCCCATCATCTCACTCCTTGATCATGGTAAGCGACATCTTGAACTTCGTGATCGCGGAGAGGGCGTGCGGGACATTCGCCGGGAAGATGATCGTCTCGCCGGTCTTCATCTGGTATGTCTGGCCGGCAACCCAGACCTCGCACTCGCCGTCAAGGATCGTGACCACGGCGTCATACGGAGCGGAATGTTCAGAGAGCCCCTCGTTCTCATCAAAGGAGAAGAGCGTGATGTTGCCGGCCTTCCGCGAGATGATCATCCGGCTCGCGACCGTCCCATCCGCATAATTCACGAGGTCTTTTAAGTTCAGGACTTTGCCCTTGAGTTCATCGCGTTTCTTGTCCGGCTTGTCCGGGTTTTCCATCTTGTATTCCGCCATGCTCTCACTCCCGTATCATTGTCAGCGTCATCTTGAACCGCTGCCGGGCCTGCACGCCATGCGGCTTGTTGGCCGGCAGGATGATCATCTCGCCGGTCTTTACCGTGAACGGGGCGCCTTCGATCGTCACATCCGCCTCCCCATCGGTAACCGTGAGGATGGCATCGAACGGGGCCGAGTGCTCGGAGAGCCCCTCGCCTTCATCGAACGCAAAGAGGGTGATCGTGCCGGCTTTCTTGAAGACGATCATCCGGCTCGCGACCGTCCCGTCCTGGTACTGAAGCAGGTCGTTTGTCGCAAGGACTTTTCCGGCAAGCTCCTCGCGCTTTTTGTCAGCGCTCGTCAGCTCTTCACGGGGGTCTGTCATGATGGTTCCTGTTTTGGATATGTGCTCAGGGGATTATAGGGATATGCCTTGGGATACGCGGATCATGCCGCAGGGACCATATGGGATCAAGATGTGGGCGCTGAAGTGGAAGATCGATAATATTCCGTGCGGGAAGCAGGATTGTAGTAAGTGTGTGTTGTGAAGGGGGGATGTTTCATTTTTTGTTTATCCTTTATTGATTTATCCAACTTTTCTGGACAATATTTAAGATTGGGACCGAGCAATTCACAATAGTAATCGTATGCTGCTATTGATCATTGGGGCATTTCTGGGAATCCTTGGATTATTTTTTTTACAACATGGAGCGCTTGGAAGTTTTCACGACCTTTAATTCTCGATGACGATTTGATTGAAAAAATCTCTAGGACACATGGTTCTCCAAATCCGTATGCTCACGGTGCAATAAACCCCTACATGAAAAGTTCATTATTATCAGACCGTAAAATGGCACATATCGGTCTTAAATTGCTTACTGTAGGCTTTATTTTTCAATCCGTCTCGATGATTTTGTTTGTATTGGATGCTCTAAATCCGTTGTGAATTTTTAAAAAAAATTGAAAACAAAATTTTTAAAATATGGTTAATGTATTTTCCACCATTTTAGAAGCAAGATTTGATTCAATACGATGCATCCCCCTCCCCGCTGATGCGGTGAGTCGGCGCGACGCCTCGTCGGGTCGCGCCTGGGCAACGACCCGTACTCAAATTCTCGTACAGGTAAGTGAGTAGCGCAAAAGTCGGCAGACCTTTTGCGCGTAGGCTTCGCAAATCTGAAAGACTTTTCTTTAAAAAAATTTTCGGCCCTGCCCCAACAAATCCCAGCACATTGATACCGGAACAGATCACCGGATTTATGATCGTCCGCTGATCAACCGTGTTGTCACATCCTGCGTGAGCAGGGTCATCTGGTGGATCGCGATTGCATTCAGTTTTGCCAGCCGCTCAGGCTGGGGAATATCTTCGCCAATAAAATGTGCGTTGAGATTCTCCAGATTCGAGAGGCAGACAAGCTGCGAGATATCGGCGTAATCCCGGATATTCCCTTTTTTGTCCGGGTTGCTGTCGCGCCATTCTTTTGCGGTGAACCCAAAGAGGGCCATGTTGAGAAGATCGGCTTCGGATGCGTACACCCGGTTGATCTGGGCCGGATTGAGCTCTTTTGGGATCAGGATCTCTTTGATCGCGTCTGTGTGAATACGGTAGTTGATCTTTGCGAGGTTACGCCGGATATCCCAACCCAGTTGTTTGCGTTCCTCATCCTTGAGTCGCTGGAATTCCTTGATGAGGTAAAGTTTGAATTCAACCGAAATCCAGGACGCGAATTCAAACGCGATATCCTTGTGAGCATAGGTGCCGCCGTACCGTCCGGGTTTTGCCTTGATACCGCGAGCGTTCGTCTTTCCAATCCATTGTCTGGCGGTCAGAATGAAACTGTTGAGACCTGCCTGTTTTCTAATCCCATCGAATTCGATGGGATTAAAATCCGGATTATTGAGCTGTTCCCATATCCCCAGGAATTCAATAGTGTTCCGGTTCCGGAGCCAGTTCTGGATCAGGTAGTCAGTTCTTTCTGCATCCTTGTACCGTGCGATATCGGTGATGCAGATGTAATCCTCATCATTCTCAACAACTACTCCCACTTCACGGTCGAGCACATTGATCTTCGCCATGGCAAACCTCACCCGTAATCCGGAGTTTCCGGATGCTTATTGGTGAACCGGAATCTTCCCGGAACGGTTATGAAGGTACGGCGTGAGCGGTGTGAAACTGTCATGAGAATGGATAAATAAAAAAATTATAATCCCGCCTGCGGAATTTCGCGGTTCAGGTTATCACGCTTGTTCTCTCAAAACTGTTTCAGTAATCCTGAAATAAAAAAAATCATAAATGCAAAAAACAATCTCTAGCGTTTCAAATTTTTCATTATCAAAAATAATTTCCTTTGCCAAAAATAAATTTCCAAAAACATTTCAAAAAATTCTTCCGGAAATTTTTCCCGCAACCAAAAAAATTTACAAAAAATTCCGGAAATTTCCCCGGCCGGCAAAATAAAAAATCCGATACGCAGCAGCCCATGTTTCAAACCGTAAACCCCCTTAAATACCACCCCCCGGAACCCATTTTTTCCGATCCGGACCATCCCCAATCCGGGCCCGATACGTGCCCCGATTACCCAGTTTTCCGGAACTGAGCCCTATACGCGCCCGGATTGGGATCCGACAACCCCCTGTTTCATCGAAAACTCCTGGAAGTTTTTCACAAACAGGGGGTCCGGATGGATATTTCCCTATTCCCTCCTCGCCTTCTGGATCTCCTTTCCGAGTTTTGCGATTCCTTTCCAGCGTTTCCGTTCGGACCGGACAAGTCCGATCTCCGCTTTGTCCTGCTCGAATGCAAGCTCCCGCTTGAGCCGGTGGAAATTCTCAAGCCGGGCCCCGGAGAGGATCCCGGCCTTCACGGCTTCCTGCACGGCACAGCCCGGCTCCTGTTCGTGCCGGCAGTCCGAGAACCTGCAGCCCTCCGCCAGTTCCTGGATATCCGGAAACGTGTCGCCCATACCGGTCGAGGCGGTACCAATGCCCACTTCGCGGATCCCGGGATTATCGATCATGAGCGCACCGCCCTTCAGGACGAAAAGCTGGCGCACGGTTGTCGTATGCCGGCCTTTCCCGTCATCCTCACGGATCCCCGAGGTCTTCTGCGTTTCCCGGCCAAGGAGCCGGTTGATCAGGGTGGACTTGCCGACACCCGATGAACCAATAAGAACGATCGTTTGACCGGGCCCGAGGTACGGGTCAAGCAGGTCCATCCCCTCGCCGCTCATCGCACTGACGGGAACGACCGGGATGCCGGAGGAGACCGGGATAATCTGTCCGGTGAGCGAGGCGGGGTCCTCCGCAAGATCGGATTTGTTGATCACGATCACCGGCCGGGCCCCGGATGCGTGGACAATCGCGAGGTACCGTTCGATCCGGCGTGCGTTCAGGTCAGGGCCGGCTGCGGTCACAATAAAGACCGTGTCGATGTTTGCTGCAATGACCTGGTCCGTTCCCTCCCGACCCGATGCTCCCCGCGTGAACACCGTCTTTTGCGGGAGGATTGCAACGATCGTGGAGGATCCGGTCTCCGGCTGGTGGAGGAGCACGACAAAATCCCCCACAGCCGGAAAATGTCCGAGTTTTCGCAGGGCTCCGGAGATCCCGGCCATGACAGGTCCGCTTCCGGTGAATACTTCCCAGACGGTCTTTTGCCTGCAGGCTACGCGCCCCGGTATGTATGGCCCCGGATATTTTCTGAATGCTTCCTTGTGTTCTTCTGTCCAGCCGAGCTGTTCCAAGGTAATGTGATGCGGTTGTCCGTATCCGGGAATGGATTGGTTCATAAAAAAAACCTGAACTTTTGTGATGAAAGGTGATTTTTTGCTGACCAAGTGCTTTGTGGTCACTCTCTCATGCCCCGTTGCACACTTCTTTTTCAATTGTATTGACAAAGTCCTGTGGGGAAAATACCGCGACCGGGATGCAATTTCCCCGGGAAATCAGTCGGGGGCCGCGAGCGCCATGCGTCAGTAATGAATGGGACGGGGAAAATCTGTCGGTCCTCTTGGATATCCGGAAAAAAAGATCGAAATAAAAATTATTTCCCGGTCCCTTTCTCGTATGCGATAATGGCGGTGATTTCATCCTGAAGGAGCGGGATCTTGTTACTAATAATATCCCAGAGGATCTCAAGGTCAATACCGAAATACCCGTGGATGAGCATGTCGCGGAATCCGGCAACCGATTTCCAGTCGGTTCCCGGGAACCGGGCCTTCAGGTCCCCGCTCAGGTTTTTGACGGCTTCACCGATAATCTCAAAATTGCGTACAACAGCATCGACCCGCATCCGATCATTCCTGAACTCTTCGAATGTCATAGCGCCGACATAGGATCGGATATTTGCAGCCGCTTCCGAAATATCGGTAAGATAGAGCAGCTGGGATCTAGGCATAGATGACTTCCTGCATGATGGGATCGCGGATGAGCGGTTTGAGCGCCGCGTCCGTCACCAGATCAACCTTTCTCCGGAAAAGATCTTCAAGATAAAATCTGGTTCCCATAAAATTGTCGAAGGTCTTTTTTCCGTCCTGGAACGTAACGAGAACGTCAACATCACTATCAGGACGTGCCTCTCCGCGTGCGAATGAGCCTAAAATACCAATCTTCGCTACACCAAACTGTTCCTTCAGTTCCGGTTCATGCTCGCGGAGGAGCGAGAGTACATCCATAGTGTTCCTGTATGTGAGTGGTTGGTCTGTTCTCGTTATTAATCCATTGACGATGCCGGTGTTCTATATGGGGATTGTTCTCTTGAGCCCCCCACAACAACGTTACCGTTCTGCTTACCCCACCACCGCCAGCCATCCCCAGTACACCAGCACCTGCAGTACGGTCAGCGGCAGCCCGACCTTCATGAATTCAAAAAAAGTCAGCGTCGCTCCCTGCTTCTCCGCGTTCTGGATAATGATCACGTTGCTCGCCGCACCAAGGATCGTGAGGTTGCCGGCAATCGTGCTGCCGGCCGCGAGCGCCATCAGTTGTGCGGTGCCGGAGCCGGCCTCCATCACGAGCGGCTGGAAGAGCGCAACGAACGGGACATTGGAGATGAACTGGCTGAGCACAATACTCGTGCCAAGTAACAGCGGCACCGATGAGAGCATCTCCCCGCTGATCAATGACTGGAAGAACCCGGTCTGCCAGACGCTCTCCATCAGCACGAACATCGCGGCAAAGAAGACGAGCGTGCACCAGTCGATGGTCCTGAGAATTGCGAAACGTTTTTTCGAGAAGAGTAGGATGGGGAGTGCGGCGCCGACCGCGATCAGCGGCAGGGTCACGAGCATGGAGCCGGTGAAGAGCGATGCGATGATGTTGACGGCCGCAAGCAGCAGGATGATCGCAAGGGAAATTTTTGCAAGGAGAGTCAGATGAGAGTCGCAAGGAGGAGCGGGCTCGTCTTCAGGCTCGCGGTACAAAAACTCGTCCTTGTAAAACCAGCGCAGCACGGCCCACGCAACGCCAAGACACAGGAGGGTCGGCACAGCCAGGTAGACCGCGAACGTGACAAACGGCGAGGCCATGCCGGAGTTGATCGCAACGAGAAGGTTCTGCGGGTTGCCGATCGGGCTCATCACGCTCCCCGTGGTAATCGCGATCGCGAGCGTGAGGAGCAGAAGTTTTGGCGACATCTTCCGGCCTGCGGCAAGGCCGAGCACGAGCGGCGTGCCGATCACCGCAAGAGTATCGTTCATCAGCAGGGCCGAGAGGATGCCCATGCCAAAGAGGATGAAGAGGACGACCTGGTCGGGATTCTTTGCCCGCGCAAAGAAGCGGTGGGCGATGCTGGAGAGGTACCCGCTCGCAACAAGCGCCTCGCCGACAACGAACATGCCGAAGAGGAAAAGCATCACGTTGATATCGATCGCCCGGGCTGCATCGATGGGTGTGATCTGGCCGGTGATGAGAACCGCTACCGCTCCGCCCAGCATGATCTGCCAGATCTTAAGATTGAACCTGCCGACCTGGCGGACCGCGATGAGGAGGAAGACGGCGGCAAGTACGATGATGGGGATGTACGTACTGGATCTCTCTCATTGCCGGGTGATGAGGATTGGGATTCAATATGAGGAATGTAAAGAGTTGATGATTGGACTGATGCCTCCCTGTCCCAATTGCGATATTGTGGCTTCACATCATGGGAGTGTGAAAAAAATATTTCCAGGGTTTTTACCGGGAATAAAAAACGGTTACGATTTATGTTCCACGTTCCAGTGGAGGAGGACACCCTGCTCGATCTTACGGCATTCAAGGAGTATGAGCCGGCGGAACTCGGCTTCCTTGACAAATCCTTCTCCATCGGCAAGGGTCGGTGCATCCTTTCCGCCGATGACGATGTTGCCGACAAACGTATAGATCTCGTCTACCAGGTCGTCTTCGATCAGACCGGCGATCAGGGTCCCGCCGCCTTCCACCATGACCCTCCTGATACCCAGCGTGCCCAGCGCATCCATGAGCTGCACAAGGTCGACCCGGTCGTCCCCGGCAATGATGATCGTGGCAAGGGTCCTGAGCCGGGCAACCTTCTTCTCATCGGCCTGTTCCGATACCGCAATGATCCGCTTCCCCGGCCCCTTGTGGAGCACCTTCGCATCCGGGGGGGTACGGGCGTGGCTGTCGACAACGATACGGACCGGGTGCTCGTCAACGCCCCGCTTGATCCGGTTATTCCGGCACTCTTCCGCCTTCACGGTCAGTGACGGGTCATCGGCAAGGACCGTCCCGATCCCGACCATCACGGCATCGCTGCCGGCCTTGAGCCGGTCAACGCGGTTAAAGTCCTGGACCCCGGAGATCTTCACCTGCCGTCGCTCCCGGGTGGAGAGCTTGCCGTCCGCACTCATCGCCGTATTGACAATCACGTGAGGTCGCATCTTCCATCGATGGTTGCGTTCCCGGTTATATCAAACCACCGGTTTTTATTTCCCGCGATTTTTTCCCGCGGGTCACGTCCCTGCATTTTCCCTGCAAACCGTAATACTCTGGTAATATAAACGCGGTCCCGGTCATATTTTTCGGATCCTTACCGTGATCTTCAAATAAAAAGAAAATCAAATGGCGAGTGAAGCCATGGGAGAAAAAGTGGTCCGGATCCTCCGGCATACCCTTACCGAGACAGACCTCGTCCGGATCTTTGTCATCTTCTCACTGACCGTGTCGTGTATCCTGATCACCTGGTTGTCGTTTTCCCTCCCGTTTTTCATGATCACGACCCCGCTCTTCTTCATCCCGATCATCTATGCCGTCTATTTTTTCCAAAAACGCGGCCTCTATGTTGCCGGGATCTGTGCAGTCGTCTTCCAGGCGATCGGGTATTACTACAGTTTTCCCGAGCCCCTGGCACTGGTGAGTATCTCTGCCGAGGCGATCCTCTTTGTCCTCATCGCCTCGATCATCACCTATTTTATCGAGCAGATCCGGGCGGGGGAAGCCCGGTACCGGACGGTCTTCGAACACTCACAGCTCGGCATCCTGCTCTTCGATGCTGCGACCTTCTCCATAAACCAGACGAATGAGAAGTTTGCCCACATGCTGAATTATTCTCCCGAGGAGATCACGAAGAAAACCGTTCTCGATGTGCTCCTCACTCCCCGGGAGAAGAGCCGGTTCCTTGAACGGATTGGCAAACAGAAGACCACTGAAAATTTCGAGACACGGTTTGCAACAAAAGACGGGGCTTCCTGCTGGGTGAACCTCTCTTGGGACCACATCGATGACAAAACGGTCAGCTGCTCGGTGATGAACATCAATACCCGCAAGCTTGCGGAGAAACTGAACAACGACAACATGATGAAATACCGGCAGCTGACCGAGAGCTCGCCGACATCGATCCTCATTGTCCAGAACGGTTATATCCGGTTCGCAAACCCGTCCTTCTCCGCATTCCTGGGGTACACTGCGGCAGAGATCACGGGTAAGGACCTTGGCACGTTCATCGATCCCCGGGACGCGGAATCATTTGCAGAGTTTTCTTCACAGTGGGGCCAGAAACTTCCCTCCCCGCTCGCAAAAGAGTTCAGGTTCATCACGAAAGACGGTGAACTGCGGGGCGGGGGGATCTTCACGACCCCGATCCGCCACCTTGACAATCCCGCGACTCTCATCAACCTTGTCGACATATCGGAACGGCAGCGGCTCGAAGAGAGGATCCACCGGGACAACGAGCACCGCCGGGGGATTATTGTCACGGTGGCCCACGAGCTGCGTACCCCGCTCCAGCCGATCCTCGGGTACCTCAACCTCCTGATCTCCGATCCGGAGAGTTATGGGATCAAAGACGATGCGAAAAAGATCCTTGAACGGTGCCTGGTGAGTGTTGACCGCGAACGGCAGATCATCAACCAGATGCTGGACCTCTCGATCCTCGAGAGCGGGAAGTTCCATCTGAGTTGCTCGGAGTTCCCTCTTGCACCCCTTGTCAAGCGGGTCCTTGACGAAGGCGGGTATGCGACCAAAGCGGAGCTGACCGTTGCGATCGAAGACTCAGTCATGATCACCGCAGACATGGACCGGCTGTACAGTATCCTTGAAGCCCTCCTGACCAATGCGGTGAATTACTCCAAGTCCCCGCGGAAGATCGGGATCTTCTACCGTTCGGGGATCGAGGACAAGCAGCACCACATCGCGATCCGGGACAATGGTGTCGGCATACCGCAGGACCAGTTCACCTCGATATTTGAACCGTTCCAGCTGGTCGATGGCACGGTCCTGTCCCGGAAATACGAGCGCCTCGGCCTGTCGCTCTCGATTGTGAAGAAGCTGGTCCAGATGCATGGCGGGGACATCACGGTGGAGAGTGTCGTGAACGCCGGCAGTACGTTTACCATCCATATACCCCGGGATCAGGAAGTGCACCATGACGCGTAAGATCATGCTTGTTGAAGATGACCAGCCGATCCTCGACATGATGGACATCATCCTCCGCAGGATCGGATACGAGCCGGTCCTTGTCCCGGATGTGCTGGACGCGCTCGAACGCGTGAAGAGCGATCCCCCGGCCCTCATCCTGCTGGACATCATGATGACGCCGATGAATGGCTGGGAGTTTTTGGAAAAGCTCCGGACGGAATATGGCAACAAGGATCTACCGGTGATCCTGTTCACGGCCTCTCCCTCGGTCCAGGAGAAGATCGCGGTCATGAAAGATCCCAACCTTGGCGTGCTCCAGAAGCCCGTATCGATACCGGAACTCAAGGCCGGCATCGAGCGGTTCCTCGGGAAATAAGAGATCAGGAAAAACAAAAAAAAACGAAAATATTTTCTTAACGTTATTCCCTATCGTTTTTCTGAAGGTGTGTGAATCCGGTGTCCCGGTTTCCCTGCCCCTTCGGGCGGACCGGTTCATATCTAAAATTTTTTTTTAAAAAGTGATCATGCAGGACTCCCGACCGGGAGCTGCTGTTCCTGCCACGTGTCGCGGTTATGGCACGGTATTTTCTGCCGGCGTGGTGTCCGGTGCATCCATGATCTCTTTAGAGATCTCGTGGCCGACTTTGTTGATCCCCTGGCCAAGGTCACTGAGCTGTTTGTCCAGTTCGGCCTTGTGGATCTTCGCTTCTACCTTCTTCATCTCTGTTCCCAGATCGTCGAGCAGTGTCATGATAATCGCTGCAAATCCTCACAAACCATGCGATCTGACATAAAAAAAGACTTTTGGTCGAATGGCCCCCGTAAGCCCGTCCGTGCACGGATCACGAATCTGTGGCCCCTTCTTTCCGGAAAAGGTGACGGACTTCCTCTGCCACCTGGTCGGTTGAGAAGATCAGGAGTGCATCTCCCGCCACAAGGCAGGTGTTGTCATCAGTCACGGTCATCATCGCGTTGTTCCGGCGCAGGCCATAGTCTGCAACGCCGTAACGTTCCCTGAGTTCAAGGTCTTTGATGGCATTCCCGTCCGCAAAGGATCCCGGTTCCACCGTAAGGACGTGAATGCGCAGGGAAAGGAGGACCGTGTCCATCCCCATTTTTGGAGGGTTGTTGTCACCGTTCTTGATGAACTTGGCATAGCCCCAGTTCTGGATTTTACTGACAATTTTTCCGATCTCGGATTCCGGCAGCCGGTATTTCTTCAGGGCCCGGGTAAAGATCTCGCGTGCCGCCTCGAACTCTTCCGACACCACTTCATCGGCGCCAAGGTCCAGCAGGTATTGTGCATGGCGGATATGCTGGGTCCGGGCAATGATATAGATATCCGGCGCCATCTGGCGTGCCTTGTGGACAATGCGGGGCACGGCCTCCTGGTCGGAGACGACAACGACCAGTGTCCGGGCATCATGGATCCCGGCATGTTCCAGCAGTTCCTCCTGGGCAGCGTCGCCGAAGATGAAGTACGGCCTCCGGGCGGATTTCTCCCGTCGTACGATCTCGGGGTTCATCTCGATGACCATGTAAGGGATGCCGGTGATCTCGGCAGCGCGGGCCACGCTCTTTCCGGTGATGCCGTACCCGGTGATGATGATGTGGTCTTTGCGCCTGAGTTCTGCGTCGTCAGCGACCGAAGCATTCACCTGCGCCTCTTTCATGGCGCGGTAGGGTACCACCCGGTAGAAAATATCGGTGAACCGTGGTGCGGCATTCATGATGAACGGAGTCAGTGCCATCGTGACGATGGCCGACGCAAGGAAGAGCTGGTAGATGTGTTCCGGGATAAAACTGGCATCCAGCCCGGACTTCGCCAGCACGAACGAGAACTCCCCAACCTGGCAGAGGGCAAAACCGGTGAAGATGCTGACACGGGCGGGCATGCCAAGCGCGGCAGAAGCGAACGCCCCGGTCAGGATCTTGATGCCGATGATGAGGATGACGATCATGAGGATCAGGACAACAAAGGACGTGTCCGAGAGGATGCTCGTGGTGTTGAGGAGCATCCCGATGGAGAGGAAGAAGATGCTTGCGAACACATCGCGGAACGGGATGATGTGGCTGAGTGCATCGATGTTGTAGTCGGATTCCCCGATGATCAGGCCGGCAACGAATGCCCCCAGCGTGTAGGAGAGCCCCGCCTGGTTCGTGAGCCAGGCAACGATGATACAGATCCCCGCGATGGTGATAAAGAAGAGCTCGCGGTTCCGCTGGGAAGCGACCCGGTACAGGAGACCCGGGATGACCCAGCGGGCGAGGATGACGACAAGAACCAGGATAACGACGACCTTTACCATCTCCAGGGGGAGGTCACCCAGGTCCATGCCGCCGCTTCCCACGAAGACCGGCAGGATCAGCATGATCGGGATGATGGCCAGGTCCTGGAAGAGCAGGATCCCAAAGAGCGTCCGGCCCTGCAGCGTATCGACCTCCCGGCGCTCCTGCAGGATCTTCATCACGATGGCTGTGCTGGAGAGCGAGATGATGAACCCGAAGACAAGGGCCGCAGTAAACGGCACGCCAAGGAGATACGTGGCGGCCGTGATCGCAATGATGGTCGTGATGAGCTGGATGAGCCCGCCGATGATGACGATCCGCCACGATTTTAAGAGCTTCTCGAACGAGAATTCAAGCCCGATGGTGAAGAGCAGGAGGATAATGCCGATCTCGCCAATGGTCTCGATCTGCTCCTGGTCGGTGATAATTCCGAGAGCATAGGGGCCGGCGAGCATGCCGATGATAAGAAAGCTGACAATGCTCGGGAGCTTGAACCGCAGGCCGACATAGAGGAGGGCGATCGATATCAGCCCGATGCTGACAAGGCCAAGCATGAAGTCCATTATGACGTCTCCTCAGTTTCTGCTGCAAATAGTGCTCGTATCGTTATCCATTTCCCGTGAATAGTTCTGATGCAGAAGTTCATGTTGGTTCTGGTATGTTCCGGCAATGAGCCGGTATTCCTGCGGGCAAGGGTCGGGAAAAAGAAGTGCCCCAGGCCTGATTTGAACAGGCGACAACCAGATCTTCAGTCTGGCGCTCTCCCGGGCTGAGCTACTAGGGCAGGGATACAATTGTTGTCCCTGTAGACTAATAAATGATCTGTTCTCTGGTCCGTTTTTCCCAAAATGACCGTTCATTTTTATACGCCGGAATCCGAGTATTAACCAATGGCGTCCCCGAACAGCAGCGAAGATTCCGGCCTCGCGAGCGCGGTGAAGAGCCGCACGGTGCATGTCGTCCACCTGACCCACAACGACCTCGATGCCGTGGGAGCGGACGCGGTGCACCGGATGAAGTTCGGGAACGACGGCGTGTTCACGATCTGGAGCTCGGTGGGAAAATTCCCGTCCCTCTTCTCCCTTGTCGCTGCGTGTGAAGGGAAGGGCGACCTCCTCTCGATCTCGGACCTCGGGTTCCACAACGATGCGGAGTCCATTGCGGTAAAGGCAAAGAAGAACGGCTGGGTCGTGGAGTGGCGGGACCACCACCGCTGGCGCGAGGAGGAGATAAAAAAGATCGAGAAGGCAGTCCCGCTCCTCCGGATCGACACCTCGTCCTGCGGGACCGGCATTGTTGCCCGCGACCTCATGCCCGGCGATCCGGTTGCAACGGAAGTCGCCCGCGTTGTCTGCGATTACGATCTCTGGAAGCACGAGGACCCCCGGTCGGCCGTGCTGGGACAGGTGCTCCAGAGAAAAGCGAACCGGGACCATGTCCGGGACTGCCTTATCAAGGGTATCTTCTCGGACGAACAGATCGAGCGGGAGTACCGTGAGATCAAGGCCGAGATGGAGTCGATGATGCGGCACAGTCTCCGGCAGGCGACCTTTGCCGGTACCAGATACCGGATCGCGTTTGCCCCGATGTACGGGTACCCGAGCGAGACCGCCCATTTCATCCGCGACGAGAAGAAGACCGATATCGAGGTGATTATAGGGAAGGACGGGAAGTTCTCGATCCGGTCGGTCCCGCCCATCAGCCACCTCATCGCCCGCGAGTTCGGAGGTGGCGGGCACCCGGGCGCTGCGGGCGGTTCGTTCAATTTCACGGTCGTGGAACGGTTCACGTGGTGGCTCTTCAAGAAGAGCCGGCATTTCGATGAACTCGTGAAGGTTGCCGAGGCGCTCTGACCTTCCCGTTTTTTCCCCTCTTTTTTTCCAGAAGGCCAACCCTTATAACCCTTACAGAGAATCTGGTGAGGGTGAACCTATGAAACACGTTCTTATCTGTCTGGTAATCCTGGCGTTCTGCCTTTGCGTAGTACCTGTTGCGGCCTCAGCCCCTGCCGGGGGATCTGGCTGGCTGACGATCAACTGCGATGTTGACGGGGCATCGGTATATCTCGATGGCACCAGCAAAGGCGTCATCTCCGGGGGATCGCTCGATATCGAGAACGGGGTCTATGCCAGTTCGTATAAAGTAACAAAGGACGGGTATTACGATGCCAGCGGGGATGTCAATTATGTCCCGGGCGGCAATGCGAACCTTGAGATCACGGTCAGCCTCACGCCAAAACCCACCGGCAGCGGCAAGGGCTGGTTTACGGTCCACAGCAATGTCGATGGCGCAACCGTCTCGTTTGATGGCGTGACGAAGGGAACGGTCAGCGGCGGTGTCTTCTCATTCGAGGTCTCCACAACGGGAACGCCGTATACTGCCTACTCTGTGAGCAAGAGCGGGTACGTGACCTATTCCGACAGCATCCCCGGTATGCCTTCCGATGGCCAGACCATCAGCCTGTACGCGACCCTGAACCCGGTCCCGACAGCGCAGACAACCGTGCCGACAACGAGCACGACCATCATTGGCGGCGACCAGGGATGGTACAAGGTCACGTGCAACGTGAACGGTGCATCCGTCTATCTTGACAACACCTACAAGGGAACGATATCCGGCGGATCGCTCTCCATACCGGTGTACAGCACCGGAACACCGTATTCCACCTACCGTGTTGAGAAGAGCGGGTATGCCACCGCCACCGGAAGGGTCCCCTCATCACCGGCAAAAGATCAGACCGTCACCTTCCATGTCGCCCTGACTCAGACCGGCACGGCAGCCCCGACTACGGTGCCGACCACGATCGCGAGTCCCCTGGGCAGTGGCAAGGGATACCTGGCCTTCCATACCAATGTTGACGGGGCGACCGTGACCATCGGGACGTTTATGGCCGGGATCACGAAATCCGACGGCCTCCTGACCGTGCCGGTTTCCACCACCGGTACGCCGTTCGAGGCATTCACCGTCACCAAATCCGGGTATGCGACTGCCACCGGCACCGTCCCCCGCCAGCCGGCACAGGGTGAGACAGTGGATATTTACGTCACCATGACGGCAGAACAGCCGACACCGGTCCCGACAACGCAGTCCCCGGTCCCTATCCCGGTCATCCTTGCCGGTGTGCTCGGGGCAGCGGTGCTGATCAGTACCCGGCGAAAATAAACCCGGGACCCCCCGGATCTTTTTTAAACCCGTTGTCTCTTATCACGGCAATGGATTATTATCACTCAGGTCATCCATTAATTTTTTAAACAGCATTACCCAATGACCCATCACCATGAAAAAAGCACTCTTCATCATGACCGGCCTCTGTATCCTGGCGATCGTGGTGATGCCGGCGCAGGCATTTTCCATGAAATCGCTTTCAATACATGTTGCACAGAACGGCGATGCCCAGGTCAGCGTACGTACACGGCCTTTGTGATCAGATCTTTCCAGTACCCCGTGGAATCGCTGGTGCAGTATCCCCCGGCAACAATCTGGTCGGGATCGAGCTGCGAGCGGGCGAGTTCGATGGCGGCCGGGTCCGGGTCGATGATGAACACTTTTTTAAGGGTGTATTCATTCGTGAGATCGATCAGGGTCGAAAGATACTCTTTCCCAACGGCTGTCTGGTGCTGGTACTCCAGCAGCGCCGCAAGGCTTTCGCGGTCGGGCTCCGGCTGGAAGAAGAAAACTTTCTGCCGGGCCAGTGCTGCAAGCTCGGCGTCGTCCATGGTATCGCAGACCAGGACGTGGCCGGCAACGCCGGTATCCCGCATCGCCCGCATCAGGGCCTTGTACATCCCGCAGATCGCGTCCGACCATTCGTCCCCGTCCTCATAGTACGCATCTTCGATCCCAAGGACATGGGGCGCCGGCATGGCACACTCTGCCCCTCTCTTCTGCACGACAATACCTGCGGCGTCTTCAATGATCGCCATGGTATCAAGGTGGAGCTCCCCGATGGCCTTTGTGTCCTCAATGCCGGTGATGCACTCAAGGATCCGGTCACGGTAGAATTTCCCCCCGGCACAGGGCGACATGATCCCGGCAGATACCTGCGGGGCGAGCGACTGGTCGAGCCGGTAGGTAGTGATATCAGCCATCCTGCCCCGGTGCTCCGCAATCCATGCCGCGAGTGCGGTCACGTCCGGCTGCCCGGGCTCCGCCCCGAATGCCCGCGTTTCCAGTTTCAGCCGTTTCACCATAGTAGAGATCTTATTACTCATAAGCATCTAAAAAGTACTGATGGATCAAAAGCCGCTGCTCGTCACCTGCGGGCTGCCGTACACAAACGGCCCCTGCCATTTAGGCCACCTGCGAACGTACGTCCCTGCCGACATGTACGTCCGCTACATGCGGCGGGCAGGCGAAGAGGTGCTCTTCGTCTGCGGTTCGGATAATCACGGCACACCTATCGTGGTATCAGCGGAAGAAGTCGGCATCTCCCCGCGTGCACTCTCGGAAAAATACCACAAGCATTTCGATGAGACGTTCAAGAGGATGGGCGTGATCTTTGACCGCTTCGGGATGACTGACGACCCGGCCACCCACCACCGGGCGCAGTCGATCGTCGCCGAGCTCGAGAAGAACGGCTACATCTACAAACAGGTCGTCCACCAGGCGTACTGCACGAAGTGCAAACGTTTCCTCCCCGACAGGTACGTGGAGGGCATCTGCCCCCACTGCGGCAAGCCGGCCCGGGGCGACGAGTGCGACCAGGGATGCGGCAAACACCTTGAGCCGGGCGAGATCAAGGACCCGGTCTGCAAGGTCTGCGGCACGAAGGCAGAGTTCCGCGACCAGGAACACTACTTCTTCAAACTCTCGGAGTTCAAGGACTTCCTCCTCCTCTTCCTCGACCAGGTACGGGGCACGACCAACGCGAAGAACTACGCGATCGGGTGGATCAAGGACGAGCTCCATGACTGGTGCATCACCCGCACGCTCGAATGGGGCGTGAAGTTCCCGGGTCGCGACGACCTCGTGGTCTATGTCTGGGTAGATGCCCCGATCGGCTACATCGCGTTCACGGAAGAGTGGGCAAAAGCGAATGGCAAGGACTGGAAACGCTACTGGTGCGGGGAGAACCGGGTCACGCATTTTATCGGCGGCGACATCATCTACCACCACTCGATCTTCTGGCCGGCGCTCCTCAAGGGTGCCGGTTACGGCGTCCCGCACGCGATCGTGGCAAGCGGGATGGTCAAAGTCGACGACCACAAGTTCTCCAAGTCACGGGGCTACGTGGTCTGGACCAACGACGATTATCTCGACAAAGGGTTGCCTGCCGATTACCTCCGGTATTACCTGCTCGCGTACACGAGCCATACGAAGGAACTGAACTTCTCGTGGAAGGTCTTCTCCGAGCGGATCAACAACGAGGTGGTCAACATCTTCGGTAACTTCGTTTACCGCACGCTCTACTTTGCGCAGAAGGAGTTCAACGGCGTCCCGCCCGGCGAGGTCGATCCCGCCATCACGGCCGAGATCGAGAAGACCCTCGCAACCGTGGACCAGCTGATGCGGGACTACGAGTTCAAGGGCGCCGTTGACGCGATCATGAACCTCGCAGCGTTCGGCAACACCTACATCCAGACCAATGCCCCGTGGAAACTGATCAAGACCGACCGGGCTGCAGCAGCGCAGATGATTAAGAACGCTATCCAGATTGTCAAAGCCCTTGCCCTGCTCTTTGAGCCGGTGATGCCGGATGCAGCATGGCGGTGCTGGAAGCAGCTCGGGTACTACGATGCCATTGCGAACCACCCGGTCAGCGATGCAACGCACCCGGTGCCCGAGGCCTGTCTCCACCCCCCCACGCCGCTCTTTGTGAAGATGGAGGAGGCCCAGGTTGCCGAGCTCGAGGCCCTGCTCAATAAACGCGTCGCGGAGGCGAACAGGAAGATGGAAAAGACACCCGCACTATCAATCGAAGAATTTGCAAAAGTTGAGATGAAGACCGGCATTGTCCGTGCCGCGGAAGCGATCCCGAAGTCCAGCAAACTGCTGAAGTTACAGGTGGACATCGGCGGCGAGACCCGCCAGATCGTGAGCGGCATTGCCCAGTTCTACAAACCCGAAGAACTCGTTGGCCAGAACGTGATCGTGCTGACAAACCTTGCACCGGCAAAGATCTTCGGTGTCGAGAGCAACGGGATGATCCTTGCAGCGGGCGATGCGGCCTCACTGCTCACACCGCTCAAGGCCGTGGAACCGGGCACGAAGATCCGGTAATTTTTTTTAACACATCCCGGAATATCCCGGTCATTTTTATTTTTAAAAGAGAAGAGGCGATCCCATGCCGGGTTGGTCTCCCGGCACGGGTGTGGATGAGGTAAGTTACCGGTCCCGTGTGCAAAAGGACCGGTTCAGAGTGGTGCGGGTGTAACCGCCGAGTCGCGGTGGCGCTGGACGATCGTGGTCGTGCGCCAGTTCTCGCTCGGTGCGATCTCCCCGATCCATCCCAGGGCCGGCATACGATGCGGTCTGGCACGGTTGCCGGTCCGGGATCCTTCGCGGGTATGGTGGCAGGCCTGATAATGACCTGTTCCCGGCGGGGAGTTGCTGTCTGGGGTCATGACATAGTCTCCTGGCCTCCGGCCTGCACGCCATGAGTGGACAGCGTGCTGCCGGTGGTCCGAATGTCTCCTTGCTATCCGTTACCGGCAGGATCGCCCCATGGCAGGATCCACCGGGGAAAGTGTGCCGGTGGATCCTTCATGAGGCTTCATGCGGAAGATTACGGATACGAGTGCTGTTCGTCCCGTTCTCATTGGGGCGAAACACTCTGATCAGAGAGTCGGGTGCCGCTGCACTTATATTCGTAAAATATGCCGGGTAAGAAGGTAGTACCACGCGGTTCAATCAATGAACCCGTAAAAACCGGTAAAATGTATTGACCTTATGGGATTTTTTACCGTAACCCGGTAGAATAGTTGCAGCCATTGACAGGATCATTCGTAGATCTGCCGGCTCGTGCAGTATCCCCGGCTGCATTTTTCATAGAACTGCTGGTGGCATTCCTCGGCTGGCCAGAACGTGGACGCGGGGCGAATCTCCGTCACGATGGGGCGGTCCCCGTACTGCTTCGATGCCGCAAGCCGGTCACGGGATGCACGTGCGGTCTCTTCCTGCTTCTCATCGTGATAGAAAATGGTTGACCGGTACTGCGGCCCGGTATAGTCGCCCTGCCCGTCCGGCCTGGTCGGGTCGTGCATGGCCCAGAAGATATCGAGCAGCTGCTCATAGGAAACGGCTGCGGGGTCAAAGACAATCCCCACGGCTTCGATATGGCCGGTAGAACCGGCGCTGACCTGCTCATAATCCGGATCCGGTACCGTCCCGCCGGTATATCCTGCAACGGTCTCTGCCACGCCTTCCACGTTCCGGAACGCGGCTTCAAGATCCCAGAAGCAGCCTCCGGCAAAGGTTGCCCTGCTGGGGGTAACGGGATCAGTCATCCTTCGTTGATTGGCGCCGGAGGTTTTTGGGTGTTGCGATCCCCGGTTATTTCCGCAAGGCCATCTGCTTTGCCGTCAGGAGCCAGTGCAGTTCCCCGGACGGGCGCTCTGTGTACGAATAATTCCGGATCTTTGCGAGGCTCCCTTTGGTCATCACGATGCCGGCGCACGCGTCACCGGAGATCATCCGGCTGATGAGCGATGAGAGCAGCGGCTCGTGGCCGACAAGGAGGATGGCGGTATTATCCGGGTACCGGCCGATCTCCCGGCAGACCGCATCCGGGTCCCCGCCCGGGACCAGCTCCTTCCATGTCGCCATCTTCTCCGGAACTTCCAGCACGTCCGCTACGATCGTTGCGGTCTCCTGTGCACGGGCAAGCGGGCTTGCCGCGATCAGGTCGAACTCTGGGTCCTCCGCTGCGAGCCAGAGCGCAACTGCGAGAATATCGTCGCGCCCCTTCTTTGTCAGCTGCCGGTCCGCATCGCGTCCGCCCGGCTTTGCATCCTCTGCCTTCCCGTGCCGTAAGATGAAAACGTCCACACATGGACTGCTTCACGATTGGGGATAAGTATTGTGAAAAAAGATACGGGTGGTGAGCCGCCCGGACTTACGGTTGTTCTTTCCGTGTTTCCCGCACTACGAGCAACAGGCCGACGGCCGCAAGGGCAAGCAGGCCGGTGAACCCGGGCAACTGTTTCCTCTTTGAGAGCCCGGTGATAAACTCGGAGGTAGTCCCGGCCGTGATCTCGGTCGTTGTCTCAAGGTCCTGGTACCCGTCCATAATGATCCTGATCGAATGCGTGCCGGGCGACAGCCCGGGGATTGTCGCGGGGGTGATGCCTTTCATCTGCCCGTCGATATAGACCAGTGCCCCGGATGGCGTGGTGGTGACCGAGAGGGACCCGGTACCTGCCTGGACCGTGGGCTGGGCAGTGACCGGGATCGTTCCGCCATCTGTCCGGGTTGTTATAACCTGCGGGGATGTGGTTGACGGTGTGCCGGATCTGCCAGCGAGCACGGCATTCACCTGCGGTGCGTCGGCCGTTACCACAACTTCCTGCGTATAGTCATCGTACCCGTCGAGCCGGAGACGGACCGTGTGATGGCCGTTCTGCACACCGGTGATGGTCATCGGAGTGATGCCCCTGATCGTGTTGTCGAGGTACACGTCCGCGCCGGAAGGCTCCGATGAGATCGCCACGCTGCCGAACGCGGACGTGGGGACCGGCGTGGGCTGGCCGACCAGGTGGCTGATCTCGATCTCGGAATACGTGATCACTTTACCCCGGGCATCCAGTTCCTGGACTTTCATGAGCGTGATGTTCGCACCGGCAGCCGCTGTTGCGGGAACATGCCCTTTGAGGACAATCTCGACATCCACCTGATCCTTATCCTCGTAGGAAAGTTCGTATCCCCCGATGGTCAGGATCTTTCCCCGGTCGTTCGGCCGGGTGTTCTCGGCGCCATTGACGAGGACCGTGTAGGTCCAGACCGCGTCGTCCAGGCCGGTCACGAGCTGCAGGTCGTTATACGAAGAGAATGCCGTACCATACGCTGCATATATTGTGCAGGAAACATTTACCGGATCACCGGGGTTCATGACCGCCGGGTCCACGGTTCCCGGTGAAACAGTAAATGCCATCCCGCCCGGGACAAGGAGGAGTATTGCGAGGAATGCGACGAGGTACGAGATACGGTAATGCACAGGTCAACACCTTAGGTAAGGTGACTCACCGGAAGTATATGATTCTGCCGGGCCATGGGTGTCAGGCACACCTGCGACCCTGTAAGGATGGTGTAAAAAAAGGAACCGGATTATTCGAAGAGCCGGTAGTTTGGCGCTTCGTCCGTGATCAGGATGTTGTGCGGGTGGCTCTCGGTCATACCGGCGTTCGTGATCCGGACGAACCGCGCCTTCGTATGCATATCGTCGATTGTTTTTGCACCCGAGTAGCCCATCGCGGACTTGAGCCCGCCCACGAGCTGGTAGATGACCTCCCCCACATGTCCCACGTACGGGGTGACGCCCTCGACACCTTCGGGCACGAACTTCGTACTGCCGATCCCCTTCTTCTGGAAGTACCGGTCGCTCGACTCGCCGCTGCTCATGACACCGAGCGATCCCATGCCGCGGTACTGCTT
Organism: Methanoregula sp.; assembly: GCA_028679075.1. Taxonomy (GTDB): domain Archaea; phylum Halobacteriota; class Methanomicrobia; order Methanomicrobiales; family Methanospirillaceae; genus Methanoregula. The sequence goes on along the minus strand of JAJRCF010000002.1, from coordinate 1,326 downwards.
GTACCGCCGGCCTTTCATCGTGATCACCTTGCCCGGCGATTCATCGGTGCCGGCAAACATGCTGCCCATCATCACCGTATCGGCACCGGCTGCGAGCGCCTTTGCCACGTCGCCGCTGTATCTCACACCGCCATCGGATATGACCGGGATATCAGCAGTCCTTGCCACATCCGCGACCTCCGCAACCGCGGTGATCTGCGGGACACCGGTCCCGGCAACGATCCGGGTCGTGCAGATGGAGCCCGGCCCGATGCCGACCTTGATACCGTCAACACCCGCGTCAAGGAGTGCCTCTGCAGCCGCTTTTGTCGCGATGTTGCCTGCCACGACATCCGCTTTCACGCTGCCCTTGATCTCCTTCACCGCTGCCACCACTTTCATGTTGTGTCCGTGTGCAGTATCGACCACGAGGACGTCCACGCCGTTCTGGTCGAGGAGCTCGGCCCGGGCAAAGTCGAACGGGCCGACCGCCGCGGCAACGCGCAGGTTCCCTTTTGCATCCCGGCTGGCGAGCGGGTACTGCCGTTTCTCCAAGAGGTCCTGCATCGTGATGATGCCGATCAGTTTCCCTTTGCCGCTGACGACCGGCAGGCGCTCGACCTTGTTCGTGTACATGATCTCGAGGGCCTTCTCCGCGGTTATGTCCTCGCCGGCAACGATCGGCTTCTTTGTCATGATCGTGGTGATCTTCTCGTTGCCGCTCTTCTGCACGATCGCCCGGACATCGCGCCGGCTGACAATCCCGATGATCTTTCCCTTGTCAACGACCGGGACGCCCCCGATGTTGTACTGCTGCATGAGGTGTTCGGCATCGGAGACCGTGGCGGTATCTTCAACATACAGCACGTCGCGCTCGATCAGTTCCTCTGCCTGCTTGACGGCAACGACCTCCTGCATCGCGTGCTCGGGGGTCATGTTCCGGTGAATGACGCCGATACCCCCGAGGCGTGCGAGAGTGATGGCCATCCGGGCCTCGGTCACGGTGTCCATCGCGGCCGAGACGAGCGGGATATTGACGCGGATATTTTTCGAGAACCGCGAACGTGTGTCGGTCTCTGAGGGTTCAACCCACGATGCCTGCGGTTCCAGAAGGACATCATCGAAGGTTAACGAGAGTGGTACATCCAGTTTTTCAACAAACATAAGTCACCTGATGATCGCGATTGCTTTTTTGATCAGATCTTCCCGGATGGTTGCGTTCCGGTCCCCGCCGCAGACCATGCCGCGGACGCCAATGATCTCCGGGTTGATCCGCTTGAGTGCGTCGATGTCCTCGAATTTCAGGGCACCGGCAAGCGCAGTCCCGAGTCCGAGTTTCCGGTTCCC
>JAJRCF010000001.1 GCA_028679075.1 Methanoregula sp. | reverse complement strand
ACAAAGACACAGATCAGTATCGGATTATTTGTTCTCGGTTTTGCCATGATCGTGGTCCAGGACTTAAAGCGGCTCGACACGATCGATCTCGGGTTCACCTGGCCGTTTGCGCTCATGTTCTACGTCGGGCTGATCTTCATGGCCATCGGGTATTACCTCAAGTAACGATCACGTTCTCTTTTTTGTACCGGTCTTTGGTTCCTCAGTTTTTTCAATCTTGATCTCGCACTGGCGGTCCCCGGTGCACATGGTCCTGACAAAACGGGACGAATATTTTTTGTTGAGGAGCGGGGTGGCGGTCAGGGTGAATGCCATGCACCGCCGGAATATCGGGTTTCCGGCAGTGCCGGAAGGCACGTCCTGTTCCAGGAACGGGCACCGCTTTATGACAATCACCGACCGGTCCTCAGAGACTTCGAGGGCTTCGGCCCGGAACCCGGGGCCGAACAGGATCACGAGCACCATCCGCATCGTTCCGGCAAGATCCTGCGCACTCCCCACCGGCAGGGAAAGGTCACGGGCAACCGTGAACGCGGTACGGGAGAGCTCCATCCAGATTTCCTGCTCGATCTCGTCGTACCGTTCGCCAACAACCGGGCGGAATGCGGTATCGTACAGTGCAGGCAGGCGTGCAGCGAACTGAGCTGCGATCCGCCACTTTGTCTCGTCAGGAATGTCCCTGAGATCGATCATCGGCAAAACTCCGTATCCTGATCGTTGTATTGCATACCGGTATTATCAATTGTTGGATGGTTACAGAAGACAGGTAATTCCAATTGTACGGGTGGGCGCCGTTGTCAGCAATCAGGAGACGAGCGCAATTTTCTTCCCGGTCTTCCGGATAAATCCCTCTTCTTCGAGCCCGGCAAGGATCGTAAGGACCCTGCTTTTGTCTTCGCCCAGTTCCCGGACAACCGCTGCGGGTGTCATCGCGCCCCGGGACAGGAGCAGTTTCAGCACCTGCCCCCGGATCCGCCGGTCGGAGCCTTCGAACGCGGACTGTTTTGTATAGTGCACGCTTTTCCGGTTCGGGTTCGGAATGCTTTTTTTGAGCAGGGTCCCGAGGTCCATCAGTGCCCAGTACCAGGCCCGGGGATTCTCGCGATAGAGCGCCTTTCCGACAAGCGGGAGGATCTCATCGTCCCGCACCGCATCCCTGTCCGAAAAGAAAAAGTGGATGAAGACCCTGCGGATGTTCGTCTCGATAAAGACGACCGGCAGGTTGAAGGCAAAGGCGGCGATGGACGATGCGGTGGCGTGGCCGATGCCGGGAAACGTGGCAAGGGTTTCAACGTCCCGGGGAAGGACGCCCCCGAATTCCTCAGTAACTCGGATGGCGCATTTCTGCAATGCAATCGCCCGCCGGTTATACCCCATGCCCTGCCAGACGCGGAGGATATCCGCAAGCGGTGCCTGTGCAAGTGACGCAAAATCCGGGAAAGCGGCAATGAACTCCGGGTATTTTACGGTGACCCGTTCGACCTGTGTCTGCTGGAGCATGATCTCCGAGACGAGGATGTGGTAAGGGTCGGTGGTATGGCGCCAGGGCATGTCATGCCGGCCGGACTTTTCATAGTGCGACAGGACCATCTGCCGGAATTCTTCAATGCCCTGCTCGCTGTCATCGAAGGTGAATTGCGATGTGGCACCGTCAAGGTGGGTCTGGATGGTCTCGGGCTTTTTCCTGTGGCCGGGCATTTCTCGTACTCATGGGTGATAGGGGAGATGGTATAATCCTGAAGGTAAGGGCAACGGGAGATTTTGGATCATAAAATGCTGATATGACTATTCCGATAATTAATATCTCGAAGATGAATGGTGTAAAATCCTCTTACAAGTAACGATGAACGCCGCCACAGTCCAAGGTTTTTTTATAAAATTACGATTCCACCCACCCCTTCGGGGTCGCTCGGCCGCCTCGTCGGGGCCTCGCTGGGCAAGGAGGTTAGCGAGAGTTTTTAAAACTGAACTGCCCCGCCGTGACTCGAAGAACCTGATGGTTCTTCTCGATTTCGCGGTTCTTACGAACCACTCAATCCCCACGAGAGGCCCTGAGGCGGGGAGGCATCGCAGAGATTTCTAGTAATATGAACCGTGTCCGCTTAAACATCCGGAGGAGTTTATAACGGTCCATCAGGACCGTTTAAACATCCCATCCAAATCAACCTTCGAAAACCGTACCATCGTGGGGCGGCCGTGCGGGCACGTAAACGGATTTTTCGTGAGCCGGAGCTGGTCGGCCACACGCTGGCACTGCTCCTGCGTGCAGACCGTCCCGGCCTTGATCGCCCCCCGGCACGCAACGATGCGGGTGATGCGTTCCCGGTTGTCGACCCGCTGCCCCCGTTCAGCGCTTGTCAGGTCGCTGATGATGTCCTCAAGAAGTGATGTGTCCTCCAGTTTCCCGAGGACAACCGGTATTGCACGGACAACGAAGGTGTCCCTGCCGAACTCCTCGATATGGAACCCTTCCTCTGCGAGTGCCGGCAGGAGGTCGGCAAGAATCGCGCTCTCGCGGGGTGTCCGGTGGAGGATCACGGGGGCGATCAGTTCCTGGACGCGCTTCTCCTTCCCGTCTTTCCTGCCCGCGAGCTCGTAGAGGATCCGTTCGTGCGCCGCGTGCTGGTCGATAACAAGGAGTTCCCCGGTCTCGGTTGTGGCAAGGATGTAGATCCCGCCGAATTCCCCGATGACCCGGAGGGGCGGGAGGCTGCCTGCCGGGACGGGTTCCGGCGCCAGTTCGGTCTGACGGAGCTGGCGGTCGGTGGCTGTTGTACCCGCGTGCGTGGGTTCGCTGACAACGCCGGGCTGGATGGATGAATATTCGTAAGGGCGGGAGTGTTCCGGCAGGACTGCATCGGTAGTGATGACCGTTGCCCGTGCCGGGCCCGGTGACCGGATGTCCGGGATGAGATCGTGGCTGGACAGGGCATTCCTGATGGCATCGCATACCGCCTTGGTGATCTCCGGTTCCCGGGAGATGCGGACCAGTTTTTTTGTGGGGTGGACGTTGACGTCGACCAGGCCTGTCTCAATCTCAAGGGAGAGGAACGCGACCGGGAAACGGTCTTTCGGGAGCAGGGTCCCGTACCCTTCCTTTATCGCATTCGTGATGGCCGGGGAGGAGACGTAGCGCCCGTTGATCGAAATAAATATCCGGGCATGGTCCTTTCGCGAGAGCGAGGGCCGGGAAATATGCCCGGTGATCTTCAGGAGAGGGCCGCTCCCCGTCACCGGGACGAGGTCGCGGACAACTGCGGTACCGAATATCCGGGTAATCGTGTCAAGGGAAGACGGGCTTTTGTCCGTCACCACCAGTTCCGACCCGTTTACCGAAAGGCGGAACGCGATGGGGGGGTTTGCGAGGAAGATGCCTTCCAGCATGTCGTGGATATGGGCAAGTTCCGTGTTCCTGGTCTTCTGGAATTTTTTCCGGGCCGGGGTATTGTAGAACAGGTCCTCGACAAGGACGCTTGTTCCTCCGGGCGCACCGACCGGGACATCCTCGATCACGTCCCCCCCGGCGATGACGATCCGCGTCCCGGCAGCAAGGTCATCGTTGTTCGGCCGGGTGATGAGGGTGACGCGGGAGACTGCCGCTATACTCGCCAGCGCTTCGCCCCGGAACCCCATGGTCCTGATGGTGTCGAGATCGGTGATGCCGGCGATCTTGCTCGTTGCATGGGGAGTGAACGCGAGCAGCGCATCGGCCGGCGACATGCCGGCGCCGTCATCGGTGACCCGGACGGAGGTGATGTCGGTCCGTGAAGAGAGGACCTCGATCCTGATCGACCGTGCGCCGGCATCGATCGCGTTCTCCACCAGTTCCTTGACAACCGAGGCCGGCCGCTCCACTACCTCTCCGGCCGCGATCTTGTTGACCGTTGCCTGGTCGAGGACCCGGATGACCGGTGAGGCGCTTTCGTGTTTCATCCATTCCCCCCGTTACCTTCGAGCTTCCGCTTCAGTTCCGTGATCTTCGAGAGTGCCTGGAGCGGGGTCATCTCGTCCGGGTTCATGCTCCCCAGTTCTTCGAGCACCGGGTGAATCGTGACGACAGGAGATCCGGCTTGGTCGTCCACGAGAAGGATCTGGGTATACCGCTGGGGGCGTGTCCCGCCTTTGACCGGCCCGTTCATGTTCTCGTCAAGCAGCGCCTCGGCCCGTTCGGTCACTTTCTTCGGGATGCCGGCAAGCCGTGCCACGTGGATACCATAACTCTTGTCGGTGGCGCCCGGTATGATCTTCCGGAGGAAGACGACTTCGTCCTTTGTCTCCTTCACCGCGAAGTGGTAATTCTTTACCCGTTTGAGGTGCTCTTCCATCGCAATGAGCTCGTGGAAATGCGTGGCAAAGAGGGTCTTTGGGCCGGCGCCGGATTTCCCGTGCAGGTATTCAAGCACGGCGCGGGCGATCGACGACCCGTCCGCGGTGCTCGTCCCCCGCCCGATCTCGTCGAGGATGACGAGGCTCCGTGGCGTGACGTTGTTGAGGATGTTCGCGAGCTCCAGCATCTCGACAAAGAACGTGCTCTGGCCGCTGGCAAGATCGTCGAAGGCCCCGACCCGGGTGAAGATCCGGTCGAGGACGCCGATGCGTGCGTGGCGTGCCGGGACAAAACTCCCGGCCTGCCCCATGATGCAGATGAGCGCCGTTGCCCGCATGTACGTGGACTTGCCGGCCATGTTTGCACCCGTGATGATCATGATCTGCGTGCCGCTGCCGGAGAGTTCCGTATCGTTCGGGATGAATCCTCCAGCCACGCCTTGCTCGACCACCGGGTGCCGCCCGTCGCGGATGGTGATCGTGTCGCTGTCATCGAGCTGCGGGCGCACGTAGTTCCGGACCTGCGCCACTTCCGCGAGTGCCGCGGCAACATCGAGCACGGCGATCCCGTTTGCTATGGACTGGAATGCGGGAATACTCCCGCGCAGGGTATCGAGGATCTGTGAGTATAATTCCCGTTCTAGAATGAGCACCCGTTCGTCAGCGTTCGTGATGAGCACTTCTTTCTCCCGGAGTTCGGGGATCGTGTACCGCTCACCGGTCGCCGTGGTCTGCTTGCGCTCGTACCGTTGGGGGACGAGCGGGACGTTGGGCTTTGTCACATCAATGTAATACCCGAAGATACGGTTGTACCCGATCTTGAGGGACTTGATACCGGTTGTTTCCCGTTCTTTCTCCTGCAGCTCGACAATCCAGTCCTTTCCCGAGTGCAGGACACCGCGGATTGAATCGAGTTCCGGGTTGTACCCGGTCCGGATGACTCCCCCGTTCCGGGCAATGGCCGGAGGGTCGTCCGTGACAGCCCGCCCGATGAGATCGATGACCTCCGGCAAATCCCGGATCCCTGCAAGGGCTTCCGAGACGAGGGCCGGCTGGCCGGCATTGCTGATTTCTGTTATGCACTGCCTGAGCCCGGGAAGGGCAGAGAGTGTTTCCGCGAGAGCGACCAGGTCGCGGGGACCGGCGTTCCCGTACGCGATGCGTGCCGCGATCCGCTCGATGTCGCCGCAGGATTTGAGCTGGTCCCGGAGGGAGAGCCGTGCGGCAGTCTTCCCTGCAAGGAATTCCACGGCGTCCAGCCGGTGATTGATTGCGGCAATGTCCGTGAGCGGCCGCGTGAGGTGGCTGTTTAAGAGCCGGCTCCCCATCGGGGTCCGTGTCAGGTCGAGCGAGGCAACGAGGGTGGCCCCTTTCGTGCCGGCCCGGATGCTCTCGCGGACTTCGAGGTTGCGCAGCGTAACAGCGTCCAGCACCAGGGACTGGCCGGAGTTGCGCATCGAGAGGCCGCTGATGTGGGGGAGGGTTGCGTGCTGCGTCTCCTGTGCATAGGCAAGCGCGGCGCCGGCAGCGCCGGTTGCGCACGCAGCCCCGTCAAACCCGAACCCGCCGAGCGATGCAACATGGAAATGCCCGCACAGGTGCTGCCGTGCCCGGTCTTCCCCGAACAGTTCGTCGCGGCATGCGGTAACCACAACACCGGCATCCCTGATGCGCTGGCGGGCCGGCTCCGGCAGGGAGGCGGGCACGATGCATTCGGCGGGACGATACCGTGCAATCTCCGAACGGAGCCCTTCGAGCCCGGGGTCGTGGGCCGTGGTGGCTGCAAAGAATTCCCCGGTGGAGATGTCGAGGAGGGCAATGCCCCATTCCTGCTGTTTTGCGTCCGGGGAGACCGCCATCAGGTACGTGGCCGCGACCGAGGGGACGAGCGTGGAGTCGATCACCGTGCCGGGCGTGATGATCCGCACGATCTCGCGCTTCACGATCCCCTTGGCGGTTTTCGGATCCTCGACCTGTTCGCAGATCGCCACCCGGTAGCCTTTGCCGATCAGTTTTGCGATGTACCCGTCAACCGCGTGGTACGGGACACCGGCAAGGGGGATCCGGTTGTCCCCGCTCCGTGAACGGGAGGTGAGCACGATCTCCAGCTCCCGGGACACCAGTTCCGCGTCGGCTTCGAACGTCTCGTAAAAGTCGCCGATGCGGAAGAAGACAATCGTGTCCGGGTGCTGTTCCTTTGCTTCGCGGTACTGCCGCATGACCGGAGTCAGGCGGGTGCCGTTCTCGTCCTCTGTCCTGCTGTCAGCCCCGGCTTCACGTACCATATCGTGCTGATAGGTATCCCTCCGGATCCATTAATACCGATCTGATCGATCCTCACGGTGCCCGTGGCCGGTGGGTCCAGATGTACCATGCCAGCGGTGGGAGGGAGATGACGAACGCGATCAGGCCGAACGCGAGGCCGAGGGCAAATCCTATGCCGACGATGCTGGTGACCTGCCAGAGGGTGCTGACCGCCCAGGGGACGGCACTTACGAAGATGAGCAGTCCCAAGAACGCGATGAAGACGATCCCTACGGCTGCGTTTCTGATGTCCTGCCGGCTTGGGGCAACCGAGAGGACGAGGCTGAGCGTGAGGTAGAGGTAGAGCAGGAACCAGGGATGGAAGGCCGCAACAAGGTTCTGCCGGAAGAGTTCCACAATATCGATCCCAAGGCTGTGCAGCGTGCCTGCCGAATCAATGGATGCCGGGAAGGCCGGGAACGTGCAGCCGAGGTACGCGGAAAAAATCCAGGCCAGCCCGGTCAGGACGAGCGGTATGCAGAAGAGCGGCGCCGAGCTGATGATGACATTCCCGAGCACCGGGAGTTTCGGCCGCGTGTACGTGACCGAACCGCCATCTTTTGAGAAGAACACGATGTTTGTTATGGATGCACCGGTGAGGAGGCAGCCAAGGATATGCGAGCATTCGTGGACGACAACGCCCGGTGCCCGGATAAGGTAATAGAAGACCCGCATGGGCAGCACCTGCGCCCAGAGGTGGTCCAGCATCGTGGAGATGAGCATCACGACAATGCCGGTTGCAATGACGATGAAGAACGAGAGTGCTTCCATGCGGATCAGGAATCCCGGATGAGTGGTTAGGGCAGATGACACTTAATGCCAGCGAAGGGCAGGCCGGAATGCCGGCCCCTCTCGCATCCCGCTCACTTTTTGGATTCCTTCGGCATTGTTGTGAGACGGGAATGGTACGGCTGAAAGCCTGATATGGTCATACGGCTCATCTGCGGGTATGCAGCGGGAAGGACTCTCAGGTACGGGGAACAATCCAGTGCCCCCCCCTCGTCCCAACCGGCTCGCCAGCGAGAAGAGCCCGTACCTTCTCCAGCATGCAGCGAACCCGGTTGACTGGTACCCGTGGGGTGACGAGGCGTTCTCCCGTGCCCGGCAGGAGGACAAGCCGGTCTTCCTCTCCATCGGGTATGCCACCTGCCACTGGTGCCATGTGATGGCACACGAGTCGTTCGAGGATAATGAGGTAGCGGGGCTGCTCAACCGGGATTTTATCTGCATCAAGGTGGACCGCGAGGAACGTCCCGACCTCGACAGCACCTACATGGAGATCTGCCAGATGGTCACCGGCCAGGGCGGCTGGCCGCTCACCATCATCATGACGCCGGATAAGAAACCGTTCTTTGCGGCTACATATCTCCCAAAAGAACGGCGCTTCTCCGTGTACGGCCTCGTCGAGCTCCTGCCCCGTATCGCAGAGGCCTGGCACCGGCAGCGCGACGAACTCATGGTATCTTCCGAAAAGATCATCAGCGCACTCACGGCAGGACAACCGGCCCCCCGTGGGCAGGAGCCGGATGTCACGCTCCTCGATGACGGGTACGAGGAACTGGTGTTGCGGTTCGATCCGGAGCACGGGGGGTTCGGCACCGCCCCGAAATTCCCAACCCCGCATATTCTCCTGTTCCTCATGCGGTACTGGAACCGGACCGGCGAGAATCGTGCCCTTGAGATGGTGGTAAAGACACTGGATAAAATGCGGGACGGCGGCATCTGCGACCATGTCGGCGGGGGGTTTCACCGGTATTCCACGGACGCAGGCTGGGGGGTGCCGCATTTTGAGAAGATGCTGTACGACCAGGCGCTCCTCCTGATGGCGTACACCGAAGCGTTCCAGGTAACCGGGTACGAGAGGTTCCGGCGCACTGCGGAGGATATTATCGGGTATGTCCTCCGCGATCTTTACTCCCCGGAAGGTGCGTTCTTCTCCGCGGAAGATGCGGACAGTCCCGGCGGGGAAGGAGTGTTCTATCTCTGGTCCCGGAAAGAGCTGGTGGCGGTGCTTGGACCGGATGACGCGGGGCTTGCTGCCCGTGTTTTCAATGTACGGTCGCAAGGGAATTTCCCGGGCGAGGGGAGGGACGGTCCTGCAAACATCCTGTACCGGACCCTGTCTCCCGATGACCTCGCAGCCACCCTGGGAATTCCCGGGCCGGAACTGGATGCACGGCTCTCGTCCATCCGTGCCCGGCTCTTTGCTGCACGGGAGACGCGGCCCCGCCCTTCACGCGACGACAAGGTCCTTGCCGACTGGAACGGGCTCTTCATTGCTGCACTGGCACAGGCCTCGCGGGTATTTGCCGATGACAGGTATCGTACAGCAGCAGAACGGGCGATCGCATACCTGCTTTCAGGCATGCGGGATCCTAAGGGGGGACTCTGGCACCGGTACCGCGATGGCGAAGCGGCGATCTCCGCCTTTGCCGATGATTACGCCTTTGTCATACGTGCCCTTATCGAACTGTACGAGACCACGTTTGACACACGATACCTGTCGGAGGCACTCGCGCTCAATACGTATTTCATAACGCACTTTTTTGACAACCGGAATGGCGGGTTTTTCTTTGTATCCGATGAAGCGGAGGCGCTCTTTTCCCGGAAGAAAGAGATCTACGACGGGGCAATCCCTTCGTCAAATGTGGTTGCCTTCGACAACCTGGTACGGCTTTCCCGGCTCACCGGGGACCCGGTCCATGAAGAGCATGCGCACCAGCTCGCCCGCTCCTTTGGGATACGGGTGCAGGAAAATCCCGCGGCTCACGGGTACTTCCTCTGTGCAGTTGACCGGGCAACCGGGCCCACGCAGGAGATCGTGATAGCGGGAGATGTGCGGGAACCGGACACGGAACGGATGATTGCTGCCGTGCGTGCACGCTATCTCCCCCTCAGCACCGTCATCTTCCGTCCCGCACCGGGACCGGATACTGTGCTTATGTCCCTTGCACCCTTCACAAAAGACCTGGCCGGGACCGCGGGAAAAACAACTGCCTATCTCTGTTCGGGCCACGCATGCTCCGTACCGATAACGGATCCGGAAGCATTTGAAAAAGCGCTGGATACGAAAAAAGCGGGGATATGATCAGAGGTTCTTTAACGACACGATATCCTTGACGCCGACCAGCTTCCAGACAATGGAACGGTCCTCCTCGGCAATCGCCACCGGCGCGTCCATGGGGGAATGCCCGAGTGCGGCAAGGATATTGCACGACAGGTTGCGCTCGACAATCAGGTCGACAAATTTATCGCGTATGATCTTCTTCTCGATCGAGTCGCCCACTTCTTCCAGGTATCCCTGGAGCGTGACGAAGGTATAGGACGAGAGGTCCTTTGTGAACTTCTCGATCTCAACGGAGGCATAGGGGCTTTTCCGGAAGTACTCGATCTTCTTGCCATATTTTGTTGAGAGGAAATAGAGGAACGAGCCGTCAAAGACATACAGGAACGGGGCGATGTAGGGATATTTCTCTCCCTGGAATGCGATCCGGCAGATGTACCCTTTCTCGATCAGTTTGTCATATTCCGCTTTGTCCACCCGCGGGATCTTGATGATCTCCATAGTCACTCAAACCTGATTCCCAACATAAGACGATAAACCTTTTCAATTGGCGTTGATACAAAAAAGGGAGGGATTCACCGTCTGTTCCAGGAGCCGGCCAGTTCCCACGTCACTAAACGCAGTATGGTTGCCGGAGGAAGGTATGCCGGAACATACGGCAAACAACGAATGGGATCCTCCCGCGCTTATTCTGTGTAAGGATAATTGAGAAGCACCGGCTTTGTGTTCCCCGAGGCGAGCCGGTACTGTACCAGCGTCCAGGTCTCCTCAAGGCTCACCGGGACATACCCCGCCACTTCCGCACTGACATTGATCCTCCGGTGTTCGAAATCAATGAACGGGTAGTGGCGGAGGTCATTGTTATGGTGGTGGCCGTGGACCACCCAGCCGTCAAACGCTGCCGGGGCGTCTGCAGGATCATGGACAAGGCAGAACCTCGTCCCCGCATGTTCAATCATGGTGGAGGAGCATGCCCCCGGCCCGGGAGCATCGTGGTTTCCGGTAATGAATGTAATATCTCCGTTCAGTTGTTCCCGGTATTCCTGTTCGGGACGGGCGGTCCTGCCATGGCACAGGTCCCCGATATGGCAGATGCGGGTGCCGGGCGGGACCGACGCATTCCAGTTTGCGACCAGGACCCGGTCCATCTCACCGGGATCGGAAAAGAGGAACGGTCTCGAACAGTAACGGATGATGTTCGCATGACCGAGATGGAGGTCGGCAATAAGGAGGGTGTCCCCGGGCCCGGGGTTCCGGGGTTCCGCACCTTCGAATCCCGCATGTTTCCGGAACCGCGATAATGTCTCCTGCCAGGACCGGCTGTCATGCCGGTGGTTGTCATGCAGCCACCGCTTTTCCAGGAGATCATACTCGGCAAGGATCTCTTCCCCGTGCATGAGGGTGATCCGGAGCCCGGTCTCGTCAATGAGGAGGGGCCGGATATACCGGGCCTCTGCGGATTTAAAGAATGAATGGAAAAAAGTGCGGAGGCCGGAAAGGAATCCTCCGGATTGCGCTAACTGTCCATCATCGGTATCCGGGCCCGGCAGGGCCTGGAACACTGCGGACGCCTTCTTTTGATCAAGGTGGTTTGCAACCGTCACATGGTACCATTTCAGTTCCGGCCGGTCGTCCCATGCATTATGGCTGCGGGAGATTGGCAGCAATGCCCCGGCGATCTCCGCGACCAGCCTCGTCAGGCTGTCGGATGGCCGGACAGAAAACGCAATAACACTGCCATGCATGCCTTCGCGCTTCTCAAACCCGTCAAGGGTGAACGGAACAGGATCAAAGTGCGATGCAACGGTACCGATTGCATCGATGAGCTGCTGCTGGCTGACGCCTTCCAGCAGTTCCATGGGGCCAAAGAGCGTCACGTGCGGGTGCCGTTCCATGAAGGGTTCGATACCGTATGCCCTGGCAATGGAGACAACAGTCTGCCTGACCCGCCATTTGGTCCTGCCGAGCCGGATCTCCACAAGGTATACGTCATTCATGGTCAGGACCGCACACTCAGGTTTATTGTCGGTGTTCCGGGTTAAAATGTGATCCGGTTGTCATCCGGCAGATACCGTACCGGGGTATGTGAAAGAAACGATCGGTATGTCACTCTTTTTTCTGTGCCAGGCCAAAGAGCATGATGATGCCGACAAGGACGGTGGCAACTCCCGCTATGCCAAGGACGATCCCGATACCGGGAGCGAGCGAGGGTGCAGATGTGATGCCGATCGCGATCAGGAGAGCCCCGACAAGGATTGCGATGACCGGTACCATGACTGGTTCTGCGATAAAAAATTCCTCCAGACCGTATTAATCAGGTAATCGCCGGCAAAATTAAAGGTTGCCTCTTCCGGTACCTGCGGACCCGGGTGCCCCGTTACCGCAAACAATATCCTCATCACGATACCACGCCAACAATCCGGTACCTATGAGTACTCCATCACTGCCGGTATCCACCCTTCTCTTCGACATGGACAACACCCTGTTCGACCTCGTTGAGGCACAGGTGGCGTCCTGCCGCGAGGTTGTGCGGTTCCTCGGGCATGATGACGGGGAGGAATTGTTCTCGTATTTCCTTAAGCCCGTGCACGGGTTCGAGTCGCATGAAAATATCCGGCAGTACATGGAAGAGCGTACAATCCCGGTCAACGGTACGTTTGAGAATGCCTGCCGGATCTACGAGACCGAAAAACTCCGGCACATCACACCTTATCCCGGCGTTGCAGAGACCGTGAAGGAGCTGAATGAACGGGGGTACCCGATGTGCATTGTCACGGATGCGCACTCCCGTGATGCGACCCTGCGCCTTGAGAAGATCGGCCTTTTGCCGTACTTCACCGGCATGGTCGCGTACGATATGGTGCAGGTAAAGAAACCCGCCCCGGGACCGTTCCTCGCCGCGCTTGAGATGATGCGTGCCTCCCCGGACAACGCCCTCCTTGTCGGGGACAGTATCCGGCGGGATATTGAGCCCTGCGCCCGGCTTGGCATCCGCACGGTCTATGCACGGTACGGCGACCGGTTTGCGGACGGCCGCAGGGACCCCGGTGCGGATTTCGTCATCGATGGGCTGGACCAGCTCCCGGCCATCATCGACCAGATCAACCGGTCCTGAATACCTGTAGGTTTTTCCGGTAAAACCGGCACTATTGTACAGGCGCGAATAAAAAAACCCGGTGGGAAATTGGGAAAATTGTTGGTTTTTTAACCTTTTTCTCCCGGTTATGACCAAAAATTAAAAATGAGACCCGTATAATAAGAGCTATGTACGTTCCGAAAGAGATCTTTTTCACCAAAGGGGTTGGTGTCCATAAAGATCGTCTTGCCTCTTTTGAGCTTGCATTGCGGAAGGCCGGCATAGAAAAATGCAACCTCGTTTATGTCTCCAGCATCTTCCCTCCCGAATGCAAACAAATCACCCGCTCTGCGGGTCTTCGGAAACTCGCACCCGGTGCGATCACATTCTGCGTCATGGCACGGAACGATACCAATGAGCCGAACCGTCTCGTCTCATCGGCAATCGGTCTTGCCCTCCCGAGTGCCTCGGAAGAGTACGGGTACCTTTCGGAACACCACGCGTACGGGGAGACCGAGAAGAAGACCGGGGAATATGCCGAAGACCTCGCGGCGACCATGCTCGCCACGACCCTCGGTATCGAGTTCGATGTGAATGCCGCGTGGTCGGAACGTGAACAGACCTACAAGGCAAGCGGCAAGATCATCAAGACCAAGAATATCTGCCAGTCTGCGGAAGGGGACAAGAACGGTCTCTGGACAACGACGATTGCCGTGGCAATGTTCCTGTGATACTGAATCATCAGACCTGAAGCAAGAGAAGGACTCATCAGGTTTTTCCGATTGAGTCCAAGATTTTTTTATACATTTACGGCTTGGTTTTTTCAGGAGTTACGATGGCTCCCCGCGTCATGGCCATCCCCCGGATCTTCCCCGCGAGTTCCCGGACCGCAACCCGCGCCGGCGAATCATCCGGAATCAAAGAAACAGGAGATGCAGCCAGATCGGCGTTCTCCACGGCCGGGTCCTCCGGAATCACAGCAATAGGCAGCTCGTCGCCAATATCAACCGGCGCCGCCCCGGTCTTGTACTGGTTGAAGACTACATGGATCTTCTCTTTCTCAAGCCCGAGCTGGGTGGCGATCTCCCGGATCCGGGCAATAGTCCGGAGCCCCCGGGCCCCCGGGTCACTGACAATGAGGAGCATGTCGGGCTTGCCGATCGTGCCCCGGCTGATGTGCTCCATGCCGGCCTCGGTGTCGATGATGATAAAACGATAGTCGCGTTCCAGCTGGAGCATGCATTCCGAGAGGAGGTCGTTTGCAAAACAGTAACACCCGGTCCCCTCCGGCCGGCCCATGGCCACGAGGTCGAACCCTTCCGCTTCCACGAGCGCCTGCCGGAACCGGAACCGGACATAGTCGTGCCGGTTCATGCCCGGCGGGATGTTCCGCGAGAATGCCTCCTCCCGCATGCTGCCAAGGGTCTCATGGACGGAGACGCCAAGCGCCTCGTGGAGGTTTGCGTTCGGGTCGGCATCAACGGCAAGGACCGGGGCTTCCCCGAGCGCGATGAACGAGCGGACGAGAAGGGAGCTGATCGTGGTCTTGCCGGTCCCTCCCTTGCCGGAGACTGCGATCGTGAACGGGTGCGTGGGCATGGTGTCTTGTCCTCTACGTGCGGTTGCCGGTTTCGCCGGCCCGGATGCGCCGGGAGATCTCCCCGGCGGCTCCCATGATCGCAAGCGACCCGTTGCGGTCGGCGAACCGGATCCCGCAGCTGGGCGTGATGAGCGATTGGGCATCGAAGAGTTTCTCCGGCATACGGGCACAGAGCTGGGTGCGTATCGCGAGATATTTGCTGTAGAGCGAGTCCACCGTTTCCGTTGCAAAGACCTTGTACTCGGCGGGCACGATCCCCCATGCAACAACGCCTCCTTTCTCCATGTAGGAGATGATAGAATCCGCATAGAGGAGGAACTCCTTTGAGGTCGCATACGCGTCCATGGAGATGACCGAGGGGGAGAGGCCGATGACGAACTCCCAGTCCGTGTTGGAGCAGCAGTGGATGCCAAGGCCGCCATCAACAAGCGATGCGATGTCCTCCCATCCGGACCGGACGGTCTCGCGGTCCACCGGGACAACGGACGATCCCAGCGATGCAAGGTAGGGTTCGTTGAGGACAACGAGTGTCTCTGTTGCGCCGGTGTGCTCCCGCATTGCCTGCTCGCACCAGCGGGCCTTGAGCGCGATCATCTTCGAAAGGACATCCGCGATCTGGGCATCATAATAGATCGGCCGCTTGTTGGCATCAACCACCTGCATGCCGAACGTGACCGGGCCGGTCACCTGACATTTCAGGACGCCCGATGCCGGGACCTTCCGGGACATCATCTCGATGAATGCCGAGGCATATTCCCGGTGGAGGCCGTAATCGGCAGAATTCCCCTCAACGAAGTCCATGTACACCTTCTCCATTGCAGCGGTCTGGTCCCGCGTGCTGTCGAAGAGGAGCCGGTCCTCACGGATCAGGCGGCCCGGGAGCTGCTCGGAATCATTGAAGACGATGCCTTCGAGCTGGCTGCGGTCCGGGAGGGTCGGGATGTACGGGAAGTCCGGGAAGAGGGCGAGGACATCGTCGCATGCCTGTTTCGGGTCCGTGTGGGGCAGTGCGCCAACGCCGGTCGCGAGCGAGTGGGGTGAGGGGATCATCTTTGCCATGATGCTCACTCCCGCTTGACCCGGCAGGATTCCAGCAGGCTCTGGACCCTCGGGAAGAGCGCGAGGTCCGTGTGCGGCAGGAACGTGCTGCCGGTGTACTCGTCCATGAAGGAGTTCTCGGCGTTCAGCTCGATGTAGGCCATCCGGTACGCAATGCTGTCGAGCGTCTTTCTCTCACGGCGGTTGATGAGCGCGATGTTCGCGCCGACAACAGCACCGTTCCCGATATTTTTGATCTGGTCGATCCCGATCTCCGGGATGAGCCCGATGATGGTCGCGTTCTTCTTGTCCAGGAAGTTCCCGAAGGCGCCTGCAAAATAGATTGTCGAGATATCATGGCGGGTCACCCCGGCTTCCTTCATGAGGGTGACGCAGGCCGCGTGGACCGAGGCCTTGCTCATGATCAGGTTCTTGATGTCGTTCTCCGTGATCACGATGTCCTTTCCGATCTCCGTCTCCTTTGCCCACGCAATAACATACTCCGGGAAATGTGCGTTTTTACGGATACGGGGATGATTGATCTCCATGTTGATCCGGCCGGTCCGGTCGATCACGCAGGCGATGAGGAGTTCGGCGAGCAGGTCGATCAGGCCGGAGCCGCAGATCCCCCGGGGTTTGATGCCATTGATGGTCGAGTACTTCGGGTCCAGCGTCACCGGGTCGATCGTGATCTTCTCGATCGCACCGGGGTTTGCCCGCATGCCGAAGAGGACCTCCCCTCCTTCCAGTGCAGGACCGGCCGCGCCGGCGCAGGAGAACATCCACTCCTTATTGCCCAGCACGACCTCGAAGTTCGTACCGATATCAACGAGGAGCGAGATCTCATCCCGTTCGCTCATGCCGCACGCAAGGATGTCAGCGATGATGTCGCCGCCGATGAAGTCGCTGACAGCCGGGAAGAGGAAGACGCCCCCGTTCGGGTTGCAGGTGATGCCAAGGCGCGGCGCGGCAACGGAGAGCGCCCGCCGGACTACCGGGACATAGGGTTCGGCGATCATGTACGCGGGGTCGATCCCAAGGAGCATGTGGGTCATCACGGTGTTACCGGCCACGACGACTTCGTAGATGTCCTCGCGGTCGATTTCCGCCGCGTTGGACGCGGTAGTGAGGGCCTGGTTGATGCTCTCGGCAGCAAGGGCCTGGAGTTTCACGAGGCCGTTCTTCCGGGCAAAGTTTACCCGGGCCAGGATGTCCTCGCCGCAGCTGATCTGCTTGTTGTAATTTGAGGCAACGCTGACGACCTTGCCGGTGACCAGGTCCCAGAGGTAGACGACAATGGTCGTTGACCCGAGATCGACCCCCGCACCATAAATGCGCTTCGAGGTATCGTTCTCCTGGAGGTCGATGAGGCGGTATCCCCCGGGCACGAGGCTGATCGTACCGGTCACCTTCCAGTCGCTGTGGCGCAGGATGTACGGGATCTCCCGGAGCACTTCGAGCGGGGCATACATCTTCTCTGCCACCGGCCCGCCGCTCTTCTGGATCCCCCAGAGCAGGCGCGAGAGATCCGGTGACGGGTCGGCAAGGCTCGGCGGCTGGAGCTCGACATAGTATTTCCGGACGGAGGGGCGGAAATCGATCGCCTGCTCCAGGCCCTCCACGAGAATTTTCTGCTCCTGGATGAGGGTACTCTCGGGAATCACGACATGGAGGTCGCCCTGCACCGTTGCCTCGCAGGCAAGGCACGCCCCTTTCTGCAGCTCTGTCTCCGTGAAGAACCGGCCGTACTTCTGCCGGTCGAACTCAACTCTCCCGGACTGGATGTAGACAATGCATTTACCGCATTTTCCCTGTCCTCCGCAGACTACGTTCATGGAGAGGCCGGCACGCTGGGCAGCATCGAGGATGGTAATCCCCCGTTCCACATCGATCTTGCGATAACTGGGGAGGAACGTGACGGTCAGCATTTATTTCTTCCACTCCTCGTGCAGGAATTCGCCGATCTCGGCAGCATCGCGGGGGCCGACCAGGACTTTCCAGCCGGTTGCATCCTCGATCCTCCCGGAGAGTGGCGAGGCATACCCGGGGATGATCAACTTCCGGTGCGTTACTTCGTTCTCGACCCCGAATTTTTTGATCGAGTCCCGGACCAGCATCTCGGAGAGTTTGCCCGCGGCAACCGCGGTCAGGACCGAGAGCCCTTCAGTATCGACAATCAGCATGAAGCAGGGGACCCGGGTGGACTCGAGGTAGCCCTGGAGGGTGAAGAACGTGAGCGAGAAGTTCACTGTCATCAGGACCGGCGCGTCCTTGTCCGGTGTCCCGACCCGGTACAGCCCGGGGTTCATCTGGATGGGTTTCTGGGGGTCCGTGTAGATGTTCTGGCGGAGCGTGAGCGAGGCCTTCGTGGCCCCGGGCGAGAGCGGGTCCGTGACAATGACCGAGGCATATTTCACGATACCCAGTGCAACCGCCGCGTCCTGCTGCCCGGTTGCGGTGGCATCGAGATACACCGGATAGCCGAGTTCGGGGACCAGACGCGTGATCGCGAGCTGCCGTATCTGTGTGGAGCGGGTGAGAAATGTCCCGAGATTCTCCGGTGCAGGGTCGAGCACGAGGTCCTGCACTCCTTCGGCCGTGCAGTCCTTCACCATCCGGGCAAGCCCGTCGGGCGTTGCAGCCCGGATGACCAGAGGGCACCCGTACTTTTTGGCAAGCGCACACATCACCTTATAATTTTCCCCGGTTGCGGCATGGAGGAGCGGGCGGTAGGAACCGCAGTGGACCAGGGCTGCCGCATGCGCTGCGGGGTCCTTTGCAATGAGCACCGGGGGGAGGTGGGCCTGCTCCGCCTCAACTGTTGCTACTGCCTTTGCAAAGGTCTCCGCAGAGCCGCTGGTATTTTCAATGGCAATGCCGCTGAAGCGGAGGTCGGCACCCACGCGGGTGAAGGTCTCGTCCCTCACACGGCGGGTGACCGCCGCGATCTCCGCAGGCGTCTGTGTATCGCTGACACGGAAGACAATGCCGGGTGGGTGGTAGAATGTCTTCTCGTGGCGGTACAGGACCGTCTCTTCCCCCACCTTGAAGAAGCGCTCGCCCATACCGACCCTGACGAGCCGGATGGGTGGCCGCGTGCTTGCCCCGAGAACGGATTTTGCCTCGTCGCTTAAGTACGGGCAGAGCTCGATATCTGCCTTCCCGCCGGCGAGTTTCATCGCGAACGTGAGGCAGGTCGGGTCGCCGCACTCCTTGCAGTTCTTCTTGGGGAGGAGCTTGTAGATGTCCAGCGCCTTGAGTGCCATCTTATCGCACCTCCGCTGCTGCGCCGGGTTTTTTCATATCGGCAAATGCCTTCCGGAGGAGGGGGATCGTGCCGGGGTGGCGGACGCAGACGATCTCTGCGCCGGCTGCTGCTGCGGCAAGGCATGTGTAAAACTCCCACTGGATCGCCATCTCGTCCTGCACCGCAGGCTCTGCTTCCCGCACTTCCTTGATGGTGAGGGAGTCAGGCGCGGAACAGATCATCGGCATGGCGAGATCGCTGTCGCCCTTGAGCGCTGAAAACCGGATCCGTTCCATTGCCGAGTACGAATATTCGAACCCGTAGCCGAGCGCCCCGGTATAGGGATCGATCACGATGTGGTCCCGCTGGACGCCGATCTCCTTTAAGAGGATGTTGAGTTGTTTTGCAAGGTTGATGTCGATAGGTGACTGGGCGATGATGGAGTGGTTGTAGGCAAGGGCAGCGGCGGCGATACTGCGGTACTTCCCTGCCTCTGCTGTGCCGAGGAGGAGCCGCTCTCCCTGCGCCACTTCCCCGCATTTCTGGAAGACCTCGCTGTCGATCTTCGGCTCGTTGCTCCCTTCGATGATCAGGGGCAGGCTGGATGCCAAGAGAACATCTTCGACAACTTTTCCGAGCGAAGCAATGTCGGAGAAGTTCCGCTGCCGCGTGCTGGTCAGGTACAGCCGGATGAGGTCGGCACCGTACGTGCCGTCAGCAGCTTTTGCCCACTCGCTCACGCTGTTCGTCATGTCCCCGCAGTAGTTCTTCGCGATCGGCGACCAGAACGGGAGATAGTCACAGATCTCAAGGGCAATGAGCGGGGACGGGGAACCAGCCTGGTCTTCCATGAACGGGAGCGTTGTCCCGCCGCCAATCCGGTACGAGAGCCTCCGCGTACCCCCGTCCGCCTTCGTTGCCCCAATCACGACTTCGCCTATGGTTGCAGTCCAGCCAAAATTCAGTTCGCAGGCCATCGAGCTCACACCAGCGGTTTCATCCCAAGGGCCGGATGGCCGACGCGTTTAAGGAACACCATGAGGTCTTCAATGGTCGCCGCGGTAGTCTCATCGCCGATCTTCTCAAAGAACCCTGCAAGGCCCCGCTCCTCGAGTTTCTTTACGAGCCGTTCCTTAAGCTCCTCCTTGAGGGCTGCCGGCATCCAGACCAGCCGCTCGATCCCGCCCTCGCCCTGGAGGAACCGGTCCGAGAGGATGTAGTTCTTGGAGATCCCGGCAAACCCGGGTGTCTGGGCCCCGCCGCCAATCGTGCCGGCGAGCGTTGAGAAGGTCATGCCGGAGGGGGTCATCCCCTTGTGTTCGCGGTTCACGACCATGATCCCGTTCACCTCCGGCAGCATCAGGGCGATCGCCTCGAAGCAGCCGCAGCAGGTCATCGGGTACTCCATCACGTTGTAGAGCGAGCACCGCTCGATCTCGCCGTGGCTCGCCTTCTTCACGAAACGGTTGACTCCCTCGAACTCCCCGTTCTGTGCATTGAGGACCGCCCCTTTCTCGATTGGCTGGTTGGCGCCGGAGGGCGACATCTCGTACGCGATCTTCCCGTCAAGCCAGCTGATCGCGCCGCAGAGGGCAAGCCGCTCGGGCGTGATGACGCAGACGTGGTTGGGGGCAAACGTCTGGCAGAGCGTGCAGGAGTAATAGGTGCTGACATCGGCATCCCGCATCCCCTTGATGCGGGCATCGCGTTCATCGTACACCCGCTCTGCTTCTTTCTTCGCTTCAAGGACTTTTGTACCGTCCGTGATCAGCGTGACCGCAACCGCATCGAGCAGCTGGGGGAAGTCCATGCGGAACTTGCTCGCTAGCAGCTTGCCGAGGTGTTCGATCTTTACTCCTTTTGCCACCGCTTCTTTCGAGAGCCTCACCCAGATGAGGTCCCGCTGCGCAACATGCCAGGAGCCTTCGCCATAGTTGACGAAGTTGTGGATCCGCCGTTCGAGCACCGGCTCGTAGTCCTTCTTCATCGTCTTGCCGGCAACCTCGATGATGATCGCGAGCGGGTTTGCCGAGCCTTCCTTCAGCGCACCGATCTCGGGGCCGATGACCGTGACCTTCCCGTCCTCGATCTCGCCGGGCTGCCGCATACGGAGCAGTTCGAACGCCGGCGACCTGCCTCCGCCGAACTCCACGTACATCTCTTCCTTCCGTATGCTCTTCCCCTCGAACGCGGGCGAACACCCCATCGGGATCGGGATCGCGGTGACATTGACCTTGATCCCCTTCATCTCCATGCCCTGCCGGACCACGTCATCCGGAGTGGCAGGTGTCCACGTCCCGCCTTCGTACCCGCCAAGGGAGAGGATCGGGAACCCCAGCACCCTCATGCCGTCCACGAGGGTGATCTCCTCGTCGGTCAGGCCGGGGAAGACGATCACGATCGCCTTTGCCCGCTCCGCGGCATAGGTGATAAGGCGGTTCGTGTCCCCGGGCTTCACGCCGCCAAATGTCATGGCAACGCGGGCGATAAGGTCAACGAAATGGATGCCGTAGAAGGGTGTTGAACCCAGGGGAATGAGACGGTATTCAAGGCCCAGCCGGACGCCGGCTTTGGACAGGGTGGGGATGACGTTTCCGGCAAGGAACGTGAGCATGTATTTTTCCTGCAGTTCGCGGCAGATGGCGGCAGCACTGCCCCCGCTCGCGGGCGTGCCGACAACCAGCGCGAGGCCAAGGATACTCCCGTCAACCAGCGAATACCCGAGCTTGCGGATGACCGTGTCGCTGATAAAGCCGGTGTACGGTGCCGGCTCCTTGCCGGAGACCGCGGTCTGTTCTGCAAGCAGGCACTCGGATGCAACGATCGGGTTGTTCGCCGTCTTGGTAAAAACCTCCGCTGCCGCTTTCTGGTCATGGACCGGGATGCCGGTCAATGCATAGGAGATCGGGAGGTGATATGCAGTATCTTCATAAGAAAACGATTTCTGGAGTGTTGAGATCCTCGTTTTCAGCAGCTCTTCGCCATGTTTTTTGGCCAACTCAACGTCGGTCATCGTCCATTTCCCTCGTATCAAGGGTTACGCGGTAATATAGATATAGTTTCGTTATAGGGTAACCCGGAGTTCTGGAATCTGGGGATTTTTGGCATTTGGGGCGATTATAACAGAAATCTGACAATAAAGAAATATATACGTTTTAAACGATATTGTTCTTAACGAGAGGTAGTACATGGGAAAGATCCAGTTCACGAGAGTCATCTCAATGCTTGTCCTGCTTGTTGCCTTTGCAGTCTGCATACAACCGGCACTTGCAGCGAATGAAACGATGTCCATTGCATACCGCGGTCCCGGTGGTTATTATATCGGCGACACGATCATCTTCGACGGGTTCAACAAGGTCGGGAATATCACGGCCGCAAAAATCACCGGCCCGGGACTGCCTGCCGGCGGTGTCCCGATCTATGACCTCAATGGCGTTGAAGGGACCGGCAACCCGATCCCGATGAACGCTGACGGCACGTGGCGCTTCTCCTGGTACACGTCCTCCATCAAGGGGATCGACCAGATGCAGACTGCACGGTATTACATCACGGCATTTGACCTTGGCGATCCCACCCAGTCTTCAACCACTTCGGTCATGATGAAAAAACCTGACTTCTACGTTGTCGCAAGCCCGAACCCGCTGGAGACCGGCAATTACATCCAGCTGCTCGGTACCGCTGAACAGGGAACAAAGGACATCCGCATCCAGGTCAGTGACAGCAACGGGAAAGTCCTCCACACATATGACACCGGTGCAAGCGAGTCAGGATATTTCACCTACGCATTCCACGTGGACATGCAGCCGGGCAACTATGACGTTACGGTCTCCAGCCCGTCCGTGAAGAACACGTTCCGTACCACGATCACGGTCATTTCCCCCCAGGCTCCGGCGTCCTCGGGAAACCAGACCCCTGCTGAAGGCACCCCGGCAGGAGCCGTTCCGGAACAAATTCCTCCCCTGACCGGGACGCTGTCGGTTTCATCCACCCCTGCCGGTGCGCCGGTCTTCCTTGACTCGGTATCTGTGGGAGTAACCCCGATCACGCTCGGGACCATCACCCCGGGCAACCACCTTGTTGAGATCAAAACCCCCGGCTACCTTGCCTACTCGGTCCAGGTGACCGTAAAACCCGCGGAAACAACCTCCATCTCGCCGACACTCGTAAAGAACCCGCTCTCCCTGCCGGTCTCTCCCGTCACTGCGTGTACGGGACTCCTCATTGCGGGATTCCTCTTCGTGGCCTTTTCGACAGGACGAAGAGATCCATAATTTCTGATAATTTTTTTAAACACGGGTCCACCGACCATAACCTATATCGAATTACGGGAACAACGGTATACCCGCAAACGGTGGATCATGGGAAAATTTTCTTTTGTTGCGCATATGCCGGATGAGCCCGGTTCACTGCACCGGGCAGCCGAGATCATCAAAAAATACGATGGCAATATCAACCGTATCCAGTTTGACCGCCGCATCGACCCCGGGACCGTCTTTTATGAGGTTACTGCAACGGACGATGCCTACCGGAAGATCACCGAAGACCTGGCCCGGATCGGGTACCTCCAGACCTCGCTCGTCTCCCTCGACTTCCTGAAGTTCTGCGTGTACCTCCCGCACCGGCCCGGGGCCCTCTACGAGTTCCTCGGGTACATCACCTCTGCCGGGGCAAACATCGCGCTGATCGATTTCGATGACAAGGGCCGGCACCCCGACCGGCTCACGGTCAGCCTCAACCTTGAGCAGAGCAAGGAGATCGACCGCCTCCTCGACCAGCTGAAGTCGCGGTACCGGCTCGAGATTGTCGAGTACGACAAGACCGGAAAACACCTTGACGATACGGTCTTTTATGTCCGGTACGCCCAGGAAGTCCGGGAACTGATCGGTGAATCCGAGGATGCGTTCCTGCTCTCGTTCCTTGCGGATACCAACCACATCGCACAGGAGCTGATGGACCGGGGCTGCAACCCCCACCAGGTGTTCGACAGCGTGCTTGCAACCGGCCGGACCATGAACGCAACTTCCGGCGATAATTTTTATGCCGCCGTGCAGCAGTTTGCGATCACACCTGACACGGTGCTGTACTGTTTCCAGCCACCCTGCGGGGGGAGCATATTCCTCATCCAGACTCCCGCAGAACTGGTGATGATCGACACCGGGTATGGCATCTACCATGACGATGTCATGACCATGTTCTCCCGGTACGGGGTGGACATGAGAAGGCTGACCCGCATCATCGTCACGCACGCGGACGCGGACCACTGCGGGGCCGCGGGCCACTTCTCCGTGCCGGTGTACATGCACACGGGGACCCTTGAGATCATCCGGACCAACAACCGGGGCTACGGTTCGCGGAGCCAGGAGTCGGTGCTCGAGGAGTTCTACACGAAGATGATCAACCTCTTCTCGCGGTTTTCCATTCCTTCGGATGTCCACTGTTTTTCCGGGCCGACCGGTGCAACGCGGGGGATCTTCCCGGTCATCGGGACGGTCACGATCGGCGGGCTGGAACTGGACGTGCTGGACGGCCTGGGCGGCCACACCTTCGGGCAGGTCTTCCTCTATTCCAAAGCACACGGCCTGATCTTTGCGGCCGACAGCGTGATCAATTTCAGGAGCCTGACGCAGGAACGGGCGGACTACAGTTCGCTTGCCGCATTCCTCGTCACCTCCGTTAATGTTGACAGCGACCGGGCAAAAGAGGAGCGTATTGCCCTCACGGCCCTTGCAGAGGAGACGGACAGAGCACTCGCACCAACCGGCCGGCACTGCCTCATCTGCGGCGGGCACGGGGCGGTCTCGGTGCTTGAGGGTGGGAAGCTCGTGCCGTACGGGGTGATCGAGGAGTACCGGGCTACAAAGAACGAATGAAGGGTGGCCGGGTTCATCCGGAAAAGAGTGCGATTATTATCCGGTTTTTAAGACAACCTCTTCGTAATCAATACGTAGCGGGGAATTAAAATCCCGCATGCACTCACTATGGTGAAATAAATCCGGGAAAACTGTTCCATTGGTTAACACGATTGAAATGGTAAAAATTTACAATTTTTTTTGGTGGATATAGGTTGCACAATACAGGAAATAGGAACTCTCTCCACTTTTTTCATCATAATCCCGGATCTCGTTGTCACAATAATCCGGGTAGGTACTCATAAGATACTCTTTCAGCATTTTCATATTGGCAAATGATCGGGTTTTGTAAATCAGGAACAGGTGATTATAACGAAGGCCATCCTTCTCGAATTGTTTTAATTGCACCTGGGGTTGACTGGTAATCCCGAATTTTAATAATTTCACCCTCTCTCGTTCAACTAAATACAGGACTCCCTGACGGACTCCTTTTTTGGCATCTTCCAGATTATCCGTAACCCCACTGTCAATTATCGGCATATGAAATAGCAAATTGATGGATATGATTTCCTGACATTAAATCTTGTGATCTGATCTCACCGGAACCAGTCGGAGACCGGTTCATCATTATCACTCAAAACAGATGAACCTTAGTGCCTGTCAGTCGTACGGGTAATTCGTTACAATAATTTCCTCGATCCCGCTCCGGCGTTCGCCATTGCAGTTGATGAACCGTTTGGCCGTGACCGTCTCGATGCGGAACCCCTCGTACAGGTCCTCGATTGCCGGGACCTTGGAATTGCTCAGCATGAGATGCACCCCTTTTTTTGTCAGCTTACGGAACAGCCGGGCGAGCCGCTCCTGGTCCTCGAACCGGAACCCCCGGGAATTGTAATCCGTGAAGTTCGCGGTCTTTGAGAGTGGCTGGTACGGGGGATCGAAGTAGATGAAGTCGCCTTTCCGGGCGGTCTTTACCGCCGCTTCGAAGTCGGCATTCAGGATCTTCACCTTCGCGAGCAGTGCGGAGAACTTCATGATGCTTGCACCTGACGGGATGGAACGGTTCTTGTGGCTCCCGAACGGCACGTTGAATTTCCCTTTCCGGTTCACCCGCCAGAGTCCGTTGAACCCGTGCTTGTTCAAGTAGATGAGCAGGGCGGCCCGTTCGATCTCATGCAACGGGTTGCCGATGATGGTGTTGAACCTCTCTTTCAATGCCTTGTACGACGCCTCATCATTCCGGAGGTCATCGTCCTCCAGTGCAGCGATGAGCGACTCCGGCTTGTCCTGGACCACCCGGTACAGGTTGATGAGCTCGCTGTTCAGGTCGGCAATCACCGCCCGGGAGATGAGCTGGTGGTTATCGAGGTTGACCAGCAGTGCCCCGCCGCCAATGAACGGCTCGTAGTACGTGTTCCAGGCCGGGGGGAGGCGCTGGTCCAGTTCCACGAGAAGTTGTCGTTTTCCGCCGGCCCATTTGATAAAAGGCGAGCATTTCACGAGCGGGGCAATCACAGACTAACTTTTTATGAACATTGCATAAAGATCTATCCCCGTTCCCGCGTCAGTAAATAAAACCCTTGAGTCCGCCATTAGAAATTCTCATCTACTATGTGGATGTATCTCTTGTGCGAGAAGCATGGACAGCCACAGGGTGCAGGAAATGATGCTGTTGATGGCATCGAAGATCCGGGCGATTGCGAACAAAATATCTGACAACGACGTCGAGAAATTCATTGCCGAACTGCTGGACGCAAAGCGTGTCTACGTGATCGGCGCCGGGCGCTCGGGGCTCGTTGCCAAGGCGTTTGCGATGCGGCTGATGCACCTTGGCCTGAAGGCGTATGTGGTCGGGGAGACGATCACGCCTGCCCTGAGTCCCGGGGATGTCATGGTGATCTTCTCCGGCTCCGGCAGGACG
The DNA here is from genome assembly GCA_028679075.1 of Methanoregula sp. Classification (GTDB taxonomy): domain Archaea; phylum Halobacteriota; class Methanomicrobia; order Methanomicrobiales; family Methanospirillaceae; genus Methanoregula. The sequence continues at coordinate 296,117 of JAJRCF010000001.1, read as the reverse complement.
AAGACCGTGGCGGATATTGCCGAGACCGCAAAGGACATCGGGGCCCACATCTGCCTGATCTCCTCCAATGCGGATTCACGGATCGGGAAGATTGCAGACTGCATCGTCATCATCGAGCACCACCGCGACGAAGTCGAAGACGATACCGTGGAGTTCGAGATCCGGCAGATGATGGGGGAGCACAAGTCCTTTGCACCGCTGGGCACGCTGTTTGAGACCGCGTCCATGATCTTTTCCGATGCGGTCATCTCGCGGCTTATGGAGATCACGAAGACGGACGAGACTGCCCTCAAGAACCGGCATACGAATATCGAGTAGACAGGAAGTGACCTATGGGCATGAAATTCTCTGAACGGGTGGCGGGGATCGAGATCTCCGGTATCCGGAAAATTTTCGAAGCCGCAGGACCGGACTCCATCAACATGGGGCTTGGCCAGCCGGACTTCGACACCCCGCAGCACATCAAGGATGCGGCGATCAAGGCGATCCAGGAAGGAAAGACCGGGTACACCACGAACAACGGTCTCCCGGAACTCCGGGCTGCGATCAGCAGGAAATTCAAAAACGAGAACGGGATCAAGTACCACCCTGACCAGCTCATCGTCACGGCCGGTGCAAGCGAAGCACTCCATATCGTGATGCAGGCGCTCCTCAACCCCGGCGACCGCGTCCTCTGCCCCGACCCGGGTTTTGTCTCGTACGCGTCGCTTGCAACCATTGCCGGGGGGACCCCGGTCAGCGTCCCGCTCACGAAAACCCTCCATATCGATGTCGAGAAGGCAAAGGCCCTGATGGGTGGCGCAAAACTCTTTGTCTTAAACTCTCCCGGCAACCCGACCGGTGCGGTCGAGAGCGAGGAATCGGTCAGGGCGATTGTCGAGTACGCCGCAGACAAGGGCGTCACGGTCGTATCCGATGAGGTGTACGAACATTTCATCTACGGCAAGAAGCACGTGAGCGCTGCAAAATTCGGCGACAACGTGATCACCATCAACGCCACGAGCAAGACCTACGCGATGACCGGCTGGAGGCTGGGATACCTTGCGGCATCGCCCGAGATCATCGGGCAGTGCCTCAAGGTCCACCAGTACTGCCAGGCCTGCGCCACGTCGATCTCCCAATATGCGGCCCTTGCCGCGTACGAAGGCGACCAGGGTGCGGTTGCGGTCATGCGGGACGAGTACGAGGCACGCCGCGACCTTATCTGGAAGGGCCTTTCCGACCTGGGCCTGCCCTTCCCGAAACCGGAAGGGGCATTCTATGCCTTTGTCCCGATGAAGCCGGCACTGACGGAGAAGATCATCGCAAAGGGCGTCATCGTGGTCCCCGGCTCCGCGTTCGGCGCCAATGCGCCGGAGTACACCCGGTTCAGTTATGCCACATCGCGACAGAATATTATGACCGCTCTTGAACGGATCGAACAACTCGTGAAGTGATATCATGGTAAAGGAACTCTTGGCAAAATTATCCAATGCCCACGGTGTCTCGGGCAGCGAAGGCAGCGTATTGTCGGTAATAAAGAAGGAACTCAGGGGCCACGTTGACGAGATCCGCGAAGACTCGATGGGCAACCTGATCGCCATCAGGAAAGGGAACAAGTTCAAGGTGATGCTCGCCGCCCACATGGACGAGATCGGCCTGATGGTGAAGTTCGTGGATGAGAAAGGATTTCTCCGGTTCGTTGCGCTGGGCGGATGGTACGGCCCCACGCTCTACAACCAGCGCGTGGTCCTGCACTCCACCAAAGGCCCGGTGTACGGGGTCATTGGTGGCAAACCCCCGCACATGATGGATGCCGAAGAGAGCAAGAAAGGCGTCAAGATCGATGACATGTTCATCGATGTCGGCGCCACGAACCGGCAGGAAGTGGAAGTGCTGGGCGTTGATGTGGGGACGCCGGTTACCATTGACCGGGAATTCACGGAACTCGGGTACGGCCGCGTGACCGGCAAGGCCTTCGACAACCGTGCCGGGGTGGCGATGCTGATCAAGACCATGCAGGAAGTCAAATCCCCGCTCACGATCTGTGCGGTTTTCACGGTGCAGGAAGAGGTAGGGCTGAAAGGGGCACGCACGAGCGCGTACGACCTTGACCCGGACTGCGCCATTGCCACCGATGTCACGATCCCGGGCGACCACCCGGGCATCGAGATGAAGGATGCTCCGGTTGAGATGGGCAAGGGCCCGGTCGTTACCATTGTCGACGCCAGCGGGCGCGGGCTCATCGCGAACCGGAAGGTCGTCTCCTGGCTCAAGGAAGCAGCGGACAGGGAGAGCATCCCGATGCAGCTCGAAGTCGGCAGTGGCGGCACGACCGATGCGACCGCGATCCACCTGACGAAAGGCGGCATCCCGAGCACCACGATGAGCATCCCGACCCGGTACATCCACTCGCCGGTCGAGGTTCTCGACACCCGTGATCTCGAAGCCGCGGTGCAGCTGCTGGTCGCAACGCTGAAGAAGAAGCCGGCGCTGTAATTTTTTTATTTCCCGTTTTTTTGGGAATTTTTCTGATGCAAAAACTTCTGGCGTTTTACGCAGACGACCATGACACGTGCCTTTCGCACCTTAGCATTGTTTAAAAAAGTGTACTGGGGCCTGATACTTTTCCATCAGGACCCCAAAAGAAAGATAACAATGGAGAGGTTCTCACATCCGGCTTTACCACGAGAACGGGCAATACCATTTTCCATATGAAGGGCAGTCGGTTTTGTCGCAGGCCCAGCCATTCACTACAACTCCCGTCGGGGCCCCCGATGCCGCAGTGGTAAGGGGTCCGGTGATTGATTCCCCGGCTTTTTGACACATGTCCGTTTCACCTCCTTTCTCTTTTATTCCTGAGGGTATTTTGCTACAACCTATCTCTTTCCTGAATCGGGATATACCTGGTGTTGAGTGAAAATTTTTTTTCATCTATTGGTGCACCGATGTGCCCGGGCCAGAAAAGAATGGTGATACGGGAGATCACCGTTCAGGCCGGCCCCGGTCCGCCGGTCATGTACACAATATTGCTGCCTTCCTGGATATCGCCCATATTATGGGTCACGATGATCACGGTCTTGCCGGTCAGCTGCCGGATCACTTCGTAGATGGACTGTTTCGATTCGGTATCGATGGAGCGGGTGAACTCGTCAAAGACAATGACCGGCGAATCCCGCAGGAGGACCCGGGCAAGCGCGATCTTCTGCATCTCCCCGCTCGAGAGGTTGTGACCGGACTCCCCCACTTCGGTATCGTACCCCCGGGGAAGCGTACCGATCAGGTTGTCGAGACCGGCCCGGCGGGCAGCCCGCATCACGTCATCCCTGGTTGCCGACAGGTCCCCGATCAGGATATTGTCGTATACCGTGCCGTCAAAGATCAGGGCCTCGGAAAAGACAATGGACACGTACGACCGGAGATCGTCCCTGCGTACCGATGCGATGTCCTTCCCGTTGATCGTGATCCTGCCATGATCCGGGGAATACAACCGGCAGAGAAGTTTTAAGACCGTGGATTTCCCCGATCCGTTCTCCCCGATCAGGTAATTGATCCCCCGGGTGAAATGGCCGTTGAAGTCCCTGACAATGACCCGGTCATCGTACGAGAACCCCACGTTCTCGAAACGGATATCCCCCGGCCCGTCCGCCGGCAGGGGAACACTGCCTTCTGCACCGGCCCCGAGTTCCAGCACTTCGCCGATCCGGTCGTACGATGCCTGGGAGCTCTTGTAGGAGTTCCAGAGATCCGAGACCTGCAGCACGGGCGAGAGAAAGAGGCTCACGTACGCGACAAACGCCGTCAGTGTCCCGACCGTGAGTGTCCCCTCAAGGACAGAAAAACTCCCGAGCGTTAAGATGAGGAGGGTGGGGACGCTGTAGATGACCATAGTGACTGCAGAACTGAGCGAGACCAGTTTGATGACCGAGACCGACGTATCGGTGTAACCCGATACCTGCCGGTCGTACTTCTCCTGTGCCCAGCCCTCAAGACCGAAGACCCGTATCAACGGGGCTGATTCCAGGTTTTCCTTGATGTACGACTGGACATTCGCGTCCGCATCAAGTACCGGCCTCTGGGCCTCTTTCATCCGTTTCCCAAACCACAGTGCGGAAAACACAAACAGGAGTGCCGGCACGATAACAACAACGGCCAGCCCGGCATCAAGACTGACCATGATGGCAACCGGCAGGATGATCCCAAGGCCGGTGATGAGGATCTGGGGGATGGTCCGGATCGCGGTCTGGACAACGGTCATGACATTCCCGGTTACCCGTGTCAACAGGTCGCCGGTCCTGAATTTCCGGACCGATGCATATTCCGCCTGCTGGATCCGGGAAAAGATGCGGGAAGAAAATTCCCGGTACAGGTGTATCGTTAATGTTCCCCTGACGCGGGCGGACAGGTAATTCGAGAGGGCCGAGACAAAAAAGATCCCCGCCATTGCGGCGAGCAGCGGGATGAGAAGCACGGTGTTCTTCCCGATCAGCACGTCATCGATCAGGGCCCGCATGATGAGCGGGCTGATGAGGGAAAAGAGCATCCCAGAGACACTCAGGATGATAACAGCCAGGTACGTGAGCGGCCGGGCCGAACAGATCTCCTTGAGGAACCGGTTATACCCGTATCGCGTGTGTGGCGTCTCCTGCATACGTGCTCCTTTTTCTCCCGGACTGAAGACCGGACGATGTGCCGGGACCTCCGGATCCCGGGACACCGCAGATATAGTATTCTGATTTCGATGGCTCACCTATAACACTGTTGATGAGTGAAAAAAATTCACCTGCCCCCATGCTGCAGATCGACGGTTAAGCCTGAAACAGGTATTCTCTGGCTAAAAATTTTCAATTCTCGTTATTTTCGGGTCAACAACACCGAGTTTTTCCATGAGGACATTAAGTCCGGTCCTGACATCGTCCATATTCTTTCCACCCGTTATCACGATCTTTCCCGATGAGAAGAGAAGAAATACGACCTTGGGCTCAGAGATCCGGCAGACCAGCCCGGGAAATGCTTCGGGCTCATATTCGACCCGCTCGTGCTCCATCAGCGCTGCCACGATCCTGACCAGGTTGAGGGGGAACCCGATATTATACGTACAGACGATATTGGTCACCGCACAATTCGCGTTATCAAGACAGGTTATTCCGGCATCCCGGAATTTTTTCAGGAGGTTGTGTAATGCGGTTTCGATATCATCGGCCCGGTGGAGTCCCGTAAGGACAACCCTGCCTGATGCAAAGATGAGTGCAGCGGATTTCGGGTCCTGCATGTGGTATACCGCGCCGGGAAACTTCTTTTTGGTGAATGTACAGTCCTTTATATTATTTGCAATGAATTCAAGATCGATCGCATCCGCAATCGTCCCGGCAGCGACGATATTTTCGATCTTTAATGAAGTGTTCCCACGCTCTTTCATGCAGTAAAATTGGGCGGAAGTACCTATATATCTCTAACTTCACGCCGGTGAATGCGGGGGCAGGACCATTCTTTTATCACAATTATTTTTCATTCATGGAATTTGAAAAAAAAATTTGGACCTGAAAATAAAAGCGCCTCGGCCGGGATTTGAACCCGGGTCAAAAGCTCCGGAGGCTTCTAGGATGTCCACTACCCTACCGAGGCAACGCGTTACCGTGTCCTGTGCACTGCTGTTCCTGCACGCGTAACACCATTGCATGAAACATATGTGGTTACGGCGAGAGAAATAACACCGGAGTGCGATGATTCACGGTTCCATATTAACAAGACCTCATTGCGTATTAAAGCTCTCGGAAGGCGGAAAGAATGGGAAAAATCCTGTTCATCATCTTGCGGAATGAAATGTCAGGCAGACCTGTCGGGCAAAGGGGACAATTGAAATATCATGTCATAAAAGGAGAATTATACGATCAAAACGCTATGTACACTCAGATATTTTTCCTGATCCCATGACCCTGCTCTCGCGTATCGGAAAGACCGGCTGGATCCTCATCATCATCCTTTTCCTCTCCCTTACCTACACGGTCTCGGCAGTATCCGGCTCGAATTCGGTAACTGTTTTTGTTACCGACACGCGGACTCGGGAAAATCTGGCCGGCGCCCAGGTGTACCTGGATGGCGGGTACCGGGGTGTCACCGGTACCGTGGACGGGACCGGGACACTGGTGATGCAGGACGTAACGCCCGGCACATATACGGTCCGGGTGACCCGTACGGGTTTTAAGGAGGCGACAACGACGTTTGCATACCCGGCAGAAACAACCGTGGATATCGCGCTCTCAAAGAGTGCGCTCGTCTCCCTGGACCCGGCAGGTCCCACTCCCGGTGCAATCAATGTAATTTTTTATCCCTCGTCGACATCCTACAGCTGTACCGATAAAGTGAAAGTATCCACACCGGTGTATATGACGAATGAGACCCGGTTCCGAAATGACGTGATGAACGTGATAAACTCGACCTTCCTCCGCCTTGACAAGTTCACGTCCGCATCAGATCCGCTGCCAGCCGATTACCGCGAACGGTTTAATTTCTATTATTATTATGATCCGGCCGCACCGGCTGATGCGTTCTCCGGCTGTGCCGGCACCGTGCCGGAGAAGTACTGGGACGAGGTCCCGTTCAGCGATGTCACGGTGGTCCTGTACCCGTCCTATTACGGGATCTATGCAAACGCATCCTGCCAGCCGACCGGGTGCACCCAGGACCTTGGGCCGGGACATACCCTGATGAAGGCTCCGGCAGACCGGCCGGTGTTGTTCAGCCATGAATCGGGGCACGCGTTATTCAGCCTTGTCGATACCTACTGCGGCGATACCTACTATTACCAGAATGGTCCTTACCCGAATGTCTGGGCATCGCTTGCGTCATGTGAGGCCGATGCACGGTCCGGCAGCCGCGATCCGGCACAGTGCCGCCAGATCCGGAAAACCACTTCTCTCTCATCGTCCTGCACCCGGAACTACTGGCAGTGGGACCCGGTACCGGATATCATGGCGAACGGGTACAGCGGAACGTTCGGTGACGCCGCTACCCGGAGGATCGATTACGTGCTGTCGCAGGCAGGAGCAGGGTCATCATGAGATGGATCGCGGCCACGGGTCTCGTACTCATCCTTGCGGCACTCGTATGCGTACCGGTTGCCGGAGCAGAGCCGCTTCCGGATTACCAGAAGATCCTGCAGATCCACCTGGCGTACGATGACAGCGGGTATTCCGTGTCCGGTACGGAAGTCCGGTACGGCGAGGCCCCCAACCTCAACATCCGGAGCGGAGAACTGGAGGGAGCAATCCTGGACGCGGACGGGAACGAGCTGAAATCCTTCCCGCTGCGGGACCCGGGAATCGCCTACGGGGACATCGCGGGGTCGGAGGTCGGGGACAGCATCATCGGGTATACGGAGACCTCTGCTGCCGGGGAGATGATGATCACCGTCCCGTATCTCGCGGGTATGCAGCAATTCAGGATGTCAGACTCACGCGATGGCACGCTCCTGGTCTCTACCGGACTCAATCCCCCCGTTACGGAATTCTGTACGGCCTATCCCGGCGATCCGGATTGTCTTGCCCGCCTCCCGGTCTCACGATCCACGGTACCGGATCAGGGCACCAGGCTGTTACTGGCAACGCTCCTGTCGGCCTCCATTTTTATGGCCGCGGGCCTGGCGATCTGGACGATCCGCCGGAGGGCAGATGTCCAAGGGTTCAGGAAACAGGTTGTCCTGATCGTTGATGATGATCCGGATATTGTTGAGGCGATTGCCGAGCTCCTCCGGATGGAAGACTATGCCACCATCGCAGCATCCAGCGGGAGGGAATGCCTCGACCTCATCAGAAAAGAGATCCCCGACCTGGTCCTCCTTGATGTGGGCATGAGCCCGATGGACGGGTGGCAGACCCTTGCGCAGATCAAGAAGGGGCCGGCATCCCGGAAAATCCCGGTCCTGATGCTCACCGGCCGCAGGCTCACGACGGAAGCGGCAAAACAGTACCATATCTGTATCGATGACTATCTCATGAAACCGTTCCAGCCGGATGAACTCTATGCCGCGATTAACAGCATCCTTGAGAGGGAACATACCCTGAAAGAGACCCTTGCATTAGCCCGGCAGGCGGGGGTTGACAAAGAAAAATTCTGCGAGCTCGCGAAACTCTCCCGGCGCATCACAGTCGACAAGAAACTCCTCGGTATCCTGAACGTGCCGATGGCAGTACCCGCTGTGGCGGACCTTGACCTGGACACCCTCGACGATATGCTGGTCGTCGATTACATCAACGTCAAGACCCGTGACCAGGAGAAACGTGCCGCCCAGTTGCGGCAGGAGATCAACTCCGTGTTACGGTCCAAAGGGCTTCCGGAGCTTGGCTGGTAACCAGGCCCGTCAAAATAATAAAAAATGTTAAACGTGCCGGGGAATTGTTCAGGCTTTCTTCATGTGGTACTGGTGCCAGATCTTGCAGGCGCCCTCATGGCTGACCATGCACGGTCCGACCGGTGTCCGCGGGGTGCAGACCTTGCCGAAGAGCTTGCAGTCGGACGGCTGTGCAATGCCCCGCAGCACCCTGTCGCAGATGCAGGCCGAGTGCTTGCTGATATGCTTAAACACGATCCCGAACTTCTTCTGGGCATCGTACTGCTCGAACTCCTTTTTGAGCCGGAGGCCTGAGCCCGGGATGACCGGAAACCCACGCCACTCGACATCGGATGGCTCGAAGACCTCGTACATCAGCTTCTTTGCCTTGACATTTCCTTCGCGGGTGACGACGCGGGGATAAGCGTTGTCCACCCGGTGCGTCCCCTCCTTCACCTGCCTGACGAGCATGAGAAGGCCGAGCAGGATGTCTTCTGCTTCGAACCCGGCAACGACCTGCGGTACGGGAAACACCTCGTACTCTTCGTAGCCCATGATCGCACAGACATGGCCGGGGAGCATGAAGCCGTGCAGTTTTGCCTCGCCCTGTTCGAGCAGCCACTTCATCGCGGGCGGGACAACGCGGTGGCAGGAGAGGATGGAGAAATTTTTTGGTGGCGCTGTCAGGAGCATTGCGGCAACGGTCGGGGCGGTGGTCTCGAAGCCGACCGAGATGAAGACCACTTCCTTGTCGGTCTTCTTTGCGATCTCGACCGCTTTATGGACCCCCTGTACGACACGGATATCCCCCCCGCAGGACTCCATCGATCCTTTGGACCCGGGAACCCGGAGGAGGTCCCCGTATGTGGCGATGATGCAGTCCTTCTCAACGAGGTCGAGCGCCGCATCGATCTCGCCCTGCGGCGTGATGCAGACCGGGCAGCCGGGCCCCATCACGATCTTCAGTTGTTCCGGGAGCAGGCTGCGCAGCCCGGTCCGTGCGATCGCTGCCTCGTGCGTACCGCAGATGTGCATGAACGTCATGTCGCGGTCCACCAGTTCGTGCAAGCTGTCCGCGATCTCTTTTCCCGTCGCCATAGAATCTCAAAAGTATTTACCGTTACATCACATAAGAGTACGCGTATGGATCTCGCAGCGTACGGATTTGATGTGAATTATGTCTTTGCAGCGTTAACGATACTGCTCGGTATCATCGTCGCGTTTGTCGTACGAACGGTCGTCCGCTGGCTGGAGTCAAAAGCCGGAGAGACCGATACCAAATGGGATGACATCGTCATTGCGGCGTTCGGCCTGCCGGTCCAGATCACGATCATTGTCGTCTCGGTGTACCTGGGCGTCACCTGGTTCAATATCCTCCCGGAGAATGCCCAGTGGCTCCTCAATCCCGCGTACGTGACGGCGTTTTATGTTGTCATCAGCGCCTGGATCATCTCGTCATTCCTGCATGACATCATCGCCACGTACGGCCGCGTCCTTGCCGGGAAATCCGATACCGACATGGATGACCGCCTCATCGACCTGCTCGAACTGGTGGTCAAGTATGTTGTCTGGTTCGCGGCCGCCATGGCGATCCTCAAGATCTTCAATATCGATATCACCCCGTTCCTTGCAGGTGCGGGTATCGCGGGTATCGCCGTTGCGCTGGCGGCACAGGACTTCATCTCCAACTTCTTTGGCGGGGCCATCATCACGGTGGACAAGCCGTTCAAGGTGGGTGACCGGATCAAGGTGGATAATTACTACGGGAATGTGCTCTCGGTCGGCACCCGCAGCACGCGGATCCAGACGCTGGATTACCAGGTCGTGACGATCCCGAACAACAAGCTGACCACGAACGTGATCACCAACTATTCAGAACCCGACGAGAAACTGCGCATCAGCATCCCGGTTTCCGTTGCCTATGGCACCGACCCCAAACGGGTCAAGACAATTCTCCTTGAGATCGCCCGCGAATCAATCAAGAAGACCAATTACCTGCTTGAGGACCCGGCCCCGACCGTCTTTTTCACCGAGTATGCCGGGTCGAGCCTGAATTTTATCCTCCGGGTCTGGGCACGGAAGTATAACCTCCCTGACGAGATCAAAGACGATATCAATATCCGCATTGCCGAGCGGTTTGCGGCCGAGGGCATCGAGATTCCCTTCCCGCAGATGGAAGTCCGGATGAAAAAGTAATCAGTACCGATACTCCTTTTTTTCTGTTTTGTCTAGTACCACACGGACACGTTTAAGACCGTTGAGCAACGACCACTCATCATGTTCGGGGTCTCATCCTTCTGCCTGCACCAGCTCCCCCTTGCCGATGCGCTGGAGAAGATCTCCACCATCACGGACCGGATCGAAGTGATGGACGAGGGGCTCCACTATCTTGAATCCGCCGAGCTGCTCCGTTCCTACGATCATCACTTCTCGATCCATGCCCCCAGCCGCGGGACCAATATCGCGAGCCGCCTGGAGACCATCCGCAGGGCAAGCGTTGAGGTGATGTCCCAGTGTATGAAAATTGCCGCGGAGGTTGGTGGCGGTGTTGTGATCCACCCGGGATACTATGCCTGGGCCGAGGAACGGGAAAAATCCGAGCAGCAGCTCGTCCGCTCCATTGGCGAGCTGAAGAAGATCTCTGAAGAATACTCAGTCCGGTTCTTTATCGAGAACATGGGGAACTGGGAATATTTTCTCTTGAAGACTCCCGAAGAACTCCCGCTCATCGGGGATGCCCCGTTCGCACTCGATGTCGGGCATGCACACCAGATGAGGCAACTTGATGCATTCCTCATGCACCCTGCCGCTCACTACCACCTCCATGACAATGCGGGAAAGGAGGATTCCCACTGGGCGGTGGGTGACGGGACGATCGATTTTTCCGATGTCATGAATGCCGTCAGAAAATCCGGTGTCGAGCCGATCATTGAAGTGGCGACCTATGACGGGGTCGTAAAAAGCATCGAACGGCTGAATGCGCTCTGATGGCCGGATATAATACTCTATCCTCCCTCAAGTATGAACAAGGGGGGATTTACAGTTTTTTCCCGGTTTATCTCCGCAATGTTTTATAGGGATTACTCACAACGTAGTTAGGCAACCCGCAACGGATTCGTTTCCGTCTGGTGTTGTATGCCTATGTGACACAGCCCGGCAGTGTGCCTCCTTGGTAAGGAGGAAGTCGCGAGTTCAAATCTCGCCATAGGCTTGAAAATCCCTATCCTTCGAATTTCTATTCTCTAAAAAAATTAATCGATTTTTGCCCGTTCCGGATAATACATTATATTCGAACTCCTCTGTTGACCTTTGTTGATTTGATCGGTCTCGTAAGAACTTTCTATGTGTTCTTTGATTATAACACCGGGATAATCTTTCTCTTCGTGCGCTGGCACCAAGGTATATTGCCGGATGATCTGTGCCCCATTCACTCCTGTCGGGAGGTACATGATCAGATACGTCCTATTTCCTATATTCTTCCATGTACCGGATGCTTCCCCGGTAACGGTATCTATCTTAATATTGTCAGAAACCATTAACGTAGTCCCCTCGCGATAGTTTAAAATTCCTCCCGGGTAGAATCTGAATTCATAACCCGTTTTTTGCCCATTTATTATTGTATCGGAGTATTGCCGTATATACCGATGAAGGATCGGGTCAGTAGCCGCAATATCTGTTGTCGGGATCGTGGTCTGTGTGGTCACAATGACAACGGTTGGAGCAATCGTTGGGGTGGGGGGAATGGTTGTCTGGGCTGCTGTTTGCATCGTTGTTGCTGTCGGGGTATTCGATACTCCTGTGCATCCAGCTGCAATCACTACTGCGATGCATATCAACCCAAGGAGAAAAAGAGAAAAGTTTTTCATATTTCTCCGGTCATATCCCGGCATGATAATTATTTCGATATGATGGATTTATCGGTAAGACCACGGGATTTGATCAGACATACGTTGTATACAACTTATGGACATCAAGGCCTATCTCTGCCAGCACAAAGATCGCACGGTCATAATGCAACGGCGCAGAAAAGTGATAATGGCCGGTTCGTACCGGTTGCTGGATGTGTCCGGACTGTGGAAAGATGGTGAGCGACTAAAAATTATGCGGGTATTTCGTGATAATCGGGTTTTTCAAACATTTTTTTAGGGATCTGGATTTTTCTTGTTTTTGGCATGGGGGAAGGCAGGGATTGATTTTTCTCGCGCATCCCTTCAAGATGAAAGTTGATTGCCCCCTTCATGTTTTCGAATACGCTTTCTTCAGTTTTGCCGGTTGCAATGACACCCGGAAGTTCCAGGCAATATGCGGAAAAATTCTTTTTTCCCTGTTCGATAATGATGGTTAGTGAAACCATTATCTCACCTCCGTTTTTTTCAGACCTGCTTAACAATACGTACTAATTTATTTTCGCTTTATGAAACATGCTAATAAAAATAAAAAAAATGGCACACAACCATCCCGCGTAAAACCATAATGAAAGATTTATGCTTGGACATTGATACAAGGGAGATGAACATATTTCGACAGCCTTAGCCAATGATGTGTAAGTACCTTGAGAGAAAAATAAAGAAACTGGGACTAATGGAATTGCATACATTGCAAGAATTATTGCTATACCAATAATAATCCCAAATGGTTCGGGAGAAATGCGATATGAAGATGAAGTGGATGAATTTATTTGGATCAAAGAAGCTCCGCATTCTTTACAAAATTTATTATCATCGGAGTTCTCTTTCCCGCATTTTTGACAATACATAATTTTTCGTTAAATTTTGAGATGATAATATTTTCTTTTGGACTTACGTGCGTTTTTTACGATTTCACCCCCTCCACGCTTCGCGCGGAGTCGCTCGGGCGCCTCGTCGGGCCCTCGCTGGGCAAGGTTCTGGATCATGCCAAGAGAACTAGTAAATACGTAGCGCAAAATCTGGGAGGCCTTTTGCGCGTGGGCCTCGCATCATTAACATGAGCTTACCATTTCACAACCAAAGTCTGATGAAAAAAATTCGAGCAAGGTCCGGTTGATCCGGATTAATATTTTAATCGCGATCATGATCGTGATTAAAATTTCTCAGGCAAGGTCCGGTAAATTTTTTTTCATCAAGGTTTGATTGAAAGCAGATCAATCAAGGTCTGCTTAAAATAATTTCATCAGGGTCTGCATGAAAAACCGGAACGTTTTTCGACGGCGAGCTGTTTTACTGTTTTCCGGTTCAGACAAATCTGGTTAACTTTTCATGAGCAAGGTCTGCTGAAAATTGTCTCATCAAAGTCTGCTTGAAAAAATTTCAACAAGGTCTGATTGATCCGGATCATCGTTTCAATCGCGATCGTGATCGCGTTTGTAAAATTATTGGCAGGGTCCGGCAAAAAAGGTCCGGAGGTTTTTGTAGAACAGGGCATCCGGCAGATCTACACGATTTGTCATCAGCAACCAGGAGAGGTTTTTCCAGACACCCCCGTTTATGACGGAAACCTGAGTCACCGTACGAACATAATCAGCTCGCCATCGGGCGCAATGGTGTACCGCTGCACGAGTGTCTCGTCGCGTAACGTACATTCACTGCCAAACACGTCATGGAATTTTTCCCGGATCCGGTCAAGGTGCCGGAAGTCATAACCTGTTGCGTTTTCCTGTGCTGCCACATCCATCATACCAGTGAAAAGAATTGCCGGAACTAAAAAGGGAGGGCGTGAGGGGGGTGAAAGTGTAACCCGTCCGGCCTGCTGCACCGCTGTCCATGAGCTCATTGACGTCTCCCGCTGGAGGGATCACTTTATGGATCTTCCTCCCCAAACTGATCAGGACAGATCAGGTGAACCATGAGCCAGCAGACACCGTTACCGATCGGGGCAAAAACATCCGGCGGCCGAAAGTACACGTTTGCATCCCGGATGGCAAAGACGCCCAAGTCTTTCATCCGTGAAATCCTCAAGGTGACCGAAGACCCCCGGATCATCTCCTTTGCCGGGGGCCTCCCGAACCCGGAGCTCATCGATGTCGGGGGCGTAGCCCGGGCCGCCGCAGATGTGCTTGCACAGGACGGGAAAGTTGCACTGCAGTATTCCACGACCGAAGGGTACCGCCCGCTCCGCCAGTTCATTGCCGACCGGTACAAAAAACGCCTCGGGCTGGACATATCCCCCGACGAGATCCTGATCACGAACGGCTCGCAGCAGTGCCTTGACCTGATCGGGAAAGTCCTCATCAGTCCCGGCGACCATGTGGCGATCGAACGGCCCGGGTATCTTGGCGCGATCCAGGCCTTTTCGCTCTTTGAACCCGTCTTCCACGCGGTCATTCTGCACGAGGACGGGCCCGACCCGGCAATGCTGGCACATGAGCTCGACCACTACCCGGTCCGGTTGTTCTACGGGGTCCCGAATTCCCAGAACCCTTCCGGGATCACCTACTCAGGAGCCCGGCGAAAAGAGCTCGCGGCGATATTCGCAGAACGGGGCACGCTCGTAGTCGAAGACGATGCGTATGGCGAACTGAATTTTGACGGGCACTCCCTGCCCTCGTTCCGGCAGTACCTGCCGGAACAGACGATCATCACCGGGTCGTTCTCAAAGATCCTTGCGCCGGGCATGCGGATGGGATGGGTGGTTGCTCCCCCCGCGATCATGGAACAGCTGGTCATCGCAAAACAGGCCTCGGACCTCCACTCGAATTACCTGTCCCAGCGGATCGCGTACGAGTACCTCTGCACGGTGGACATTGATGCAAAGATCCGGATCATCCGTGCCCGGTACCGGGAGCAGTGCAGCCTCATGGTCAGCCTGATTAAGGAGCTGATGCCGGCTTCGGTCACCTGCACGGAACCCCGGGGCGGGATGTTTGTCTGGGTCACCCTGCCGGACGGGATCTCCTCCATGGACGTGTTCGAACATGCCCTGAAAGAGCAGGTGGCCGTCCTCCCCGGCACGCCGTTCTATACGGACGGGGGCGGCAGTAATACCCTCCGGCTCAATTTCTCCAACTCGACCCCGGAGAAGATCCGGACCGGTGTGGAACGGCTGTCCCGGGTGATCCGGCAGCTGGACCGGCACTGAACATGCCCTCACCCCCTTTCATTCCCCCTTTTTAACCAACCGTTCTTAATACGGATTGAGTATAAAAATAGTACACATAGATCGCTATAGTATCCATACAGGTTGCGAGCGGATATACCGGAAAGGGTATATGCGGCCTTTATAAAACCTCTATGGCAGAAGAATCCATCGACAGCAGGATGAGAAAATAATAATCCCCGATAGTACCCGGCATTTCAACACGAGGTAAAAAATTCCATGAACAAGAGTGATGCAGAAGCATTGTTGCGGCAGGGCATTGAACTCTATGATCTTGGCCGGTTCCAGGAAGCCATCGTCATGTTCGACCGGGGACTTGCATTGTATCCCCGGCTGGCAAAAGCCTATTACTTCAAGGGCATCGCGCTGTACGACTTAGGAAAATACGAAGAAGCAATCGATGCCTACGACCAGGCCGTTGCTATCGAACCCGCCGATCCCAATGCGTGGTATAACAAGGCCGCAACCCTTGCCCAGATCGGCCGGAACGAAGAGGCCCTCGTTGCCTGCGACCGCCTCCTCTCCATAAAATACGATAATGCCGAGGCCTGGATCCTCAAGGGGATCGCGTTGTACGAGCTGGGCCGGTTCCAGGACGCGATCGGCGCCTACGACCATGCACTGATGGTGGACCCCCGTCACGCAAAAGTGTTCTACAACAAGGGGATTGCGCTTGCGGACCTTGGCCGGCACCAGGAAGCGATCTTCGCGTACAACAAGGCGATCGAGATCGTTCCCGAATACTCACGTGCGTATTACAACAAGGGGATCTCCCTCTACGATGTCGGTAAATATGACGAGGCCCTGGCCGCGTTCGACCGTGCGCTGGAACTCGATCCGGACGATATCTGGGTCTGGTATTACCGGAGTTTTATCCTTGCAAAGCAGGAGCGGCACGAAGATGCGGTGCAGTCCGCGGAAAATTTCCTCAGGAACGAGCCCGGTCACGCGGACATCTGGGCGATCAAGGGGATGTCGTTATTCAAGATCGGGATGTACGTGGACGCGGTCTATGCCCTGCACCAGGCAACCGACCTGAACCCCGATCTTCCCGATGCCTGGTACTACCTCGGGCTTGCGGACATGCAGATCGAACGGTTCGAGGACGCCGTGGAAGCATTTACAAAGACCCTCGAAGTGCAGCCCGGGAATGCGGGCGCCGTATTCCAGCGGGGGCTTGCCTGTTTCCGGCTGAAACGATACCGCGAAGCAGTCGTGGATTTCGACCAGGCAACGAATATGGAACCGGGTAACGAGGACGCCTGGTACCGCCGCGGCGTTGCCTGCATCAACATGAGCCGGTACGAAGAGGCGCTTGACTCGTTCACCCGTCGGCTCGCACTCGACCCGGACCATGCCGGGTCGCATTACTTCCGGGGGATTGCCCTCACGCGCCTGGGCCGGCACAAGGAAGCGATCGAAGCGTTCGAGGACGCACTCCAGCGGGATGCCGGGTGTGCGTCGGCAGCCTTCCAGGAAGGGATCTCGTATGCCAGCCTTGGCCGGTTCACCGAGGCGGTCGATGCCTATAACCGGGCCCTGCGGATCAATCCCGGTTTTTCCGATGCCCTCTATCACAAAGGGTTTGCCCTCTCCAAGCTCGGGAGGAACGAGGACGCGGTCCAGGAGTTCGACCGCACCGTTGCATTCGACCCGAACAATGCGCAGGCATACCACCAGAAAGGGCTGCAGCTCATAAAAGTCGGGAAGTTTGAAGAGGCGATCGAGTCGTTTGACCAGAGCATCGGGCTCCGCCCCACCTACGTGCAGGCATTCTACGACAAGGGGACGGCGCTCGTCAAGCTCAAGAGGTTTGATGAAGCGCTGGACGCATTCGGCAAGGCCATTGCCATCAATCCCAAATATATCAATGCCCATTACCAGAGCGGTCTCGTCCTTGTCCAGCTCGGCCGGAACGAAGACGCGATCGCAGCATTCGAACAAGCGGCGGAGATCGATCCGTCCCATACGCTTGCGCTCTTCCACCGGGGCCTCACCTTCTCCCGGCTCAACCGGTTCCCGGAGGCCGTGACCGCGTTTGATGCAGTCCTTGCGATATCCCCGCAGAACACGAACGCCCACTACGAGAAGGCCCTTGCCCTGTTCAACCTGCTGCGTTACCAGGACGCGGTCAATGCATTCGAGGAAGCCCTGGAACAGAACCCGGCGCTCACGGACGGGTGGCTGTACAAGGGGATTGCCCTTGCCCATCTCGGCCGGCGTGAGGATGCGATCGCATCGTTCGACAAATCCCTCGGCCTCAACCCGAAACTGAGTGAAGCCTCGATGCGGAAGGGCATTGCCCTGTATTCCCTCGGTCGGTACGACGAATCGATCACGGTCCTGAACCGGGCGCTTGACGACAACCCCCGCGACCTGTATGCCTGGTGTTACAAGGGACTCGCCCTCTCGGCGCTGGAACATTACGATGAGGCCGTCCGCTCGTTTGACAAGACCCTCGAGATCACCCGGAAATGCCCGCGGGCCTACTTTGAGAAAGGGAATGCCCTCTTAAAAATGGGAAAACCTCTCGAGGCCGTGGTCTCCTACGACCAGGCCCTGGACCTGTCCCCGGACGATCCCCGGATCCTCTATCACAAGGGAGTGGCCCTCGCCCAGCGGGAGCGGTACGATGATGCGATCATTGCATTCGAGAGTGCCCTTGCCATTGAACCGGAGAATGCCTCCGGTTTCTACTACCTGGGGATCGCGTATGCCGGACGTGAACGGTACGATGATGCGATAAAGGCATTCGACAGTTCCCTTGCCCTCGATTCATCGAATGCGCAGGCCCACCATTTCAGGGGAATCGCGCTGATCCAGCGGGAACGGTACGATGATGCCGTCAAGGCCTTTTCCAGTGCCCTCACCCTTGAACCGGAAAATGCGCTCTCGTATTATTACATGGGGCTTGCCTATCTCCAGTCAAAGCAGTACGAGAACGCGATCTCAACGCTCGCGCAGGCAACCCAGCTCGATCCAACGCTTTCCGACGGCTACATGTACCAGGGTATTGCCCTTGCCGCGGTATCGCGCCATGAAGAAGCGATCCCGCTGCTTGACCAGAGCCTTGCCGTCAATCCTTCGCTGATCGAAGCGATGATCTGCAAGGCACGGTCCCTCTTTGTCCTTGGGCGGTACCCTGAAGTGATCGAGACCGACGACCGTATCCTCTCGCTCAACCCGACCCTCATCGATGTCTGGATGCAGAAGGGGGATGCCCTGTCCGGCCAGTCCCGGAAACTGGACGCCATCAACGCCTACACGAAGGCACTGGAGATCAATGCCGGCCTTTCGGAGGGGTGGGTCCGGAAAGGGTCCGCGTTATACGACCTTGGGAAGATCCCCGATGCGATCAGCGCTTACACCCGGGCGCTCGAGATCAACCCGGCGCTCTATGACATCTGGATGCGCAAGGGTGATGCGCTCAACCAGATCGGCAGGACGGATGATGCGATCCTTGCCTATGCAAAATCCTTAAAGATCGAACCCGACAACGAGGCCGGCTGGATCAAGAACGGCCGGGCACTCTTTGACATGGGCCGGTACCAGGACGCCATCGATGCCTTTGACAGCGCCATTGCACTGAACCAGCGGAGTATCGAGGCATTCTACTACAAGGGCCTGGCACTGGAGAAAGTGAACCGGTTCGAGGGCGCGATCCACGTCTTTGAGATCCTGCTCGAGATCGACCCGAAGAACGGCGATGCGCAGTTCCACAAGGGGCTGTCGCTCGCAAAGCTCGGGGACCACCGGGACGCGATCACCAGTTTCGAGAAGACCATCACCATCCTCCCTGATTTCGCACCGGGATGGTACAACAAGGGCAGATCCATGATCGAGATCGGCCGGTACCCGGATGCGATCGTATCCCTGAACCAGGCCATCGGGATTGAGCCTTCCTACACGGAGGCCTTCTATTATCTCGGCCTTGCGCTCCTGAAGACCGGGAAATATCCCGAAGCGCTGGAAGCCTTCGACAAGAACCTGGCAAAAGATACGAGCAATGCTCCCGGGCATTTCAACCGCGGCATTGCACTGGAAAAGACCGGCAGGTTCGAGGACGCACTGGAAGCCTTCGACAAGGCCCTCATCTACGACCCGGAGAATGCCCTTGCATTCTATCACAAGGGGAAGGCCTACGGGGACCTTGGCCGGCACAGCGATGCGGTCTTTGCCTTTGACAAGACCCTCCAGCTGAAACCCCGGTACACCGATGCACGCCTGAGGAAAGGCATTGCCCTGTACAACCTTGGGAAATACCGGGATGCAATCCATGATTTCGACAAGGCAATTGTGGAGAATGCAAACAATTTCCAGGCGCATTACTACAAGGCACGGGCCCTTGCCGACCTCTCCCAGCATGACGAGGCGCTGGAAGAATATTCGCTTGCGATCCGGCTTGACCCGAACTCTGCCGAAGCGCATTATCATGCCGGGCTGTCGTTCCTGGCACTGTCGCATCCCGCGGAGTCGGTCGTGGAATTCGAGCGTACCGAGACGCTCGACCCTGCAAACGCGATGGCCTTCTACCACCATGGTCTTGCCCTGATTGCGATGGAACGGCAGAACGATGCCATCCAGGTCCTGGACACCTGCATCACCCTCACGCCCCGGTACGCCCCTGCCCACCACCAGCGCGGGCTCGCGCTCTATGCCCTCGGCCGCTACCAGGAGTCCGTTGAAGCATTCGACCATGCCCTTGAATCCGATCCGTCGCTTGCCGACGCTGCACTCCGCAAGTCATTAGCCCTGCACGACCTCGGCAGGAATGAAGATGCCCTGTCAGCAGCTGAACGGGCGATCAGTATCCGGCCTGAATCTCCCGAAGCATGGCACAGCAAAGGCACGGCCTTTGCCGAGCTCGGACGGTTTGCCGATGCAGTCCCGGCATTCGACCACTCGATCGAGCTCGATCCCTTGGATGCCATGACCCATTATGACCGCGGGCTCGCGCTGGCACACCTGGAAAAGTATCTCGAAGCAGTGGAAGCGTTCGACCGGGTCCTTGGCCTGATACCCAGCTACACCCCGGCATTCTACCAGAAAGGAATTGCCCTTGCCGAGATCGGGATGTTCGAAGAGGCGGTCATGTCCTTCAACATCGCCCTTGAGATCACCCCGGAGGATGCGGCAATCCAGTACCAGAAAGGGCTCGCGCTGGCCCGTCTTGAGAACCATGAGGATGCGATCGTATCGTTCGATGCCGCGATCAGCATCGATCCACGGAACGCCGATCCCCTTTACCAGAAGGGCCTTGCGCTTGCGGTCCTCGGGCGGCAGGATGAAGCGGCATCCGCGTTTTCGCAGGCCCTTGAGCTCGATCCCGGCAACAGGGACGCCCTCTACCACAAGGGCCTGGCCTTCGCCGAGCTGGGAAAATTCACCGACGCGATCGAGATCCTGACAAAGACCCTGGAGACAAACCCGAAAATTGCCAATGCCTGGCTGATCCGGGGGTTCTGCCTCTTTGCGGTCGAGCGGTTCTCTGAAGCGGTGCTCTCGTACAACAATGCCCTGGAGATCGAGACAGAGAACCCCCATACCTGGTTCTACAAGGGGCGGGCGCAGATCAGCCTCGGAAATGATGAAGATGCGGTGGCGGCATTCGACCAGGCCATCCGGCTGGTCCCTGAGTTCGGGGAAGCCTACTATTACAAGGGCATTGCCCTGTTCCGCCTGAAACGGCTGCCCGAGGCCGCAGCGTCCTTTGATGAAGCCAACCGGCTGATGCCGGACTTCACCGAGGCCTTCCTCGAGAATGGCCGGACCCTTGCCGCACTCGGGAGGCACCGCGAAGCGGCAACGGCCTTTGAACAGGTACTGGCGGTCCATCCCAAGGACCTCGCGGCACTGTACGGGCTGGCCCGTGCACAGGACCATCTCGGGTCGTACAAGGAAGCGATCGCCGCATATGCAAAAGTCAACCGGATCTCCCCGGACTGCGAGCGGGCATTCCTGTACAAGGGTTTTGCCCAGATGCTCAGCCATGAGTATGACGACGCGGTTGCCGCGTTCACGCGGGTCATCGAGATCAACCCTTCGAATACCGAGGCATGGCAGGAGAAGGGCAGGGCGCTTGTCCTCCTTGAAAAATATGCAAAGGCCGTGGAAGCGTTTGATGGTTTCCTTGCGGTAAAACCGGATGTTGCCGAGATCCTGTTTGAGAAGGGGCTCGCCCTCACCCAGCTCGACCGGCATGAAGAGGCGCTCAATGCGTTCAGCCGCGCCATCGAGCTCGGCCTGAACACGTCCCGTGTCCATACCGAACAGGCGCTCTGCCTGTTCAGGCTTGAACGGTATGATGCCGTGATCGCATCAGCGGACCGGGCACTTGCCATCGATCCGCAGGACTCACGCTCGCTCTTATCAAAAGGCGAGTCCCTGCTGCTCCTCAACCGCTATACTGAGGCCATCTCCTCATTTGACGGGGTGATTGCACAGGATCCGGAAAATGTGCGGGCACACCGGGGCCGGGGTATCTCTCTCGTAAAACTTTCCCGGTACGAGGACTCGGTCATTGAACTCGACCGGGCGCTGGAAAACGATACGGCAAACCCGGAGCTCCTTGCCTGCAAGGGACATTCCCTTTACCGCCTCGCCCGGTATAAGGAGGCAGTGGAATCGCTGGGCAAATCGTTGAAGCGCAAACCCCAGAACCCGACAGCCCTGCTCTTCCGGGGGAAGGCGTATCTCCACCTCAGCCGGTGGGAAGATGCCTATGCGATGTTTGAGAAACTGATCGCTCTCGAACAGAAAAATGCCTCCGCCTGGTACTACAAGGGCGTTGCCCTTTCTGCACAGAACCTCCACGAGGACGCCCTTGCGGCATTCGAGAATGCCGTCACGTTCGACGATGCCTGTGCTGTCGCGTGGTACAACAAGGCGCGTGAACTGGGGTCACTCAAAACATACGAAGACGCCCTTCCGGCATTCGATCGCACCCTCGAGCTCCAGCCGGATATGCGGGATGCAGCGTACCAGAAAGGGCTGGTACTGGCAATCCTCAGCCGTCATGACGATGCCGTCACGGCATTTGACCGTGCCGTATCGATCGGGCTGAATACCCGGGAACTCTGGTATTACCGCGGGAACTCCCTGATGCAGGTCGGCCGGTGGCAGGACGCACTGGAATCCTTCAACCGAACCCTGGACCTCGCACCGGAAGACGCAGCGGCATGGCTCGACAAGGGGGTCTGCCTCTCAAAACTCGCAGACTATTCCTCCGCCCTTCTTGCATTTGATAAAACGATTGAGTTTGACCCGAAGTCCGTGCAGGCCGTGTTCAGCCGCGGGCAGGCATTAACGGAGCTCGGCCGGGATGAGGAGGCAATTCAGTCGTTTACCCGTACCCTTGAACTCGACGCTACCTGGTATGATGCCGCATACCTGAAGGGGCGTGCACTCTCGCGGCTCGGGAAATACCCGGATGCGATTGCATCGTTCGACTATGCCCTCGAACATACCCCGGATTTTGCCCTGGCCCATTACCACAAGGGGCTGGCACTCCAGGCACTTGCGAAATATGAGAAGGCGATCCGCTCCTATAAACAGGCCCTTACC
The DNA here is from genome assembly GCA_028679075.1 of Methanoregula sp. GTDB lineage: Archaea > Halobacteriota > Methanomicrobia > Methanomicrobiales > Methanospirillaceae > Methanoregula. The sequence goes on along the minus strand of JAJRCF010000001.1, from coordinate 273,172 downwards.
CATGACACGTCAATCGTCGATGCCGTGTACCAGACCGGGCTCTCATACTTCGGGCTCGGAAAATATGAGAACGCCCTCAAGGCGTTTGACAAGATGCTGGAAGTGGAGCCGGACAATTCCCAGGTATTGTACCAGAAGGGGCGGTCCCTTGCCCGGCTGTCACGGTTTGACGACGCACTCCAGTCGATAGACCGTGCACTGGAGATTGAAAACAACAATGCCGATGTCTGGGTGCTCCGGGGCAATACTCTCTACGACCTTGGCCGGTTTGAGGAGACCCTGGAATCCTTTGACCGTGCCATTGCCCTCACTCCCGATAACCCGGTCCCCTGGTACTTAAAAGGCCGGTCGCTTTCCGATCTGGCACGCTACCAGGAAGCAATCCCCTGTTTCGACCAGGTACTCCAGGCCGATGAACATTGCGGGGGAGCCTGGCTCAGGAAGGGGAGTTCGCTCCTCTCGCTCGGCCAGTTTGAACCGGCCATCGATGCCCTGACCCACGCCCTGGACCTGGACCCCAAAAATGCAAACGGGTGGTACGACCGTGCCATTGCATTATCGGAGCTGGGCCGGTATGAAGAGGCGGTTGCATCCTACGACCGCGCCATCGCGATCAACCGGAAATATGCCAACGCGTGGTATGACAAGGGCGTTGCCCTGGTGCGCCTTGACCGTGACCGCGATGCGATCCAGGCATTCGAGAACACGACCGCGATCGATCCGCACTTCCTCAATGCCTTTTACGACAAGGGGCTCGCATTCGAGCGGCTGGCCCAGTACAAGGAAGCGCTAACGGCATTCGATGCAACGCTCTCGATCAATGCTTCGTATGTCCCTGCCCTCTACCATAAAGGGCTGGCACTCTTTCACCTTGGCCGGTTTTCTGATGCGGCATCCACGCTCTCCGTCACCCTTGACCTGGACGCAAGCCTCACGGACGCATGGTATCACCTGAGCCAGTCCTATATGCAGCTGGGGAATTTCGATGAGGCCGTACCCGCATTTGACCATGTGCTCGAACAGCGTCCGGATGACCTAGAAGCATACCTCGGAAAGGGGCGTGCACTCTCTGCACTTGGATCCCATGACCGTGCCATTGAGTCGTTTGATAAGATCATCGAGCACTCTCCGCAGCATACCGAAGCCTGGCATGCGAAAGGGCATGCCCTCTATGACCTCAAACGGTATGGCGATGCGATCCAGGCATTCGACACGGTAATCCGGTCTGACCCGGGAAACCACGACGCGATGTATTATCGCGCTGCATCGTATGTCGCCCTTGATAAGTTCGAGGAAGCCGTCGATTCCTACCATCTCCTGCTGACCCTGACACCGGATAATGACAGGGCATGGTTCGAACAGGGCATGGCCCTGTCCCGGCTCAACCGTCATGACGATGCGATCCACGCATTCAACCAGGCGATCCGCATACGGCCGGACTATTTCGATGCCCTCTTCATGAGGGCCCGTTCCTTCGACAGCCTTGATATGCCAAAAGAAGCGGTCGATGCCTACAATAACGCACTTGCGGTCCAGCCCATGCACATCCCGTCCCTCCATTTCAAGGGTGCCGCCCTGGTAAAGATGGGGAAGAACGAGGAGGCGATCAAGGTCTTCGACCGTGCACTGGAGATCGACCCCGCGTATATGGAAGCGCTGTACGACAAGGGCCGGGCCCTCTCGGCGCTGGGGATGTTCCGCGAGGCGGTCAAGACCTTTGACAAGGTGCTCAGCATCGACGGGAACTATGCCGGTGTGTATTACAACAAAGGTCTTGCCCTGGCAAACCTTGGCCGGCACGACGAGGCGATCATTGCCTTCAACAAGAATATCGACCTGGACTCCGACAACTGGCAGGCATCGTACCACAAGGGGCTTTCCCTCTCCCAGACCGGGAGGTACCAGGATGCGATCGAAGCGTTCGATGTCGTGATCCAGCTCTTCCCGGAATCGATCGATGCATGGCTTCACCGGGGCAAGGCCCTGTCCGCACTGGGCAGGCACAACGATGCCGTTGAATCCTATATACGGACGCTCGAGATCGATCCCTCCAATGCCGATGCCTGGTACCTCAAGGGCAGTGCGATCTATGCATCCCGCGGGTTCGAGGATGCGATCGAGGCCTTCAACCGGGCCATGGAGATCCGGCCGGATTATGTGTCGGCATATTACGACAAGGGAAGGTCCCTGTGCCATATGGGCATGTTCAAAGAGGCGGTGATTGCGTTCGATAATGCACTCGCCCTCCAGCCAAAGAATGTGGAAGCCCTGTACCATAAGGGGGCAGCACTTGCAAAGCTCGCGCAGTATGACGAGGCGATCGAGGCCTTTGACAAGGCCCTGAAGATCCGCCCCAATTTCGCCCGTATCTGGACGGGGAAGGGAAGGGCCATGTCCGCTCTTGGCAGGGACCAGGACGCGGTCAGTTTCTTCAACAAAGCCCTCGGTATCGATCCAAAGGATGCACGTGCCAGTTATTCCCTTGGCTTTTCCTTGTTAAGGCTCGGGAAATACCAGGAGGCCCTTAAGAATTTCGAGGCAGCGCTGGCACAGCACCCGGACTGTGCAGAAGCGTACTACCAGAAGGGCCGGGCGCTTGCGATGCTCTCCATGAACAATGAGGCTGTCACGGCATATGACCGGGCGATATCGGAGAATGGCGGCTTTGCGGAAGCCTGGCTGTACCGCGGGATCTCACGCGCCAGCCTCGGCCAGTTCGATTCGGCCCTCCAGGACTACGAGCACGCCCTTTCCCTCAACCCGTCCTATGCCGCGGCATACCTCTTCCGGGGCATTGCCCTGATCAAAGTACATCGTGCCGATGAAGCCGTCAGTGCATTCGACCAGGCGCTCCTGCACCAGCCGGATTATCCCGAAGCCTATTATTACAAGGGCCGTGCTCTCCTTGAACAGCACCAGTACGAGGACGCGATCCCGGCGTTTGACATGGCCCTTGCAAACAACAACCGTTACGCGGAGGCATACTACCACAAGGGTGTTGCCCTTGCCCGCATCGAACGGTATGATGAGTCGATTTCTGCGTTCAACGCGGCACTTGCCATCCAGCATGAATATGCCGAGGCGATCTACGAGCGCGGGAGGTCCCTGATCCACACCGGGAGATACAAGGAGGCGATTGCCTCCTTTGACCAGGTCCTCGTGCTCACCCCAGGGAATGCGGGTGCCCTGTATGAAAAGGGCCGGGCGCTCCTCGCCCTTGCGAACCCGACAGGAGCAACCAAAGCCTTTGACCAGGCGATCGATATCAACCCTTCCTGCTGGCAGGCATTCTTCTGGAAGGGTCGTGCACTCTTTGACCAGGCGAATTACGATGCGGCGATCACGGCATTCGACCATGCACTGGAGATCATGCCGCGGATGGCCGTCATCCATGACCAGAAGGGACTGGCCTATGCAGCCCTCGAACAATACCGCGAGGCGATCGGGTCCTATGACCGTGCACTGGAGATCGAGCACCTCCCGCCGGTATTTGCCCACAAGGGGGTCTCCCTTGCCGAGCTCGGGATGAACCGGGACGCGATCGAGGCCTTTGACAAGGGGATCGAGCTGGACCCGAACCTTGTCGAGGCATGGATGGGAAAAGGAAATGTCCTGTATGATCTCGGGAAATATCCGGATGCAGAGAAGGCGTACGAGAGCGGGCTTGTACTGGACCCGGAGAATACCGAGGCACTGACACGGCTGGGGATGGCCCTGTCGGCCCGGCAGAAATACGATGAAGCCCTCGAATTCTATGACCGTGCCTTACTGATCGATCCGACGTTCTCCATCGCGTACTTTACGCGGGGGAGTGCCCTGATTGCTCTTGGCCGGAATGAAGAAGCCGTGGAGGCGTTCGATGCAATGCTCCATATCCAGCCGGAGTTTGTCGATGCCTGGATCCACAAGGGCCGGGCGCTCCAGGAGATGGGCATGTTCCAGGACGCCCTCGCTGCTTTCAAGCGGGCGCTGGAGATCGATCCCGGGCGCAAGGAGTGCTGGAACGATATCGGGGATGTGCTTGACAAGATCGGGAAACCCGAAGAAGCAAAGATCTGTTATGAGAAAGGGCGGTAACCGGTCCCGCTTTTTTTTAATTTATTACCGGGCTGTCTGGTCTTTTGTAAAAAGGATTATTCCTCCTCTTTTTCCCGCAGGAACACGAACCAGATGACTATGCCGATGATGACCACGGCAATACAAGCGAACACCGGGGCAAACTTCATATAATCAGGTGCGGCTGCGTCCCTGAGCTGCTGGGCAATCTGCCGGTTCTTGTCGATCTTCGGGTAATCCGGGTTGAGTTCCTTCACCTTGTCGAATGCAGCGATCGCTTCATCATACCGCTTCATGCCGGCAAGGGCATATCCCTTGTTAAACCAGGCATCGGCATTTGTGGGATCGAGCGCGATCGCCTTTTCGAATGCAAGGACCTGCTGGGTATAGTATTCGTTCGCCCGGGCCGGGTCGTTCATCTGGTCTTCGTACACATACCCGAGGTTATAGAGGATCTGGCCCCGGTTGATCCAGCCCTGGACATACCCGGGATTGATCTCCACGGCCCGGGTGGACGCGTCCAGTGCTTCGGAGAACCGGCCGTCACGGTTGAGTGCGTCCGCTTTTGCGTCCCACGCCTCGAAGTATGCCGGTTCAAGGCCGGTTGCCTGATCGTATGCCGCGATGGCATCGGTAGTATTCCCTGAAGCAAGGAACGCATTGCCCTGTGCGTACCGCCCGGTTGCATCGCCGGAATAGGCAAGGGCCGGAGTGCAGCATGCAAACAGGAAGATAATCATGATTATCGACAGGTGTACCGGGAATCGTATGCTCATATCAACCGGATAATATCTGGTGCGAAAGAAGAATAAAGAATTCTGCTCCGTAGAAATCATTTCGGGATGCTGACGCTCCCGGGCTTACGTTGCACTCGTGCGGGGGTCGGGCGGTGTACTTCCCATGCGGACAAACTGGTGTGATTCAGGTAAGTACCGTCGAAAATTTTCCCCCGGACCTGTTGGTCGCGGGTGATAAAATATCAAAGTACACCGCCCGACCCCCGCCAGGCCCCTTCCCATTTCTGTGCCGGATTCGTGCAGTTTTACGGGATGAATGAAGGGATTGTCCAGGCCCCATGGGGGAGCGGGGGTCGGGCGGTGTACAAATTAGGTGAGCGAGTTTTGTCATTTCAAAAAAGGGTTTCTGCAGAGCAAAGAATTCTTTTCTCCGGGCCCGGTTGACGATGGCCCGGTTCAGTGGGCCAGCACCAGGACCCTGCGGGTCAGGCTCTTGTGGACCCGCTGGTTGTGCTGCTGCAGTACGGTCATGTGCTGTGCTGCAATGCCGGAGATGTCACGGTGGGTGACGACAACCGCACGGCGCCCGGGACGGAGTACCCGACGGATCTCGAGAAGGGCATCGCCATAGAGCTGGTCCATCGTATCGCTCTTGAGGATGCAGACCGACTGGCCGTACGGGAAATCCGTGACAACGCTGTCAACCGAATGGTCCCGGAACGGGAGGGATGTGGCATCCCCCATGAGAAAGTCCGTTTCCTTTGCATTCTGCAGGCTCCCGCCGATCATGAAGGGGTCGAAGTCGCTGCCAACCGTGCGCATGTCGAGCAGTTCGGCCTCGATAAGAATACCCCCGGTCCCACAGAACGGGTCAAGCACAACATCGCCCGGGCGGGTGCACGCAATATTCACGAGGGTCCGTGCCATCCGCGGCATCATGACCCCCGGGTGGAAGAAGTCGCGTTTGCCGGGGTTCCGGGTATCGTATGCGGCCCGGTCGATCGTACATATGACCCTGCCAAAATAGCACCGGTCTTCCGAGAGGATGGCCCGGTACTCGACCTCCGGTGAATTGAGCGAGACGGGACCGGAGACCATGGTGCCGATCAGCCGCTCGAATTCGCGCTGCGATGCCGGGTTGCGCTCATGGCACCCCCCGTGGACCTTCTTTGCCCTGCCGGCAAAGGCACGGTCCGTTTCAAGTGCCAGGTCTTTGAGCAGGTCCCGGAATGCCGTGAGATCGGGCTCACACTCTCCGAGGTATTCGAGCACTACCTGGGTCATGGCAAGGCGCTCAGCTGCCGCCGGGTCAGGGCATTCGGCTACCGCGACCTGCAAGCGCCGGTCCGTCACGGTCCCGATACATTCGAGCTCCGCGAACGGGAGGGTTGCATTCTCTCCCGAGAGCTCAAAGAGCAGCTTCATCCTGATCAGATGGTACCCGGGCGCACAAATAGGTGTGCCAGAACCTTCTGTAAAAAAAGGGCGGGAGGGGATTGGGATGGGTTACTTCTTACCCTTCTTCTTTCCCATGATGCCGGAGAAGAAGCCGCCGGCACCGCCGCCTTTCCCTTCCAGTTCAGCCAGTTTCTGGTACAGCTCTTTCTGTTCGTTACTGATGGATTTGGGCGTGATGATCCTGACCCGGACCAGGAGGTCTCCCGGCTTTCCCCGCCGCTTGACCCCCTCGCCGGCAAGCTTGAGTGCCGTATTGTACTGGATGCCGGCCGGGATCCTGAGATCGATGTGGCGTTTGTCAATGGTCTCGATCTCGATCTGGGTACCGAGAATCGCCTGGATCGGGCTGATCTCGACAGAAGTCTCCAGGTTGTCACCGGCACGGGTGAACCGGTCATGGGGCTGGACATAGACTTCGAGGAACAGGTCGCCGTTCGCGGCCCCGTAGTCCCCGGCCTCCCCGTACCCTTCCATGCGCAGCCGCATCCCGTTGTCGATCCCGGCGGGGATGTGCACGGATACTTTCCGCTTGATGCGGGAATGTCCTGTGCCGTGGCATTCCCGGCAGGTCTTCTCCGGGATCTTCCCTTTGCCCCCGCACTGGGTGCAGGTAGACATACGGACAAACTGCCCGAACGGGGAGTTGGTTGCCTGCCGCATCTGGCCGCTGCCACCGCACCGCGGGCAGACATTCAGCCTTTTTGTCTCACTGCCGGAGCCGCTGCAGGCCGTGCACGGCTCCGAGTGCATCACCTCGATCTCCCGGTCCATGCCGGCGACGGCATCCTCGAGCCGTATCTGGATGCGCATCAGCAGGTCGGCACCGGGCTGGGGCCCGGATCTCTGCCGGCCTCCGCCACCAAAGAAATCGAAGATGTCGCCAAAGCCTGAGAAATCTGAGGAGAACCCTCCCCCGCCAAACCCTCCGCCACCGGTGTAGGAGCCCTTTGAGGCATTCGTGAAGGTATCGTGGCCCATGTTGTCATACTGTGCCTTTTTCTGGTCATCGGACAGGACACTGTAGGCCTCGTTGATCTGCTTGAACTTCTCTTCTGCCCCGGGCTCCTTGCAGACGTCGGGGTGGTACTTGCGGGCGAGGTTGCGGTAGGCTTTCTTGATCTCCTTCTCGTCGGCATTCCGCGGAACACCTAACGTGTCGTAGTAATCGCCCGCACTCATCGTTTACTCACTCTTCTTTTACCTTATAGTCGGCATTGACGACATTGTCATCGGTCTTCTGCTCCTGTTCGGGAGCGGGACCGGCACCACTGCCCGGCGGTTGCTGTGCGGCCTGTTCTGCCTGGGCCTTCTGGTAGATCTTGGTAGTTGCCGCGTAGACGGACTCTGTCAGGGATTCCATGGCCTTCTTGATCTCGTCGAGGTTGTCTTCCGGCAGGGCCTTCTTTATCGCTGCAATGCCGTCCTCGATCTTTGTCTTGTCTTCCGTATCGATTTTGTCGCCGCTCTCCTTGAGCATCTTCTCGGCCATGAAGACGGCGGTGTCCGCCTGGTTGCGCAGCTCGATCTCATCGCGCTTCTTCTTGTCCTCTTCCTCGAACTGCTTGGCTGATTCCATCGCCTTCTTGATGTCCTCTTCGGACAGTTTCCGGTCGCCCTTGATGGAAATCGCCTGCTGGTTGCCCGAGCCAAGGTCTTTTGCCGACACGTGGATGATGCCGTTCGAGTCGATATCGAACGTGACCTCGATCTGGGGGATGCCGCGTGGCGCGGGCGGGATGCCGGTCAGCTGGAACTTGCCCAGCGTGAAGTTGTCCTTCGCCAGTGCCCGCTCACCCTGCACGACATGGATCTCGACACTGGTCTGGCCGTCCGCAGCAGTGGAGAAGATCTGGCTCTTCCGTGTCGGGATGGTCGTGTTCCGTTCGATGAGCTTGGTGGCAATGCCGCCAAGGGTCTCGATGCCGAGTGTCAGCGGGGTGACGTCCAGGAGGACGATATCCTTTGTCTCCCCGGTCAGGACTGCTCCCTGGATACCGGCGCCGAGCGCGACGCATTCATCGGGGTTGATGCCCTTGTCCGGTTCCTTGCCAAGGAGTTTCCGTACGGTCTCGATAACCAGCGGCACGCGGGTCGATCCGCCGACAAGCAGGACATGGTCGATGTCCTTGGGCTCCAGTTTTGCATCGCTGAGGGCCTGTTTGACCGGGCCGACTGTTGACTCTACCAGTGCCCCGATGAGCTGTTCCAGTTTTGACCGGGTCAGGTCGATGTTAAGGAATTTGGGGCCGCTCGCATCGGTGGTGATGTACGGGAGGTTGACGTTCGTGGTCTGTCGCTGGGAGAGCTCGATCTTTGCATTTTCAGCCGCTTCCCGCAGGCGCTGCATTGCATAGGGATCATTCCTGAGGTCAACTCCCTCCTTCTTTTTGAACTCCTCGATCAGGTAGTCCTGGACAAGTTTGTCAAAGTCATCGCCGCCAAGATGGTTGTTGCCGGCCGTGGACTTCACTTCAAACACACCGTCGCCAAGCGTCAGGATCGATACATCGAAGGTCCCGCCGCCGAGGTCGTAGACAAGAACCGTTGCATCGTTTTCCTTGTCGATACCATAGGCGAGTGCGCTTGCTGTCGGCTCGTTGATGATCCGCAGCACTTCAAGGCCGGCGATCCTGCCGGCATCCTTGGTGGCCTGGCGCTGGGCATCGTTGAAATATGCCGGGACCGTGACAACGGCCTTGGTGATCTTCTCGCCAAGGTAGGCTTCGGCATCGACCTTGAGCTTCTGCAGGATCATTGCGGAGATCTCCTGCGGGGTGTAGCCCTTGCCGTCAATGGTCACTTTCTCGCTCGTCCCCATCTTCCGCTTGATGGACTGGATCGTGCGCTGGGGGTTGGTTACTGCCTGCCTTTTTGCAAGGCTGCCGACAAGACGTTCCCCCTCTTTGGTAAACGCGACGATCGATGCAGTCGTCCTTCCGCCCTCGGAGTTCGGGATGACGATGGGCTTCCCGGCCTCCATGATCGACATACAGGAAAAGGTTGTTCCCAGATCGATTCCCAGAACCTTCTCTTTTGCCATTTTTTATACCTCCTGATCTTTCTGATTTCCTTTTGATACAGCAACTTTTGCGTACCTGATGACTTTTTCATGCATCCGATACCCGCGTGAGACCTCGTCGATGATCGTACCGGCAGGTTCCCCTGATGGTACGTGGGCGATCGCCTCATGTTCAGCGGGGTTGAATGTTTTTTTGAGTGAATCTATGGGACAGACACCGTGACGCAGCATCTGGTCGCTGAGCAACTGGTGGATATGGATGACACCTTCACGGAGGTGCGCATCATCGGCCTTGAGTGCCCGGTCAAGGTTGTCGAGGACCTCAAGGAGGTCGACCGCGAACCGCTCGTTTGCCATGGCAACCAGCGAAGCCCGATCGCGTTCACTGCGTTTTTTATAGTTATCAAAATCCGCAGCAAGGCGCAGGAACCGGTCGTTCAGGTCAGCATATGCCGTCTTCTGCTCATCCGGTTCTCCGGCACCGGGCACTCGCACGTCAGGCGACGTTTTCCCAATGCCTTCCACATCCTTCCCGGGTTGCTCGATCCCGTCTTCTGCGTCGTTCATAGTGCATCCCATTCGATGTTCCATTATCTATTGCATTGTAGTTCTATATAAATTTTCACATGCAGTATATTGGGGAACCCCCAGATTGCGACTGTTTTTTAAAACCGGGCGCAAATGGTTTTATGAATCGGCATTCAGCCAAAATTTAAGGTTTATTTTCATGGTACTGCTATTCAGGGGCCCGCACCCCGGGTATAAACAAACCCCGGGAATACCGGGTGTACATACACTCGCATACCTTTTTCTTTCCTGTTTTTCATACATAAGACCATGAAGTGGGCATTGCTTTCGGTCTGGGACAAGACCGGTATCATCGAACTGGCACAGGAGTTATCGGCACACAAATTCAATATCATGAGCTCGGGGGGAACGGGCAAAGTCCTTGCTGAGGCGAATATCAAGTTCACCGAAGTGTCGAGTTACACCGGCTTCCCCGAGATGATGGATGGCCGGGTAAAGACCCTGCACCCCAAGGTCCACGGGGGGCTCCTTGGAAGGCGGCAGATCGATGATGCCGTGATGGCAAAGCACGGGATCAACCGCATCGACCTGCTTGTCGTCAACCTGTACCCCTTCGAAGCAATGTCCAAAAAGGCGATGGACCTCGAAAAACTGATCGAGTTCATTGATATCGGCGGGCCGGCGATGATCCGTGCAGCGGCAAAAAACTACAAGGACGTTGCCGTGGTTGTGGACCCCTCGGATTATCCCGGAATCATCAAATCGATAAAAGCCGGCGACCTCTCCGAAAGCCAGCGCCTTGAGCTGGCAAAGAAAGCATTCGCCCGCACCGCCGGGTATGATGCAGCGATCAGTAATTATCTTTACAACCTCACCTCGCCGTTCCCCACAACACTGTCCCTCCAGTTCACGCACGGGAGGCCGCTGCGTTACGGTGAGAACCCGCACCAGATGGCAGCGGTGTACGGGACACAGGGAATTGCTGGTACCGAGCCCCTCCAGGGCAAGCAGATGTCGTACAATAATTATCTCGATGTCAATGCAGGAGTATCACTGCTCCGCGAGTTCGATGACGCTGCGGCCGTGATCGTGAAGCATAACAACCCCTGCGGGGTCGCAGTCGGTTCCGATGTTCTTGATGCATACCTTACTGCCCGCGAGGTCGATCCGGTCTCCGCGTACGGTTCCGTTGTGTCAGTGAACCGTGAAGTGACAAAGGCATTCGCGGAAGAGATCTGCAAGACCTTTGTCGAAGTGATCGTTGCCCCGTCTTTTTCCGGCGATGCCCTTACGGTCATGAAAAAGAAGGACACGATGCGGGTCCTTGCCCTGCCTCCGAAGTGTGATGCCGATGAGGTCCGGACCATCGATGGCGGGATCCTTGTTCAGAGGACACCGGCCTACCAGGAGCACTGGCAGGTGATCACGGACATGGATCCTTCGGCTGATGAGATGAAGGCGCTCCAGCTTGCCTGGAAGGTCTGCAAGCACACGAAGAGCAACACCATCATCTTTGCCGACCAGAAGAGGACGCTGGGCATCGGTGCCGGCCAGATGAGCCGGGTCGACTCGGCAAAGATTGCGATCGAGAAAGCCTGCGCCTCCCTTAAGGGATCAGCAGTAGCCTCCGACGCGTTCCTCCCGTTCCCGGATACGCTTGAGGTTGCGGCTGAAGCCGGTGCAACCGCACTTGTGCAGCCCGGCGGGTCAATCCGGGACAAGGAAGTTATCGAAACAGCAAACCGTCTCAACATGGCAATGGTTTTTACGGGCATACGGTACTTTAGGCACTAATATTTGCCCTTTTTTTCCAATTTTAACCAAAAATCCGCGATAGATATTTATTCTGCGAAGTTGCCATACCTTCTTTAAATCGTTTGTGGCAGGGAAACAGCCACGGATGATTCTGAACATTGATGGTATCTTTGTGGTGAAACGAATGGATTTTGGAAACATGGTTGGAGAGTCCTTTGCCTATGCAAAGGATGCAGTTGTGGGTAAATGGATGCAGTGGCTGTTGCTCCTGGTAGCAACGATTCTTATTGCTATCCCGCTCCTCGGGTATACCCTTAAAGTATTCCGGGGAGAAAAACCGGCACCGGAAGTTGACGGGTGGGGCACCCTGGTTATTGACGGTATCAAATATCTCATCGTCTCAATCATCTGGGCAATCCCCTGCCTGATCATCGCCTTTGTTACGATTGGTGCAGGCATTACTGCCTATGTCATGAACCCTGCAGCGATCATAGGGATCATCGGCAGCATGCTTGCCGGGTTCCTCATCCTCCTGGTTGTCGCAATCATCACCGGTCTCCTGGCAACAATCGGTATCGTCCGGTTTGCCCGCACCGGCAGTATGGGCGAAGCCTTCAACTTCGGCGCGATCATTGAGACGATCGGTAAGATCGGCTGGCTCGACTACATCATTGCGCTCATCATCATCGGGATCATTATCGGTATCATCGAGGTCATCTGTATGGCCATTCCCTATATTGGGATGATCATCCTCTTCCTCCTGACTCCGCCACTCGTACTCTGGCATGCACGGTACATCAGCCAACTGTATGACAGCGCCGGTGCGGCATAATTCTCCTACACTTTTTTTAATACATCAGAAAAATCGGATTGTCCCGGCATTTTCCTGAATGCCCGGTTATCGAAACAGACCCTGATTATGCCGGAACTCTGCGGCTGTTATGCGTGAACTGTTGCCCGTCAACGTGCAACTGCCTGAGCCTGACCGATAAAAAAGAGGTTGGATTGGATATCGGTAACCGGGTTATCGCTGCACTGCACCGAGGTTTGCCTGCTCCACGCTCTTTGCGTACCGGGCAAGGACACCTGTAAGAGATTTTTTCGGGGGTTTCCATCCTTTCTTACGCTGGCTGATCTCCTTTGCAGGAACTTCCAGCTCGATGGTCTTTTTATGCAGGTCAACAGAGATGTGGTCCTTGTCCCGGACGAACGCAATGGGGCCGCCCACAGCCGCCTCCGGTGCAACATGGCCGATGCAGGGACCGCGTGTGCCCCCGGAGAAACGTCCGTCCGTGATGAGGACGACCTTCTTGTACCCGAGCCCCATCAGTGCCGACGTGGGCGAGAGCATCTCGGGCATCCCCGGTGCTCCGCGGGGACCTTCGTACCGGACGATCACAACATCGCCCTCTTTGATCTTCTTTGCCAGGATCGCCTTCATGGCAGGTCCTTCGCCATCGAAAACCCGGGCCGGGCCGGAGTGTTTCCACATGTCCTTGGGCACGGCAGCACTCTTCACTACGGCACCATCCGGTGCAAGCGAGCCGGAGAGGACTCGCAGTCCCCCGGTTGTGCTGATGGGCCGGTTTACCGGACGGATCACTTCTTCATCCCTGACAACCGCGCTTTTCGCAATCTCCAGGATCTTCCTGCCGGCGACCGTGGGGGTGTTGTCGAGATACTTCTCAAGTCTCTTCAGCACGGCAGGGATTCCGCCGGCACGGTGGAGGGTCTGCATGGAGTGCGGGCCGGAAGGCTGCATGTAGCAGATATGGGGGACTTCTTCGGCAAGTGTGGAGAAGTCCTCAAGCGAGAGCGGGACTTCGGCTTCGGTTGCGATCGCCATGAGGTGCAGGACGGTATTTGTCGACCCGCCGAGTGCCATGTCTGCCCGGATGGCGTTCCGCAGGCTCTTCTTTGTGATGATGTCCCGCGGCCGGACCTGCTTTTTCACCAGAGGGATGATCGCTTCGCCACTCTCGCGGGCGAGCCGCAGTTTCCCGGCATCGACAGCCGGTGTTGCCGCACACCCCGGAAGGGACATGCCCAGCGCTTCGGTCATGCAGGCCATGGTATTTGCGGTATATAGTCCCTGGCAGCTGCCACAACCGGGCATGGCACAGCACTCGAGTTCGCACAGTGCTTTTTCTGTCATCGTTCCGGCGGCAACTTTTCCCACGCCTTCGAAAATATCGATGAGGGAGAGGTCTTTCCCGTCCTGATAGCCGGAGAGCATCGCACCCCCGGTCAGGACAACCGTGGGGATATTGCACCGGACCGCAGCCATCAGCATGCCCGGCACGATCTTGTCGCAGGTGCCGATGCAGACGAGGCCGTCGAACCGGTGGGCCTGTGCCATGAGTTCGATAGAGTCCGCAACGTTTTCGCGTGACGGGAGGGAATACCTCATCCCTTCGTGGCCCATGGCGATACCATCGCAAATTCCGATAACGCCAAACTCGAACGGAACGCCACCGGCCGCGGCAACGCCCTCCTTCACCTTCTCGGCCAGCTGCCGGAGGTGGATATGGCCGGGCACGATCGTATTGTATGCATTAGCGATTCCTATGAACGGGAGCTCCATCTCACGGTCGGTCACTCCCAGTGAGCGGAGGAGCGCACGGTTGGGTGCCCGCTGGTAACCTGATTTCACTTCATCACTGCGCATGGATAACAGACCTGCCTGTGTTTGTGAGGTTCGCTGTCTTATGACTTTAGCCCTTGTATGCGTGGATAAATGAAGATAAATGAAGGATCAGGTACGGGAGAACGACACGGCTGCATCCACGAAATCGCCAGCAAACGCCGGAGAGAAATACGAGTGCGTGTACATACCCAGCGTATTCGCTGCGGTAAGGCCATCTTTCCCGTCTGAAATTCCTTTCCCCCTCGAAAGGCTGACAACAAAGCGTGCATCCTTGTCCGAGGCAAGTCGTGAATAATGGAATTCGTGGCCGGCAACGATCCTCCCCTGCGGTAAAAACGACCCCGTACCGGTAACCGTGCCTTTCACATATCCCAGCGCCTGGATCTGTTTTGTCATCTCGGTTACCGCGGGCAGGATGCCGGTCATGCGGTACGAGCGCTCACCGGTGACCTCCCGGGTCAGGTACATCAGCCCGCCGCACTCGGCAAAGACCGGCAGGCCATCTCCCGCCGCCCTGCTGATATCCCCGGTACAGGCTGCAGCCTCGAGTTGAGGGAGATAGAGTTCGGGATATCCGCCTCCAAGATACAGCGCATCGACCGGAGGCAGCCGGTCCTGGAGCGGGCTGAAGAAGACCAGTTCGGCCCCGGATCGACAGAGCAGGTCCAGGTTGTCCTGGTAATAGAAGCAGAATGCATGGTCCCGAGCAACACCAATCCGGGCCCGGGGGGCAATTCGTGACGTGGCATCCTGCAGGACAGGTAACGCCGGGGCGTTTTTTGCTGCTGTGACAATAGCACCGAGATCGCAGTGCTCTGCGATGAGCGATCCCATCTCATCGTGCGAGCCGGATTCGTGTGCCATGAGAAGGCCAAGGTGCCGGCTCTTCATGGCAATATCATCGTTCCTGGGGATCCACCCGAATGATGGGATAGCAAGGGAGGGCTCCATCATCCCCCGGTGGCGTTTGCTCCCGGTACGGTTGACGATCACGCCGGCAATCCTGACCGTGGGATCAAAGGCAATGAACCCTTTGATGAGCGCGTGGATGCTCCGGGACATCCCTTTTGCATCGACAACGAGGATGACCGGTGCCTGCAGGATCCGGGCAACGTGGGCGGTACTTGAGAGATCGGATCCATCAACACCGTCAAACATGCCCATGACCCCCTCGATAACCGCTATGTCGGCGCCTGCCGATGCACGGGAGAATGATGCAAGGCATCCTTCTTCGCCCATCATGAACGGATCGAGGTTGCGGGAAACGCGGCCGCATATCCGCGTGTGGTGCGTTGGATCGATAAAGTCCGGGCCAACTTTGAACGGCTGGACGGTATACCCATTCTTTGTGAGCGCGCCCATGATCCCGCTCGCCACGGTTGTCTTGCCGCAGCCGCTGTGGGTACCGGCAATGATGATACGGGGGATGGTCATGCCGGACATCCTTTACACACCATCGTAGTGATCATGATACGCATATCTGCACCGGGATTATCTGAAACATCATTTCATGGAGGATTGACTTCGCAATACAATCTGGTAAGCCGTGGCTCTTAATAAAATCTGACGCTGTCATGTCCGGCCGGACACGGTAGGGGATTATCTGAACGAAAAAATCTGGTATGCGTTATCGTGCGTGAAACAAGAGAGTTATTTAAAAAAAGGTAATTGCTTATTGTTTCCGGTTGCGTCTGTGGTAAACAACATAGGCAATTCCGATGATTATTGCAGCGAGGATGGAGAGGTAAATCGGGTTGGTGATGATCGTCTCAAGTCCCTTTGTTGCGGTTACGTTGACGTTCACTTTCATAATGTCTGAGATGTAGGTGTTATCGAGAGCGTCGCGATAACGGATTTCCGAATCGAGGCCATACTCCTTGATTGTTGCGCTGCGATCGACACTGACCTGGTAGGATACGACCCGGGACTCGCCCGGCTGCAGGTTTCCGATGAATGCGATGTCCTCACTGCTGCTGAACGGGTCGACAGCACTGATCCGTGACTGGGCGCTGTATATGGCCGTGTCACCGGTATTTTTGTATTCAACGGAGATGACTTCCTTATTCCCGGGGTGCATTTCTGCCGGTGCGGATATGATGGCAAAGTCTGCCTTCCCCCCGATCGGTACGCCAACCGTGTCACTGCGGGAAGTGACGGTATCCCCTTCTGTATTCAGGTATTCAACAACAACATCAACGGGATATGTCTGCTTTTCTGCACTGGACGATACCGCAACCTTGTACCGGCAGGACACTGTGCTTCCCGAGGGGAAATCGCCGATATAGACACTGTTGTCCACCGGGATGACCGGGCTGTTTCCGTTCCGGGTAATTTTTACAATCGCCTGCGTCCCGTCTTCAGAACCCGTATTATTGATCTTCAGGTCCAGGTAGCCCTCAGTCCCGGCATTCAGGTGTTCCGGTTCTGCTGAAAGGACATCGATTGATACCTCGTGTTTAACGGTGATCGGGATATCGAGCGTGTATGCCACGGTCTTATAACTATACTCGATATATTCGGTGGCGCCCGCCTGGGCAAAGGTATCCTGGTAGGAATAGTTCAGCAGAAGGGGCAGGATATAGGTGCCGCCCTGGGCATCGGTATTAATTTTCGTTATGAATGTCGCAGTAGTGCTCGATCCGCCCTTGAGGTCACCCAGCATCTGCGGGTCTGTTTTCACGACCAGCGGTGCATCGCCGGGCCGGAGTGACACTTTTAAGAATTTCGCCGTGTTGGGCAGATCGGCAAGGTCCTGAGTGGTACCTGACTGGACAAGCTTGTATTCATTGATGCCGGTATTTTTGATCACTATCGTGATCTGTGATTCGTTTCCCGGACTGAATTCTGTGGTTCCCGAGATATATGCCGAAAGGTCCGGGCTCCCTCCCATATAATTTGTTCCTGCCAGCGCCGGAGCAGCCAGAAGGCTGCAGATTATCAATACCATGCATATGTTTTTTCCCATAATGGCCATCCGTTATCCCCCTAAAACCCGTACTCCTGCAAAAATACACTTCCTGGTACCGGAAGCACAAGGTGTCCTGCAGAATACTCTGCCAGGAATCAGTTCTCCATTATAATCATAAGTAATCGTATAATATTTTACGTACACCGGTATATTGTTCCCGTCAGAAACTCATGTCACAAACGGCTTCGTTCCAAGGGAGATATCGTGGGAATAACTCTTCATTGCCATCTGCTTTGTTTTGAAATGCTTATTTACTATGAGTTACTGTACTCTGATTGATCATGATAAAGCCGGGACCTGTCTTTTTTATTATCGCGATGATTGCCATGCTGGCACTGTCTGGCTGCGTTGCTCCTCCCAAAGAATCGTCGACGGGAGCGAAGTATACCAATACCCCGGTGGGAGTGCCAACCACAACAGCCCCCGGCTCTGCTTACATTACCACTGCGACCCCGTATGTCACCGTTCTGGATGTCGGCATCACCGGGACAGAGGCCCCCGGCTATCACACATTCGCCACCCCGACGCCACTTCCTGAGGAAAAAAGCTGCAGAATTTACACGTTGACCCAGGCCTTTCTTTATAACGGTTCAGCATTCTCGTTCAACCTGAAAAATCCCCCCATGTATATCAATTACACCGTCAAACCGCAGAATATCTCCGGTTATAATGCATACACCTCCCGATATGAATCGAAAGAGGATGTTGTTGAAAAATACGACACGTACGATCCCCAGTCTTACCTGGAAATCACGGTGAGGAATAAAACCTCGGGGGAGATCTATCTCCAGGATGGATTCGGCAAGGATTATTCCATGTACCTGACAAGGACCCTCAAAGTTTTGAAACGGGATGACCTTCTCGTTGAAATAAAGGGGAATAAGATGACGGCAACGATAACCTTCTGGGTCAAGCCAGTGGGCAATTTCGATAACCCTGACAATATGACTTTCGATACCTGTACGTACTGGGGCCAGTCAACACGGGACACCACCAGCCTTGCACTAATCACGGGAACTCCTACCCCGACGTGGACCCACTAACGCGTGATCCTTTTTTCTGATATTCACGGGGTATATCAGACCGTGATACGGTGAGATATTTAAGCGATAAAAGCAATTTAAGTAAGGCATACACTAAAACGCCTGTCCCGGTAGGGTAGCGGACATCCTAGAAGATTGCGGATCTTTTGACCCGGGTTCAAATCCCGGCCGGGGCGTTTTCTTTTCAGGTTCAAAGCCCTGATCTTCAGATTCTTTGCTGACCCTGCACGAATCATGGATTATGATCGTGCACGTCGGGTAAAAAAGATAGACTTTTCTGGTTGTTACACCATCTGCGCCATGACAAGTGCGATAAAACCCACGCCAGCGATCGCGAGCACTGTTATGACGGTGTAATCCCGAGCCATGAAGACCCGCTCGCGGACGTGTGTTCTCTTGCCCGTCCGGTATCCCCGCATGTCGATGGTAAGTCCGAGAATATTGGAGCGGAGCAATGCGTTGGATACCAGCGGGATGACGATAGGGGAAACGCTCCTGACCTTTCCCAGCAGACCGGTTCCCGGATTGAAGCCGCGTGCCAGCTGCGCCTCGTGAATGCGCTGCCCCTCGATCTGGAGGGTCGGGATAAAGCGGAGCGCAATGATGAACATCAGGATATAATCAATAGGGACCCGGATCTTCTCCATCGCGTGGACGATGTCCCGTGGCTGCGTTGATATCAGGAAGAGCTGGAAGGCGAAGATGAGGATCATGAACCGGAGCGTGAGGACGACGCCTATCATGAGTCCCCCGACGGTAATGGGGATGGCCCCTCCGATGAATGGCACGCCTTCCGGAATGACATGTCCGATTGTCCCCCCGTTCGGCATGGTGATGACCGTGATGAGGATGAAGATCACACTCATGACGAGGATCAACTTCAGCTGGTTAAGCGATTCCGAGAGCACATTGCCGTATGCCGCAAATACCAGCAGGGCGATTACCATGAGGACGAGGAAGGGGATGTCGGTGGCAACGATCGCCATAATGGTAACGAGGATAATGAAAAAGATCTTGGTATAGGGATGGAGCCGGTGCAGGAATGCATCCTTATGGACGTACTGGAGAATCTCTGCCATTGTCATGCACCTTCCGAATCGGTAATAATACGCCCGTTCTCCATCATGATGATACGGTCGGCGCAGTGTTGTGCAATCTCCCGGTTGTGGGTGATGATGATGATCGTGTGGCCCTTCTCCTGGAGGTTTTTGAGCATGTCGATGACCGTGCGTGCCTCGTACCCGTCGAGTCCCGTGGT
Source organism: Methanoregula sp. (assembly GCA_028679075.1). Taxonomy (GTDB): domain Archaea; phylum Halobacteriota; class Methanomicrobia; order Methanomicrobiales; family Methanospirillaceae; genus Methanoregula. The sequence continues at coordinate 253,703 of JAJRCF010000001.1, read as the reverse complement.
CGGTTCATCAAGCACGATGATACCGGGCTGCATGGCAACAACGCAGGCTATAGCAAGACGCTGCCGCTCTCCCCGTGACAGCCACCGCGGATACAGCTCGGCCGTTTCAGAAAGACCTGCATCCCGGAGCGCTGCATCGATAACTGCATTACTGTTACCGATATTGAGGTTTTTTACCCCGTACGCGATCTCTTCCCGCACGGTATCGGCAAAGAACATATGATCCGGGTTCTGGAAGACAAGGCCGACATCCCGTGCGAGATCGGCAATACTGCACTCCTTGGTGTTCCTCCCGTTGATGATCACATCGCCGCTCGTTGGGGAAAGGAGCTGGTTGAAGTGCTTGACGAGTGTTGTCTTTCCCGAACCGTTCTCCCCCACGATGGCGACAAACTCACCCTTGCGGATGGTTAGGTTGATACCTGACAGTGCGGGCACATCACCATATGAATGGGAGAGGTTTTGCACGGAAATAACCGGTTCGCCGCCCGACGCTTTCGGCACCGCCTTCCTGATTGTTGAGAAATCAGGAAAGATCATGCCCCGGATCCGTGCATCTTCCAGGACATCGACCGGGTTGCCGGATGCAGTAATGGCACCGTTTTCCAGGATGACAAGCGTGTCGACCATGTCCCGGAAGTGGCGGAACTTGTGCTCTATCAGCAGGATCGTCTTTCCCTGGCTTTTGAGTTCTGCAAGAATCTCCGCAATCCGTTCTGTTGCGTGCTCGTCAAGTTCTGAGGTTGGCTCGTCCAGGATGAGGATCTCGTTTCCCAGGGCCAGTGTTGCCGCAAGGGCGACTCTCTGTTTCTGGCCGCCGGAAAGATGGTGTGGCGATCGGTCCCTGATCTCCTCAAGATAGGTTGTTTTCATGATCCCGTCAAGTCGCTCCTCGATCACGGCGGCAGAAAGCCCGCGGTGTTCAAGCGCTGACAGGAGTTCTTCTTCAACCGTGGTGAAGATCATCTGGGCTTCGGCATCGTCAAAGACAACCCCGACGTTTTGCGCAAGATCCGAGAGTGTTTTGTACTCCGCCACATTCTTCTTGTCAACGATCACGGTCCCTTCTTTTTTCCCGCCATATTCATGGTGGAGGATCCCGGATGCCGCAAGGCAGAGCGAAGTCTTTCCGGCTCCCGAGGGGCCGGTGACCATCACACACCGGCCTTTTTTCAAAGAAAGTGACACGCGGTGCAGGGCCGGCTGCACCGTGTGGGGGTATGTGTAACTGACGTCAGTGAGTTCAATCATTCCTGTCCTCTAAGAAGCACCCTGCTGGAAGGGATGTAGAGGAACTGGACAACGATTGCATTAAAAACTGCCGTTATGACAACGATCGGTACAAAGATCACAATGAATGCCATCATGTCGCCATTGTACTTGGCCAGGTAGGTGGCGCCGATGGCGATGATGGCGATCGCGGCAAACGAAAATCCGCTTACCAGTGTTGCGATAAAGGTGGTCACGGTCGGGGCGAATTTCGTCCGCTCACGGAGTGCCGCGTACAGCACGAAACAGACCAGGGCGCCTAACGGTTCGCTGATAATATTTGCCGGCGGGAACATCGAACTGGAGATCAGCATCGAGAGGACACCGGCAACAAGGCCGATACCGAGTGCTTCGAGGATCTTTGGTCGGATCAGGATGATCGCAAGACAGTAGAATGCGATGATCATGTTCGGTGTCAGGGGCGTGTGGAGCATCGCAAGGAAGTACCGGAGGATGGCACCGATAGCGAGCAGGATTCCGACAATGGCGATATCTTTTGACTTCATGTGATTCACAACCATAATGTTCAGGTAACAGGGGAGAATGCGGTAATTAATTGCCGCGCGATGACTTTTGTATACCTTAATGTATACATTTGTCCATTCATGTATTAAATTTACCTTTATGCGGGCAATGGATCCTGAAATACTATTGACCGGATTCTTCTGCCGTTACGACACGAGCCGGCCGGGTTTCAACCACTATCTTCATTGCCTGCCCCATCCCTCACACGTACTGAGAGGTACCGGATGACATTCTCCTCGGCAAGCAATGAGATATACCGGGAATCGCTTGCCATGCATGCAAAGCATAAAGGGAAGCTCGGCATCCGGTCCAAGGTCCCCCTGAAGACAAAACATGATCTCTCGGTTGCCTATACGCCGGGTGTTGCTGAAGTCAGCCGGGAGATCGTTAAGGACAAGGCCCTTGCCTATGAATACACGCTGAAAGCAAACACCATCGCCATTGTCACCGATGGTTCCGCAGTGCTCGGGCTCGGCAACATCGGAGGTTATGCGGCCATACCCGTCATGGAAGGGAAGGCGATCCTGTTCAAGGAATTTGCCGGGGTCGATGCCTTCCCTATCTGTTTTGAGAGTTATGAAACGAATTTTGTCGACAAGGTGCGAAACATTGCACCGGTCTTCGGGGGAATCAACCTTGAGGATATCGCAGCCCCGAAATGTTTCGAGGTGGAGGATGCCCTGCAGGACATCGGGATCCCTGTCATGCATGATGACCAGCACGGTACTGCCGTTGTCGTCCTTGCCGCACTCCTGAATGCCTGCAAAGTGACCGGTAAAAAATACGCCGATCTCAATATCGTGATCAGCGGGGCGGGTGCTGCCGGGTATGCGATCACCCGCATGCTGAAATGTATCGGGTACAGCCCGGATGTCTGTACCAAAGTCAACGACATCATCGTCTGCGATACGCAGGGGACGATCTTCCGGGGCAGGCCCGGTCTCTATAAAAACAAGTACAAGTTCATCATTGCTGAAGAGACGAATAAAAACGCCCTTGACGGCAGCCTTGCGGATGCGATGCGCGGGGCGGATGTCTTTATCGGCGTCTCCGGGCCCGGCATAGTCACGGAGAAGATGATACGTTCGATGAACCAGGATGCCATTGTCTTTGCCATGGCAAACCCTGTCCCCGAGATCATGCCGGATCAGGTAAAGCATGCCGGTGCCGCGGTTGTCGGGACGGGACGGAGTGATCTGCCCAACCAGATCAACAACGTGCTCGCGTTCCCGGGAATATTCCGGGGGGCCCTCGATGCCCGAGCCACGCGGATCACCGATGAGATGAAGATTGCCGCTGCGCATGCAATCGCGGGCTGTGTCCCAAAACCCCACCGCGAACGGATCCTTCCCAACATCCTCGACAAGGACGTCACGAAAGCCGTTGCATCCGCGGTGGCAGAGGCAGCCGTCCAGTGCGGGTGCGGCCGCCGTCCCCGTCCCTGAATAGTGATGGAAGGAATTTTGTAGGGTATAACCGAATAGTAAACCGGGATAATCTCCAGCCGGTACCAGGGAGCATTTCACACCCCCCGGGAATAACAGTGGCAGGATGATACGATGACAGGAGGCAGAGTATGCTGATGAGGATCGGGGGCACCGATGTTGCCTCCCTGGATGATACATGGATCGTTGTGAAGAACCCCGCAACCGGTGAAGAGATTGATCGTGTACCTTCCGGGTCTTCCGATGATGTCGTGCGGGCAGTGGACGCTGCGGAAGCAGCCTCAGCCGGCTGGAAGAAGAAGACCATGCGTGAACGTGGCATCATCCTTTTCCATGCGGCAGAGAAGGTGCGGGAGCAGCACAAGGACCTTGCCCGGCTCCTGACGATGGAGCAGGGAAAACCCCTCCGGGAATCAATCGATGAGGTCAGAGGATATGCCAATATCCTTGAGTTCTATGCCGGGATATCCGCATCCCGGCAGGGGGACCTCATCCGCCTCGGCACTGCCGGCGATGCACTTGTTACCCGTGAGCCGCTCGGGATCTGCGGGGCGATCATCCCCTGGAATATGCCGGTGCTCATCATGGGGTGGAAGGTCGGGCCTGCTCTGCTCGCGGGCAACACGATGGTCCTCAAACCGGCTTCGACAACCCCGCTCACAAACATCCGGCTTGGACAGATCCTTGAGGCATCCGGCCTTCCGGCCGGGGTCCTCAATATCGTGACCGGGCCGGGGGAAGTTGTCGGTGAATCCCTGGTCAGCCACCCGCAGGTCCGCAAGATCTCCTTTACCGGGAACTGTGCAACCGGCCAGCGAATCCGGGAACTGGCCACCAGTCATCTCAAGGAACTGACGCTTGAACTCGGGGGATCGGACCCGATGATCGTGATGGATGACGCGGATATCGACAAGGCGGTTGAAGGGGCACTCAGGGGCAGGTTCTATAATGCGGGGCAGACCTGCACGGCAGTGAAGCGGCTGTTCGTCCACGATGCCATCGCTGCGGTGTTCACGCAGAAACTGAAACGCCGGATCGAAGAACTGAAGATCGGTAACGGCCTTGATGCTAGGATCGACATGGGCCCGCTGAACAGTCCCGCCCAGCGCGAACGCATATCGCAGCTGGTTGACGGGACCCGCGATGGCGGGGAAGGGACGATCCTTACCGGGGGATGCCGGCTGGACGCTGCGCCCTGCGACCGGGGTCTGTTCTACCAGCCGACCCTTGTTGCCGATGTGGTCCCGGAGGGCCGGCTCATGAACGAAGAGGTGTTCGGCCCGGTCCTGCCGGTGATGTCGGTTCCGGACCTTGATACGGCAATCCGGGAGGCGAACCGTACCCGCTACGGCCTCGGGGCATCGGTCTGGACCACCCGGCTGCATACGGCAAAACGGGCATTCGATGAGATCAACGCCGGGATCGTATGGGTAAACCGCCACCTCACCGTCCCCCCGGAAGTCCCCTTCGGCGGGATGAACGAGAGCGGGATTGGCAGGGAGAATGGGATCCACGCTCTTGACAGTTATTCCCGGACCAAGACCCTGTTCCTCACCTGGTAGGATCAGGTCAGTCCTTTCTTTTGTTGAATACCATTATTATCCCGAATACCGCACCTGCGCTGACCCAGAGTGGCAGGGAAGAATGCAGGGTTGTAGGTACGTGCGTTGGAGTTGTCGTGATCGCAGATACAGGTGTTGGTTGAGCAACCGTTCCCGTTGTCATGGCGGTCGCGGTGACCTGAATTGTTGCAGGGGATGACGGGAGGATATTAAACGTCTCTGAACCCCGGACATCCTGGATAATGCCGGCGACTGTCACAATATACTCATCCGGCTTGAACGTCGATGCATCAATGTCAAACGACCACTGGTTGCGGCCATTGCTGCCGGGCATCACCTCCACTACGCCGCTTGCCCCTGAATACTCCCCGGACTGGCTCTTCAATGTCGGTGTAAAGGATGAAGAATAGACATCCACCTGCAGTTTGTCACCAACGGCGAGGTTGGTGGAGCCGGTGATGGTGAATTTATCCCCGACTACATGGTCGCCAACGGGATGGATGAGTGCATCCGGCGGGCTGACGTAAAAGGAGGACGAGGCAAACGTATCGTCGATATTCTGGCTGTTGATCGCCTTCATGAGTGCGGATGCTGCATCGGTGCTCTGCAGACTCCCGCTCCTGGTCAGCTGGAATATCGAAGTCCCGCCATTCAGCTGCCGGTTGATCACCTGCCCGGTCGAAGGCGAGTAGTAAATATCGAATTCCCCGTTCATCATCGGGTGCTGGACAATGACAACGTACTGGCCGGATGCAAGGCCCTGCGTATCGGCAGACTTCACTTCGTACGAATAGGTGTTGTCGTCGTTGACAGAGATTGTTGAAACTTTCACGGTATTGTAACCGATCTCCCATACCTGGAGACCATTGCGGGGGTGGCCGGTGGCCACGCCCTGGATATAGACCGGGTCGCCTTTCGAGATGGTGGCGGAACCGGATGAAGAGCCGGGCGTTAAGGTAACCGCTGAAACGGGTATGACCAGTATGGCAATGCAGGCGATAACGATGAGATACCGGTACGCACTTTTCCATGAAAAAGATCGATGATCCACGATGAACTCCCTCAATACGTACTCTGAAAATCCTGATTTAATAGCTTGCTGTATTGAAGCCGGGCCAGGAGAATACCATGCACTCCAATATGAAAAGAGAAAGCGCCTGCTGTCAGGAAGACTAAAACTAACGAAAATTGCCAGAAGAAAGCGAGTGGGAGGAGTAAGCCTCCTTTTGTTTTAGCGGCATTCAGCTCTGCGTCATACCCGGACGGATACCGAGCGCTCCATTGTCCTGTTCTGACTTGCACCCGCAGGGATTCGCCGTTTCACCGTATCCTGCCCGTAAACGCTCAGCGGGTTACTCGCACAAAGTGCTTCTCGCCGTTTCCGGCTCAACCGCTTCATCACTGCTGGCAGGCCGTGTCGTTTCTGTGCCATTGCCGTGACTCTCGCCACCCGTACTTGCGTACGGCTGCGTGCCCGGTGGGTGGGGGGACTTTCCTCAGCAACACTTAAGTTACCGTCGGCCGCTCTCTCCCTCTCGGATACCTATGGGACGGCGGAGGAGATAAGCGCAGCGCCAGTACCCTTCGCTTCCGGAACCGGCTGCCGCCCGCAGGGCAGTCCGCCCGGTTCGATAGATTGTTATCCAAGATGCACTATAGACAGTCACAGGAACAGGGAACAGCCATGCAGTTGCTCACACCGGAAGAGGGTCACATGGCGCTCCGATCCGCACGCGGCGCCATTGAATATATCTGCGCAAAAAAACCCAAACCCGCGCTGAAACTCACACCCGTTTTTAACGAGAAGCGCGGGGTTTTTGTCACGCTCAGTAAGGACGGCGAGCTCCGCGGGTGCATCGGGCTCCCGTATCCCGTGATGCCGCTCGGGGAGGCAATCGAACATGCTGCCGGCGCAGCCGCCCTCGAGGACCCCCGGTTTCCCCCGGTACGGAAGGAGGAACTGGATCAGGTCACCGTGGAGGTCACGATCCTTACCGTGCCTGAACCCATAAAAGGCGATCCCCCGGAACGTCCCGGCAAAGTCATTGTCGGCAAACACGGGCTCATCGCGCGGGGCATGGGGACGAGCGGGCTCCTCCTCCCCCAAGTGGCCACCGAGTACGGCTGGGACGCAACCACCTTCCTCGACCATACCTGCATGAAGGCCGGCCTTCCCAACCGGTGCTGGACCTACCCCTCGGTCGAGATCCTCACCTTTGAAGGACAGATCTTCTCGGAAAAAAAGTGAGGGCAACCGTTTAACCTGAAGAGAGCCCATATAAAGCGACATCACGGTGCGGAATGGCTATTGCATTTGAAAGTCTGTACAGCGACTGCGCGGGGCGCTGCGGGAAACTGGCGGTCGGGAAGAAGACAGTGAAGACGCCGGCCCTGCTGCCGGTCATCAACCCCCACCTCCAGCTCGTCTCGCCAAAGGAGATGCAGGAGATGGGTGTTGAGGCGCTCATCACCAATGCCTACATCTTCTCGCAGAGTAAGCAGTTCCGGGCCCGTGCCCTTGACGAGGGGCTGCACAAGGTCCTCGATTTTGACGGAGTGATCATGACCGACTCCGGTTCGTTCCAACTCTCGGTGTACGGGCAGGTCTCCATCACCAACACGGAGACGCTCTCGTTCCAACGTGATATCGGCAGTGACATCTGGGTACCCCTTGATATCCCCACCTCTCCCGCCGCGGACCGCGAGACCACCGAACGCGAGCTTGCGATCACCCTCCAGCGGCTCACCGAGGCAAAAGAAGTTTTTGGCAGCGACGCACCGATTGCCGGGCCGGTACAGGGAGGGAATTTCGAAGACCTCCGCGAGTTATCGGGACGGAAAGTGACCGAACTCGGCTTCTCGTTCTGCCCCATCGGTGCGGTTGTCCCCCTCATGGAGTCCTACCGGTATCGCGAGCTCGTAAAGGTCGTGATGGCCGCAAAACGGACCCTCTCCCCCTCGGCCTGCGTACACCTGTTCGGTGCCGGCCACCCCTCGATGTTCGCACTCGCGACAGCGATGGGCTGCGACCTGTTCGACTCAGCTGCCTATGCTCTCTATGCAAAGGACGGGCGATACCTCACCTCCCACGGCAGTTACCGGATCGAGGAACTTGCGGACCTGCCCTGCGCCTGCAGTGTCTGCCGGTCGCACACAGCCGAAGAACTCCGGGCCGCCCCCGACCGCGAACGCCTGCTCGCGCTCCATAACCTGTATGTCACGCTCGCCGAGATCTCCCGGGTCCGGCAGGCAATCGTGGACGGCACGCTCTGGGAACTCGTTGACGAGCGGTGCCGGGGCCACCCCCAACTCCTCTCCGGGTACCGGGCGCTCCTTGACCATGCCCCGGCCATCGCGGAGCACGACCGGGCCTCGAAACGCCGGTTCTTTTACCGCGGCGATGAGAGCTGCCGGCGCACTGAGGTCCTGCGGTACCAGCAGCAGCTTGCCCGGCTCCCGCTTGGGAAGAATGTCCTCATCCTGATCGATGGCAGGGTGCGGGAAGGGTACGACGACACGCTATCCTTCAAGCCCCCGTTCGGGCCGTACCCGGCAGAACTGAGAGAGACCTTCCCCATCGGCCCGTGCGAGCTCCCGGAATGGGATGATGCGATGGTCCGGCAGGGGTGCCGGGGCATACGGGCCCTTGCCGACAGCCACCCGGAGAGCAGGATTGTCATCGCGTGCGGCCCGGCATGGGCTGCACTCGTGCAGCAGGAACTCGGGGACATGGAGACCGCAGATGACGAGGTTTGATATCCGGAAACGGGACGGGCTTGCCCGGATCGGCATGCTTGAGACCGGCACCGCAATCGTGAAGCTTCCCGCGGCAGCCGAGACCGATGTCCTGTTCCCTGCCCTTGCCGAGTCCCCGTCGATCAATATACCCCTGTCTGCTCCCGCAACACTGGTCCGGGAGTTCCCCCCGGTCATTACGGACGCCCCGGTCATCATCCATCCCCAGCGGGAGAATGCCGCGGAGAGCGGCGACTGTGTCATGGCCGCAAACTTGCACACCGCGTTTGCCAATCCACGGAACTACGTTGACTGGCTTGTCGGGCTCAAGGAGAAAACTCCTGCCGACACCGCGTGGTACGCCCCCGCGTCTGCCCTGCCGTCAACAGTCGCGATCCTCTGTTATTCCGGCTTTGAACTCTTTGATTACACCGCCGTTGACCTCAGGTCAGCACAGGGCCGGTTCTGCACGCCCGAGGGGGATTTCCCGGCTGATGCCATGGAAGCCGGTATCTGCACCTGTCCCGGGTGCAAAGCCGGGGACCTGCAGGAGCACAACCGCGAAGCGCTCCGGCACGAGATTGCGCTCGTCTCCCGTTTCATCCAGCAGGCGCAGCTCCGGGAACTGGTTGAGTCCCGCTGCCGGATGGATGCAAACCAGGTCGCGATCCTCCGCCATCTCGACCGCCATTATGCGTTCATGGAGTCCGTAGAGCCCGTGGCCCGGAGCGGTGTCATGCGGGCTAACTCCGGCGAGTCCATGCAGCGGGCCGAGGTGCAGCGTTTTGCCGAACGGCTCCTGGCACGGTATGTCCCGCCCCGGTGCGATGTTGCCGTGCTCCTTCCCTGCTCGGCACGGAAGCCCTACTCGCTATCGAAGAGCCACCGGCGATTCCAGGCAGCAATTGGCGGGCGTGCCCACGAACTTATTGTCACGTCACCGCTCGGCCTCGTCCCCCGCGAGCTCGAGTGTGTGTACCCCGCAGCCCACTACGATGTCCCGGTGACCGGGTACTGGGATGCAGAGGAATGTGCGGTTATCTCCGGCATCCTTGCACGGTACTTCTCGCGCCACCAGTACCGCCGGATCATCGCGCATCTCGAAGGCGGCGCACTCACCGTCGCACGGCAGGCCGCAGAACTCTGTGGTATCACGCTTGAATATTCCTGCACGGAAAACCCGGCAGGCCCGACCGCCCTGAATGCACTGGACGCGAGCCTTGCCGGTGAACGGAAGATCAAGGATGACCGGTTGCATGGCATGCTCTCGTACCAGTTCGGTGCCGACATAGACACAAAAGGGATGATGCCGCGCGGCCGTAACCTCGAATTGTTCTGGAGCAAAGGCACTACCCAGCTCTTCTCGCTCGACACCGGTACCGGTCTCCTCCGCCCTACGTTCGATGGCTGGGCCCTGATCGGAGAAGGGTACCGCGTCACCATCGATGATTTCATACCGGAAGGCGACGTGCTCGTCCCCGGTGTGACCGGGGCAGACCCTGCAATACGGGACGGTGACGAGGTCCTGGTGGTGGGTAAGCGGGTGATCGCCACCGGCCGGGCAGCGCTTCCGGCTGGTGAGATGCTGCGTTCGCGCCGCGGTGTTGCCGTCCGTGTGCGTAAAATAAAGAAGCTATAATTCCAATCTATACGATACATTGCAGATCATCGATGGAGTGAACAGGTTGTTCCATAGCGAAAAAGCCGGACAGGTATGGTGGGAAGTGTGAGCACCCCCGTCAATGTACAGGAAGCAAGGGAAATCATCAGGGCCAATCCGGAAGGAGGGATTGCATGACGGTCGTCATTGCCGTTCCCAGGGAACAGGCCCCGGGTGAACAGCGCGTGGCGTCTGTGCCGGAAGTTGTCCAGAAGTTCACGAAGTCCGGCTATACCGTCCGTGTCGAGCATGATGCGGGAACGGGTGCATACTATCCCGACGATCTCTTCAGGGCAGCCGGTGCAACCATTGTGTCCGGCCGAAAAGAGCTGCTGGACGGCGCCCGGATCGTCCTCCGGGTCCAGCCCCCGACCGTTGCCGATGTCGATCAGCTCGCCGAGGGTACGATCGTCATCGGGTTCATGAACCCCGCAAACAACCTTGAGGCGATCGCCCGGATGCGCGACCGGAAGATCACCGCGTTCGCTCTCGAGCTCGTACCGCGGATCACCCGCGCCCAGAGCATGGATGCACTCAGCTCACAGGCAACGGCCGGCGGGTACGTGGCAGCCGTTATGGGTGCCGACAACTGCCCCAAGTTCCTCCCGATGCTGACAACGGCCGCCGGCACGATACGGCCGGCAACCATCCTCATCCTTGGTGCCGGCGTTGCCGGTCTCATGGCAATTGCCACGGCAAAACGGCTCGGCGCCCTTGTCGAGGCCTACGATGTCCGGCGCGCTGCCGGCGAACAGGTCCGGAGCCTTGGCGCCAAGTTCCTCGAACTCGAGATCAATGCCGAAGGCCAGGGCGGCTATGCCCGCGAGCTCACTCCTGAAGAGAAGGCGCAGGAGCAGCAGATGGTCTCCGCCGCCGTTGCACGGGCGGACATTGTCATCACGACCGCTGCGATCCCCGGCCGGAAGGCCCCCGTCCTTGTTACCAGAGAGACCGTTGCCACGATGCGGCCGGGCGCCGTCATCATCGACATGGCTGCCGAATCGGGTGGCAACTGCGAGCTGACTCAGGCCGGCAAGACCATCCGGGAGCACGGCGTCCTGATCATCGGGCCGCAGAACCTCCCGGCCCGGATCCCGTTCCACACAAGCCAGATGTACGCAAAGAACCTCCAGTCGTTCCTTACGCTCCTCGTTGACAAGGACGGGGCCCTTGTCACGGAATTCACCGACGAGATCCTGGTCGCAAGCCTCCTCGTCCACGCCGGAGAGGTGCGCCATAAACCAACGCTCGATCTCATCACCGGAGGAAAATTATGACCGATTCAACCATGCTCTGGACTGCTGTCTACATCGTGATGCTGGCCGCGTTTACCGGCTATGTCGTCATCAGCCGGGTCCCCGCGATCCTTCACACGCCGCTGATGAGCGGCTCGAACTTCATCCACGGTATCGTGCTCGTCGGCGCCATGGTCGCCCTCGGCCTCGCGACAACGCCGCTCGAACAGGCGATCGGTTTTGTGGCGGTCGTCCTCGGTGCAGCGAACGTGACCGGCGGCTACGTTGTCACGGAGCGTATCCTCCAGATGTTCGATCGCAGCGGAAAGAAGCCCGGCAAGGAGGCCTGAAATGGCAGACCTCTCGTGGCTGATCGACCCGGTCTACATCGTGACGATCTTCTTCTTCATCATCGGCATGCAGCGGATGAGCCACCCGCTCACCGCCCGGAGCGGGATCGTCTGGGCCGGCGCCGCGATGCTGATTGCGACGCTCGCAACGTTCTTCACCCCCGGCCTCACCAACCTTGCCCTGATCGCCATCGCGATCGTGATCGGCGGCGGGTTCGGTTACCTCGCGGCAAAGCGTGTCGCGATGACCGACATGCCCCAGATGATCGCGCTCTACAACGGCATGGGCGGCGGCGCGGCGGCCGGGATCTCGGCGGTCGCACTCCTGGGTACAACAAATGCCACCACCGGTTCCCTTGCGGTCATTGGCGGCCTTATCGGTGCCATCTCCTTCACCGGGAGCATCATCGCATTCATGAAACTCCATGGCTGGATGCGCCCGCGGCCGATCACCTTCCCCGGCCAGCAGGTCGTCAACATGGTGGTGCTTGCCCTTGCCATCATCTCCGGTGTGCTCGTTATCCTGCAGCCGGCCTGGCTCCCGCTCTCCGTTGCCATGTATCTCCCGCTGTTCTTTGTCCTCTCGCTCGGCTTTGGGCTCCTCATGACGCTCCCGATCGGCGGGGCCGACATGCCGGTCGTGATCTCGATGTACAATGCCTTCACCGGCCTTGCGGTTGCGCTTGACGGGTTCTCGTTTGCAACCCCCAACTATGCGATGGTGGTCGCGGGTATCATCGTCGGTGCCGCAGGTACCCTGCTCACGCTCAACATGGCAAAGGCAATGAACCGCTCGATCACGAACGTCTTCTTCGGGGCGTTCGGCGCAACGGAAGAGAACGTCGAGATACAGGGCAGCATGAAGTCGATCGAGACCGATGACGTCGCGGTCCTGCTCGCGTACGCGAACACCGTGGTCGTTGCCCCCGGCTATGGCATGGCAGTTGCCCAGGCCCAGCAGAAGGTCAAGGAACTGACCGACCTGCTCGAGAGCAGGAACGTCCAGGTAAAGTTCGCCATCCACCCGGTTGCCGGGCGGATGCCCGGGCACATGAACGTCCTTCTCGCCGAGGCCGGCGTCTCGTACGACCACCTCTTCGACCGGGACGAGATCAACCCGGAGTTCCCGAGCACGGATGTTGTCCTCGTCATCGGTGCAAACGATGTCGTCAACCCGGCAGCACACCGGCAGGGCAGCCCGCTCTTCGGCATGCCGATTCTCGATGTTGACCAGGCAAAGAACGTGATCGTCCTCAAGCGCGGGCAGGGAAAAGGGTTCTCCGGGATCGAGAACGACCTGTTCTACCGGGACAACACCCGGATGCTCTATGGCGATGCACAGGAGTCGGTCGGGAAGCTCGTGCAGGCCGTCAAGAAATTCTAGGCCGTCAGATCCACTTTTTTTTATTTTTCACCAGCATATATTGCCTCTTTTTGGAATCGGCCGTTTTGAAATGGCCCATCCTCCCGGAACTCCCCGGAAAACGGTGAACTTATATGGTTATCTGTCAGAATGAATGGTATGGCAATGGGGGTCATACCATAGAAGATACTGTTCCGATTCCTGACGGCCAGGTAGTCCGTAAGAAACTGCACTTTTTCTGGATAGCCGATTGTTCCGACTCCATGCGGGGAAAGAAGATCGCGACCCTGAACCAGGCGATCCGCGAGGCAATTCCTGAAGTCCAGAAAGCTGTCGCGGCCTATCCGGAAGTAGAGATCTTTATGCGGGCGATCAGGTTCTCCGACGATGCTGAATGGCACGTAGGTCCCGACCCGGTGCCGGTGGCAGAATTCTCGTGGCCGGAACTCGAGACCTCAGGACTGACCGCGACGGGTAAGGCGCTCCGGCTGCTTGCTGACGAGCTCTCGATCGAGCGCATGCCCCGCCGCGGCCTTCCCCCGGTCTGCATCCTCGTCTCCGACGGGTTCTGTACCGATCCCAGCGAGGAATACGACAATGCAATTGCCGAACTGGCCAAGATCCCGTGGGGCGTGAAAGCAGTCCGGCTCGCCATCGCGATCGGCGACGAATCGGATTACAATGAACCGGAACTCCTGAAGTTTGTCAACCAGGACCAGATCGGCCTCCTCAAGGCCCACTCTCCCGAAGAGCTGGTCTCGTACATCAAGTGGGCTTCGGTCTCGGCATCGGTGGCCTCGTCCCGCGGCCGGAGCCGGGGTACCGGGAGCATAGACGACATCTCAAATGTCGCGCTCGAGTCTCCCCCGCCGATGATTACTTCCAATACCGAATTATTCTAGATACGAGAACATGGACCCGCCCCGCCCGTTCCTCTCGGCATGCGATCCCGCTCTTGGCTGGGCCTTTGGCTGCAGCCGGGCCGGGGCATCCCATATCCGGTCCTCCCGTCCCTGCGAGGATGCGTTTGCCGTCTGGAGCGGGTCGTCCGGTGCCATCCCCTGCATTGCGATTGCCATTGCCGACGGCCACGGTGACCCGCGCCACGACCAGAGCCGGACCGGCTCGGCACTCGCCGTGCAGGCTGCCGTGGACGAACTGATCGGGTTCCACCGGATGCATATGCACACGATCCCCCGGCATATCCTGCGGTCCGAGTTCAGGGCCGATTTTCCCCGGCGGGTGACACGCCGGTGGCGGGATTACGTGCAGGTCGATGTCGGGCAGCGGGAGATCTCGCTCCCCCCTGCGGGCAATACCGGGAATAATGGTTATACGCGGTACGGCTCTACCCTGATCGCGGCACTCATCGTCGGCGACACGATCCTGATCGGCCAGATCGGCGACGGCGACGTGGTCCTTGTCCGGCCCGATGGCACGGTGGAGTGCCCGATCCCCTGCGACACCCAGCTCATGGGAATGGAGACCCAGTCGCTCTCGTCCCGGGATGCCCATCTCCTCTGGCGCACGGCCACGCTCGACCGCGGGGCCGGGGGTTTTCTCATCGCCGCAACCGATGGCGTCTCGGACTCGTTTGACGGTTCCGAAGGCCCGGAGTTCCTGAAGTTCGTAAAGAGCCTCGTGGCCCGGGTGAACGAGTTCGGTATCGAGAGTGTTGCCTGGTCCATGAAGGGCTGGCTCGACCGGTACTCGGAACTGGCGAGCGGGGACGACATGACGCTGGTCTTTGTCAGTATCAACCCGGTTGAGGGAGAATGCGGGCCGAAGCCGGGACCTGAAGGGACCGCCGGGGACGAAGTATTGTCAACGGAGGGATGGTAATGCCCCTTGCGATTGGCGAACGCGTGAAGGCGGAACTCACCGGCACGGAATACCACGTGATCCGGAAACTCGGCGAGGGGACGCAGGGAGAGGTGTACCTTGTCGAAGGGCCGCAGGTCCACCAGGCAGTCAAGTGGTACAAGGCCGAACAGGCCACGCCCGAACAGCGGGCAGCCATCCTGTACCTTGTCCGGACCGGCCCACCCTATGGCGCAGCCGGCAGGAGGTTTGTCTGGCCGCTCGACCTCGTGACCCGCGAGGGGTCCGACCAGTTCGGGTACCTGATGATGCAGATCGACACGCAGCGTTATGCCGAGCTCGGTGAGGTCTGGGCACACGTCAAGCCCGTGCCGAATTTCTCGTCGCTCTGCGAGATCTCCTACCAGCTCGCAAACAGCTACCGGGCCCTCCACCTCTCCGGCCATTGTTACCGGGACATCTCTGCCGGCAACCTGATGTTCGACCCGCATACCGGTGATATCCTGATCTGTGACAACGACAATGTCGGCGTGAACCGCCAGTCCCGCTGCCAGGTCTGGGGCACGATGGAGTACATGGCGCCCGAGATCATCCGGGACAGTGCCGACCCGTCGACCCAGACCGACCTGCACTCTCTTGCCGTCCTCCTCTTCTACCTCTGGGTCTGGCACCACCCGTTCCATGGGGAGATGGAGTACGGCTTCCACTGCTGGGACATCCCGGCAAAGAAGAAAGTGTACGGCGAGTCCCCGGTCTTTGTCTTCGACCCGGATAACCCGGCAAACCGGCTCCCCCCGGACCCGGACTATGCAACCGCCCGGGAACGCTGGGAGTACTGCCCGCAGGAACTCAAGGATACGTTCATCCGGGTGTTCACGGAGGGCCTGCGGGATCCCGGCCGCCGGGTGACCGAGGGGGAGTGGCAGACCATCTTCTCCTCTGTCAAGGACCGGCTCGTCAGGTGCCCCAAATGCCGGGCCGAAAACTTCGCCCGCACGGACGGCCGAGCGCAGGCCTGCTGGCACTGCCATGCAACGCTCGTCTCTCCCCCGCTGCTCCGGATCGAGCGCCCGGTCGGGGATACAACCCTTGCTCTCTCTTCCGGGACCACGATCCGGCGGAGGCATATCTCACTCTCGCCGGCGAACGATGACGGTTCATCCATTGTCGGCACCGTTGTCCCGCACCCGTCCATTCCCGGGGCTGCCGGAATCCGCAACCAGTCATCAACCCCCTGGCACGCGGTCTTCCCGGATGGGAACAAGACGATCGTCCCCCCCGGACGGGCGGTCCCGCTGAATCCCGGGACAACGCTCATTATTGACGGGGTGACACTGACCATCGCGGCCCCGGAGCCCCCGGTGAACTCATGAACGACCAGCCCGCCCGCATTCTCCGGTCGATGGTCGAACGGTACGGCCCGTCCATCGCGTACGATCCCCTGCGGTGCGAGGGGCTCCTCCGGGACACCTGCCCGCGGTGCAACAAGGAGATCTTCGTGCTCGTCAACGCCGTCCGGCAGCACGTCCCCTCCGATCTCCTCAACCCCCGCCACTCCCTGCCCCCGTCCCTCTTCCGGGGATTTTTAGTAAAACGCCTCCAGGACGAGCTGGCGTTCTCCGATGAAGCGGCTTGCTGGGCGGTAGAAACATGGGAACGGGCGCTCGGGCTTGGCAACGGGTCACCGGTACCGGGATCGCATGAGAGTTCCTTTGCGGATATGGCTCCCACTGCTGCGCCCGTCGCAACCCATGTCCCCGGGCCCGTGTACTCCGGCACCGGCACGGACCAGCGGGCTTCATGGGCGAAAGATCTCGAGTCCGGAAGTACTGAAGCAAGACTTGGTGTGATCCGGCAGATGGCGCAGTCCGGTGACAAAGAGAATACCCGTCTCCTCATTACCAGCCTTGAGAACCCGGTCCGGAGTGTACGGGAAGCCGCGTTCGATGCGCTGCTTGCCATGGGGGAACCGGCAGAGCCGTACCTTCTCGAAGCGCTCGGCGATTCCCACGAGCAGGTGGTGGTCCCCGTCATCATCGCGCTCGCCACGATCAGTTCACGCGGGGCCGTTGACCCTCTTATTGCCCTGCTCGATGCCGGCGGCGACCCCGCGGTCTATGCCGTATGGGCACTCGGGGAGATCGGGGACGGCCGTGCGATCACGCCGCTCGCAAAGCTCCTGAACAGCAGCAATGCACGGCTCCGGTCCGGGGCGGAAGAGGCGCTTCATAAATTCCCGTGACTGTGCCCGGCCGCACGACACCGCAGCCATGCATCCGTTCAGGTATCCCGCGCATCAATAACGTCAAAGATTAATTTCCTGCCGAACGCTTTTTCAAACGCCTTCCTCTCGTTCTCGATCCCCCATATCTCCAGCTGGCAGTCGCCCCCGGTGACGATCTCGAGGCGGGCGGTGTTCTTGTCAACAGCGGAGAACCGGACGTGCCGGACCAGCCCGGCATGGCTCCGGTCCAGGCTCTCGCCCAGCCGGATGAAACTCGAAAGGAGCTGGAGGGCATTTCGCTCCCGTGCGTCGAGACCGGTGATATCGGGATCTTTCTTCCGGGGACCCTTCTTCCGGTGGAAACGTGCAAGCGTTGCAATAAACCGCACCTCCCGCTCATCGAACCCGAGGAGCTCGGCGTTCCGGATAATGTAGTACGAGTGGGCGTGGTGGTTGGTGTACGAGATGAACGAGCCGATGTCGTGGAGGAACGTGGCATACTCCAGCAGTTCGCGCTCTGTCTCGGAAAAGTCATGGAGTTTTCTCGTCTTAGCCGTGTCGAACATCTCGAGCACAAGGCTTGTCACAGTCCGGGCATGGGCCTCGTTGATCCCGCAGGACCGGCCGAGCTGGAGCACGCTCCGCCGGCGGGGCGAGAGCTCGCCGAACAGGGGGAAGTTGTCTGTCCGCGAGAGGTAATCGACGAGGAGGCCGTCCTGCAACCCCCGGCTGGTCACGGCGATCTCATCAAGCCCCAGCTCTTTCATGAACACGTCGAGGATTGCCGCACCGGCAACGATAATGTCGGCACGCTCGGGGTTCATGCCCGGCACCTTCCGCCGCTGTTCCAGCGGGAGCTCACAGAGCAGTTCGATCACTTTCTTCAGATCCTTGTACGTCAGTGTCTGGCCTGAATGATTGCCCGGAGAACCGTTTGCCGCATGGAGCGTCCTCTCGGCAATCTCGGCAAGGTTGATGATCGTGCCGGAACTCCCGATCGCACAGTCCGGTCTGAATTTCCGGATCGTGCCCGTGGCATGGATGATGGCGTTTTTTACATGCTGCTGGATCTTCCTGTACTGTTCCGGTGCAATGGGCCCTTTCTCATCCGGGTTGCAGTAGATGTTCGTGAGCCGGATGGCGCCGAGCCGGAAAGTGTCAAGGTGATGATAATCTCGGGCATCGCCGACCGCGATCTCGGTGCTGCCCCCGCCGATATCGATACAGAAGATCTTCCGGTCGCCAATGTGGATGCCGCTTGCGACCCCCAGGTAGATGAGGCGGGCCTCCTCGCGGCCGGAGATGACGCGGATGTCCAGCTGCGCCTCCTCGCGGATCCGGCGCAGGAGTTCGTCCTGGTTTGCGGCCTCGCGGGCGGCGGAGGTGGCGACTGCAACGAACTCCTCGGAATTGAAGGTCCGTGCCAGTTCCGTGAATTTTTTTGCCACCATGACCGCACGGTCCATGGCCTGCGGGGTGACATCGTCGTCCTCGAATTCGCCCTCGCCCAGCCGCACCTGCTGTTTCTGCCGTGTCAGGATCGTGTAGGAATGGTTCGGGTTGAGGCGGACGACCAGCACCCGGATCGAGTTGGTCCCCATGTCGATGAACGTGACAACCCGGCCTTCCGGCCCGATGCCCATGTCCTTCACCGGATCACCACCTCCCGCCCGTACACCCGGACGAAGAGATCGGACCGGGACTGCGCCCGCTCCTTCTCCCGCGTGACATCAGCGAGGGATATGACCTCGCAGGTAACCTCACGGTCGCCGATGGTGCAGCGGACCTCCTCCACGGACCCTGCATGGAGGAGGTCCAGCCCGTCAGCGATACGGAGGATCGCGGCGAGCTGGAGGATGGTTACCTGTGCTCCTTGAGGGAGCAGCGTAAAGAAGGGATGGTCATCGACCTGTACCCTCCCTCGGTGGGTAAGGGCCACAAGGCCGGTGGTGATGCGGTCGGTGATGTCGAGCGGCAGCGATTCGTCCGAAAAGATCATCCGGGCCGACCGGGCGTTGTGCCGCTTTGCGCCGTGGAGCCACCCGATGTCATGGAGCATGCCTGCACACCCGAGCAGGACCCGGTCGTGCGGGGACATCCGGTGCAGGGGCTGGAGATCGTCAAAGATCCTGAGCGCGAGGCGGGTGACGGTGCGGTGGTGGGCAAGCCCGGCCGGGTACGTTGCCGCCCGTGCCTCGCATGCCGACCGGAGCTCATCATCACTGAATTTCTTTGCCGGGATATAACGCGTCACCCGTCCGCTGACAAGAGCCTGCCGGAGTCCGTCCCAGATCCCGGTGCGGGTGAGGGACTCCCAGTACCGCATGAACCGGCGGTGCAGCAGGACGCGCTCGCGCTCGCGATCCTGCAGGAAGAGCCGGAGGCTGGCAAGCGTTGTCGTGTCCGGCTGTTCTTTCTTGTCCTGCGACCGGAAACGGCCCCGCTCCCTGAGCAGGAGCCTTGTTACCGTATCGATCCAGACATCGCAGTCATGGATGTCGCCAAGGATCTCCTGCACCTTCTTCACGCGGCTGATCGGTTTTACCAGACCAAGCCGGTAGACCGGCGCGTACACTTCCATTGTGTACCGGAGTTTTTTTGCCGCGATCCGCATCGCATGGTGCTCCGCCACCGCGTCCGCATGTTCTACCCATGGCTCAAAGGCCCGCATATCCTCAAGGCGGGACTCGATCCGGAGTGCCGCAACGGTCGGTACCCCGAAGGCAGCTGCCTGTAAAGGAGTCCGCCTGCCGGTCGCAGCCCGTGAGG
Organism: Methanoregula sp.; assembly: GCA_028679075.1. Classification (GTDB taxonomy): domain Archaea; phylum Halobacteriota; class Methanomicrobia; order Methanomicrobiales; family Methanospirillaceae; genus Methanoregula. The sequence continues at coordinate 233,745 of JAJRCF010000001.1, read as the reverse complement.
CAAACGTTGTGCGCATATCACCGGCAATCCCGCTCTTTTCAAGTGCCTCAAGGGCAGAGATGACCCTGACCTGAAGCTGCTGCCGCTTCTTCTGGAGATCTTTTATGAGAAATGCAATTGCCGGTTCCACCGGGTTTGTGCCCGCGGCCCCGGGGCGGACTTTCCACGCAGCATTACTCTTCCTGCGGAATCTGGCAAGGAACGCGATCTGCACGTCCGTGTCGCGGGCTTCGCCAAGCGCTCGTGTGATGCCGGTGATCTCCTTCATCCAGCGGGCGTACTGTTTCTGCGGGAAGCAGGATCTGAAGAGGGGGAGGGCTGCCCGGAGCCGGCGGGATGCGACCCGCATGCGGTGGATGTACTCGATGTCCCCGGCAGCCCTGACACCTTCGATCTCTTTTTCGAAGGCTTCAAGGAGCGGGGGGAGCCGCTGCATCCCGAACCGGCAGAGCCCGGTGCCCGGGGACGGCGCTTCAGGAATTCCTGCCATGCCAGGTACCCCGGTGCTCCACGAGCCATGACTGCGCATTCCGCGCCTCTTCTCCGGGAGCAGGTGCGAGACGTGCGTAGGTCCCATCGGGCTGCATGATCCGGGACTTCACGTTGTCCCCGAGCTGGACCGGAAGGATCGTACCCGTTATCGCCTTCTTCAGTGAAGGGTCCAGTACCGGGAAGATGACCTCGACACGGCGGTCGAGGTTACGGGGCATGAGGTCGGCGCTCCCGAGCCAGACCTCTTCGTCCCCGCCGTTCCTGAAGTAATAGATCCGTGCGTGTTCGAGGAACCGGCCCACGATGGCCGTGACCCGGATGTTCTCGCTCGTGCCCGGGATGCCGGGGCGGAGACAGCAGATGCCGCGGACCTGCAGTTCCACCTTCACGCCGGCCTGCGAGGCGGCGTAGAGCGCCGTGATGCAGGCGGGATCGACCAGCGCGTTCATCTTGAAGATGAGGTGCCCGTCACCGTGCTGCTGCTGGCGGGCGATCTCGCGGTCGATCCTCTCCAGTATGCCGGTCCGCAGGGTGACGGGGGCGACGAGCAGCCGGTTGTACCGGTCGATGCGGGCGTACCCGGTCAGGAAGTTGAAGAGGTTCGCAACGTCTTCGCCGATCTCCCGGTCGCAGGTGAGGAAGCCGAAGTCGGTGTAGATGCGGCTCGTGGTCGCATTGTAGTTGCCGGTGCCGAGGTGCATGTACCGCCGGATCCCGTCTTTCTCGCGCCGCACTACCATGCAGAGCTTTGCGTGCACCTTGAGGCCCACGACCCCGTATACGACATGGGCCCCGGCCCGTTCGAGCGCCCGGGCCCACCCGATATTATTTTCTTCATCAAAGCGGGCCTTAAGCTCGATCAAGGCAGCGACGGTCTTCCCGTTCTCGCGGGCCTCAAGGAGGGCGTTGACGATCGGGGAATTGGAGCCCACGCGGTACAGGGTGATCTTGATCGCGAGCACCTCGGGGTCGTTTGCCGCCTGCCGGATGAAGTTGACTACGGGCGTGAAGCTGTCGTAGGGCTGGTAGAGCAGGATGTCGTGGCGCCGGACCGCGTCGAAGATATTCCGGTCATCGGCCAGTTTCGCGGGGACCGAAGGGAGGAACGGGGCGTCCTTGAGCTCCGGCCGGTCAAGGGACATCAGCTGCATGAGGTCGGCCATGCCGACCGGGTGGCCGACCCGGTACAGCATCGATTCCGGGACGCCCATCTTGGACTCGAGCATGTGGCAGATCCCGTCGTGCATCGAGCATTCGACTTCGATGCGCACGGTCCTTCCCCGGGCCCGCTGCTCCATGACCTCCTCGACCGTGGTGAGCAGGTCCGAGGCCTCGTCGACTTCGATCTCGAGGTCTGCGTCCCGCGTGACCCGGAAGGGGAACGAGGCAACGGTCTCAAGGCCGGGGAAGAGCATGTCGAGGTGGGCGGCAATGATCTCCTCAAGGTAGACGAGGTGCACAACGCTGTCGTCGCTGCGTGTGCTGCCGTCCGGTTCGGGGACCCGGACGAGACGCGGGAAGAGGTTGGTCGGGACCTTGACCCGGGCGAACAGTTCTTTCCCGTGATGGTCCCGCACGATGATCGCGAGGCTGAGCGAGAGGTTGGAGATGAAGGGGAACGGGTGGGAGCTGTCGAAGGCGAGCGGGGTAAGGACCGGGAAGACCTCGGTCCGGAAGAACCGGTGCATCGCCTCTTTCTGCGGCCCGCTCATGTCGCGGTACGTGTGGAGGACGATGCCTGCCTCCGCAAGCCTTGGCAGCAGTTCCTTGTGCCAGCAGTCGTCCTGTGCCTGGAGTTCCGGGAGGAGCTGCGCCCGGATCGCGTCCAGCTGCTGGGCAGGGGTCATGCCATCCGGTGGCGCCTTGAGCACACCTTTGCTGAGCTGGCGCTGGAGGCCGGCAACACGGATCATGAAAAATTCATCAAGGTTATTGGAAAAGATGGAGAGGAATTTTGCACGCTCAAGCAGGGGGTGACGCTCGTCAAAGGCCTCATCGAGCACGTGCCGGTTGAACCGGATCCAGCTCAGTTCGCGGTTGATGTAGAGCGACGGGTTATCGGCCAGCAGTTGCGACGTGTCCATGAGTGCACCCGGGATTTTTAGAAAACATGCGAGGGTATACCCTGCGGGTTCCAGTATAACTCATTACTACGGGATAGTATAAAGGCTGCGTGACGTGGGGGGGTTGGTAAGGGCTGGGAAAATTGTGGGGGAGTGAAAGGGGTGGTAAGTTTTTTTTAGAAAAATTTTGAAAACAACTTTCCGGAATATTTTGTAAATTTTTTTTTCCAGACCCGTACCGGATTTTAAAAAATCTTTAATGTGGAAATGATGTCTCCCTGCTGATGCAGGGAGTCGCTCGGGCGTCTTACGAGCCCTCGCTGGGCAAGGGACTGTGATCGAGATTAAAACCGTCCTGCCCCGCCGTGCCTCGTAGAGGCCCTGAGGCGGGGAGCCATCGTAAATATTTAAAAAATTCAAAACCCGCCGAGGCGTTTTGCGCGTAGAGTATCGTATCTGATAAGAACGCCCACCCTCAACACTGAATACATTTTTTATCCAAGAGAATACATTATGTATTCATGCTCGAAGCGCTCATCCCCTCCCGGACCCGGGTGAAACTCCTCACCCTCTTCCTGCTCAACCCGGAGAGCGAATTCTATGTCCGCGAGATCGTGCGGTCGACGGAAGAGAACATGAACTCCGTGCGGCGGGAACTCGCCAATCTCGAATCGTTCGGGCTCATCACCGGACAGAAAAAAGGCGTCCAGCAGTACTACACCGTCAACCGCGACTTCTTCCTGTACGAAGAGTTGCAGAAGATCATTCTCAAAACCGAAGGCGTAGCCCGGCACCTCAAAGAGAACCTTGCAGTGCCCGGTGAGATCCAGTGCATGTTCATCTACGGGTCGTTTGCCAGCGGAACTGCCGGGGCAAAAAGCGATATCGACCTGTTCATTATAGGCAGCCTGGACGAATCCCTCCTGATCCCACTCGTACATGTAAGTGAACGTGCCCTGCACCGCGAGATCAACTACACGCTCATGCAGCCCGGTGAATTCCGGAAACGAAAGCAGGCCGGAGATCCTTTCGTAAAGAATGTAATGCAGGAGCCAAAGATCATGATCATCGGAACCTGTGATGATTGACGATCTTGAGCGGCAGGGACTCATCAGAAAACTCCCGGTTGATCGGAAAAAAGTGGAGGATGCCCTGGTGCATGCCCGCCGCGATTTAGCCACTGCCGGAACTATCATCGCAAACGATCAGGACTGGGCCTATACCATCGCGTACAACGCCGTCCTCCAGGCCGGTCGTGCCCTGATGTTCTCAAAAGGCTACCGGCCTGACGGGGCAAACCAGCATGTCGCGGTCGTAAAATTTGCGGAATTATTCCTTGATCCGAGTGATACCATCATCTTTGACCGGATGCGGCGCAAACGGAACAGTTCCGTGTACGAGACAGCCGGTATCATCACGGAACGTGAAGCAGAGTTTGCATTAGAGCAGGCCGAAATCCTTGTGCGGAAAATTGAGGCCTGCATCTCCCCATGACATTGAAAAATAAAAAATCATGAAGGAAGAGAAGCGGGCAGATGTCCGGTTGTGTATTGAGGAATGTCTTGATTACTGCCAGAGAGATTTGGAAAGGCACTGTTCCAGCAGAAATGCGAGATGGTGTCCCAGTACATTTTTGATATGTACCGTATGCCGGAATGAATTCGGGATTCTTCCAAACGATTTGTAAAAAAAAATTTTCCGGACCCGGACCGGTTTTTAAAAATCTCTAATGCGGAAATGATGTCTCCCCCTCCCTGCTAATGCAGGGAGTCGCTCGGGCGTCTTGCGAGCCCTCGCTGGGCAAGGGACTGTCACTGAGATTAAAACCGTCCTGCCCCGCTGTGCCTCGAAGAACCTGAAGGTTCTTCTCGAATTCGTGGTTCTGCGAACCACTCATTCCTCGGAGAGGCCCTGAGGCGGGGAGCCATCGCAATTATCATGCCCGTACCATACCTGTGATCCCAATATGCCCGCAAAATACCCGGTTTGCCAAAAGCGCCATTTTTAGAAAACGCTGCAAAACGCCCGGATTCAATCGGGGCACGGAAATCATCCGAAATAATAATCGGAGCACATTCCAGCGTTTTCAGGATATGGGCCGGTTTTCCATTTTCAGGGACCTGCTGGACTGAAGGGCGCACGGGCAAAATAAAAGCCCGCCAAACGCTGCTATGAGGCTCCGGGGGGTATTATATGCGGCTCAATTTAGCCGTATTTCGGCAATCAGGGCATAATACTTGGCGTATTCATCGTCGGTACACAGGTTTTCCGACGGAGACCTGACAGGTTCCTGTTTTACCGATCGTGTAGATCCGTGAAGATCTCCCGGACCCCCTGTTTAGCAAAAACCACCAGGAGTTTTGCATCAAACAGGGGGTCGTTCGATCCGATTCGGAGCTCAATCCGTGCTCCGTTTGGAAACGGGGGCCGTATGAAGCCCGGATCAAGGGGGTTCTTGGATCGAAAAAAGGGGTGTTTTAAGGAGGGTGGAAAAGGGGTGATCCGGCAGGAAAAGAGTATTGTTTTGCGATGATTTTTTCACTGAACTTTCCTTTCGCATCATGCGAAAATATTTTCGAAAAAAATTCCGGCAGCACAAATGAAAATTTAAATGGTTGCGAAAAATAATTTCTCTAAAAAAAATCCGGTACGGGTCCGGAAAAAATTTTCACAAACAATTCAGATTTTTTTTCAATTTACGAGAAATTTTTTCATACAAATTTCAAAAATCTCCGGAAAAAATCCGGAAAATTTTAAAAAAGTAATTTGAAAAAATTCTCAATCCGGCTCTGCACAATGCATAAACGATCACCGGACTATAATTAATCAGCATATGCTCTTCTGGATCTGCTGGTTTGCCAGCCTCACGATTGTCACCCTCGTGTCGGTCTATGTCGTCCGGCATTACCGCCAGTACGCATTCCCAGTACTTGTCGGTTTTTATGTCATCTACCTTGCCGCATCGCAGATCCTGGCAGCCCGCATTTTAGAATTCAATATTTTGTCCATGGTCCTTTTTGCGCCAGCATCGGTCCTCATCTACCCGTTCATCGCCCAGGTTATCGACATGATCAATGAGGTGTACGGCGTGACCATGACCCACGTTGCGATCCTGATCGCCTTTGTCACGCAGGTCCTCTGGGTCCTCTTCATCGTCATGATCAACTCCTTCCCTGCTGCACCGTTCTTCTCCTACGAAGAAGCGTGGCAGGCGCTCTTCTCCATGAGCATCCGGATCACGATCGCCAGCTGGATCGCATTCCTGATCTGTTCGAACGTGGATGCGTTTGTCTTCGACCGGATCAAGAAACATTTTCTTGAAAAGGAGAAGGCGTACCGCCGCAGCACGCTCACGAACCCGTGGGTCTGGCTGCGTTCGAGCGCCAGCGATGCAATCAGCCTCACGCTCGACTCGGTCATCTTTGTTGTCGTGGCATTTGCCGGGCTGATGCCGATCATTCCCCTGATGATTGGCCAGATCGTGATGAAGAACATCATCGGCTTTGCCGACAATTTCTGGTTTGTCTGGTACAAATCCATGCTGAACAAGGATGCGGGAACGGCAAGCGTTCCTCCGGCATCCCCACCATAATTTTTTAAAAAAGCCGGTCCGTTTCTGCGACACCGTTCGCGGACACTGAACCCGCCATCTCCGCCACAACGTATCATTTTTCAAAAATTACCCGTTGAAGTTGTGGTGGGTGTAACAATTGTCGATGAACTCCTGTTTGTTCCGCTCGGTTGGTTTGGTTGCGGGCCGGAGATACCCGATTGCCGGTGTCTGGTGTGCGGGACAGAACGGGCAGAGGGCTGCATCCACGTCCCCGGCTTTCTCCCGTACCGGGCAGTAATAGACCCCGTCCGTGAACTCGACCTCGTCCCCGCCCGGGAACGGTGTGCCGACCGGGTGGCCGGGTTCGTCAAGGACAATCATGCAGTAACCCGCAAGGAGATATTTCAGGAACCGTATTGCCGGTGCATCCCCGCCTTCACCTTCCCGGCACTGGCCGGCAACCATGTCCCAGTACTTCTTCTGCTCTTCCGTGACCGGCTGGTGCATGGTCCTGAACTTCCCCTGCTGGTCATCAAGCCGGATACGCTGGTACGTGCCGAGCAGGTGTTCGGTGATCTTCCTTGTCAGCCGGTCGCGGTACTCGGGCGTGAGGTCCTGGACCTTTGTCTCGAAGTTCCGTTTCATCTGCTGGATGTCTGCAGGGGAATGGGCGAGCACGAGCCGTGCGATCCGCTCCCCAAGTCCTCCCTTCGTCCCCGCTTCCTTCAGTTCCCGGCAGCGGTCTGCGATGACAGGAGGGGGTGCAGGTCTGCTGAACAGTGACATACGTATCGTTGCCGGATTGTTCGAACCGGGAAAATATAGTTTCTCCGGTCGGGACAACCTTCCCGGCATGTCAGTGTTTTTTGTAAATCCATCAGGAACGCGTTTTTTTGGATTTCCGGCATTGTGGTGCAGGAATATTTTTTATATTCTTCATTCCAACGGATATTCATGGTGATTTGCCATGAGTGAATGTTTTATTTGTCAATAACCTGCGCTTTTTAGATACCACGTTACGGGACGGGGAACAGACACCCGGTGTCTCGCTGAACGCTGAACAGAAATTTGAGATTGCAACAAGGCTCTCGGACATTGGTATCGATGTCATCGAAGCGGGCTCTGCAGCATCATCGGACGGCGAGCGTGAAGCAATCCGGCAGATTGCGGACGCCGGCCTGAAATCCGAGATCTGCACGTTCGTCCGGGCCCTCCATCTCGACATCGATTACGCAGCGGACTGCAATGCGGACTCGATTCACCTTGTCGTCCCGGTCAGCGACCTGCATATCGCGAAGAAGCTGAGGAAGACCCGCGAAGAGGTGGTCGCGATGGCGATGGATGCCGTGGAGTATGCGAAGGGCCGGGGGCTCATTGTCGAGCTCTCCGGGGAGGACGCGTCCCGTGCGGACCAGCAGTTCCTCCGCGATATGTTCGCACAGGGTGTGGAACATGGGGCCGACCGGCTCTGCTTCTGCGACACGGTCGGGCTCCTGACCCCGGAGAAGGTGGCGGAGTTCATCCCGCCGCTTGCGAAGATCGCACCGGTCTCGATCCACTGCCACGACGACCTTGGCTTTGCGGTCACGAATACGATGGCCTCCCTGAAAGCCGGCGCCTCCTGTGCCCACGTGACCGTCAACGGCCTGGGTGAGCGGGCCGGCAACACGCCGTTCGAGGAGGTTGTGATGGCCCTTGAAGTCCTGTACGGGTACCGGACACGGATCCGGAAAGAGCTGATCTATCCGCTCTCAAGCCTCGTCTCGCGGCACACCGGCGTCCCGCTCGCGGTGAACAAGGCGATCGTGGGCGAGATGGCCTTCACGCACGAGAGCGGTATCCATGCCCATGGCGTGATCCGCGAACCGTCAACGTACGAGTCCGTGAAACCGGAACAGGTAGGCCGCAAGCGGCGGATCGTGCTGGGGAAACACTCCGGCACGGCATCGGTCGAGGCGGCCCTGGAGGAGATGAACTACAAGGCCGATGAGAAACAGGTGAAGGAGATCGTCAAGCGCGTGAAGCAGCTCGGCGACGAGGGCAAGCGGGTCACGGACGCCGACCTGATGGCGCTCGCCGATGCCGTGCTCGCAATCGAATGCAAGCCGGTCATCAAGATGCGGCAGTTCACCGCCACCTCCGGCAGCCACATGATCCCGACCGCCTCCGTTACGCTGCTCGTGAACGGCGTGGAGATGACCGGGGCTGCAACCGGTGACGGCCCGGTCGATGCCGCCATGGAAGTCCTGCGCAAGTGCGTGAGCGATGTTGCCGACATCCGGCTCGAAGAGTACCACGTGGACGCGATCAGCGGCGGCACCGACGCCCTTGTCGAAGTGACAGTAAGATTAAGTAAAGACGGGAAGATAATTACTTCACGCGGCGCACGCACCGACATCATTATGGCAAGTGTCGAGGCGATGATCGCCGGCATGAACAGACTACTGAGGGACAGGACATGAAAACCGGGGCAAAAATCCTCGTCGAATCACTGCAACGCGAAGGGACCGATATCATCTTCGGGTACCCGGGCGGTGTAGTGATGCCGATCTATGATGAACTCTATGACTCGTCATTACGGCACATTCTCGTACGACACGAACAGGCAGCTGCGCACGCCGCCGATGGCTATGCGCGAGCGAGCGGTCGTGTAGGCGTATGCCTCGCCACCTCAGGTCCCGGTGCCTGTAACCTCGTTACCGGCATTGCCACGGCCTACATGGACTCGGTCCCGATCGTTGCGCTTACCGGGCAGGTCCCGACAAACCTGCTGGGCAACGACGCCTTCCAGGAGTCCGACATCACCGGCATCACGATGCCGATCACGAAGCACAACTATCTCGTGAAGAGTGCCGGCGAGCTCGCGAGGACCGTGCAGGAAGCGTTCTATATTGCCGGTACGGGCAGGCCCGGGCCGGTCCTGATCGATATCCCGAAGGACGTCAGCACCGGCCTGTCCGATGACGTGAAATTACCCGAGAAGGTAACACTCCGCGGTTACAATCCGACCTACAAGGGGCACAAGCGCCAGATGGAAAAGGCGCTCGACCTGCTTGCTCACTCCGAGCGCCCGCTCATCTATGCCGGCGGCGGCATCATCTCCTCCAACGCATCGCCCGAGCTCATGGAATTTGCAACGCTCGCCTCCATCCCGGTCACGACTACCCTGATGGGGATTGGCTGCATTCCCTGCCACCACCCGCTCAACCTCGGTATGCTGGGGATGCACGGGACCGAGTATGCAAATTTCGCGGTCACGGAATGCGACCTCATGATCGCCATCGGCGCACGCTTCGATGACCGGGTTACCGGAAAGATCGAGACGTTCGCGCCTCATGCGAAGGTCATCCACATCGATATCGACCCGGCCGAGATCGGCAAGAACAAGCGGGTGGATGTCCCGATTGTCGGGGATGTGAAGGCGGTCCTGAAGGATCTGCTCCTGCTCATGAAGAAACAAGGCGTCCATGAGGCATGGATAAAGAAGATCAAGCACTGGAAACAGCACCACCCGCTCAAGTGCCCGGCCAATGGTGCGCTGCACCCGCAGTTCATTATCCGGACGCTGAGCGATCTTGTCAAAGACAAGGCCGTGATCGTTTCGGAAGTGGGCCAGAACCAGATGTGGACAGCGCAGCACTTCTGCTTCCACAATCCCCGGACCTGGATCACCTCGGGGGGTCTTGGCACCATGGGCTACGGGCTCCCCGCGGCAATGGGCGTCCACTTCGCCCGCCCGGATGTGCCGGTCTTCGACATTGCCGGTGACGGCAGTGTCCAGATGAACATCCAGGAGTTCGGCACCATTGCGGCCGAGAAGATCCCGGTGAAGGTCGTCATCCTGAACAACATGTATCTCGGCATGGTCCGCCAGTGGCAGGAGCTCTTCTACGACCACCGTTACTCGTTCACCGAGCTGCCCCCGGTCGACTTTGTGAAGATCGCCAATGCTTACGGCATCGAAGGCATGCGGGTCGAGTCCCCGGACGAGGTGCTCCCGGCACTGCAGGCATCGCTTGACTGCGACGGGCCGTTCGTGATGGACTTCCGGATCGAGCGCGAGGAGAACGTCTTCCCGATGGTCCCGGCCGGTGCTGCGATCAACGAGATGATAGGAGGGCATCCCCCATCATGAAGCCGCACACGTTATCCATCCTTGTCGAGAACAAGGCCGGGGTACTCTCGCGGGTCACCGGGCTCTTCTCCCGGCGCGGGTTCAATATCGAGAGCCTGGCGGTTGGCCCCTGCGAGGAGCCGGACATGAGCCGGATCACCATCGTTGTGATTGGAGACGATGAGAAGATCGAGCAGGTGATGAAGCAGCTCAACAAGCTCATCGATGTGATCAAGGTCTCGGACCTGACCGACAGTGAGCGGGTGGAGCGGGAGCTCGCCCTCATCAAAGTCACGGCCGAGCTGGGAACTTCGCGTGCCGAGATCATGCAGATCGCGTCCATCTTCCGGGCGTCCATTGTGGATGTCGGTGCAAAGACCCTGATCCTGCAGGTCATCGGCGACACCGACAAGATCGATGCACTCGAGAAACTCCTGCGCCAGTACGGGATCAAGGAGTTCGTCCGTACCGGCACGGTCGGGATCCTCCGCGGGTCAAAGACCGTGACGAGCGGGAAGTAACTTCTCCAGACCCGACACTCTTTTTTATCCTCGCTGATCCCTGCGATACGAGCGGGTTGTGTTTACCGGATGGGGTTCCCCGTTCGTAAGTTTGATACGCTGAATGGGTAATACGAACGAGAGGGATGATTGCCATGAAGCGGAAGATCATCAGCATCGACGACACAAAATGCACCGGGTGCGGCCAGTGCATCCCGGACTGCCCGGAAGGGGCGCTCCAGCTGATTGACGGGAAGGCCCGGCTCGTGAGCGACCTCTTCTGCGATGGCCTCGGTGCCTGCATCGGCACCTGCCCGGAGGGTGCGATTACGGTTATCGAGCGGGAGGCCGTGCCGTACGATGAGAAGACCGTGATGGGAAATATCGTAAAGCAGGGAGCGCCCGTGATCAAAGCACACCTCGAGCACCTCGCTGGCCATGGGCAGGTTCCCCTTTACAACGAGGCGATCGAGTACCTGATCGAGAACGGTCTTCCCATACCGGATCATACGGCACCGGAAGTGCGGAGAAAACCGGTACCGTTTGGCACGCGAACATCAAACATCGGAAAACCTGCCGTCTGCCATGCCGGGCCCCATGAGCCCAACCCGTTTGCCGGATGTCCCGGTTCGGCAGCCCGGAGCATCCCGCGGGATGACAGCGGGGCCGGTCCCCGTCAGCCCGTTCCCGGGGCAACCTCATCAGAACTTCGTCAGTGGCCGGTCCAGCTCGCGCTGCTCAACCCGTCAGCCCCGTACTTCGACAACGCGGACCTTCTCATATCGGCGGACTGCGTCCCGTTCGCGTACCCCGGGTTCCATGCGGAGTTCCTGAAAGGCCGGATCCTGATCATCTTCTGCCCGAAACTCGATGCGGACATTGAAGGGTACATCACCAAGCTCGCTGCGATCTTCAAAGAGCACACGATCAGGTCGATCCTGCTCCTCCACATGGAAGTGCCCTGCTGCGGTGGCGTGCGGTTTGTAGTGGACAAGGCGCTTCTTAAGGCCGGGATCACGATCCCGGTTGAGGAAAAGACCATCACGATCAACGGGAAAATCCGGTAAGCGGTATTACGTCCCTCTCGTATTTTTTTATCTGCTGCCCCGATTATGTCCGGGCTTTTTTGGCAAAAAAGAATTATTGTCCGGATCAGATATGCCGGAACATTCCGTCCGGGACGGAGATCTCGAACCGGGCGCCGTCGCCCGGGGTGCCCGATTCCCAGATCGTGATACCGGTGACGGCAAGGGTTTCCCGGATCAGGAAGAGGCCATACCCGGAATGTTTCCGGCTGCCCCATTCCTTGGGGAAGAGGAACGCCTTCTGGTCCTTTGCGATCCCGACGCCATCGTCTTCAAAGATGATGAGGAGCCGGTCTTCCGCTTTCTGGCGGTGCACCCGGATCCCGGTCATCTTGCTCCCGCCATATTTCAGGGAATTGCTGAGCAGGTAATAGAAGACCTTCTCCAGGAGCGGGTCGGCATAGACCTCCACGTCATGGATGTCCATCTCGAAATTGATATGGCCGAGGTCGACGCCGACCTTTGCCCGCATGATCGCGTCCGCAACGTTCTGCCATGACGGGGGAATGGCACCGATGTCCTGGTACTCCTTGGTAAACTTGATCTGCCGGCGGATCCGCCCGATAGCATCGTTCACCTTGCTGATCTCGGGAGTCACGGCCGCATTCTCCAAGTCCCGGTGAAGCAGGGTCAGCTCGTTGAGCATGTCGTACCGGGTGATGTTGTTGAGGAACATCAGTTTTGCATTGGCCCGCTCAAGCGCTTTTTTCGACGCGTCGATTTCGCCGGACACCTGCGTCAGCTCGTGCCAGCGCCGGACCATAAAGAAGACGAGGCCGAAGACGAGGAATAAGGTCACGATGATGAACGCGCTGGCATACTGCGCACCGGATGTCTGGAGAAGCAGGAGCAGCGTACCTGACAGGTTCAGGAAATACGCCGCAACGTACACGACGACTGCCAGGATAATGATGATCAGGATATCCAGGAGGATCCTGATATGGGGCGATGTTGTTTTTTCTATAGTATCCTCACTCATAGTGGTATATCGACCTGTCAAAGATTATCAATTTTCTGAATATGTTCTGCCGGATAAAAAACCGGTACCGTTCCTTTTGGTATCCCATCCCGCATTGTAAATGGTTTTGAATCTCAAATCAGACAATCCGCATAATATTAACTCACGGGTTGAATGAACCAAACCGGTTGTTGGTATATTTCCACGCCCGCATAAATCCAATTTATATCCTGCTGCTGACAGGATAGGTGCAGGGCAGCTGACGTTTGAACAGTTGCCGGAAACGGAGGAAAAATATCATGATGATACTCAATCGGCCGGTCATGGTGCTCCTCGCACTCTGGTGCATGGCCGTACTTCTTGTACCTGTTGCCCTTGCAGATGTGCAGGGGGGAATGCAGGGACCCGGGGGAGCCGGCCCCGCGACCGGGGGACAGGGAAACACGGGCCAGATGCAGGCGCCGCCATCCGGTGGTTCCGGTGATTCAGGCTCAAAGGGAAACAATGGCGGCCCCGGCAACGGGAACGGAGGACAGATGTCCGCCCCGCCTTCGGGTGCGATGGGCAACCTGACCGCTCCCGCAGGAGCGGGTGACTGGCAGGGCAACCGCAACATGACTCCCCCGGATGGAACAGGAAATGCCAACATGACCTCGCGGGAACGGCCCGCGTTCGATGCCGCAAACATGACTGCCACGGGTGGTCCCGGCGGGTTCCGCGGCGATGGCAATATGACCCCGCCGGACTTTGGCAACATGACGGCCGGTAACGTGACCGCTCACGGCATGCACGGGAACATTACGTACCGCGCCTTTGGGAACGAGACACCCGGCAACGGGACAGCACCGGTTGACCGGCCTGACGGCATGCAGGGAGACCAAAACCAGGCACAGCAGTCAGGAGGTCAGGTTTCGGGACAAGTACAGCAGTCAAAGGAAGATGTCATTGCGAGCCTGATAAACGAACTCCAGGCGCTCTTGTCCGGTAGAGAATAATAAGGATGATGTGACGGGGGGTCCCTCACGCATCCCCTTGTCATATCCAGTGCATTTCGATCATCCGGGAGAACCCGGGGCCGGAAAAACGGGATTACTGCCAGTGCCCGATCCCAAGGATCTTCTCTACCGAATCAACCCAGGTCTTTTTTGCTTCATCGGTATCCTTGCCGAGGAAGAGCGAGGTGATCCGCAGGCCCATGGTCAGTGCGATGATCGCTCCTGAAGTGGCTTCGGGATCAACATTCCCCGGGACTTTTCCTGCTGTCTTAAATCGTTCAATGCAGTCGCGGAGGACAAGGCGGTTGCGGTCGAAGATCTGGGAAAATTCTTCCCGGTATTGCGAGTCCTGTGGGATCCGGATGGGCAGCTGGTAGAAGATTGTCGCGTACGGCTTCTGCTGCTCGAAAATGAATTCGGCAAGGTTCAGGATTATCCTGTGGATGTCCTCTTCATCTGCAAGTGTTGATACAAGCCCGGCCCGGACATTGGCGAACACTTCCAGGATCACGGCGTGCAGCAGCGCGTCACGGTTCTCGAAATATGCATACAGCGCCCCCTTGGTGACGCCGACTTTCTGGGCGATAGATTCCATCGTGACAGCGTCCCAGCCGGTCTCGGCAGCGATCCCGATAGCAGCTGCTACGATCTTCTTCTTTGCATCTTCACGATATTCCGCATTGATCCGTGGCATGGTACTGTACCTGAATTGGCCGCCCGTGTTTATTCACCTTGTGTTTGGAAAATAAATATGTGTTCAATAAACTAAACAAATGTTTATTTAATTGAACAGTAGTACACTTTTCAGGGACATGAAACCCTCAAAGCACCGGAAACTCCGGAGGAGATGGCGATTCTCGTGGAAGAAAAAAAACGACAGGGACTCAGGCAATGCGAGCGGAACACCGGAACAGCAGGGCGCATGAGGGCGCTGATCCTCCCGGTCATCGTCCTCTCCCTGCTGGCGTGCATCATCACGCCGGTTGCTGCTGTTGAGGGGAGCACAACGAATCCTACGGTTGTTGTCACGGAGTATTCCGTGACCCCGGCAGTCCTCCTGCCCGGTGACCAGGGGACCATCACGCTCACCCTGAAGAATACGGCAGACAGCGCTTCGGTGAAAGAGAATACCGGGATCACGTCCGGGGGCACGTTTGCCAACACGAAGAGTACCGACATCAACGTCTATATCGAGAATGTGCACCTGGAAGAGAACGGGATTGAGGTGCTGACCGATGACTTCGACCGGCTCGGGGAGCTCGGTCCCGGCCAGTCGTTCCCGGTCACGTTCGTGATCCGTGCACCGGCGAAAAGCGGGATCTATTTCCCGGAGGCATGGATCGATGTCAAGGATGGGCGGAGTACCCGCTACCCGATCACGGTCAATGTCAATACCGACATCTCGACCCAGAAGAAACCAGCGCTCTTTGTCACGCAGGAACTCCCGGACCGTGTCGCGCCCGGTGAAACCTGCTCTGCGGTAATCATGATCGAGAATACCGGCTTGAGCCGGGCAAGCGACATCTCGATGGTGGTAAATTCAACAACAAAGTCCCTTGTTCTTACCACCTCCGGCCGGCATTACAAGGAACACCTTGACCCAGGCGAGAGGATAAACCTTACGCTCCATCTGGCCACGGATAAGAACACTGTAATTGGTATCGACCCGGTCACACTTACCATCATTTACCGGAACCCGGACGGGACGACCGAACGGCAGACTGAGACGATCGGTATACCGGTCAAGGGCCGGGCCGATATCGCGGTTTCATCTGTCACTACCGACCCGGTCCGTCCAGTGCCTGGCGGGACATTCACACTCATCATCCGGGTGGAGAATACCGGTACCGACCAGGCAACATCAGTGCGTGCAATTCTCGATAGCCCCTTTGCCGGTACAAAGACCGCGTTCATCGGTTCCATCGACAAGGACAGCGATGCCCCGGCTATCTTCTACCTGCAGGCAACAAAGGACGGCACAGTGCCAGCCAACCTGACGATCAGTTACCATGATGATTTCGGTTCCCACACGGTCAGCGAACAGACGACCGTCATGACCGGAACGGGATCTGGTATGCTGCCTGCCGCACTCGCGGTCATTGTTGTCTGTATCATTGCGGGGGTCGCGTACTGGTACTTCCGCATCCGGCCGGTGAAAGGGCATGGAGAATAACGGTGGGTACGGGGTCTCGCTCTACCTTGCTGTGCGGGCAATCCGGCGCGGCAACCGAAGTACGCTCACCCTCACCATTTTGATCATCGCGCTCGTCATGGTCCTGATGAACTTCCTTGGCATGATCATCAGTGGTGTTGTCACTCTCTATAATGACCAGATGATCGATTACCAGTACGGCCACGTGGCCATCGAACCCCGGGACAAGGAGATCGTTATTGCCGATGCCGATGCGCTCGTGAAGCGCCTGAAGCAGATCCCCGGGATCACCGGGGTTTCGGCCCATACCGGCACCGCAGCCACCATCACGAATATCAAAAACGGAAAGCTCCAGTCAAAATCATTGACTGCCTTCAATCCGGAAGACGAACAGAGCGTCACAAAGTACCAAATGGTCATAACGGACGGGGACTATCTCTCGAAGGGAGACACCGGCCAGATCCTGATCGGGACCCTCCTTGCGGGTAACGAGGATGAATCGCAGGACAAGCTGCCATCGCTCGGCGGAATCAAGGTAGGCGACCGCGTTGAGGTGGCCTACAGCAATGGGGTGGTGAAGACCTACCGGGTCAAAGGGATCTACGAGTCCCTCGGCGCCCTGATCGACTCCTCGGCATTTGTTACCCGGAGCGAGATGGACTCCATCATGCACTCGGGAGACACGGCAACTGAGATCCTGGTACGGGGCTCATCAGCTGATGACGCCCCGGCGCTCAAGTACACGATCATGAGTTACGGCGTGGAGGAGAAGGTCAAGACCTGGAATGAGAAGGGCAAGGGGATCATGGGCGACGCCATCTCCAGTTTCACCCTTATCAAGAACATCATGACGTTTGTCTCCCTCATTGTCGCAAGTGTAGTAGTCTTCATCGTGACCTATATCAACATCATCAACCGGAAAAAACAGATCGGGATCCTGAAAGCGATTGGCATCCGGAAACAGATCATCGTTGGCAGCTACCTGATCCAGGTCTTGTTCCAGTGTGCCTGTGGCATCCTTGTCGGTATCCTGATGCTGAACGCGATCAGTTTTGTGCTCACCGTCAACAAGCTCCGGTTCCCGATGGGATATATCACGCCGGCCGTTGATTACAGCAGCCTCGCTGTCAGCATCGTACTGCTCTGTATTGTATCCCTGGTTTCCGGCTACATCCCGGCCCGCCAGGTAGTGAACGAAGAGATCCTGAATGCAATGAGGGGATGAGCATGATCGAAGTTGCTGACCTGAAGAAGATCTACCTGCTCGGGAACGTCGAGGTCGCTGCGCTGCGGGGGGTCTCGCTCTCTATACAGAAAGGAGAATTCGTTGGGATCATGGGGCCGAGCGGGAGCGGGAAGTCCACGCTGCTCCACCAGCTCGGGCTGCTCGACACGCCGTCCGGGGGACACATCCTGATCGATAGTACGGATGTCTCGCAGCTGGATGACGATGCCCGTACCTGGTTCCGGCTCATGCACCTTGGCTATGTCTTCCAGGACTATGCGCTCGTTTCCGAGCTGACCGTCATGGAGAATGTCGCGATCCCGGCAATCATGCAGGGCAAACCTCTTGCGGAGTGTTACGCTGCAGCAACGCGGATGCTCGAAAAAGTCGGTCTTGGAAAACGGCTGGACCACCTTGTATTTGAGCTCTCCGGGGGCGAACAGCAGCGGGTCTCGATCGCCAGGGCACTCGTCAACACGCCATCGATCGTCTTTGCGGACGAGCCGTGTGCAAATCTTGACACCGAGAATTCCCGGACCGTGCTCGAACTTTTCCGGGACGTGAACCGCGAACTGAAGCAGACGATCGTGATGGTCTCGCACGAGCCGTGGCATCAGTCGTACTTCGACCGGATCATATTTATCCGGGACGGGGTGATGGACGAGGAGAGGATTGAAAGCGAGGGGAAACCCGGCGGTCCGCCGGGAAATGAGACAGGCTGATGACTGCATGACGGGAGTGAACGGATGATCTCAGTGGCCTATGTTGAAGCTGATTTGCATATTGCCCTCATGGTCTGCCTGCTTTGCCAGAGGCAGGGCGGGATCACGATGCACCCCCTCTCCTCAGGACATGAGGCCCTGGAGATGCTCTCCCGCTCCCCGGTCGATGTCATCATATCCGGCTCTGATCTGCCGGGGATGACCGGGATCGAGTTATTGGCCACCCTGCGATCGCGGGGAGACCTCACGCCAGTCATTCTTTTTACCGGTACCGCGGATACCGGGGAGATCATACGGGCAGTGAATCGTTATCCTGCTGTCAGGATCCTTTCATGGGGAAATACTGTACATGGGCAGTTTCCCCGGTTAGTGATGATGATCCGCATGGTGGCACAGCATTCAGCAGTCTTGGAGAGATGACGGCATGTAAATTCCTTATTTTAAACAAAAGCGACAGATCCGGAACGCTACACCCGGCGAGACCCCAGGTTAACGTGAATTACTACGGCGAGATCATAAAGGCAATACACGATGCTGCTGCCCTCTCACATATGGCAATGATGAAGCAGGATAATTTACCAGGGTTTTAAAAAAATACTCACACCCTGATGATGGTCCCGGGGACGATATTCCGGTGATGCTGTGCGCAAATCCCGGCACGGGGAATTTCCGAACCGTCTCCGAACTGTTCTTGGTATTGAACCGCGATCTTAAGCAGAGGATAGGAGCATGAACTAATTAAAACTAAAACGGATATTATTTTATCCTGAGTCGCTGCCCGTTTCTCATCGGGCTCAGGATCACATTCGCCGAGAAGAGCACCTTATCTTCCTTGGCCCGCTGGTACGGGATATCGCCATGTGCAAGACGGGTTAGGATCGATCCGGACTCGCCCTTGTGACCGGTAACAATGGGTAGAACTTTTCTTTTCTTCCCTCATCATCCGGCGCATCACGCGAGTCTTCCAGGACTATGCGCTCGTCTCCGAGCTGACCGTAAAGGAGAACGCTGCAATCCCGGCGATCACGCAGGGGCAGCCCCTGGCTGACTGTTACGCGGCCGCAACATCCGTGCTTGCGGAGGTAGGCCTTGTGAAGCGGCTCGACCATCTCGTCCACGAACGGTCCGGTGGCGAACAGCAGCGGGTCTCGATCGCCCGGGCGCTCGTCAACAAGCCCGCGATACTCTTTGCAGACGAGCCGTGCGCAAACCTCGACACGGAGAACTCACGGACGGTGCTCGACCTCTTCCGCACCGTGAACCGGGACTTCGGGCAGACCATCGTCATGGTCTCGCATGAGCCGTGGCATATGGAGTACTTCGACCGGATCATTTTCATCCGGGACGGGCTGCTGGACTCGGAGCGGATGGAGCGGGAGGGAAAGCAGTCCCGATGAGTATCAAGTCCCATCCGTTTTCCGATCGGTCTGATCCTGGTCATATGTCCAGGTGCACCACGCCGGAGATAAACCGATAATTATTATTACGCCGGCCCCCCATCACTCCAATGCCATGCTATATCATAGCATAGGGGGAGTTCCATGAAGTATTCTGTTCTCGTAATTGCGGTCCTGCTCATTGCGGCCGCATTCATTGCCGGCTGTACCCAGCAGCAGGCCTCAACGCAGCAGACCGCTGCTGCCGGATCGCAGGATGTCATCAGGGTCGGGGTCATCGCGTCCCTGACCGGCCCTGCCAGCAATGTCGGTACCAACATGTGGCAGTCCGCCCAGGTCGCGGCCGAGAAGATCAATGCCGATGGCGGAGTCACATTAAAGGACGGGACCAAGAAGCAGATCAAGCTGATTGTCGGGGATGACGAGTCCACGCAGGCTGGCGGCCAGAAGGCCGCGACCAAGCTGATCACCGATGATAAGGTGGACATCCTTGTCGGTGGGTACTCGAGCGCTGTCACCTCTGCGTACGAGCAGACCATTGCCGAATACAAGATCCCGTATATCGTGACCGGTGCATCGAGCCCGATCATCACCCACCGCACGGACATCGACACGAGCTATATCTTCCACCACTGCCCGACCACCGACACCTATGGCCAGTACACCACGCAGTTCATCGACCAGGTGATCCGTCCCGCAGTCAACAAGAAGCTGGGCGCTGCATCGGACCGGCCGTTCCGGCTCGCCCTGCTCTACCAGGACACAGCATTCGGGAAGGGGATCCAGACCGCAGTGAACGATACGATCACGAAGAACAAGCTCAACATCGTCCTCGTCTCCCAGCAGAGCTTCAAGATGGGGGAGAGCGATTTCCGGACGCAGCTGACCGCAATCAAGGCAACCAACCCTGACGCCCTGTATCTCGGTGCGTTCCCGAATGAGGGAGCTCCCGCAATCACGCAGGCCCGGAGGGACATCGGCCTGAACACGATCTTCCTCTCTGCCGAGAACAATGACAATGCCCAGTTTTACAAGGATGTTGGCCAGTACGGCGAGGGTGCAATCATCGAGAGCCGTTTCTCGCCCTATACCGCCCCGGCCGGCGCTGTTGCATCTGCCCAGGACGCATTTAAACAGGCATACTTTGCGAAATTCGGGACCTACCCGGACATGATGGGAGCCTCGACCTATGACGGTGTCTTCATCGCGGCAAAAGCGATTGGGAACGCAGGGACAACGGACAAGGCCACGGTGCGGCAGGCGCTCGTTGACCTGAAGATGCCCCAGGCCGTTGAAGCGATGAAAGACCAGACCATCTCGTTCTCTCCGGACTTCCGGGATTCCGGTTTTGACCTCTGGATGTAGCAGCTCTCGCCCGACGCAAAGTCCGGAGAGACCCGCCCCTCGATCGTCTGGCCCGACAACCTGAAAACAACGGAGTTCGTCCTTCCGTCGTGGTATGTGCCAGGCAGCAGCTCGTAGATTTATTCCATCCCCTTTTTATTATGGACATAACGATATACTGCATATACCCGGGCAGGTGCTGATCAGCCGATGGACAACCTTTCGGTCTTTCTCCAGATCCTCTTCTGGGGACTCTATGCCGGCTGCATCTACATCCTGCTCGCCACGGGCTTAAACCTGATCTTCGGCGTGATGAAGGTTGTCAACTTCGCGCACGGCGAGTTCCTGATGATCGGCGCCTACATCACGGCCACGGTATTCTTCCTCACAGGTTTCAACCCCTACGTCATCCTTCTCCTGTCCATGGTCGCCCTCGTGGGTATCGGAGCCGTGGTCGAACGTCTCTGTTTCCGCCCGATCCTCGGTACCGGCAAGCTGAACGAGATCTTCCTTTCCATCGGGCTCATTTACATCTTCCAGAACGGGGCCGCCATGATCTGGGGCGACGCGTGGCAGAGTGTCAAGAGCCCGTATGACGGGATCACGATCCCCATCGGATCGCTCTCTGTCCCCCTCGACTACATCATCATCATGGTCGTCACTGCTGTGATCCTCTCCGGGCTGTACCTCTTCCTGAAGAAGACAACCCTTGGCATGCAGATGCGGGCAACGAGCCAGAACCGGAAGGGGGCGATGCTTGTCGGGATCAATGTCGAACGGATCGATATCATCAGTTTCGGCCTTGGCTGCGCACTCGCTGCGGCCGCCGGGACGCTCTGGGTGGTGAGCGGACAGGTCTTCAACCCGTACATGGGCTCGATCCCCGCGGTCAAGGCCTTTGCGATCATCATCCTCGGTGGCCTTGGCAGCATTCCCGGCGCGATCATCGGGGGGCTCCTGATGGGCCTTGCCGAGAACGGCGCTGCGTTCCTGCTTGGCGGCATCTGGAAGGACGCGGTCTCGTTCATTATCCTCATCGTTGTGCTGATCTTCAGGCCGACCGGCCTGTTTGGCGGGAAGGAGGGATGAGGCCATGCAGCTGACACGAGAGAAATTGATACCATATGGGACCGCCGCAGCGCTCATCATTGCCGTCGCCATCCCGTTCCTCACTGACAACATGTTTATCGTAAACCTCGCTGTCCTGATGCTGATCTCCATCATCTTTGCTTCGGCCTGGAACCTCCTCGCGTATTCCGGGCAGGGGTCGCTTGGCCATGCCGCGTTCTTCGGCATCGGTGCTTATGGATCGACCCTCATCGCGGCAAAGCTCGGCATCACCCCGTTCATCACCATCTTCCTTGGCGCAGCCGTGGCGGCGTTCATCGGGATCCTCATCGGCCTCACCTGCGTGCGGCTCAAGGAATGGTTCCTTGCCATGGTGACGTTCGGATTTGCTATCATCGTCCAGACCCTGACGGTCAGTGTCCTTGCTCCCATGACCGGTGGCTGGGACGGGATCCCGTCGCCCCGGCTCGTGAGCCCGTCCATCCCGGGCTACCAGCTGATCGAGTACTATGCCATCCTCCTCATCACCATTGCAGCCATCGCGGCGATCTGGTACATCATGAAATCCCGGATCGGCCTTGCTTTCCTCGCGATCCGCGAGAACGAGACCGAGGCCCGGGCAGCCGGTATAGACCCGGTCCGCTACCGGCTCCTCGCATTCGCACTATCCGCGTTCATTGCAGGCGTTGCCGGGGCACTCCAGATCCACCATATCGGGTATATTACACCGGAGTTATACGGCGTTGACAACTCGTTCTGGCCGATCACCTATGTCATTCTCGGCGGGCTCGGTACGCTCGCAGGCCCGGTGATTGGGACGGTTGTGCTTACCATTCTCTGGGAAGGGCTCAAGGCAACCGGGATCACGTTCGCCCGGTACGTCGTTATCGGTGTCATCCTCATTCTCACCATTATCTTCCTGCCCCGGGGGCTTGTCAGTTTGCCGGAACAGGTGCAGGAGTGGATAAAGAGAAGGAAGCAGAAGGAGCCGGTGACGGAAGCTGCGGCGGAGTAAGGCTGAATAGGCTCCGTTTTTCTTAACTATTGTAGAATTTGCGAATTGTCCCACCCCCTTCGGGGGTCGCTCGGCCGAGTCGAAGTTTCACTTCTCCAATCGACCCTTGCTGATGCAACGGTCGATTCCTGTCGGGGCCTCGCTGGGCAAGGAGGTTAGCATAAAAACAGGTAATTTGCCCCGCCGTGCCTCGGAGAGGCCCTGAGGCGGGGAGCCCTCGTTAATATTGTATTAGTATTGCAATTCTCTTAAAAAAAATCAAAATCCCAGGTACGCCTTCTGGATCCGCGTGTCCTGCAGGAGTTCCTTTGACGTACCTTCCTGCACGATCCTGCCGTTCTCCAGCACGTACCCCCGGTCGCACATCGCAAGCGCGTTCCTGACGTTCTGCTCGAGCAGAAGAATGGTCATCCCCTCCCTGCCGAGCTGCTCGAGCGACCGGAAGACCTGGCCGGTGAGGAGGGGGGAGAGGCCGGTGGAGGGTTCGTCGAGGATGAGGAGCCGGGGCTCCGACATGAGTGCCCGGCCGATGGCAAGCATCTGCTGCTCGCCGCCGCTCAACGTGCCTGCCTCCTGGCGCTCCCGCTCCTGCAGGACCGGGAAGAGGCGGAAGATACGGGCAAGGGTCGCGTCCGGGTCCTGGTTGCCGGTGCCGCCCAGCCGGAGGTTCTCGATTACGGGCATGGAGGGGAAGATCTCCCGTTTCTCCGGCACCAGGGCAAGCCCTTTTGAAAACAACTCGTTTGGGTGGTGCCCGAGGATTGGTTTGCCATCGAAGAGGACCGAGCCGGTTGCCTTCCGGTTGAGCCCTATGATGGTCTCGACTGTCGTTGTCTTGCCGGCGCCGTTCGGGCCGATCATGGTGACGATCTCGCCCTTATTGACATGGAATGAGAGATCCCAGACAACCTGGAGGTTTCCGTGGAAGACATTGAGGCTGGAGACAGAGAGCATAAAGGGAACACTCCTTTAAAATGCGTCGATATCGCCGAGGTAGGTATCGATGACCCGCTGGTTGTTCACGACATCGTGCGGGTGGCCGTCGGCAATCTTTTCGCCATGGTCGAGCACGACAATCCGGTTGGAAACGCCCATGATGACGCTCATCACGTGCTCGATGATGAGGATCGAGGTCCCGTTGTCACGGATCTTCCGGATAAGTCCGACCGCCTCGTTACTCTCGCTCGGGTTGAGCCCGGTGGTGATCTCGTCAAGGAGAAGGAGTTTCGGGTGGCAGGCAAGGGCCCGGGCGAGCTGGAGGCGCTTGAGCTCGACCACATTGAGGTTCCGTGTCAGGGTCCCGGTCTTCTCCTCCGGGAAATTGACTTCGTTTAGGATCTCTTTTGCCTCCCTCTTTGCCTGTCGCATCCCGGGTGCGTGCCGGTTCCCGAAGAGCACGCCTACCATGACGCACTGTTCTGCGCTCAGGTTCGGGAACGATTCTGCGATCTGGAAAGTCTTTGCTATTCCCTTCCGGCAGATCGTGTCCGCTTTCATGCCGGTAATATCTTCGCCAAGGAACGAGACTTTCCCTGCTGTCGGGGGGATCATGCCGGAGATAATATTCAGGAGGGTTGTCTTGCCCGCCCCGTTCGGGCCGACGAGGCCGACAATCTGGCCGTCGCCTATGGTCAGATCGACATTGTTCACTGCAGTGAGGCCGCCAATCTGTTTGGTTACTCCGGTGAGGGCGAGCATGAGCGATGATCTTTTGGATGGTATCTTTTATGCTACATGTTAGCACGGTGCAATAATAAAGATAATCGTGATGTTCTCCGATGCATTTCGATCGTGTTAAATGTTAACATACCACAAACTTTTTGGATATCATGTTTGGATTGCCGGATATCACTATCATGGCTGTTGGCGGCGTTGTGCTCGTCATCACTATCGCATTGCTGTACTGGGGACTCACTTTCAAGGGGCATGACTGATGGAAGCTGACTGGGTAACTGTCGGTGTTGTCGGCCTCTACTTTATTGCCATGCTTGGCATCGGGGCGTGGGCTTCAAAGAAGATCAAGAACACAGAAGATTATCTCGTTGCCGGGCGCCAGCTTGGGTTCTGGGTCTTCATCCTCCTGATGATCGGCACGGTCTGCTCGGGCATGTCGCTCCTCGGGGTTTCGGGCCTCGGTTACAAAGCCGGCTGGCCCACCATCTGGGAGCAGATCTTTGTTCCGCTCTCGATCGGTATCTGTATCATCTTCTTTGGTGTCAAGCTCCACAACGTATCCCGGAGCGCCGGTTATATGACCGTGCAGGACTATCTCGCCCACCGGTACGAGAGCCCGGTCGCACTGCGTACCCTCTCCGCGGTGGCCGGGATCATTGTCTCGCTCATCTACCTTGTCGGCCAGTACACCGCGATCTCGATCGTCCTGATGTGGCTCTTTGGGATCCCGCTCTGGCTCGCGCTCGTGATCGCGACGTTTGTCACTATGGCCTACACTGCGATCGGCGGTCTCTATGCCGTTGCATGGGCCTCGCTCGTCCAGTCCGTTACGCTTATCATCGGGGTACTGGTCATGGCCCCGATTATTATCTGGTACGCCGGTGGCTTCACCCATGTCAACGAGTTCATTGCCACGATCAACCCGAACCTCGTCATGCCGTGGAACCCCGTGGGCGCATTCGCACCGCCCTACGTGCTCTCGTTCGCGCTCCTGCTCGGGCTCGGGCTTGCCTGTGCCCCGCACGTGATCAACAATGTGCTCGCGATAAAAGATGTCAAATACTTCAAGTGGTCCCCGCTGATCGCCTTCGTTGTCTACGGGGTCGTCATCTTCCTCCTGAAATTTGCCGGCTTTGCCGGGCTCGTGATGGTCAAGGAAGGGGTCTTCACTCTCCCGGCAGTCTCCAATGCACAGGACTTCGTCATCCTCTACGGCATCCAGTATGCCATGCCGATCATGGCCCTCTGGGCGGTCTTTGCCGTTATCGTACTCGCAGCGGTCATGTCAACTACCGACCGGCTCATGCTCACGATCGGGGCCATGTTCTCGTGGGACATCTACAAGAAAGTCCTGAAACCCGATGCGGATGACAAGAATGTCCTCCTGCTCTCGAAGATTGTCGTTGTCCTCTCGGCAGTCGGGACGATGGTTATCGCGATGTATCCCCCGGATATGCTTGCCGTCCTGATCTGGATGGGTATCGGCACGATGCTTGCCACGTTTGCTGTCCCGCTCCTTGCCGGCCTGTACTGGCGGGGTGCAACCCGGGAAGGTGCCCTTGCGAGCATGACGCTCGGCCTCCTTGCAGCTCTCCTCTTCGGTTTCCTCAACTACTTCAAGGTCAATGCCATGGGTGTTGACTTTGCTGCAATCCCGCTCCACTTCTCGGCCTATGCATTCGTCATCTCGCTCCTTGCCATGGTCGTTGTCAGCCTGCTGACCGTGAAGACCGCAGAGAAGGTCCTGGACGAGACACAGACCGGCTGGTATATCTCAAAACAGTAATCCCTTTTTTTGAGCCTGGTTACAAAAAATATCGCTGGATACGGCCAGGTCCGCGCCTTCTCCGGTTGAAAGAAAACCTTTTTTCTTCTTCCCGGGAAAGGGGACTATGAGAATAAATTCAATCTGGTGATTGGTCTGCGATTGTGTTCCCAATGCGGTGCTGATACAAAGCCCGACGATAAATTCTGTGGTGACTGCGGTGCACCCCTTGAAACTCCCCTTGCCGCAGACATTGGCGGCCAATCGCACCAGCCGGCACCGGGGGTTAGTGGCGGGATGCACCCCTCACGCCGCCTGGTCGTGGCAGTGCTGCTGACTGCTCTTGCCCTCATCATCATTGCCGGGATGTATTTCATGCTCACCGGATCCGGTATCGGCGGTAATCCTGCGACCACGTCACCGGCCGCGGGATCCGGGAACCTGTCCGGCGATTCGCAGAACGGATCGTATGTAATTGTCGAGAACGAAGAACCGCTGCCAACCGCTACTATCCCCGTCCCGACAACCAACATTGTCCCTGCGGAGATCCCCACCATCACGACTGCACTTACGGCCACAAAACCTGTTGTCTGTGCAGCAGACCGGAGGAATTGCGGTAACCAGTGTATTGATGTCAGATACAATTCGGACCATTGCGGGTTCTGCAACAATACCTGCCCCTCGGGACAGTCCTGCATGAACGGCCAGTGCCAGGTTGCGTGTTCGCTGGGAAAGACCAGCTGCATTGACGGCTGTTACGATCTCCTCACGGACCCCGACCACTGCGGTTCGTGCCTCAATAATTGTCCTGCCGGCCTGCTCTGCCGGTACGGCCAGTGCACGGCCCCGGACACTCCCATGCCGATTCCGGTATGACGGAAGACCGGCCCCGTATTAACCCTCATGAATATAAATCCTGCACGCCAACGTATGTGCAGTGACGACAGCAATTCTTGGTGGCGGTCTCTGTGGCCTGACGCTTGCCCGGCTCCTTCATGAGCGGGGGGACGATGTCATTGTCCTTGAAGCGGAACCAGAGTATGGCGGCCTCTGCCGTTCGAGGACGAAATCCGGGTTTACGTTTGATATCGGCGGTTCCCACATCATTTTTTCCCGGGACGCCGATGTCCTCGCGTTTATGCGCCGCATGATCGCGGAGAACGAACAGAGGAACAACCGGAATACCAAGATCTTCTACAAGGGCCGGTACGTCAGGTACCCGTTCGAGAACGGGCTGTACGAACTCCCCATGGAAGACCGTTTTTTCTGCATCAACGGTTTTGTCCAGAACCTTATCGAAGTCGAGAGGGATATTGCAAAGAAGCCGGAGAACTTCCGGGAATGGATCTATTACACGTTCGGCCCGGGCATTGCCGAGTGCTACATGGTGCCCTACAATGAGAAGATCTGGAAATACCCTACGGAGAAGATGTCGTTCCACTGGGTGGACGGCCGCATCCCCCGGCCACCGGTAGAAGACATCATCAAATCCGCGATCGGGATCGAGACCGAGGGCTATACCCACCAGGCCGTCTTCTCCTACCCGCTCGACGGCGGGATCGAAGCCCTTGTCCGGGCGATCGCACAACCGGTCGGACCGTTCATCCGCACCGGGTTCCGGGTCACCTCGGTAAAGAAAACCGGGAACGCATGGCTGGTCAGTAACGGCACCGACACGATCAGGGCCGACCGGGTGATCTGCACGATACCGGTCCAGCACCTGCTGCCCTGCCTTGAGGATGTCCCGCCGGATGTGGACAAAGCCTGCCGTGCGCTTGTCTACAACTCGCTTGCCTGCATCAACATCGGTATCCGGGGGCCCATCCCGCCGATCTCATGGATGTACCTCCCGGATAAAACCCTCGGCAGGACCAACCGGCTCTCGTTTCCGTCCAGTTTCAGCAGGCATGCCGCCCCGGAAGGGTGCAGTTCCATCCTTGCAGAGATCACGTACCAGCCGGGCGACGAAGTCGCGGGCATCTCTGATGACGATCTCATACAGGAAGTGACGGGCATGCTTGCAGAGATGCAGATCTGCACCCCGGATACGATCGTCTTCTCATCAGTTGAACGACAGCCTTTCGCATACGTGGTCTATGACCTCTCGTACCTGGAGAATATCGCCACGATCAGGGACTACTGTGCGAAGACCGGCATCCCGCTCGTCGGCCGCTTTGCCCAGTTCGAGTACCTGAACATGGACGGGGTCATACGGTCCGTCTTTAACTTCATGGCACACGACAGTCCCGCATAAAGCTGTTTTGTGCATCACGCTTATCTTCCGACAAACCCAAAAATGAGAGAGGAGTCACGCATTTCCATGATATCGGTGGTCATCCCGACATTTAACGAGGAAGAAAATATCGCACAGTGCCTGGTCTCGCTCTGCCACCAGAGCGTCCCGCGGAGCGAATACGAGATCATCGTTGTCGATGGCGGATCGAAGGACGCGACCTGCGAGATCGCGAAAAAATATGCCGACAAGGTCTTTACCCAGACCAGTAAAAAAGTCGGCGGGGCCCGGAACGATGGTGCAATGGAGGCAAAAGGGGAGATCATCGCCACTACGGATGCCGACTGTATCATTCCCCCGACCTGGATCAAGCGGATCGGCGAGGACTTCACGGACAAAAACGTAGTCCAGCTCTATGGCCCCGTGTACCCGATCGAAGAGGGGATCGGCAACAAGTTCTCGCTCTTCCTTGCAAACACCTTCTCCCGGATCGGTTACTACAGCCAGACCTTCTATTACACCCTCGGGTGCAACACCGCGTTCCGGAAGGACGCTTTCTTAAAGGCCGGCATGTACCGGTGCATCGATGCCGGGGACGACCTCGAGATCGCAATGCGGATGAAAGACCTCGGTACCGTGAAATTCGACGGGAAACTGAACGTCGGTTTCTCCATGCGCCGTTACCAGCAGTTTGGCACCATGCAGTCCCTGTACGAATGGGTGTACATTGTCGCCGATGGTGGCGAGAGCGGGAAATACTCCTACACCCAGAAAAAATACAAGTGAGGACCCGAGGGTCCCCCCATCATCGCTTTTTATGACCGGCACACCGCATGAACATACGGATAATGAGGCTGTGAGGGCACAGGTACAGGAGTTCAACAACAGCGAGTATGCCCGTCTCCTGGGGATGGAGATCACGGACGCCCGGGAGGGCTACTCCCGTGTCACCATGGATTGCACGGGCAAGATGAACCCGGGTGGCGTAGCTCATGGGGGGGCGATCTTCTCTGTCGCCGACCAGGCCTTTGGCATTGCCGCAAACTGCTGCGGGACGCACCGCGTCGCGGTCTCGGTCAGCATCATGTATCTCGTTCCTGCAACGGGCCTGCTCGTTGCCATTGCAGAGCGGGTGCAGGACAACGGCGCCTGCGACACGTACCGGGTCATGGTGTACGCGGGCGAGCGGCCCGTTGCCGAGTTCACCGGGGTCGCGTTCAGGGTATGATTTTTCAGCCTTTTTGGATCCTGAACAACCGGTCCTGAAAACGTTTTTCATCCGATCCTCCCATACTCACCTATGGCACGTGAAACGAGCGCGGTGATCATGGTGGCCGAGCTGATGTCCCTTGCAGCCCGGACCGCCCCCAAGGGAAAGGGTACAGATACCATCGAAATTGCAATCATCCCAAAAAAAGACCTCAAGTCCTTTGCCGCCCGGCTGGAGAAGATTGGCGAGGAGAAGAACATCGGGTTCTTTATCCGGGATGCGAAGAACATCGCCGCCGCTGATGCGTGTCTCATCATCGGTTCACGCGGAGATACCACCGCAGGGATCAACTGCGGGGGCTGCGGCTATCCTACCTGTGCCGGCCTTGAGAATGCCCGCAGGAAGAAGAAACTCTCCTTCACCCCGTATGAAGGCCCGAACTGCGTGATCCGGATGGCAGACCTCGGGATTGCGGTCGGTTCCGCGGTCAAGACCGCCCAGATCCACAATGTAGACAACCGGATCATGTATTCCGGTGGGGTTGCCGCCCGCGACATGGATATTGTGCCAAAGGAGTGCACAGTTGCGTATGCGATCCCGTTATCCGCAACCGGCAAAAATATCTTCTTTGACCGGCCAAGTTCCCGGTAATCCCTTTTTTTAACCCGTCAGGAGCGGATCAGAGGAACAGCAGCGGGTTGAGTTCTGCGGCCGGGTCCGTGTGGTTCCGGATCCTCCGTATGAGGGCCAGCTCGGCGTTCAGGCCGAGTTCCCGGCAGAACCGCCCGGCCTGTTCGAGTTTGTCTGCCGTGTCGGCATACTTGTCAGGGAACTCCCCGGCCGCATGGTGGTACAGCAGGGCCTCCGAGATAGCCATCTTGACGATCCCCCAGCGGGAGTCGATCTGGCAGTAGATCTCAAACGCATTATCGTATTTTACCTCAAGGTCGCCCGGAAGGGGCGTGCCTGCCTTCTGGTATGCAACCCGCGCCAGCTCGCATTCCCCGATAAGGGTGTGTGCATATCCCCGGATATTCCGGATGCGCTGGAATGCTGCCTTTGCCTCGTCGTACTTCCGTGACGCCCCGGCAATATATTGTGCCTGCTGCGGGCCGGTGGCAAAGAATGCCAATGCCCGCAGGAGTTCTGCCTGTTCCGGCAGGAGGCGTGCCATCCCCCGGAACATCTCTCCCTCGCGGTAGATCGCTTCAGCAGCGTCATAACATGCCGCAGCCTCGGAAAACCTGCCCGCTGTGCGGTGGGCGGAGCCGGTCATCCGCAGGATGTCGGCCCGGAGTTCCTGGACGTCCATGTCCGTCCCCTCCGGGTCCGTTTCCTGGCAGAGGTTCCGGGCAAGGGAGAAACGGCCCATGACGGACGGCAGGTTCGCTTCCCCGCTGATCAGCTCCACCATGCCGGCACCAAAAAGGTTCTTCGCCTTTCCGAACGGGCTGGCCCCGCTGCTCTGGAACCGGTCGAGGAACGAACTCTTTGCGCCGGCCAGGTCGTTGAGGTAGAAGAGGATCGAGCCCCGGGAGATCCGGGCACCTTCGAGAATGGCCCCGATATCCAGCCCGTGATCCCGTGCGAGTTCAACTCCCTTATCGAACGTGTCGAGCGCCTCCTCGTGCATGTCGAGCGTATGGAAGAACTGGGCATACCAGATAAAGAACCGGACCTCGCTCTCTTCTTCAGGAGCCACGACAACGAACCGGAGGAAGTCCCGGGCCAGCTGGCTGTCGATATCGCTCTCCGGGACACGGTTGTCATAAATGTCCGAGTAGATGCCTTCCAGGTAATCGCCAATGGCCGCGCTGTCGCCTAAACGTGTCCTGAATGACTGGTATCCTGCAGCCACCTGGTGGCCCCGTTCCGTGCGCTCCCCGAACGCCGAGATGAAACGCGGGTGGGGTAATTTTGCATCAGCACCCCCGCTCCTGCGGGAGATCTCGCGGAGAAGGATCGTGAGGTCGAGCAATTCACTCGTCGTACCGTCCCGGCACATGGTCATGATGTAATAATTGAAGAGCCACTGGCGCCGGATGAAGTAATACGGGTTGATCCGTTCGCTGCCGGTACGTGCAACAATGCCACGACTGATGAGTACCTCAAGGCGTTTCCTCAGTGCGGATTCGGAGAGGTTACGCGACGTCTTTTTGTCCTCTCCGTCCGTGCCTGCCCGGGCATTGATTGCGGCAAGGATCTGCCGGAGCCTCAACGGCCCGTCAAACAGTGTGGAGAGGGTCTGCCGGCCGGCAATGGTGATGTCCGGCACCTCGCTCACCATGCGTGCGAATGTTGCCTTGTCCGGGTACATGGATAGTGTAAATTATTAGTGACAGGTATTAATTCCCGATCACATGAATCCTTCAGCGATCAGGTGAACCGATCGTGACCCGGGAAACGCCATGAAAGGCCGGGAACTGCCGGGACGTTGGAAAATTCCAGGCACTTTTTTTCCAACTTACCGTGGTATATATAGCCGTCCGGGTAATCTTGTGATCAGGCCCCGGGGATGAAGTCCCCTGGAGCACAAACGGAACGAATACCTACCCAAATGAAACCGGAGGTGGTTATAACCAGTGAGTGCAAGAAAACCATCACGAGAACACCAGCATACCAGAGAATCAATCCCCAATCCATACAATGCCCTCCACATCTGCATGCCGCCCCGAAGCGGAACCGTATGGGACCGGGAGAACAGCTCCCGGTTCCCTCTTTTAAATAACAAACCTTAACCTTCGGACACTCCAAACAGGAATTGTTACCTATGGCGATCATGAAGATACGCGGCGGCGATCTCGATCTCGTTGAGTATGAGTTCAAGACGTTTGCCCCGGGAAAAATGCTCAAGACGCTGGGGCTTGAGAAGAAGAAATATACCTTAAAGCCGGCCAAAGGCTCCGTTCTCGTCAGGGCACCGGCCCGGATCCACTTAAGCGTGCTGGACATGAACCGGTTTGCCCCGGACCATGCGGGTGGCGGGGGCATCGGGTTTGCGATCCAGTGTTACTGCACGGCGGAGGTCCGCTGCACGGCAAAAGAGATCACGATCGATTACAACCGTGCACCCATTGTCCGGAATTTTATCGAGGTCTTCAAAAAAGCCACCGGCTACAAGGGCGGTTTCTCCCTGAAGGTGACCGACCATGAGCACCAGCACGTGGGCCTCGGGTCGACAAGCACGGTCATGATCGCGGTCGCCACAGCGCTGAACGAAGCAACCGGATCGCCGCTCACCACCACCCAGCTCCGCCACCTGATCGGCCATAATTATGTCGAGGAGACGGCCGACGGGAAGATCGCGTTCGGCTTCGAGACCGGTGTCGGCCCGGCGGTCAGTATCCACGGGGGCATGGCCCTGATGGGCGACGAGCTCTCGCTCGTGTACCACCACCCGTTTGCCGAGGGAAAGAATGTCTACATCCTCATCCCGCCCACTGATATCTCATCGGCCGGAACGCAGGAGTTCGACCTCCTCATGAACAAGGCCCGGACGCTCGATTACCGTGACCGCGAGCTCAAGGCCTACATGTTCCTCATGGACCTCGTCCCGGCACTTGAACGGGATGACCTTAAGAAATCCGGGGACGTCATCTGGGAGATCGAGTTCCGGGGATCGAAACGTGCGGAAGTGGAGCACCACAGCTACGGCATCTACCATTACATGAACCTGCTCCGCGAAAGGAAACTGGAATTCGTGGGCATGAGTTCGGTCGGCCCTTCTATCGCCGTGGTCACTGCGCTCGGTAAACCGGCAATGAAAAAACTGCTCGACCCGCTCGGCCTTAAGATCGCCATTGCCACAAAGGCTGATAACAAAGGGCTGGTTGTCACCCGGTCCCCGTAATTTTTACAGAATTGTTTTATTGCCCAAAGGAGATGCTTGAATAATGTTCTCCCGGTTCTACTCCCTCCGGTATATCTGTATCATCGCGGTTATCTCGCTCTTTGCCGGATCGGTGCTGATGTTCCTGTCAGGTTTCCTGCACACGCTTGATGCGTATCTCATATTCTTCTTTGGCAGGAGCGTCGTGACCCTGCCCGGCCACCTGACCGAGAACGCGGCGGCTTCCGTTGTCCTCATCCAGGCTGTCGATGCCTTCCTCTTTGCGCTCGTCCTCCTGATCTTCTCTTACGGGATCTATGCCCTGTTCATCTTCAACGCGGAGACCAGTACCACAAAACTCCCGAAATGGCTGCACATCGGGAATATCAGCGAGCTCAAGACAATCCTTGTGCAGGTGATAATCGTCATCCTCGCGGTGAACCTGCTCGAACACGTGATCATGGTCGGTTCTGAAGCGCTCCGGTGGGAGACCCTCATTATCCCGGCCTCCATGGTCGGCCTTGCCCTTGCATTAAACCTGATGCACACGGGTAAGGAAGCGTGATTTTTTTAAGAATTTTTTTTAAGAACCATTGCAACCGCTGACTGCCCGGTATCTCATCCGTCCGGGCCGGTGTAACCGGATTGAAAGATTATTCGTCCTGTTCCTTATCTTCCACCGGTTTTTTAAGACAGGCGGAGATGACACTCGCAATGATGAAGATGATCGTGCCGGCCATCAGGACAACGACGCCTATCATCAGGAGGCTCATGTTCTCCTTCACAACGCTGAATGTCCCAAGGTAATACCCGCCCAGCACGATGGCCAGTGTCCAGCCAACCGCCCCGAGAACGTTATAGAAGAGGAACCGGCCGTAGTGCATGGACCCGATACCGGCAAGGAACGGGGCAAAGGTCCGCACCATCGGCACAAACCGTGCAACAAAGATGGTGGCACCGCCGTACTTCTCGTAGAACCCGTACGTGCGGTCGATATACTCCTTCTTCACGAGGTTCGGGAACCGTTCGAGGAACATGTGGAGCCCGATACGGTTGCCGATCCAGTAATTGAGCGTGTCGCCAAGGATCGCCCCGGCAATGATCGCGACCATCAGCAGCCGGACATCGAGGATCCCGCTTGCGGCCGCCGCCCCGCCGACAAAGAGCAGGCTGTCGCCGGGCAGGAACGGCGTGACGACCAGGCCGGTCTCGAGGAAGATGATGACAAAGAGGATAATATATGTCCAGATCCCGTACTCGTTGACAATACCCGGGAGGTTCTGGTCGATGTTGAGAAGCAGCGGGATGATCGAGTCCAGCATAACTCCCGGAATATGCGCCGCGTCCCTATATTAAGATGGACGGTTGCCCGGAACGGGAACAGCGAAACGCAAATACTTAACGGTTGCCCGGATAAATCTGATCAGATAAAAACCGATCCCGTGTGACCCGGCCGGGTCATCCGGATCGGCTTCCCGAACATATTTCACGGGGGATCCCTCTCATGTCAGAATCCAACCCTATGCTTTCCCGCTGCACGCTCCTCTTTATCTGTGCCGTGCTGCTTGCCGTTGCACCGGTACATGCGTTCACCGCAGAATCGCTTGATATTACCGTCGCCAAGGACGGGGACGCGACCGCCACCTTCCGTTTCGCTCTTGAAGGCCTGATCGAAAACGCGATCCCGCAGTCCATGCTCGAAGAGCAGCTGGTAAAAGGGCTCTCCAGCAGTTCCGAGCCCCCCCAGCTCATATCGATGGACCGGTCGAGCGCCACGATCCTCTTAAAGAAATTTTCCCTGGTGAACGATGTCCCCACGGGAACGGAATATGTGACCAGCACCATGGACTTCAAGAAGGCGGAGATCGCCTTACAGAGTTCCGCCGTGAGCAGCGTGATCACCGCTGATTTCTCCCCCTCCATCGTGACGGTGACGTTACCGGACAACTATGCCCGGACCTTTAATAACGTGGATTCGCTCCCCTCCATCACCCACACGATCGTTGATCCGGTAAAAGCAGCTGCCGCCAAAGCCGCAGCAGCAAAAACCGGTTCAGCAGTATCCGCCGCCAACGGGGCGATCAAGGTCACCGCCTCACCCGAAGATGCAGAGGTCTGGATCGATAATGTCTACGTGGGCAACGCCCCGTCAACGTTTGACGAGATATCAGCCGGGTCTCACACGCTCCGGTTCCAGAAGGACGGGTACTCAACCGTATCGAAGCAGGTTAACGTAACCGCGGGAAAGACGCTCACCACCAAGGTAGTCCTCATGTACGTTGCCCCGACGTCAACCCCCGCATCCCCCGGGTTCAGTGTCCTGGCGGGTATGATCGCCCTTGCCGGTTGTACCGTCTTGTGGTCATCCCGCCGGCATTAAAAAAGATCTTCCTTTTTTGGCTCTGTTGAAATCCTCGATTTATACGCAGTTTGGGAATCCTCTGTGGTAGTTATGAGAGTGACCCCTCTCTCCTCGAAGAACGCTGACGCGTTCTTCTGCGACTTCCCTGCGGTCGGTCCCCAGAGGGGGAGTCTGAACGGTCCGCAAGGACCGTGAAGAAGGAGAAGAACCCGAAGGGTTCTTTGAGGGCGGAGAAGATGCTACGCATCTTCTCGTCTCGCAGTCCGAGACTGCGAAGACAGCCCAAGGGGAGCACCCCTTGACCCCCCTTCCGGCATACCTGTTTTCCGATTAACCATCTTGCCCAGAGAGGGCCCGACGAGTATCGGACATAGCATCAGCAATGTCTGATTCGCAGAAGCCATCAGGCTTCGAGGCGCCCGAGCGACCCCCGTAGGGGGTGGGGATGCTCACATTGTCAGAGTATTCTCGTGAAACTCCTTCAAATTCAAATGGGAGCTTTGCTCCCACGGACCAGTATTTACATAGCCGGATAAGGGTTTCAACAGAGCCCCTTTTTTGATAATTGCTTACGTTTCCCGGGTTAGGGGCATTTTCATTTTTTACGAAAATACCCGGTCGCGGGTAAAAAAAAGAATTGATCAGGGTTTCCTGCGGATCACGACGAGTGTCGCAAGGAAGAGTGCGAGGAGGCCGGCTGCGGGAAACATCGCTGACTTTGCGGGTGTGGGGGTGATTGGGGTCAATGCAGCAGAAACCGTGCTGACCGCCCCGGTATTCACCGGCGTGGTAACTGAGTATTCCTGGTACCCGTCCATCTTGAGGGAGACTACGTGGCTCCCGGTGGCAACGGAACTGAGCGTGAGCGGGGTGATGCCCATGAACGTGTTGTCCAGGAAGACATTGGCGCCCGGGGGTGTTGACGCGACGGTGAGGCCGCCGGTGCCTGACGGTGTCGTGGTCGGCTGGAGGATGGCACTCACTTCGGTCACTGTGTTGGGTGACACGGATGTGGTCGCAGAATAGGGCTGGTAGCCCGGACGCGTGAGCGCCACGGTGTGACTGCCGGTCGCGATGTTGTTCAGTTTCAGCGAACCGGAGGAGGGGGTCTCGCCCATGGGACTGCCGTCAAGGGTGACGGATGCCCCGCCGGGGCTGGACGAGACATAGATCCAGCCGGTCGTGCTGGCCGGCAACGGGTTCAGCGTGGCGTCAACCGTCCGCGTGCCTCCTACGGGTACCGTGACGCTGGACTTCCAGTCATAATACCCGGTATGATCGATCTCTAGAATGTGTGTGCCGGAAGCAAGGTCGTTCAAGGTGATGGGCGTACTCCCCTGGTATGCCGAGTCAAGGTACACGTTCGAGTTCGAAGGCGTTGAGAGGATATAGAGTGCGCCGGAGGTGTCGTGCTTCGTGAGCGGGCAGTACACGCTCGTCATGACACCGGATGAGACCCGGGCGGTGGTCGAGTAGGCCTGGTAGCCGGACTTCTCGGCCCGGATCGTATAACTGCCCGGCCAGACATCGGATATGACGAGTGGTGCAAGGCCGCGGTAATCCCCGTTGAAGTAGATCTCCGCGCCGGACGGCTGGGAACTCACGGAGATCGACCCGTAACTCACCGGGGTCGGCGTCACGATCGGGTTCAGCGTTGCATAGACGGTCGTTGTCTCATCAGCAGCAGGCATGGTGACAGCGCCGGTGTACGAGGTATAGCCTGACTTCTCTACCGTAACGGACTGGTGGGGTGTCCCGGTCGTGTACACCGGGATGGAGAGGGAGCCTGCGGAGGTTACTCCCTTGTATTCCCCGTCAAGATACACGGAGGCACCGTTGACATTGCAGTCAACGCGGATCCATCCCTCATCCCCGCCAAGGGCGGACACTCCCGGGATGGAAAGTACAAGGAACAGGGTAATGCAGGCAACAGCGGCCAATGATCTCATCGTATGTCTCATATGGGGGAAGGTGGGTGCGGATACAATAAAACATTTCGACCGATCAGGGAGTCACGGGCGGTTTCCTGAACAGCGCGGTAATCTCGGACCGGATATATTCCTTTCCCCGGACCCGGAGTATCCAGTCGTGCCTCTGCACGGATACCGTGTCGAGCCCTAAAAAAAGGCCGGCCACTTCATTGTCCGAAAAATAATGCGTCAGGATCCCGTTCCCCCGTACAAACGTGCCGGGTTCTGCCTCATGCCCGGCCCCGTTCCGGAAATCCCGGGTTGAAAAATCGCAGAACCAGAGCTGCCCCCCGGGCCGGAGGACCCGGCAGAGTTCCCGTGCGATCCGGGAACGGTCCGCAGCCATGCCGTGTGCCAGGATATGGTTTGCCGCCACCCCGTCAAAGGATCCGTCCCGGAACGGGATCGTCCGGGCATCCGCAACCACGACCCCCGCACCGGATCCTTCCCGTGCGGTTGCCCGGGCCATGAGTGCTGCCCTGGGCGAGAAATCGATCGCAGTCACGCACCAGTCCCGGTGTACCATCGCAGAGAGCAATTTGCCGTTCCCGCACCCGGCCTCAAGCACCCGTGACCCGGCAGGGAATGGTGGCAGCTGATGCGGTGCACCGCCATAGAGGCTTCCCTTCCGCGAATAATCTGCATCCCAGTTGTCCCGGGTAGTGTCAGCACTCATCTGTTCCCTGCCTGATTATGGATCTTTCACCGTTCTGCCTTCATACATGTCCCTGGACGCCCGGGATTTCCGGTAACCGGGGACCTGCCGGCCGTCCGGCCCGCATGCCCATGCACCCGGTCAGTGCTTCGGGAAATATTCCGGTTTGCCCGGGATGTAGACCGCAGCACCGTACTCCTCGATGAAATCGGCATCCACCAACAGGTCGATGTATACCATCTTCTTTGCAACATCGGCCGCCTCCTGCCGTTTCTTCCGGGAGAGGAGGGTGGCGCAGGCACCGGCAAGGGAGCCGTTCCCGATCTGGTGGAACTCTGCCCGGTAAAAGTCCGGGATGATGCCGAACGCGATGATCTTCCTGATATCCGCATAGGCCCCGAACGCCCCGGCAAGGTAGACATGGCGGATGTCCTCCACCCCCACGCGGTATTTTTTCATGAGCACGCCGATGGACCCGCAGGTGGCGGCTTTCGAGTCCATGAGATAGGCCATGTCATCGCGGGTGATGAGGATCTCCTGCCCGGTCGCGGTCTTCTCCCGCGGGACGAGGACAAACTCCAGCCCTTCCGTACCCCGCCGGACCCCGGGCTTTCCTTCGACGAGCTTACCGGTAAAATCAAGGATCCCGGCTGCGACCATCTCTGCTGCGGCATCGATGATGCCGGACCCGCAGATCCCGCGGGGCTTCCCGTTACCGATGGTAGTCACGGTCACCTCCCCGCTGGCAGGATCGATGGTAACGTGATCGATCGCGCCCTTCATCGCCCGCATGCCCGATGAAATGCCGGCGCCCTCGAATGCCGGGCCGGAGGCGCACGAGACCGAGGCGAGCCAGTCCATGTCGCCAAGGACCACCTCGCCGTTCGTGCCAAGGTCGATGACCAGCGAGAGTTCGCGGGAGGCATTCACGCCCGCAGTAACCACATCGCCGATCGCATCGCCCCCGACAAACCGGCTCACGTTCGGGAGGCAGAAGACCCGGGTCTCCGGGTGCACGGCAATGCCGAGTGCCCCGGCCCTGACTACCTCAGGAATACGCGAGATCTCCGTGTTGACGATCTCAAGGCACGATGCGTCATGGCCAAGGAGGAGAAACGCCATCACGGTATTTCCGGCAATACAGACATCGGTGATCTCCTGTTCCTTTACTCCTGCTGCATTGGCAAGCTGCCCGATCACCGCGTTGATGCTCTCAACGGCGGCAGCCTGGAGTACCTCTCTTCCCCCGGGCCTTTTTGCAACGGCAATGCGGGTCAGCAGTTCCTCGCCATGGGTGATCTGGCGGTTCAGGCCGGATGCCTCGGCGCAGATCCTGCCGGTATTGAGGTCAGCAAGGACGCCGACCACCGTGGTGGTGCCGAGGTCGATCGCAACCCCGTAGTTTCGTGCGGTGGTATCACCCGCTTCGATCAGCATCACTTCGGGATACCCGCCCGTACGCGTGATGGTGACGGTCAGGGTTTCCGTTGCGGTCATCAGCTGGTGAAGCTGGTCGCGGGTCATGTGGGGGCGGGTACCTTGGTATCCCTCCAGTTTCAGGGAACGGTGTCCGGCAGCATGGGCGTGGTGGTGGCCCGTTACAAGCAGATGCTTTGTTACGGACGGGTCGGGCTGTGCTACTGTTTCGTGGTGGTTCAGGAGTATCTTCGGGGAATCAATGCGGCTCTCGACCGGGATGGAGAACTCGCAGGGCCCGAGGATATGTGTCTGGCAGCTGCGGCAGTATTTCCGGGAGACCTCCTCATCGGTCAGCCCCCTGGTTGCAGCGGGAGTCCCGGCATCGCATTCGCCGAGAACATGGATTACCCTGCACTTGTTGCACTCGCCTTTTCCGCCGCAGATGCTCTCGACCTGGATACCCGCGGCCCGGATCGCGGCGAGGACCGTTGTCCCGTATATGACAGATACTTCCTTTTCCATGGGGTGAAAGAGCACCCTGAACGTACCTGTCATCGTGTCATCCCGGGATGTGCCGGAATGCCTCCCGCGGGTCTGCAGGTATTCCGGACACTATTGAGTATGGAGAAAAGGTGGCAGCCGGAACTATTTAAATCAGGTTTCCGGCGGCCAGCGTTCCCGGAGGAACTGGGGGATGCCGGACGAGTCCTTGGGCCCGATAAGGATCCTCCAGCCGGTCGTCTCCTCGGTCTCGCCGCTCAGCCGGGCGGCAAGGCCCGGGATGATCAGCGTCGTGTGGGTGACAAGGCTGGCAACATTGTTGGACTTGAGGGCCGCGGCGATCCCCTCGGCCGTGAAATTCCGCCCGGCAACGGCGCTCTCGACACTCAGGCCGCCCGTATCGACAACGACCAGGTAACAGTCGAGGTTCGCCGCCTTGATGTCGGACTCCACGGTAAAGTAGGTCAGGGCATAGTTGGTGGTCATGAGGACCGGGGATTTGGCGTCCGGCCTCCCGAACGTCCGGACTCCCGCCTCTACCGTAACGGGTTTCCGGGGATCGGTGTAGATATTGAACCGCCAGATCAACTGGGGCAGGAGCACCCAGCCGTCGAGGCTGTGCATGATGAGGAGGTCCGCGTACCGGGAGATGAGCATCGAGGCGGTGATCGCCTCGCGCCACTTGAGCACGTCTTCGGAGAGTTCCGCGCCGGTCCAGACCGTGAGCGGGACACCGAGGATGGGGAAGCCGAACAGTTCATCGAACTGCTTGCAGGCAGACGCCCGTATGGCCGTGAAATTTGCGATCGTATCGGGGAAGCCTTCGTCCGCAAACGTGCCCGGGTCGAGCACGAGGTCCTGCACGCCGCAGGCAAGGAGCGTCTTTGCAAGCGACCGCAATAGCGCGAGATCGTTCGGGGCAAAGATCGCAAGCGGGGCCCTGTGGCTGAGTGCGAGGTCGGCCATCGCCATCCAGTTGGTCTCGGTTGCTGCGTAGATGAGCGGGCGGCGTTCCTTTGCCTCGGCAAGGCCCGCAGCCATCACCTCCGGGTCGAGCGCACAGAGGATCAGGGGGTACCTGCTTGCGCCGGTGATCGTCCGGACAGCGTTCCCGAATTTCGTGGGATCGCCTGAAACGGAACGGACAGCGATTGCGTTCAGCGTGAGCGTCCTGCCGATGTAATTGTACGCGAACTGCTCGATCTGCCGGATCCGGTCGAGCAGCTCGGCTTCCGGCATGAGGTCGTGGACATCGATCGCGATGGGCGTCGGGTTGTGGTACGTGAAATCATGGCGCTGCAGCACGTATTTCCCGCCGATGTTTATCGCATGCTCCCCGGTACCGATGGTGACGGTACGCACGGGGGGCGCAAGGAGGCGCTCAAGTTTCTCGCGGGATGACTGGAACTCTTGGATGTGAAGCGGGGGGCAGTCCACGAGGAGCAGTTCGCCGTTTACGAGACGGGTGGCAAAGGCCATGCAGTTCGCCTCCCCACACTCCGCGCAGTTGGTCCTGGGCAGGAGCTTGTACACGTCGATCGGGCTGATCTCCTTGATGCTCTTCCGTTTCTTTCCCGTTTCGGGCTGGCCGTCGGGGCTCATATGCGTACCTCCACCCAGTCGGCGATCTGGTCGGCATGGGGCGCACCGGTCTTACCGAGCCGGGGGATGATCTCCCGGAGGGTCAGCACCGCAGCGGGGTGCATCATTAAGAAGAGGTCGACTCCCGCAAGGAGGAGCGTCAGCGCATTGATCGTCTCCCAGACCGGCCCGCGGAGTTCCCGTGCCCCGTACTCCGGGGCCATCTTCATCCAGGCCTCACGGGCGGCCCACGCGTTCGTGGCAGCCGAGATGGTCGGGTGGGCGAGCTCGGAATCGCCCATCAGGGCAGCATACCGTGCCCGCTCGTGGATGGTGAAGGAGTACTCAAGGCCGTACCCGAGCGCGACGGTGGTGAGGTCCATCACGATCTGTTCGGGGGGGATGTACTCGTACAGCCGGCGGTTGAGTTCTTTTGCATTGTTCAGGTCAAGGCCGGTGAAGGCGAGCAGGACGTGCCCGTGGTCCCGGGCCGCGGTTGCCACGCGTTCAAGGGTCTTTGACTCCGCCATGTCGAGTGTGACCGAGTTGATCAGGAGCCGCTCGCCCTCCGCCATCTGCGCAACAGCCGAGAAGACCTCAGCGTCTTTCTTCGGGTCGCCGCAGCCACCGATGATCACGGGCACGTCAACGGCCTGCAGTATGTCCTCGACCGTCTTCACCGCAGCAGCTGGCGTGGCATCGCGGAAGAGCGGGTCTGTGCTCATCAGGTGGATGGTGACCACGTCCGCGCCGAACTTTTTCACATTCATCCGCGCCCATTCGGCCGGGTCGTCCATCACCTCAGCCACGTTCTCCTTGAGGACCTTGGGCAGCCCTACGGGCATATCGAAGACATCGAGTGAGATGACCGGCGGGTGGCGGGGCGGGTGCCCGAAATCAAAGTATGCCGGCGTGGTTGCACCGCCGATGGTGAGGGATTTTGACCTGCTCCCTCCCTCGGCCCTTGTCGCGCCCAGCCGGACCTCGCGGATCTTTCCGGGGAATGCTGCATTCGGGGGGAAGTAGGACTCGCGGATCAGGCTCGTTGGTTTTACCCGTGCAGGCGCGGGAGACTCTGTCGGGTGCGGGGCTGCGTGTCCGACACCAGATGTCGGGATAAAAAGTTCCAGGTCGCCGATCTCCATGGAGAACTGTTCGAGCTCGATCTGGTGGACGCCCTTGAGCAGTTCGCGGAGCTGCGGTGCGAGGGCAAAGAGCTGCTCGGCATCGAGCGAAGGTCCGTTCTCAGGGTTTTTGCGTGCCATGGTGCTCACCTCCCGGTTTAATCGGCTGGATGATCACTTTCTCGGCCGTGATCCGTGCGTTCTTGAGGATGATCCGGAACCCCCCGGAAGTTAGGGGGATGTCCCCGCCGGAGAAGACCTGCACGTGCCGGCCATCGCCGGCCAGTGCGTCCTGCCCGGCCTCTTGTCCGGTCTCCCAGCGCTTCATGACCGGGTGGTTGTGTGCGGAGAGGAACGCCTTCAGTTCCGGGATTGATTTCACGTCTTTCTCGGTCGCAATCGCACCGTACACGGACTCCGGGATGTACTGCTTCAGGCGCTCCTTGGTCTCCTGCGGCATCCAGACAACGCGGTTGTAGCCGTCGTCCGCGTCCATGAACTTCTTCGACCGCATGTACTCGATGGAGATGCCGTGGAACCCGTCGATCTGCCGGCCGCCGGCCGTGGAATCGGCCATCGTAGAGAAGGGGAGGCCGTTGACGGTGACGTCCCGGAACCCGCGGAGGACGATGCCGAACCCTTCGACTTCCGGGATGTAAAAGGCAATGCCCTCGAAGCACCCGCAGGATGTGTGGGGGTACCCGAAGGCGGAGTACAGGTATACCCGGCTCACCTCGCCCATCGAGCGCTTCTTCGCGCTCTCGTTCACGCCGGTATATTCGCCTTTCTCCGCATCGATGCAGGTCCCTTTCTCGATCGCATAGATCGGCCCCTTCGGGTCGATCCCGGCCGCGGCCCGGCCGTCAAACCAGCTGATTGCCCCGCAGTTCGCGTACCGCTGGGGGGTGATGACGCAGACGTGCGTGGGGGCAAACGACTGGCACAATGCACAGCCGTAGAACGTGTCCACCTCCTCGTCCGAAAGCCCGCGGGCCCGGGCATCGCGTGCCTCGTACGTTGTGAGCGCTTCTGCATAGAGGGGCCTGATCGTGTCCGGGTCCGTGATGAACGTGATCTGGATCTTCTCGATGATGGGGAGCTCGTTTTTGAAGAGCTCGTGCATCACTTCGCCGATGAACCGGAACGAGGTGAGCCCTTTCTTGTAGGACTTCTTCGAGAGCCGGATCCAGATGTCGTACCGCTGGTTGAGGTGCATGAAGCCCTCGATAAAATTGGAGTACTCGTGGATCCGCCGTTCCATGACGCCCTCGAGGTCCGGCTCCACCTTCGCACCGGAGATCTCGACAACGATCCCGATCGGGTAACTCTTCCCCTCCTCCATGGCGCTGATGTCGGGGCCGGTGATACGGACCGCACCGTCCTCGATCTGGTCGGCCGGCCGGACCCTGACGATCTCGAACTTCTCTGCAATGTGCGGACCGCCTAGTTCCACCTGCATGTCGTTCTTACGGACCCGCTCCCCCTCATGGACGAGGCCTACTTCAACCGGGATCTTCTCAAACATGGTGCGCTCCGTTAGTCCTCGAGGTTCTGGACAATGCCCTTGAGGTTCGCTGCCCAGTCCTTGATCGTGCTGTTCGGGAACGACCAGCTCGCGTTGGGGTGGTACACGCAGTCAAAGGT
Organism: Methanoregula sp.; assembly: GCA_028679075.1. Classification (GTDB taxonomy): domain Archaea; phylum Halobacteriota; class Methanomicrobia; order Methanomicrobiales; family Methanospirillaceae; genus Methanoregula. The sequence continues at coordinate 189,095 of JAJRCF010000001.1, read as the reverse complement.
CATGGTCTTGACACCGGGGGCAAAGTGCTTGAGCCCGGAGAGGATCGTCCATTCCATGGAATACGGGAGACCGACAAAGATCGCAAGGTCGTACGACTCTTTTCCGTCAAGCCCCTTCCATTCCGGATCGGTCAGCCGGCTGCTGATCTCGACCGCAGACATGATGGCGGCGGGTTCGAATTCGCGGGAAAGGAACTCCTTGTTCGTGCTCGCTGAGACCACGATGGGGATCTTTGCTTTCCGGGAAAGGGCGATAAGGCAGTCGATCAGGGGCTTGCCCTCGACTTCGTACTCAATGATTCCGTGGCCGACAACCATGATGGGGCGTTTTGCCCGGCTGATAAGGGCGTCTGCGATATCCGGCTTAATGATGAGGGAGGCTTTCTTGGGCCCGGGGATCTCGGCAGTCTGCCAGGAATCGGTCATCGGCATGGTTTAGTCACCCTTCCTCTGGTGGACAAGGCGGGGCAGGAGCGTTGGGTCGGGGATCGGGGATTCCTTCCAGTCATGCTCAGACAGGTGGAGCAGGATTTCGTCCTTCATGGTCAGGGGGATGTCCGCATGGGTCCGGACAAGCCGGTACACGTCCTGCGGGATGCCGCCCACGAGCCGCTTGTGGAGGTCGATGTAGTTCGCGAGCTTGTTTGCCCGCCCCCTGCTCGTGTCGTTCGGGCGCATGGTCAGTTTTGCCACCATAACCATCGCCTCCTCCTTCGTCTCCGCGGCAAAGAAGAGGTGTTCGGGCACCGGCCCGCCATAGACTTTCTCCCCGGTCCGGGCATCGTACACGAACCAGTCGGCATCCTTGTCGGCCCGCCCGAGCAGCATGCGGCGGTATTTCGTGCCATGGGGCCCGACCACGACCGGTATGCCAAGGCGCCAGAACCCGGCAGCGATCGCCGCGGCCTTCTGCGACATCGCGCCCCATGCAACGCCGACTGCGCCGACCCGGTTATACACGTAATCGGCGATCTCCTCGTAATTGCCCCGTAAGGGGCGCTTTGCAAAGATGCTTGCAATCTTGATCGCAGCGCCGGCGATGTGGGAGTTCGCCACGCAGGAGCCTACGTTCACGATCCCGCCGGCCTCGAATGCGCCGGAATACCGCTCGTACGCGGTCTTGCCCTCTTCGTCGCGGTACATACCGGCCGACATCGCGGAACACCCGGAGGTGCAGACAATGTACCTACGGCGTGCAAACTCCATGCACATCTCCGCCACCTCGCGGGAGCCTTTCGGGTAATGGGCGCAGCCGACAAACGCGACAATGCCCGGGATCTCGCCGAGCACGATGGGGCCGCCGACCTTGCGGATCTCGAGGTCCTGGATGGGCCCCCGTCCGCTCCGCAGGCAGTAGGTCTCCTCTTTTGTCTTCTTGTCCGCCGCAGCAACGATGAGACTGTGGATGGGGATCTTCTGCTTGCATGCCGATTCGCACCTGCCGCAGCCGAGGCAGTCATCGTAGAGCTCGTCAAGACCCGTGAGGTTTCCTGACACCGCGAGCCTGATTGCCTGGGCGAGCGGGAGATCGTTGGGGCACGCACGCCGGCAGAGCATGCACTGGGTGCATTTCTTCGCCCACTCGGCGAGCTGGTGCTTGGTCGGGAGGTTCCCGTGCTTCTTCCGCTTCGGGGCGACTGCCTGGGCAACCCGGACCGCGACCTCGCCTACTTTCTCCGGGTCGAGGATGAGGGCGCCCGGTACGTTCCCGCTGGCAAACGCCGCAACGATCGCCTCGGCCGTGTCGTCCGTCATGTCGGGCAGGCCGAGGCAGTTCTTCTCGCTCGTCGCAATAAGGGGCGCATGGATCTTTGCCGCTTCTGTCAGGGTATCGGTCCGGACGCACTGCTCATCGATGACGATGACATCGGGCACACCGCTCCGGATATAACGGAGCTGCCACGAGATGGGGCCTACGATCTTTGCCCGGGGCGAGTACCGGGTGATATCGAGCGCCGTGCAGCAGATGCCGGTCACTTCGATATCTGAGAAGAGGTTGTTCTCCTTGAGGTAATCGATGATCTCCGTCGCGGGAGGGACATTGTGGCCGATGACGAGGATGACCGGCTTTTTGGTATCGACCGTGCCGAGGCCGAGTTCGCAAAGAGGGGACTCCGGGTCTGCCTTCGGAAAGCCGAGTGCCGAGACCTGCGCGATGTCCGCGACTTCCATCCCCACGTGGTCGATCATGCCGGCATGGAAGACCTTGGACTCAAAATCAAGGTGGTTCCCTTCCTGGCCGGTGTGGGTGACCGCGAGGAGCTGGGTTACCTGGTTCTCGCAGTAGTCCAGCACGGGTTCGAGGTCCCCGAGCGTCTCGGGCTTGACCCCGCAGACAAGCCGGGTGATCGGGGCCTCTACTTCGACACTGGTCCCGCCCACGTTGATGGGGCAGTCCCGGCCGGAGGTTGCGATCACATGGTTGAGGAGGTCCCGCGAGTGGCTGATGTGGGTGGCCGCCCCGATACATGCGGCGATAAGGACGGTGCGGGACTGCTGGGCGGGCATCGAGATCCCGCAGGCGCCTTTCTTGGTGCCGGTCAGGTCGCATTTCCCGTACGTGCAGAGACAGCAGAGGTCGCAGAACGGCATGTAGAACGGCTTGTACCGGCTCAAAAGCCGCTGGTCCCAGGAGCGGAGGGTCGTGAGCGAAGGGTACGGCGTGGGCCCCATCGGCTCTTCCCACCGTTCGCGGGTGATGGAGCCGATCGTGATGTTGAGGTCCCGGAACTGTGCAAGATCGGAATTGATCTCCTTTATCGTGAAATTGACACTTTTCCGGCTCACCGCGGCACCCCCAGAAGTTCAACTATAGTTTGAGGGATGGGTAAAATAAGGTTATGGAGTTACTCCGGCTCAAGGACTTTTTCGAGAATTGCGGCAACGGAACAAACCGTGTGCCCTCCTTTACGTCTTGCCATCCGTGTATCATGCATAAGGTTTTATTTCGTGGCCCTGACGTTTTTTCAAGGCGGGTATACTCAATCTTTCCGGGCGGACGGGCGTTCCGGCTGGCCAGATGGTTGAACGCGGCTCGACAGAAGAAATCCCATGAATGGGTTCTTCCCGCGCGATCATTAAGGTGAGACAGGAGAGATAAAAAAATCTTTGTTCATACTATGAGGGAAATAATTATTGTGAGGCACATCAGATAGGAACAGGAGAACAGCATGACAAACCGTGACGAGATTCTCGATCTGCTCAGATCCTTAAAGAGTGATCTTACTGCGCGGTATAAAGTCCGCAGCATCGGAGTGTTCGGTTCATTTGCCCGGAGCGAGGCACGGACTGACAGCGATGTGGACATCCTTGTCGATTTTAAAGAGGGTGCGGATCTCTTCGATCTCATCGATCTCTCCCAGTATCTTGAAGAAAAGATCGGGAGGCATGTGGATCTTGCTACCTCCCGGGCACTCCGTCCGGAGATCCGTGACGGAATTTACCGGGATGTTGTATACGCATGAGGGAATACCGGCTTCTGTTGCACGATATCCTGCAGGCAGCAGAAGATATCCACGATTTTACGAGCGGGATGTCCAAAAACGATCTTGCTGAGGATAATAAGACCCGTTCCGCGGTACTGTACAAATTCGCCGTTATGGGTGAGGCGACAAAACTTTTGCCGGATCATATCCGTGCACAGTATCCCGATATTCCCTGGCGCAGTATCGCGGGCCTGAGGGACAAGGTGATCCATGGATATATCGGTGTGGATTACGAGCTCCTGTGGACGACGATCGATACAAAAATCCCTCTCGTCATTGCGGGCATTCATGGTATCCTGGATGAGACCGGCTGACGATAATGCGGGCAGAATATCGGGACTCTTTTTATCTTTTTGATAATCTTCCGGAAAATTTCACGGGCTGGCCGGGGTCCGGAGCTGGCGTGGGCCGGTGCGGAAGGGGCACCCCGGCTGACCGGTGGGGGGAACGGGGCTCGACTTAGGAAGATCGCGGGAGGGGGGCTCATATTACCGGGATCACTCAATGGTGAATTAATGTGGGAGAGATTATCGGAAAAACTGGTCTTGATTATGGTAGTGGTTGGTATAAAATCCACTATAATCCCGCGCAGGTTTTCACTTACGCCCGAAAAAAATCTCTTCCGGCCAATCCCGGTTCATTCTATTTACGATTTGTCTGCCAAAAGTTGACACGTATTTTCGCAAGTCCGAACGTGTAGCTGAATGGGACATAAATCATATATATATCATCATTATAAATCGCCCATTGTGGACAGCCGGAGGTTGTCCCGAAAAAGTGAAGGACGGGTTCACCAAGCGACGAACTTCGTTGAACCCGGTCCCGCCCGTAGGCATGAGAATGTTATCTTCCGATCCTATGAAGGTTTCCCATGCCAGCGAGCGAAGCGTATGGAAAAATGGAGGAAAACAAATGAACCTACACAAAACAGTTGTCGTCCTGCTGGCACTGCTGCTGGCAGCGATGGCGATGGTACCGATGGTGAGTGCTGATATTTCTCAAAGCAATGAGGAGAACAAAAAACTCATCGAATCAAATTTCATTCCTGTTGCAACAGCGCAGGAACATGCAACCATAACGATGTTAAGTATGATCCATTCCGGGGCGTTGGACGAAAACTGGGTTGGCGGAAAAATCAATCCGACACCCCAGACGATATATGACATTAACGGAGAGAAGTTATTCTATCTGTTTACAATCGAGAAGAAAGGTGCCAGGGTCGGTGAGATATATGCGGCGGCAAGTAAAGTTCTTGGCGGATCTGTAATAACAATCGGCTCAATTGAAACGCCAGATAAATTTACAGTGCTTCGAGTCGATACCCAGAAAAACCTAACTGAAAAGTATCCCGGATACCAGGTAATTGCCGAAAAAAAGGTCTGCTTTGATTATCCAGTTATTGGATTGATGCTTACCTTGAAAAACACAAAAACCGGTGATATGAAAGATGTTATTATCGATTCAAGAGATGGATCGGTAAAAAATTGGGAAACACAGGTTTCATCGTACTACAATCAAATCTCGGCTGAAGATATGAAAAAACATGTGGCAATCTGGGAAAAGCAATCTGCAATTACTGAAGAACTTAAAACTACGGCGCTTGTTGAAAATCCCGAATTTCTCCAGCACTATTCCGAGATGGATCTTTCTCGTGTAAAACAGGTTATGACCAAAGTGAAAACCAGTGATTCAAACATTAAGGCTCTTCTCTTTCAGGACGGGCAAAAAATCATATCAGGCCTAACACACTGTACCCAATATACTGATGTATGGTGTGGGGTCGCCACAGCCCAAATTATCTCAACTAAATATATGAGTGACCCCTGGAGCCAGTATCATATTGCTGATATGATGGGAGCCTACAACGATGACGGTACTCCAAAAGGCACAGACATGGGTATGGAATTACTCTATTACCAACCTTCAGAAGATGATGGAGGTCTAGGAAAAGGTAATTCTCTAGACATCTATCGGCCGTTCACTACCTGGCAGGCTGCTCACGACGAAATTGAAGAAGGTCGCCCCTTAAAAATTGGGAGGGATACTCCGAATAATCATGCGAGAGCATGTAACGGCTGGCAGGTGAATGGTGGCAACCCGTATCTGTTATTCTACGATCCAGCTCAATATGGATACATCTATTGGGAGTATGTAGCACCGGGTTCGACGTATAATAATTTCATTTACATTCGATAACCTTCCAGAGATCAATTTAATAATATTTATTTTTATCAAAATGAAAAATACCGGTGAATTTACATGGGCAAATTAAATCGCTATATCCCGTTTCTCATTATTTTTCAATTATTGTTGACTATCGTCCCATCTGTTTATGGACAGGCAGATTTCGGGAACGCTTCCGGCCCCATCTGGTCAGATCAGATAGGAGATCGAAAGACCACGGTATCCTGTTCTGGCGATGGACGGTACATGATTGCCGGATCCGATACAGGTGTCCTGAGAATGTACGACCGGTGCGGGACCCTGCTATGGGAATACCGGCAACCAGGAAAAACAGTGCGTTCCCTCGCTATCTCTGATAATGGGGATTTCTCCGGGGCAGTATTTGTCAATGAGGAGGGCCCGTCGTCATATGCCGAGGGGGAAGTCCTTTTTTTCAACAAGACTGGCACTCTCCTCTGGAAATATTCCGAAGATCCGACAATCGAGCGAATCGTCCTTTCCGGCAATGGCAGCCGGATATATGCTACCGGGTTGTGCTCCATCTATTTGTTCTCACAGGATGGAACGAGGATTACAAAAAATAGTACAGCAGGACGGTCATGGGCTCTGGATTCTGCCCGTGACAGTTCCTATGCAATTGCCGGGTCAAAGATCTCCGGCAGCCGGTTGGATGCAATGAATAATAACGGGATCATTACATGGAACTTTTCATCAAGGATCGGGTTCGGAACTGTCGATATTTCTCCGGATGGTGCATATATCGCGGCTGCCGGGTACTCTCACCACTATCTGCTTGACCGGAACGGGACATTACTCTGGCAGTATACCGGAAGTTCGGATTTTACCAGTGTAGCTACCTCAACCAACGCGGAGTACACGGTTGCAGGTTCCCAGTACTATGCCCTGTTTTTCAACCGTACCGGTTCCCTTATCTGGAAACATGAGTTCGAAGGCTATGTCAACGATGTGGGAATCTCAGATGATGGGAATCATATCATGACAGGATCGTCGCGGGGAGTATTTGTCTTTGACCAGAATGGAAATATCCTCTGGCATTATGGAACGCCCCGGGGCGTTATTGATATCTCATCGGAACGTAATGGCGATTTTTTTGCCGCAGGAACAACCGATACGGTGTATGCCTTCAACCACTGGGGGAACACGAGCTGCGATAATGAGGTTCCTGTGGCAACTGGTTCAAACCAGATCACTGCAATGGCCACGGACGCATCCGGGAAGGGGCAGCAGGAGGTTCTGTTTTATTTCGAGAATGTATCAAGGACTGTTTCAACAGGAAACAACAATTCGGCTTTTTTCGGAATTCCCTCAAAAATAACCAGATTTGACGTTGTTGAAATCAATGAGAGCGGTGTGAAATCATTACACCAGCAGATACGTGCAGGCAACAAAATTCCGGTCAGGTTCAGAGGAGTCTCAAATATCCTGGTGATGGAAAAGAGCCCTCGGAATCCTGATCCAGAAGACGGGTGGCTTTTGTATAGAGGATATCTTGAAACAATTCCTGAACATGGAAATAAGGAATATTTCATGAGGCTTTCATTTTACAACAATACCCTGACTGGACTTATGTCTGAAACGGATGGACCGTCTACGGGAATTTTTCCAATAATCAACACCTCGCCCGGCACGCAGCTGTACTATGTTTATTCAACAGCCGATGAAAAGTTACCGGGAGTACGCATGGATAATGATGTGTGGGTTATGCTGCCATCGGGAGAGTCAAAACTTCGGAATGATTTATCCCCAGAAGAGCAAGCATGGTTCATAAACGAACAACTCAAACGGGAAAATCTTTCGGCTAACGAATCTGGTAAAACCCCGGTAACAGAAACCCCGTTATCGTGGGGTATTGTTCTTCTTGCAGTGGGAATTGTTGCTGCCGGATTGCGTCTGAAGAAATCCGGATGATTTTTCATTGCGGAAAAAAATTTGAGTCAGACCCTGCCAAAAAAAATTTCAATCAAGGGTCGACTCCGAAGAAACCTGATGGTTTCTTCTCATCCTCTGGGGTCTGATGACCCATCGGACGTCGGAGAAAATGTGCATATTGTATCTCCCTTACATCTCATTGGCCTGCCTCCTTCCCGGCCTATTGCATGGTTTGGAGACCTGCACCCCCGGATCTGTCAATCCGGGCACGCGGCAGCCCCGGATAGCCCCTTTTCGTCAATGCCGGACCGGCCTGTTTTTAGGGTTTTTGAGGGAAGTGTCCCGGAAAACCCCGGTGCGGCCTCCTTTTGGGGAAAATGGCTGATATCCGCAGAGATAAACCGGCCTGTATAGGACCTGTTTCCCTTGAGGACAGGGAGCTGCCGCTATGTTCTGGTCGCGGGAGGGTGGAGATGAAGAAACCCGGGTTTTGAAGATCCCTGTCAGGGCAGAGGTTTATCGGTCAGATCTCCCCATCCCTTCGTCCCCCCGATATTTCAGAACAGTATATCCCTTGAATCCGCGTTTCTCCGACGGGAGATGGAGAATCGTGAACATCTGCCGGACCCCCTGTTTAGCTAAAAACTCTAGGTGGATTGCATCAAACAGGGGGTCATCGGATCTCAATCCGGGCGTAATATGGGCCCGGTTCCGGAAAAAGGGGGAATCGGAGCCCGCAGCGTGGCCGGATTGGGGATGGTCTGGATCCGGAAAAAGGGGGGTTCCGAAGGGATGGTTTTCAAGGGAATTTACGGCGTGAGTGGTGGGGATTATGGTGCCGGATTTTCCTGCGGTCGGGAAAAATTTTTCCGGGAAAAAGTTTGGGAAAATTGTCCGGGATTTTTTTCATTGCGGAAAAAAATTGAGCCGGACTCTGCTGAAAAAATTTCAATCAAGATATGCTACAAACAAACAAGGAGACAATTAAGAAATCGTCGGGGAGTTTTTTAATTTGATTTTATTTCTCATATTATTTTCGCATTTTACTTAAACCCCAATGTTTTTGTAAATATTCTTTGGAGGGGGTGTTGGGGGAGAGACAGTATTTGGGGACATTTAGGGGGGAAAGTCTCCTCCCCCCTCAGGTTTTATGTTATGGTAAGGGGAAAGGGAATGCTGAAAGGGTTGTACCAGCAATATTAAGTGAACGGTAAGCATTCATTTGAAAATTATTGGCTACACTGCAAATATATCTTACATGAAATGGATAAAACTACATTAAGGTGATGATGAAAATAATGGAATCGGGAGCAGTCATATTTGATTTTGATGGTACTTTAATGGACTCTTACACTGAGAGAGAATTTGCTCATCGTGAGGTTAGTAAATTTCTATCTCACAATATCGATAAGATGGGATTCAAATCTGACCCTAAGACTATGTTGGATCTGATCTCAAAAATTGAGATTGAAATGAGCGATGGAAGAGAATGGAACAGGAATATCTGGTGGAAAGAAGTTATAAAACGTTATTTAGGAAAAACGATCAAGATTCCATCTTCGGTTTTGTCCGATGCCAGTTTGATTTACTGGAATACCATAATGGAAAGATCTACGGTGTATCCCGGAGTTATAAGTTTACTTCAAAATCTTAAGCAAAGTGGTTTTTCATTAGGACTTATAAGTGATACCGATGGATTGAAAGGTATGAAATCGACAAGAATCTCACACTCCGGATTAAGCGAATTTTTTAATGCTATACTTGTTGCAGGAGAAGATACTCAGGAAGTAAAACCAAGTATAAAGCCATTTATTAAAATCTCTGAATTGCTGGGGTTTCCTCCAGAAAAAAATATTTTTATCGGAGATAATCCGAAAACAGACGTAACAGGTGCTAAAGCATCCGGAATGAAGACAATTATTATAGAAAATACGACAATTTTTTTTAGAAATTATGTGACCCTACCAGATCTCGTATTAAAAAGAGAGAATATTAATGATCTAGAGGACTCAATTATTAAAATATTGAATTTAAAAAGCATTGAATAAAATGAGTGGATAGATATATGGATATTAACGAATTATTCTCACTTGGAACACTTATCGGAATTGCTGGGTTTATTTTTGGGTTTTGGCAATACTTAAAATCTGAGAAGAATCAGAGAAAATCTGAGGCGTTTCAGGAGAAATCAGAAAAATTTCAACAGAAATATGAAGAACTATATTTGAAAGTGCGAACTATCACTTGGGATGAACTTGAAAAGGCATCTCGTGATCTTAGAAAAAAATTCGAAGAAACAGGTTTTAGACCCAACATAATTTTTACTCCCTGTAGGAGGGGAGCATCAATTGCAAATATGATGTATGGAGTTGATGAAAATATCTTTTTATACGTCGGTCTCCGAATAGATGAACGAGGGAAACCAAAACCATCCGATCTTCCACTAAATGATTTAAATGAGGAATGGGAAGATGTCAAAACTCGTAAATATCATCATTACATTCCAAAATTTTTTTTAACAGATCTAAATAGAAATAAAAAATTATTAATTCTCGATGATTTTGCAATGAGTGGCGATTCACTTAAAGATATTGTAACCGATTTGATAGAAAAAAAAGGGTTTAAGAAGGAAAACATAAAAACAGCAACGATAATCTGCACATCTGTTGCACGTGATGCAAATAAATCTCCTGACTTCACGGTATTTGATACCGAATATAGTGATTTTTATTTTCCCTGGGGTAAAGCAGTATAAAGCTTACTTTATCAATAACTTTTCTCCTTTAAGAGCGTATCCGGCACTGTACCTTCAGCACGCTCCCAAAATCCAGATTCACTGATTTTTAATGTACTCAAAACATTTGTTATTATTCCTTGGCAGCAATTTATAAACGTCGAAGTGCGGGTTTGAAAAGAGCTTGTCCCAGCATATATTTTTGGAAATAGTATAGATATTGAACATCCTTTGGTATTTTTCCATAAACTGGGGTGCTCTTCCTTTCTTTAATTGCCTCGATAATAGAATCTGGGTCGGGGTCGGCATCAACCATACAAAACGTCCAACCAAGCTGACGTATACAGTGTGCATCGCTGCCACATATTTGTGCTTTCTTTAATCTATCTGCTGTTGCAACAAGTTCCTCAAATCCCCAAGGTCCAAAACCATTGACAACTTCTATTGCATCAAAACATTCGAATTCCTTATAGCCCCTACCGAGCGGATCGTTCGGGTGAGGTGCAATAAGAAGACCTCCCTGTTTATGCACTTCTTCTTCAAATTCACTCAGGTTATTTACTTTTGGCAACTCTGTTATTCCAATTGCAATAACGTCCTTTTTATTCAAGTATAATTCAATGCCTGCAAGCACTACAATACCATATTCCTTTGTTAACTTTTTTGCAAGTTCTGGATCAAATAAAACGTTGTGATCTGTAATGGCAATACAGTTCAGCCCACTATCAGCTGCTCCTTTAACCATTTCTGCAGGTGTATTCAGACCATCAGCCAGTTTTATACGATCTAAAAAGTGATGCTTTGATAGTATTGTATGAACATGGAAATCAGCATTTAACACGGTGTGTCACCACCTTTATGATTTTGAATAGCAGCATTGCTACTGCTAGTACTGCTGACATAACCAAAAACAGGTAAAGGTTTCCCAAAAGGAGGCCTAGGAGTCCGAATGACCGCACGCCACTATATAATTCTGGTTTCACATATTCGTTAGTGAAATATAGCAACGCTGTACATACACCAAGAATTATGTTAACAAACATCAATTCCGGAAAACCGATGGCAGCGCCGATAAGAAATGCGTATATCCCGAATAAATCCATTACTTTATCGTAAAAATGCCCTTTCTTTGTAATGTTATTCGTGACTCGTGCCCATGCACCGTCAAGAATATCTAGAAACAAAGAGACAACCAGTGCTATAAGTGCGTAAGTTGGTATTCCGTAAATAAGAGTAAAAAAGAATATAATTACAAAAGGCACTTGTAACAGAGAGATATGATTCGCGGTAACACCATATTTTGCAATTGATTTAATAATTGGTGCAAATATGGCGTCTATTTTCTCACTGATATTGATTATCGATCTTGGTTTTACCATGGTCTGTCCTTCAGTTTATTTGTATCTAATCATATTTGTAATAGGTGAAGTGCTGACGTGGTAATAACATTATTTATTTCAAAGTATTTCCAATTAAAACACTGCTCAATAGGCTCCCGGAGAAATCCTTTTTTAAAAGAAAGTTCAGTAGCCGAAAGATCCTGATTTCAAGGTTTTTAGAAAAATAATACATTTTATTTCCTAATTAATGTCAAGGATCTAAAAATTATGTTTTTGAATATTTTTCAATCTGCGACCAAAATTCGACAGTTTCGGAAGGTTGTAAGAACCTGACGATGAGACTAGTGGAAGCAAATTAAACTACTCTATATCGCAGATACGCATCTCGGTTTAGCTGCTTTTAATCGCCTCGATCCGGAGAGCGGCATGAACATCCCCGAGAAACCGGTGTATGAAAATTTCCTCAAAGCGATCGATGAGATCATAAAACAAAAATCCGACGCCCTCGTCCACGTCATCCCCGGAACTATTCCCCCCCAATCACCTTCCCCACAATCCCCGCCACCGACCGGTACGCTGGAGAATCCGCCGGCGTCTCCAGCAGGTTCTTTCCCTGCAAAACCATCCGGGCCACATCCGGATCCTCAGCAATCCTCCCGATATACGGCAGGCCAAGGGCAGCAAGGGCCGCAGGGTCCGGGTCGGCAGCAAACCCATACCCCCCGATGACATAGAACCGGTTGAACCGGATACCGACCTCCTCAATCACCCGGTGCGCCCTCCGCACGTGCGCAAACGATTTTGAAGACGGCCCCATGACATCGAAAATGGTATCGACATCGCTTGCGATCTTCCGGTTCAGGTGCTCAAGCCCGCCGGGCGAATCGATGAGGACATAGCGGTACTGTTTTGTTATGGAAGCGAGGGCGTTTTTCAGTGCCGCGTCCGGCAGGCAGTAGCACCCTTCGATCCACTTTGTGCCCACCGAGAAGAGGTCGAACCGGTCCCCTTCGTAGAGCCCCTCTTCCCAGATGCGGTTCTCGATCCTCTTTGACGGGGGGATGCCGACCGTTGTCCCGCCCCGCTCGATGAACGTCTCCGACAGCAGCTCCGCGATCGTCTTCTTTCCCGCGGCTTCGAGGTCTACTCCCGCCATTTCCGCAAGGTTCTGGTCCGGGTCCGCGTCAACAAGGAGGATGGGGGTCTCGCCTTTGTCGATGAGGTACTTCGCCATCAGCGCAACGAACGTGGTCTTGCCGGTGCCCCCCCGTCCCATGGTCACGAATGTCTTCATACGTTCATCCCTCTCCTGGAAAATGGCCGGGGATTACCGGGCATGGGTGTTCTCCAGGTTCTTTGCCAGTCCTTCAATTGCCTGCACGGCCCTGGACCTTGTTGCATCGACCGCCTCGCCGGTGACACCTGCATCGGAGACCTGCTGGTCGAAGGGGATGAGGCCGAGGACCGGGAGGTCGTGAGCATCTGCAAATGCCCGGATCACCTGCTCCTGCTGTGCGCCGGTCACCCGGTTGGCGACAAGACCGATGGTCCTGATCTCCGATCCTTTTGCGAGCCGGCAGATCGTTGCAGCAATCTCCAGCGATTTCCTGTTTGCATCGGTGACCGCGAGCAGGACATCCACGTGCCCGGCCGTGCCCCTGCCGAGGTGTTCGATCCCGGCCTCCATGTCAAGGATGACAACTTCGTCCCGCTCGACAACGAGGTGGCGCATCAGGGCCTTGATCACCGAATGGACCGGGCAGGCACACCCGGACCCCATCGCCTTCACCGTCCCCATGACGAGCAGGTTTGCACCCGAAGGGGTCGGCACGCCGTACCTGCTGATGATGTCGTCAACCGTGAACGAGAGCCGCATGACCCCGGAATATTCCGTGCCGGTCTTCATCCGGATCAGCTCGCTGTTCTCCGCAACGGGAACGATACGGGATGCTTCGCCCTGCGTGAGTCCGAGGTTTGGCGCAAGGTTTGGCGAAGAGTCCGCGTCAATGGCAATGACCGGGCGGCCGGCAGAGGAGAAGTACCCGGCAAGGCTCCCGGCAATGAATGTCTTGCCAACTCCCCCTTTCCCGCAGACTGCAATCTTCATTCCGGTCCGTCCTTTTAATGCAGTACCGTTTTCCGGACAGATAGAATAATGCTTTGCGGAATTTCCGGGTGTCATCCTGCGTGTCCGGCAATGCATTGCGCCGGTTCGGCCTGATGTGAAACCTGCAAAAAGGAGGGAGTTTTTAACTGTTTGGGGGCATACCGTACACTACTCACCGTTACCGGGAGCAGGAGCATTCGTGGGAGTATGAAACTGCCGGGTCCAGAGAAGAAGAACGTGACATGCCCGCGGTGCCATAAGGAGGTGCCCCCAAATACGCCGTTCTGCGAGTCGTGCGGGGCGCGAATCGCGCCGCCCCCGGCCTGTTCGCTCTGCGGCACCCTTCTTGTTCCCGGTTCCCGGTTCTGCGCTTCCTGCGGGACCATGATCGGGAGCTCAAAGGACTCCCCTCCCCCGGATCTTCCGGATGCTCCCGGTGCGAATGCAGCGCCGGCAAAAAAACCGCGGGCGTCACGGGCAAAAAAACCCAAACCCGCGGAAGCGGAACCGCAGGATAAACGGCCTGACCCGCTGATGATGATCCCGGACGATGAGCCGGAGTCCGCGGAAGAACCCGGGGTCCCGGGCCGGGAATCGCTGCTGAAAAAGACCGTGCCGGTCACGCTTGCGTCGGTCACCATCCCCCCGCCCCGCGATAAATCTCGTTTCTCACTACCTGAAGGCATGGGGAAAAAAGGCGTGGCGGTTGGAGTCGTTATCGTCATCATCGCGATCACAGCCCTCGTGCTCTCCGGCGCCGTGCAGGTCTTCCCCTCATCCTCACCCTCAGCAGGTACGGCCGTCACGGTGACGACCCCCCCGACACCGGAACCGACTGTCCTGGAAACAACCTCCGTCCCTGACGCAGTATCCGCCGCCATCCCGGTCACGACCGCGGAAGTGGTCTCGTTTGAACCCGGCCCGACCGATGTGCCCCCGGACAGTCTCCTTGTCTACTTCGAGGTGAAACGCGACCCGATCTCGAAGATGGTATCTGTCCAGTACAAGGGCGGCAAGGGCCAGCGGGGCGTGCGGGAAGTTTTTGTCCGGCTCACCCGCTCGGATGGCGAAGTCCTCACCGGCACCTTCAGGCCGCTCCAGGTCGACAGCGGCATCGAACTCCAGGGGACCGAGAAACTGGACCGGGTAGAGGTGATCACCCGCTACTACTCCGGGGAAGAATTCAAACTTGTCGACCAGGTATTTGAATATAAAATAAGGACCTGACGAGGATTTTTTTTAAAATTTCCTTTTTGCGATCGAGAGGATCTTCAGGTAATCCGCAGACGGGCACAGTTCCTTTCCCTCTGCGGCTGCTGCTGCGGAGTTTGCGGTACAGAAGGCCCCGGTCTCGAGGTGGCGTGCACAGCTGGCGGTACCTGACTCCTGCCCTTTCGTGGGGGCCGTACCGCTCAGGTTCTTACAGATATAAGAAAAATCTGCCATAAATACTCACGTCCTGTGTTACCTCCGTGACCAGATAAAGGATTGTCAGGGCTCCTGTCTTACGGCCCCCGGGCCCTGCGGGCGGTCATGCGCAACGCCCATCCCTGCGGCCGGAAGAAGAGAAGGCGATAAATGAAGGATAAACCAATTACTGATCGCGAAAAGCAGGATTGGAGAATCAGGAATGCTTGATATCAGGTTCGTACGGGCAAGCCCGGATGTGGTGAAGGCGGATCTCTTGAAACGCAATGATCCGGAAAAGATCGCGTGGGTCGACGAGGTCTTAAAAAAGGATGCCCGGTCCCGCGAACTGAAGGTCCTGACCGACCAGATCCGCCAGCGCCGCAACACCATCGCCCGCGACATCAATGCAGCAAAGAAGGCCGGTGAGGACGCACAACCCCTGATGGCCGAAGCCGCGGCACTCCCCCAGAGGATTAGGGAGTGCGACGCGGAGCAGGAAGAGATCCGGACGTCGGTCCGGTCCATCCTGATGCGCCTCCCCAATATCCTGCACGAGAGCGTCCCGGTCGGGAAAGACGACACGGAGAACGTGGAGATCAAAAAGGTCGGGACCCCGAAGACGTTCTCCTTTGAAGTCAAAAACCACGGGCAGCTCGCAACCGAGAAAGGCTGGGCGGACTTCGAGCGGGCAACGAAGTGCTCGGGCGCCGGTTTCTATTTCCTCAAGGGCAACCTCGTCCTCCTCGACATGGCGCTCCAGCGCTATGCGATCGACGTGCTCGCACAGAAAGGGTTCACCCCCATCATCCCGCCGTACATGATCAACCGCACTTCCTACGAAGGCGTAACAGACCTCGGGGACTTCGAGAAGGTGATGTACAAGATCGATGGCGACGACGCGTACCTGATCGCAACGAGCGAGCACCCGATTGGCGCCATGTACCAGGACGAGATCTTCGAGGAGAAAGACCTCCCGCTCCGCCTTGCCGGCATCTCCCCCTGCTTCCGGCGCGAGATCGGGGCGCACGGCCTTGATACCAAGGGGCTCTTCCGGGTCCACCAGTTCACCAAGGTCGAGCAGTTCGTGTACTGCATGCCGGAGGACTCCTGGTCGATCCACGAGGAACTCCTTGCAAACGCGGAGGAGATCTTCTGTGGCCTTGACCTCCCCTACCATGTCGTGAACATCTGCACGGGCGACATCGGCACGGTCGCGGCCAAGAAGTACGATATCGAAGTCTGGATGCCGCGCGAGAACGCGTACAAGGAGGTAGTTTCCTGCTCGAACTGCACTGCCTACCAGGCTGTCCGGCTCAACATCAAGGTGCGGGACAAGAGTGATTTCGAATCAAAGCAGCACGTGCACACGCTCAACTCCACCGCGATCGCCACCTCGCGTGTCCTCCGTGCAATCCTGGAGAACAACCAGCAGGAAGACGGGTCGGTCACCATACCGGAAGTGCTCCGCCCCTACATGAACGGGCGCGAATGTCTCTGATCCGGCACCTGGTCCCGCACTTTTCCCACAGACACTTTTTTTATTCAGGTAACGTAGATATATTCAGGAACGTGGTTGCATGGCATATCCTGATCTCTACAGTGACGAGTCAGTCGTCCTC
This sequence comes from Methanoregula sp., assembly GCA_028679075.1. Taxonomy (GTDB): domain Archaea; phylum Halobacteriota; class Methanomicrobia; order Methanomicrobiales; family Methanospirillaceae; genus Methanoregula. Next base: position 172,326 of record JAJRCF010000001.1, on the reverse strand, counting down.
AATGCACAGAACATCAAAGTCAAGTCCGTCTCGTTCGAAGCGGTGCTCACGACCCGGCGCCTCATCCTTGTGGACAGCAAGAAGCACCTGATCGCCCCCCAGGAGATCCTTCTCGCGACCCTGCGCGATATCGAAGTGGGAGAGAATGCCATCCGCGACCCGACCATCACGCTCTCCATCATCACCAACACCGGTGCCACCCGGCAGATGATCCTCACGTTCTCCAAGACCAGCGGCGGCGACCGGCGGAGGGAGTGCGACGAGTGGGTGAAGGTCCTGCGCCAGCAGATCGCATCCGGGGTCCAGCACCCGATCATGCCGGAGGTCCCGGAACCCGGGGCATGCCCGTCCGATGCGGCTGAATCACATCCCTACTCCGCGAGAGTGGAAGCAACGAACGTGCCGACCGCCCCATCGCCCAAGAGGAAGATCGAGGTCGCCCGCCCGGGCCCGATGAAGAAGATTGTCGAGCCTGCGCCGTACATGCCGGCACCGGTGGAGACCTCCTCGCTTCCCACCGGTTCGTTCTGCAATCGCTGCGGCAGCCGCGTGCCGCCCGAATCGGCGTTCTGCAACAAGTGCGGGACACCGGTTGTTACCGAAGCCGAACTCGATGCACGCGTTTCCGGGGCGGCAGAACCCCCGGCGTCCTCCGTCCCGCAGGTCCAGATGCATTCTCCGCCGGCGTACGGGGCCGGGAGCGGGAATAAAGAGCGCCCCATTGAGGACGTGATCCATTCCATCGAGCCGCTCATCGAGGACTCGGTCCCGCGTAACCAGCCCTATCCCCTGGTGCCAAAGCAGCAGTACCAGCCGGCAGCACACGGGGAAGAACCGGCCGCAGCACCGGTACAGGAAGCCCAGGGCCCGGACACTGCCGACCCGGCTGCTTCTGAAGTGAAATGGCCGGTGCTTGGATCTGCCGCACAGCCTCCGGAGGCCCCGGGTGCTGCAGCGGAATCCCCGCAGGCCCCGCCGCCGGTTCCGGAAGCAGCGCCCCGGAGTAAAAAACCGATCCTTATCGGTGTGATTGCGATCGTGATCATCGCCATCATCGCGGCGGTCTTCATCTTTGCAAACCCGCTTGGTGGCGGGGGGACCGCAGCGCCCGAAGTCACACCGACTCCTGTGGCGACAACGGTTACAACCGCCGTCCCGGCAACCACGAAAGTCACGGTCGTGAAGACCACGGCCGTCCCTGAAACGACAACCGCCGCCGCCACGTCCGGTTCGCAGATCGCGGTCCCCGCGTCAGGTGTCTGGGTGCACATCCTCTATGCGAATGAGTTCAAAGGAACGGCGGGCACTGCCGGCAACCAGGCTGAAATTACTGGTACCGTGGAAAGATTTTACCAGGTCCCGACCAGCGAGGGCGTTGTCGTTGCATCGATCCAGAAACAGGACGGCTCGGCAGAGAAACTGACTGTTGAAGTGTACAAGGACGGTGACCTCATCATCTCGAAATCGTCGGTCACGCCCAAAGGGGTCGTCGAGGTTATGGCCGACCTGAAACCGTCGCCGACCCCGACACCTACGCCCACACCGACAAAGATCCCGGTGCCGGTGAAGACGACAGCGGCCACGAACTCCTCTGCATCCAATACGACCGCGAATGAAACCGCGACGGCATAATTTTCTTTTTTAGAAATTTTTTAAAAGGGATGTGTGAGTGAAACGGTTCTCTGGATGGGCCGGGGCTTATGGGATCCGGGAACGTTGCGGGGTGAGAGCTGATGTCCCGGATCAACCGACAACGTGCCATTGCCTGTTTTTCAGACGCCAGAAATGAGCTGATGAAACGTGCCCGTTATTCTTCACACTTGAACTTGATGTCGTCATTCATGTGTTCGTATCCCCAGTCGCAGAGCTGGTCGAGGATCGGGATGAGGGACTGTGCGGTCTCCGTGAGTGAATACTCCACTTTCGGTGGGACCTGCGGGTAAACTTTCCTGATGACAAGGCCGTCTTTCTCCAGTTCGCGAAGTTCTTTTGTCAGCATCCTCTGGGTGATCCGGGGCGTTACCTTGTCCACGATCTGGTTGAAACGCAGCGTCCCGTCCCTGAGCTGGTAGATGACCAGTGGTTTCCATTTGCCCCCGATCACATCCAGGGTGGCTTCGATTCCCCAGCTGTACTTGTATTTTTTCGGCGCAGTCTCCATAGTATCAAACCTGTAAGTATGTCACATATGTGTCTGTATGTTCTATTTATGCCATACATACTTGATATATACTACAGTTACATGGGCGATACTGGCAGAAGCAGGTGAAGGATGAAGAATACCATAATTTGCCATTATAAGCGTCCCGACATTATTTGGAGGATGAACCAATGAGTCAACGGGTTTTAGTATTATCAGCCAGTCCCCGGAAGGGTGGGAATTCTGATCTATTATGCGACCAGTTTATGAAAGGTGCAATCGAAGCCGGGAACCAGGCGGAGAAGATTTTCCTGCGAGAGAAAAAGATCCATTTCTGTCTTGGTTGCATGGCATGCCAGAGTAACGGGGGGAAATGCGTCCAGAAGGATGACATGGCCGGAATCCTGGAAAAAATGACTGCGGCCGATGTCCTCGTGATGGCAACTCCCGTATACTTTTACACCATGAATGCGCAGATGAAGACCCTGATTGACAGGACGCACCCGAAATATCCGGATTTCGGCACCAAGGACATCTATTTCATCCTCGCTGCAGCGGACACCCGCAGAGAAGCGCTTGAAAGGACGATTGAAGGATTCAGAGGCTTTTTATCCTGTTACAGCGGCCTGAACGAGAAAGGGACGATCTTTGGGACCGGTGCAGGGAAGATCGGGGACATCAAAGGGAGCCCGACAATGGAGCAGGCATATGAAATGGGAAAGAACGTATAGGGGTCTGGGACCGGTAACCGGTTGGCGACTTTAGAAAACCGTGAAGGGATTGTGAATATGAACGTGAAGAAAATGAACGTCAACAGTTCAAAATGCCTGATCGCGTATTTCTCACGCCCGGACAACAACTATGTCGGCGGAAGCATCGTGAACCTGCCGGTCGGCAACACGGAAGTCGTGGCAACGATGATCCAACGAATGACGGGGGCGACCTGTGGGATGAGGTCGAGAAACTGGGCGTGGCAACTCCCGGATAAAATCCCCTCCCGGTTCATTTCACGTGCTCCAGTAGCGAAAAAAAAGTCCTCATTGAACTAAAAGGCAACAATTAGACGTTTTTTGGGGTTGAAATGCCCCCCTGATGCACAAAATAACGATGAAATGCCCGTCTTTTAAAATCACTGAGCTATAATTCGCAAAAAAACGCGAGTATCAAAAAAGTGGTTTTTCAAATTGGGCTTCGTGCTCGAAGATTTCCTGCGGAAATCTTCTTGACCTCCTGGACTGATGCCCAGTCGGATTGGCAAACGGGGCGTTTTAAGGGGACTTTTGTTTTAAGGTTTCAGGCAACCCGTGATGTTTTTTTTCAAGCAGACTCTGCGGAAATGTATTTAATCGCGATCACGATCTTGATTGATTTTGTAATCCGGATCAATCAGACCTTGCTTGAAATTTTTTAATCAAGGTTTGATTGAAAAATTTTCAGCAGACCTTGATGATGAAAAGTTAAACGGATCTGCCTGAACACAAAAATGGCAAATTCGTTCACCGTCGTGAAACGGTCCGGTTTTTCAAGCAGACTTTGATGAAATTATTTTCATCAGACTTTGATTGAAGCGATTTCAATCAAACCTTGCGTGAAAAAAATTTGCCGGACCTCACTCAAATTTTTTTCAACGCGATCACGATCGCGATTGAAATCGTAATCTGGATCAACCGGACCTTGATGGAAAATTTTTCAGCGGACTCTGGTGCTGAAAAGTAGAACAAACATACATTGAGTGATGTGATGCTTCACGCGTAAAACTCCTGAAGAGTTTTACATTTGTCTGATAATTACGATGGCTCCCAGCTTCAGGGCCGCTCCCAGGAATAGTGGTTCATAGAACCACGAATTCGAGAAGAACCTTCAGGTTCTTCGAAGCACGGCGGGGCAAGGAGGTTTATGCGAAACTCGATCGAAACTCCCTTGCCCAGCGAGGCCTCGGCAGACGGCCGAGCGACTCCTCGCGTAGCGAGGAGGGGGTGGTATCGCAACTTAGCAATTGACGGTCTGGTCTCGTGATGATGAAATGCCATTTCCAAACCTCAATGATGGATCTGATCCGGACGATCTTATTCCTTAAGATAGTGTGACAAAACAGTTCTGGCAGGATATTTATTTGGGGAAAGAACTATGGCGGAAAGAATTACGTTGTTTGTGAGGATTTTGGAACCATTATTTTTACTTGACAGTATCTATCCTATAACTTTTATAAGCGCATTGTCAATTATCAATTCTCATAAAAATAAAAACTTTAGTTGCAAATGCAAGGATAATGATGATAATAATGCTGATTAGATAGAGGGATATATGGAACTCTTGAATTTTTAATGCTGAACCTAATAATGCAAAAACACCCCCTAAATATCCCAAATAATAGGTTGGATTTTCAAATGCGTCACGAAAATGTTGCCAATACGTTATTAATGACGATGTGATTATTGCAAATAATACGCATGTAATCAAAAAAGTAATAGATTGTAATGGAGACAATGTTGATGACGATATATTTGAACCAAAGCTTATAGTTGAAAGTGCATCAGACAAGGCTAAATCAATTATTGGAATAACACAACCTTCACAAATACCCTCAAAAAATTTCTCAAGTCCCATTGTAATTGAGTATTATCGTAATAAAATTAAAATTAGTTATCAAAGATCACACAATTTCTCATAAAAGCGTTTTAAGAGTAGAGAATCGCACCCGTTCAGTGCAAAAACAAGATGCTGCTATGGGGATTCGAACCCCAGTCGTCGGCGTGAAAGGCCGACATGATTGGCCGGACTACACTATAGCAGCGCGCTGTCCTATCTAATTTCTCGTAACGTCATAAATAGGTTATGGAGCAAGCATATCCGGCTGGTCCCGGTAAACAGGGCCCGGGAGGAAATCCGGCAAACGAAAAGAGCAAAAAAATTATTTCTTATTGATGGGGTAGCCTTCTCTCTCGGTTATGGGCTTGAATGCAGCGGCCAGCTGCCGGAATACCGGGCCGGGCTTGCCGGTGCCGATCGTCCTCCCGTCGCACCAGACAATGGGGGCAACTTCAGCCGCGGTGCCGGAGCAGATCAGTTCATCGGCCGTGTACAGGTCGAAGTACCCTAGGTTCTGTTCGCGTACGGTGATGCCGAGCGATTTTGCGATCTCGAGCACGACCAGCCGGGTGACGCCCCGGAGGTTGTTGAGCGTGGGGGGCACGATGATCTCGCCGTTCTTGACAATGTAGAGGTTGTCGCCGGAACCTTCCGAGAGGTAGCCGTTCGTGTCAAAGAAGATCGCCTCGTCCCCGCCCTTGTAGTTCGCCTCGATCTTGGCAAGGATGTTGTTTAAGTAGTTCAGGCTCTTGACATTGGGCGGCAGGCATTCCGCCGGGTTGCGCCGGACCGAGACCGTGATGGCTTTCAGGCCTTTCTCATACAGGTCGCCGTACATTGCGCCCCACGTAACGGCAATGACGATGGCCGATGCCTTCGGGCACTTCCGCGGGTCGAGCCCGAGGTCGCCGACGCCACGGGTGAAGATCGGGCGGATGTATGCGTCACGAAGATTGTTCCGGCGCAGGGTCTCGCAGATCGCCTCGATCATCTCCTCCTTTGAGATCGGGGGCGTGAGATCGATCGTCTTCGCCGAGTCATAGAGCCGGTCAATGTGCTCCTTTAACCGGAAGACCCTGCCATTGTAGCAGCGGATACCTTCGAACACGCCGTCGCCGTACAGCAACCCGTGGTCAAAGACAGAGACTTTTGCCTGGTCTTCCGGAAGGTATTTTCCATCAATATAAATGATCATGAAAGGTGTATGGGGGGGCGGAGGTTTTGTAGTTTTTTCTTTTAACCGTGTGGTGCACCACGACTCTGCATGGCACCGCACAATATTGATATATGTTCCGGAGTGTATCTCACAATAAAGCGTACAGAATACAAAACCGGGAGGATATAGCGTTTTTATGCCAGAGAAAATACCAGGGCTGACAGACCGTACACTGAATGGACCAGCCGGAGACATATTCCGGACGATTTTTTTGCGCATCCAGACCGCGATCCTGATCATTGACCCGGCAGCCCACGAGATCGTTGATGCAAACCCTCTCATGGAATCCCTCACCGGGCTCTCGCGAGACCAGATGCTCGGGAAAGGCTGCCAGGGATTCGTCTGCCCGGCCAAGTGCGGCGAGTGCCCGGTCACGGATCTTCATAAGAATATCCTGAATATTGAACGCGAGATCATCAATGCGAAAGGCGAGCGTGTCCCGGTCTTAAAGACCGTTGCGAAGGCAGACTTCGGAGGAAAAGAGTACCTTGTCGAGAGTTATGTCGATATCACCGACCATAAGAAGGCCGGGGAGCGGCAGGCTGCCCTCATCGCCTTCCTCTCGGAATCCCTCCTGCGTGCCAAAAAACCCCTTGAGATGATGCAGAAGGACTTCCTGCAGCTTGCCGGACAGGCAATGAGCGGGGACTACGATGCCGAGGATATCCGGATGCAGCTTGTGATGCATGCCAATAACCTGCACCAGATCGTCATGAATCTTGAAGAACTCCAGAAGAAAGCACTGGAGGGACAACAGGACGAGATCCCGCCGGAGTTCAAGGCCTTTTTCTTCCGGAAGTGACCGCAGATGGACGCACAGACACACGCGGACGAACCGGCAGAAAGCATGCTCTGCCTCATGCTCGCACAGCCGGATAATGTCCCGGAGATGAATCTGCTGGTTATGAAAAAGATCATAGCGAGCGGCTGTACGCCCCTTATCGTGTCGGTCAACAAACCCAACAAGGTCCTTACCAAGATGTACGCAAAGGAAGGCATCAGCCCTGATGCCTATTACGTGATCGATGCCGTGACCCAGTATTCCGGTGGGGAATGTACCCCCGGCCCAAAAGTGAAATACGTCACGAATCCCTCGAACCTTACCGACCTTGGTATCGCCATCACTGAGCTCTTAAAGCAGATGCCCGCGGGGAAAAAATGCATCATGTTCGATTCCGTCAGCATGCTGCTCATCCATATTCCTTCAGTAAACGCTTCAAAATTCCTGCATTTTGTTGTCAACAAGCTGAAACTCTCTGATGTTTCCGGCGTCTTTCTCTGTGCCGAAAAAGGACTCGACCCAGTGATATTGTCACAGATGAGTTCTTTTGTGGACCACATTATGGACTATGAAAAGGTGGGAACCACTACCTGTATCCTGTAACGCTGACGGGTCGGGCCGATCAAATCTTTTCTCTGCAGAGTTCCGTGAAGTGCCGGAACATGCCGGCACTTGCCACCGGGTGCAGGTGCGTGTAACTCCCGAGCGTATTGCCGGCAACGGCACCGTCAAGGTTATCGCGAATGCCGATGCCGCGGGAGAGCGTGTAAGAGAACCGGGTGTCCTTGTCGAGCACGACCTCCGAGTAATGGAACTCGTGGCCGCGGAACTGTGCACCCCCCATCGGGGAGTCCGGGCTGCTCGTGCCCTTAACGTAACTGACAACCCGCCGGGCCGGCATCCGCGTCTCACCATTGAACACGCCACACATGCTGGATGACTGCTCCCGTTCCGAGCCCTGCCAGCCTTTCTTCAGCACAATGCGGTCCGTGAGGTACATCAGCCCCCCGCATTCGGCATAGACGGGCGTGCCGTTCCGGGAGATCTCGCAGACTGCCTCCCGCATCCGGTCGTTCGCTTCGAGTTCCCTGGTAAAGAGTTCCGGGTATCCCCCGCCGATGATGTAGCCGTCCGCGTCCGGAAGCCGGTCATGGACCGGGCTGAAGGGAACGGTCTTTGCCCCGCAGCTCGCGAGGATGTCGAACAGGTCGGCATAATAGAAATTGAATGCCTCGTCCAGTGCGACACCGATCTTCAGGTCGGGTGCAGGAACCGTGTCGAAAAGAGTCGGGGTGTCACTGAATGATACTTCCTTCATCAGCGCCTGGAGCCGGTCAAGGTCAACGTACTGCCCGATCATTGCTGTGATCGTGTCGATGCGGGCATCGAAGTTCCCCCGTCCTGAACCTTCGCGGTACGGGACAAGGCCGAGGTGGCGCATCGCGAGCTGCATCTCTTCCATCCGGGGGATGGCGCCGATGACCGGTACGTTGCAGTAATGTTCGATCGCCGCCACGGCCTTTGCCTTGTGGGACCCGCCCTTGATGTTGTTGAGGATGACTCCCGCGATATGGACTGACGGGTCGAAGCTCTGGAACCCCTTGACGATCGCAGCAGCACTCCGGGTGATGCTCTGTGCCGAGACCACGAGCACGACCGGCAGGTCGAGTGCCTTTGCGATCGCGGCCGTGCTGCCGGTGTCGTCCAGTGCTTCCGCGCCTTCGTACAGTCCCCGGACTCCTTCGACAAGGGCGATGTCGGCGCCACGGCACCCGAACCGGAAGATGTCCTGCACCTGATCGTTATTGAGCGTGAAACTGTCAAGGTTCCGGCAGGGCCGGCGCGAGACCGCTGCAAGGTACGACGGGTCGATGTAGTCCATCCCGACCTTGAAGGTCTGGACCCTGTTCTTCTTTGAGAGGAGGGCCGCAAGCGCGAGCGTGATGCTGGTCTTGCCGCTGCCGGAGCGGTCACCGGTGATCAGGACGGCTTTCATTTGAGGCTCCGCAGGACCGCCCCGAACTCGCTCTCCACAATCGAGCGGACGCCAAGCGTCTTCGGGTGCAGGTCGATCTCGACCATGACGTGCTTGTGCCCGATTGCACGGAGCGGTGCCACCTGCCGTGGCCCGTTCGTGATGGAGAAGCACTCAATGCCGTCCGTAAATTCCGGCGGGATCGCATGGGGGACGCCCGCGATCAGTGCGAACGCTGGCTTGATTTCCTGTATACGTTTCCCGAGTGCATCGCCGTTTGCGCCGTACTCGTCCAGCGCCCCTATCAGTTCCGCTTTCACGCCGCGGGCCGCAAGTTCCGTTGCGATCCGCTCCGCGTCCGCCCGGGTCTTGGGAAGCCCCCGCTGCTCAAGGTTGACGAGGTAGGTCACGTCCGCGTCCGGGCAGACGTCATGGAGCGCGACCAGCGCATCGACAAACATGTAGGCGGTCTCTTTCTTCGCGTTCAGGATAGCGACCCCTTTTGCCCCGGAGCGTGCGAGTTTGAGGAGTTCCTGTGCGGCCAGGTGCTTGAGATCGCCACGGGAGGCCTCGATATACGACTGCGATGCAGCACCCCTCAGGCGCTCGACCTCGTTTGCCTTATTCATCATGAACCGCTGGCGGACCAGTTCCTCCTCCGTGATCCAGCCGGCCCCGCAGGCTGCTTCGAGTGTCGAGATCACTCCTGCGATATTCTCGATATAACCGGCATGGATATCGACGGCAATGGTCGGCGTGGTGATCCCCGACCCTTCAATGGCGGACTGGAGGTCTTCGCCAATGATCATCGCAACGCAGGTCCCGACAACGGCCATGCGTTCCGGGTGGAATGTGTCCTCGGCATACCGGAGCACGTCTTCGAGCGGTTTCTGGCCGCCGAAGATGAACTCGTTGTCGGCAAGGGAGGTGGTGAGGACCCGCATGCCGTCCTCCTCCAGCAGCCGGGCGTGCTTGAACGAGCAGCCGGAGGGGCCGTGCAGGATCGCGACATCGGCCTTGAGGTCGCGGGCAGTATAAAGGGCGGCAACGATCGAACTCGGGCGGGGGTGCATGTACTTCATCTGATCACTCATCTCCAGGTCTTGACGGCAAGGACAACCGATCCCTGTGTTGTCTTTTGTTGTGCAAGAGTATATCCTTCTTCAAGCGATGCCACGCGGGCAGTTGTCTGCGGGACATGACGCGGCTCTTCCGGTGTACCGCTGTCCGGGACCCGGCCTACCCGGATCAGGTGGACCGGGCGGATCGCTTCGATTGCCGCGAGCTGCTGGTCGGGGGCAAAGCCCTCGCAGACCGCCCCGTCGCCTTCCTGCTGGCCGATGACAAGCGTGATCCCGTCATGGCCGGATGCATTGCGGGCATATTGTGCAGCATCGATGGTCGTTTCAGCGTTCGTCCCGCTGTTCGCATTGTCGACTACCAGTACATCGCCGTCATACCGGGCCGACATCCGGCCGGGGAGTGCGGTGAATGATGCCAGCGGAGCGGGATCGATCCCCAGCATCACGGCAGCAGTTGCTGCCAGCATCAGGCAGTCACGGTAGGCCGGCAGCGCAAGGAGGGGGTTCGTGAACCGGCGGGTGGTGCCACCAAGCGTGACGGTGCATTCCGTTACCCGGCAGGATGCGGCATCTTCGATATACACCACCCCCTCTGTGCGAGCGGAGGGGATTCTTCCTGCAAGCAGGAGGCGGCGGCAGTGTCCTGCGGATGCGGTCTTTGCATCGATTGCGGATTTTTTCCCGGCTGCGAAGCGATAGTCCTCAGCGGATGTGATGATACCCAGCGATCCGGCGCCGGTGATGCCGAGCGATTCCTCAACAATCAGCCAGCCGTTGATCTCCTTTGCGAGTTTTACCGCTGCGAGGACAGAGCCGGGGGTGATGCTGGAACGCGAGACGAGCGTCTTTTCCGGGAACCGGAATGTCCCGGAGGACGTGTGCAGGATCCCGTTACCGGGCATCAGCGAGGCAAGGGCGTGTGCGGTCGTTGTCTTGCCCCGTGCGCCCGTGATCTCCACCATCACGTCCGGCACGTTACCGTGTACGAGCTGCCGCACGGCCTCATGATGAGAAATTACCGGCACCCTGGCTGCTTTCAGCAGAGGGTGATCGGGATCGAGGTGCACGGGTGCAACGATCAGGTCATATGACCGGGAAAGGGCAGCCTCAACACTGACCGGGCTCCCGCCACGGTACACGTCCACGAGATCGACCTTGTCACCACGCGACAGAAAAGCATCGCCAATTGCGTTCCCGCCGTGGATCGTGTCCAGCACCAGGATCTGCATAAAAAAGGTCAGAGGTTGGAGAGCGCCTTCGACGCGTTCTTGACCATGAGGTCGGCAAGCAGGGGGTCGCTGCCAATGGGATCGGCGTACACGAGCGGGATCGTCTTGCCATTGAGCACGAAATTGCCTTTCTTGGTCCCTTCGGGCAGGCCGATCTCGCCGGGAATATCTTTCTCGATATGGACACCCTTTGCAAGGAAGAGGGGGACGACGACCAGTGCATCGATCGGTTCTTTCTTGAATGCCTCCATCGATTCCCTGATCGTCGGCTTATTCATGTTCATGAAACCGCATTTGACAATATATCCGGTATTGTTCGACCTGATCAGGGCGGCAGTCTTCTCAACGAGTTCCTGGTTATAGGGCATCGTGCTCCCGTGCCCTACGAGTAACATTCCCTTCTTGCTCATGTGTTTGACTCCGATGTGATGTTGCCCGGGCGTTTTTTTGAATACATCCGCCCGACGTGTGTTTGATTTCCCGTATGCCGAAAAACCAGCATGAGAAAACACTTAGTATGAAAATATACCTGTAATCGTAATAACTTTCTTGTTTTGATCGTGGGTGGAGACTCTCGTTCCATTCGAGCGGGTCATCGTTTTACTTTCAGACCCCGGACCCAATGGTTTTATTCTTCCGCCATCGCACCGGTAACAAATGAGTGATTTCGAGCGGGAGATCGTCCACTGCCTGAACCGTTTTTTTGTCGCCCACCATATCCAGGGTTTTGCGTACCGGCTCAAGCAGCACAAGTTCACGAGCCAGTACGTGGACGTGCTCGTTGATTCGCTCAACCCCTCGTATTACCTCTCGATCGAGTGCAAGTCGATCATTGACAAGAAACTCTACTTCTCGCAGCACTTCCATTCCGACAAGAAAAATGTCCACCAGGTGGATGCGATCTCGGACTTCCTTGCAAAGACCGGGCGGATCGGGTTCCTTGCCGTGGAGTTCCGGCAGGGGCCGGGAAAACCGAGCGAGGCGTTTCTGATTCCCTGGGCAACCGTTGTTGTACATTTCAAGGAGAACAAGGGGATCACGATCGACGATGCCCGGGCGGGTATTGCGCTGTCACGCTCGAAAGGCGGGTACGTGCTGGAGAAGATGTGAGATGCACGTGTCAGTCAGGCACTCAGGGGTTTGAAAAACAATACCCTTCAGGTATGATGAATCCGAGACCATCATAAGAATCCGAACGGTTCATCAGGACCGTGAGGACGAGAAGAGTCCATCAGGGTTCTTCGAAGGTCGAGAAAGAGATAATTTCTGCAGGAAATCTTCGATCTTCAGCAGGTCGAAGAATTGCTTTGCAATTCTTCTCCTGCTTCGGGTCTGATGACCATCAGCAACCCGAAAGGTCTTTGTCCCGGCATATTCAACGAATATGAATCTATGATGGATGCATTCGATCGCTTCGGGCTGCTCATCAATGACCGTGTGGTCAGGACGCCGGTAGCGATTGCGTCCATGGCCGGCATTGTTGATGCGGCCTACCTGCTTGAGCGGGCTGACCATATCGGCCTCGGGTTCATCGGGGGCTATTCTATTGACGGCCCCACGATGGAGGCGGCAAAGGCCGTTGCCGCGGATGGCGACCGGAAGGAGTTCATTGCTGATGACCCGGTGGCCGAGCTGAAGGTGCAGGTTGCGAAGATGGCAGACAGCAGCGTGATCCTTGGTGTCAATCTCCGCGGGAGTTCGCCGGATGCATTCCGGGCGGTTGCGCAGGCACTCGGGACTGCTGTTGTGTACGAGATCGATGCGCACTGCCGGCAGCCTGCCATGGTCGAAGCAGGCGCCGGGGAATACTACCTGAAGCACACGGACAAACTCGTCGCTGTTGTCCGGGCGCTGAAAGCGGAGGGCGTCACGGTCTCGGTGAAGATACGGTCCGGGGTTGCGGACGATGACCGGGTCCTTGCGGAGAAGCTCTGGCATGCGGGTGCAGACATCCTCCATGTGGACCTCATGGACTCCGGCACGGCAAAACTCCGGCAGATCCGGAACAGCTGCCCGCTGATGATCATCGCCAACAACTCGATCAACACCTTCGACCGGATGCGGGACATGCTCTCCCACGGGGCGGACATCGTCTCGCTTGCCCGGCAGTCCGATGAGAGGACGCTTGCGGGGCTCGATGCCGCGATCACGCGCTATGCGGACGAGGAAGGGTGGTATAACTCTCCCAAGCAGCTCTGCCGGGGCGGCGATATCCGGGCACTTACATTCTGCTGCATGCCGGTGAAGGAGTGCCCGCTCATCCCGACGCTGTCGAGAATCGACCTGCCCCGCGATGATTATATTGAGATGAAACTGGGCGGGGTGAAAGGCACTCCCCTTGATACCGGGAGCCAGACCTGTTTTGGCAGCCTTGCCTGGTGCTGCAAGACCTCGTCTCCCTGCATGTTCCGGGACATGACCTTAAAACAGGCGGGCCTCTCAAAGAAAGAGTATATGCGGCAGAAACGCGATCTCTCTGATACCATAATGGGTCGTATATTCCATGACGTGCCTCCGGATGAACGCAGTTGAACGTGCGCAACTCGCCATGATGCTCGAGGTCTCGGCCTATCCCAAACCGGGAAACGTGGACCGCTGCCATGACTACCCGGAGACGAGGCTGGAGCATTTCCTTGCATCCACCATCTTTGCCCGCCCGGCGCTCGAAGAGGCGGAGCGGGGGCAGGGGAGGATTGGCGAGATCATCAAGCACGCGGTCCGCGACACCAACTGCCATGCCGGGGGGAACACGCACTTCGGTGCATTCATCCTGCTCATCCCGCTGGTGTACGGGAAGGATATTGCGGGTGCCCTTGCTGCAATTTCAAAGACGGACTCATCCGATGCCGTTGCGTTTTACAAGGCCTTTGCGATGACCGCCGTAAGGATGAATGCAACGGACGAGCTCGATGTCAACGACCCCCACACGCTCACGCTCATCCGCGAGCGTGACATGTCCCTCTTAGACGTGATGCAGCACTCCGCGACGAACGATATGGTTGCCCGCGAATGGGTGACGGGCTTTCCCCTGACCCGGCGGGGTGCCGACCTGCTCCTGGAGAACGGGCCGGGCAGGGATTCCATTGTACGGACGTTTCTTTCGCTCCTTGCAACCGAACCAGACACGCTCATCATAAAAAAGCACGGGAGCGATGTTGCACGGGAGACGATGATGGCGGCCCGGGACGTGCTGGAGGGCAGGAGGTCGGCAGAGGACCTTGATGCGGAGTGCATACGGCGGGATATCAATCCTGGATCCACTGCCGATATCCTCATTGCGTCACTCTATATTGCCCTCGGGGAAGGATGGTCATGGGACTTCTGAAAGGCGGGATCAACGAGGTCATTGCGACCACATTGTTCAACGCGGCGCCGATGGGGATCCATCTCCGCGAGGGAAAGCTGACAATGGTGCTCTTTGCCGGGAGCCATACCGCAGAAAACATCCGGAGGGACGGGTGGCTTGTTGCAAATATCATCCATGACCCGGTCCTGTACGTGAAGACGGCATTTGAGGACCTCCCCAAGGAGATGTTCGTCAACGAACCGGTCAGCGGCATCACCATGCAACGCCTGGCCGGGGCAGATGCATGGGCCGCGTTCACCACAACGATCGAGCGCACGACACCGGAAGCGCTCGTGGTCTCCCTTACGCTGAAAAAAGAGATCATCGAAGACGCGGTTATCTGTCCGGTCAACCGGGGCTTTGGCAATATCATCGATGCCACTGTGCATGCGACCCGGTACCAGCGGACCCGTGACAAAAAATTAAAGGAACTGATCGACTACCATACCGGTGTCATCAGGAAATGCGGGGGCAAAAAGGAACTTGCCGCACTCGACCTTTTGATGGGATTTATTGCAAAAGAACCCGAATAATCCTGTTTTAACTCTTTTTTTAGCGGACAATGATTAAATATCATGGATCCCTACTTCTGCTATAATCCACGATTCCCGGGAGAATTTTTTAGAGAAAAACCATGACAATGCGGCCGATGACCCGGAAAAGGCAGATGCTTTTCGATGTCTGCATCATCGCAAGCATCCTTGCCGCTGTGGTCATCACCTATGCCAGCCTGAGCCGGGGAATCTATGATGTCTTCCCGTACTTTTATCTCATCCCGCTCATCCTGATCGCCTTCGCCCGCCCGAACCTGAGCATATACGGTACCGTTGCTGTCGGCTGGCTGTACCTTCTCCTTGTCGTTCTCATCGGGATACCGGATATCAAGACCTACACGCTTGCCACGGTCTGGTTCTATATCTTTGTCTCGCTGGGAGTCCTCATCTCCACCTATTCCCAGGTCTATCGCAAGGAGGGTGAGAAGAGCTGCGGTGCGTACTACAACTCGCAGGCCGGTGTCTTCAGTTATGACCGGAAGACATTCAGGATCCGGGATGCGAACCGGAAATTTGCCCACATGATCCGGTACGAATGCGATGACCTGATGACAAAATCCCTGCCGGATCTCATACCGGACCGGGAGGAGCGGGAGAACTTCATCAATAAAGTGCGGGACCTGCGGAGAGTCGGCGATATCGAGGTCAGGTTCCGGGCATGGGACGGGAGCATGCGGTGGGCCCTTGTTTCAGCCGCGGAGACCGGTGAACCCGGTGTCATCTGTACTGTCGTTGATATCACGGATAACAAGCTGGCCCAGGAAGCCCTTACGCAGGCAAACAAGAAACTGAACCTGCTCAACAATGTGACGCGGCATGATATCCTCAACCAGCTGACGGCCCTTCTCGGTTTTCTCGAGATCTCGAAACAGGACACAAAGGACCCCAACCTGATGAAATACCTGGTAAAAGAGGAGACGGCAGCAAAGGCGATCCGGAACCAGATCCTGTTTACCCGTGACTACCAGAACATCGGGGTGAATTCCCCCTTCTGGCATAATATCGCAGAGACGGTGTCCCTCGCAACGGCGAGCATCGATTCCCGTGCAATCTTTATCCGTGCAAATATCCCGCCCTACGAGATCTATGCCGACCCCCTGCTCGAGAAGGTGTTCTACAACCTGATCGAAAATTCCATCCGCCACGGGGAACACGTGACTGAGATCTCCATCAGGACGGTTGAACGGGCAGACAGCCTCGATATCATAATCGAAGACAACGGGGTCGGCATCCCCGAGGCAGAGAAAGAGAAGATCTTCCGGCGGGAATATTACAAGAATACCGGTTTTGGCCTCTTCCTCTCGCGGGAGATCCTGGCAATAACGAATCTTATGATCCGGGAGACCGGGACGCCCGGCCAGGGAGCCCGTTTTGTCATCGGTATCCCGCGGGAACATTTCCGCTCCGTTTCCGAGCACGGTGAGACGGATCCAAAAAAGACCTGATGCTCCCGGATAAAAGCGGAAGACTGTCTCATCCGAAAAAGAATAAAAAAAATTTGCTGTTATTTTCAGATAATCAGCAGACCCGGGGGACCGGGTCGCCCATCGGGGGTTCGATAAAGCGTTCGCCACCGATTGCGGTCTCCATGATCACGTGCGCCCCTTTTGTGACGGTACCGACAATGGTCGCATCTTTCCCGTACTTGTGCGACCGGAGGGCAGCAAGGATCGCTTCTGCATCCGCTGCCGGGACGCCCATGACCACTTTTCCCTCGTTTGCCACTTCGAGTGGGTCGATACCGAGCATTGCGGCAGCGCTCTTCACGCTCTTCCTTATGGGGACCTGCTCTTCCTTAATACGCACACAGACACCGCCCTTCCGTGCCATCTCGTTGATCGCGCTTGCGAACCCGCCGCGTGTCGGGTCTTTCATCGCATGGATGGTGCCAGCGTCAAGGACTTTTTCCATCATCTTCGAGAGCGGTGCCACGTCCGAGAGGATCTGTTCTCCCAGGTCGAACCCTTCCCGGTGGGCCATGATCGCAAGGCCGTGATCGCCCAGCGTTCCCGAGACGATGATCACATCGCCGGGGACAAGCCCGTTGTCCCGGACCACTTTCTTCGCAATGCCGATCCCTGCGGTATTGATCGCGATCCCGTCGAGCGCACCTCGCTCCATGACCTTGGTATCTCCCGTGACAAGGTTCGCCCCGGCCTCGCCCAGTGCCTCGTCCATGGAGGCAACGATCCGTGCAAGGTCCCCGACATCGAATCCCTCTTCAATGATCATGCCGCAGGAGAGTGCGATGGGACGACCCCCCATCATGGCAAGGTCGTTGACGGTCCCGCAGACCGAGATCCGGCCGATGTCCCCGCCCGGGAAGAAGATGGGACGGACAACGTGGGAATCGGTGGTGAAGACGAGGTTTTCCCCCCCGAACGGGATGACGGCCCCGTCATCCATGGCCTCAAGTCCGATCCCTCCGGCATTATTGTGCGTGAATTTTGTGAGCGTCTGGAGCAGCTCGCCCATCACTTCGCCGCCGGCGCCGTGCATCATGTTGACTTTCATATCAGTCATCCACCTCGATTTCTACGTTCGTGACAACAATTTCCCTGCCCTTCACCAGTTCCGGCAGTGCCCCGCACTTCGGGCAGACATAGATCTCGCTGCCGGAATACCCGCAGGGACATCGTGTCTCAGGCTGGACTTCGTGGCATTCCAGCACTGCCTGCAAAAAAAGGGGATCGTCTTCCTTGATCGTGTCGAACAGGTACACGACCTGTTCCGGGTTCACCATCGCCATTTTGCCGATGTCGACATTGATCTTTTTTACTTTTGTTGCCTTGTGTTCGTGCGCTGCCGTACGTGCTGTTGCATACAGGTCATACGCGATCGAATACTCGTGCATCAATTCTCCAGTGCCGCGTAGACCTGTTTGAAGACTTCCCGGGTCTCCAGTCCCTCTTCGCGGGAAAGCCGCTGGATGGCAAACCCGACATGGACGAGCACGAACTCCCCGACCTTTACGTCAACGAGATCGAGCCGGACTTCCTGCCGGAGATCGCCATAGTCCACGAGACCGATGTTTCCCTCTTTTATTTCAATGACTTCCGCGGGAACTGCAACACACATTGATGATCCTCTCTCTTACCTGACAGCTCATATGGGCGTTCCAACCACATAAAAACAATGATATCGATACCGCCGTGATCGGGAGGTCGATAGAGGGAAAACCTGTTCAGAAATTCACAAATGCGGGCAGGTACGCTGCCCGACAAAAAACGTGCGAAACGCCGGGGAAGAGATTTGAACTCTTGAGGTGCAGGGCACCAGTAGCTTTCAAGGCTACCGCCTTCCCGGACTAGACTACCCCGGCAGTGCTCCATATGTTGGTTCCGGGATATAAAAAAGGCTTCTTCTATCGTATGGATCCCGGGGCCAACCGGAAAAAGGGGGGGACCGGATACCGGCAGGAATTTTAGTCTGCCTTTTTCAGGGAGAGAACAACCGCGGCCAGTGCTGCGGAAAGGACCGGGATTGCCGATGTAAGCGGTGCTGCCCGGGCAGTTGTTGCTTCAGGTTTTGCGGCCTCGAAGGGGGCAGGCACGGTCGGGCTGATCGCAACGGAATTGACATTCTCGCCATACAGGATCACGTTGTCAGCCACAGCATACATATAGGGATAGATTTTGACATAGATGGTCTTGCCATTGCCCTGGAATAATACCTTTTCCGCGGTCCGGTTTCCCCGGTCGTTCACCATGTGAAGGACACCGCGATCGTCGATATATTCGATCACCCAGTCAAGGGATTCCGAGGTATACAGCGTGACCGGCCCGGTGCCGGTGCTGACGATGAAATATGCCGGTGAATCGCGTGACGAGCGCGATTGCGCTGAGCGCACAACCAGAACTGCTGAACTGGTTGTTGCCGGAGTATATGCCGGGGCAGCCCCGCCCTCGGTGAGGGTCGTGACGGTCCGTGACCCGATGTACCCTTTTGAGTCAATGAAACTGACCTCGTAGGTACCGGGCAACGCGATCGGTATTTCAGCAGCAAAGTGTGCGTTATTGTCGGTATTGATGTACTGCGGGCCGAATACTACGAGGCCATAGGGATCGATCACTTCGATCTGGACGCCGGAATCCTCGAGTCCCCTGATCTCCCCGGCGATATAGATCTTACCGGTAAAGGACTGGTTGAGCGGGTAGGTCATGGAGATCTCGTCAGACCGGTCATACAGGGTAACGAGCCGCATTGAGATGGAATCGCCGCTGCCTGGCGAGGGGACCTCGACCTTGTAGACCCCCGGTTTCAGGCCGGTGGTATCAAAAATAGCCTTGAAGGTTGTGTCTGACTGGACGGTGACGGGCAACCGTTTTACCTGGGACGTTGTTGTCATCTGGTGATACAGCACGACATCAATGGTGGTCCCGACACCGATTGTTGTTGTACCGGTTACGACGAGTGGTTTTCCGACAGCAAGGGAATCCGGCGCATTAATATATACCTTATACGCCGATACCGTGCCCGACAGAAAGAGAAGTCCTATCATCAGCAGGACGATCTTTTTCATCTATATCAGATCAACTAATAGGATGTTAATGATTTCTGAAATACCTGAAAAACCGCTTGCCTGCTGGCGGGGAAAAGAGCGGTACGGCAACGAACTGCTCGATTGCCTCACCATTATCTTCAAAAGCGGCGGCTGCAGCTGGTCGAAGTGCCGGATGTGCAGCTACCGGCACGAGCGGTACGGTGAACAGAGCTGCGATGCACTCCTCTCCCATCTGCGGGCCCAGCTGGCCTGGGTTGCCCGGGAAAATAAACCTGAAGAATACCGTATGGTGAAGATCTTTACCTCAGGCAGTTTTTTTGACCCTGCTGAAGTCCCCCCGGCGTTTCTTGCCGATGTTGCCGGGGCATTCCGCGGCAAGCTCGTCATTGCAGAGACCCGGCCGGAGTTTGTCAGGGAAGATATATTCAGGACATTCATTGAGGGCATTGATGACGGGAGCTGGAAGACTCCCCTGTACTGTGCAATCGGTCTTGAGACGAGCAGCGATGCGATCCGGGAAAAATGCATCAACAAGGGGTTTCGGTTTTCCGATTTTACGACTGCGGTAAAAACCGCCCACGTTGCCGGCGCTGGCGTGAAGGCATATCTTCTCTTAAAGCCGCTCTTCTTAACGGAGCGTGAAGCAGCAAAGGATATGGAGACCACGATCCGGGACGTGGTCCCCCATGCAGAGATGATCTCCATGAACCCCTGCACGGTCCAGCGGAATACGGAACTGGAATTCTACTGGAAACGCGGTGCGTACCGGCCGCCCTATCTCTGGACGGTCCTGACACTTCTTAAGAATTCACCCGTCCACATGACCTGCGACCCGCTTGGCGGCGGCCAGAAACGCGGACCGCACAACTGCGGGAAGTGCGACTACGATCTCGTCAGCGGTATCCGTGACTACTCACTCAATTGCGACCGCGACCTCATCGGGGCACTGCTGGATACCCCCTGCAGCTGCAAGGCAGAGTGGGAATATGTCCTTGCCCGGGAAAAACCGTTCTGCATGCCGCTGACGCGGTAATAAAAAAAGAAAATTATTTTTTCGCGTGCCCACTCTGGATCTCGAGCTGCCGTGCGAGCAGCGGGAGGAAGGTGCCGGCATCCGAGACAATGCCGATTGCCTGGGTTGTCCCGCGGTCCATCAGTTTTGTTAAGTGTGCCGGGTTGATGTCCACGCAGACCGTCTTGACACTGGAGGGGAGGCAGTTGCCGACTGCTATGGAGTGGAGGAGGGTCGCGATCATCAGCACCATGCTGCACCCTTCGATGTGTTTGCGCATCGCGTCCTGGGCAACCATGACGTCCTGGATCACATCCGGGAGAGGACCGTCATCGCGGATCGATCCTGCGAGGACAAACGGGATATCCTTTTTCACGCATTCGTACATGATCCCGCCCTTGATAACGCCGGTATCCACTGCCTTTTTTATCGAGCCGGCCCGCATGATCTCGCTGATCGCATAGATGTGGTGCTTGTGGCCCCCCATCACGGGGTTGCCGGTGGAGATGTCCATGCCAAGGGATGTCCCATACAGGTTGTATTCAATATCGTGCGTTGCCAGGGCATTTCCGGCAAAGAGGACATTGACGTACCCGTTATGGATCATATCCGCAAGGGCCTTGTCAGCACCCGTATGAATGATCGCTGGGCCGCCGACGACTGCGATCTTACCGCCTTTTTTCCGGATATCGAGGATCTCTTTTGCTATCTTTGCGATAAGGGTCTCGCTGGGCCGTTCCGAAGAGACCGTGCCGTGCATGAACTCAAAGGTGCTCTGCTCGCGGGGGCGTTCGGGGTACTGGACGCTTACGCCCTGTTCGCCGACAACAACGTGATCGCCTTTCCGGATTTTTCCCAGGGCCACGGAACGTGCAGACTTTTTTTTCGGGTCCACGACAATGAGGAAATCCATCTCGATCGCTTCGACCGGGATCCATTCGCCGCCATATTTCACGTTGGTCGGGTGGTTGCTGGTCGTATAGAATCCCTTGGGGACGACCTGGTCGGCATCGGCCGCTACCAGGTGGACATCCTTTACCTCGAGCGGGCGGGCGCCGAGCCGGTGCACTTCCGACAATATGGACTGGAGATTTTTCTTGCCGGATGCGGTGATGCGGAGACGTGCGTAACTCGGGTCGGTCTTTTCCTTGCCAATGTCAAAGACGAGGATCTCGAAATTTCCCCCCATGTCCATGACCCGGTCGAAGAGCTGCGTCATGATGCCGGAGTCGATGATGTGACCCCGCAGCTCGATCTCCTGCGATTCCACCATAGTATAGGGATCTTGGGCGATGATCCTTAATATGCATTCCTGAAAAATATGGCAGGATTATCCGTATTTTGAGTTGATTGCCGCAAATTGGGAAGTAATCCGATTGCGTATACTCTCTAAAAGAGCAATTATCGCGTTTTTATATTCTGCAGGTAAATCTCTGCTTCTTCAAGGTCTGCCCGGGTATTCACGTTCAGGGCAAGGCAGGGTTCATCCAGCAGAAGGGAGAACTCTTCCTGGACTTTGTCTGCACGATCCCCGCGAAGTATGTTGATCCCGGCAGGGCATGCCTCGATACCATGGATCTGTTCGCGGTACGGCATGCCGCCCCGGCGGGATTTTACCCGGCTTGCGGGGATCCATGTGGACAGGGCATCGGTCCCCGCGCTGCCGTAGGCCTCTTCAATGGACGTGACGGTGTCACCGGTGATACACGGTATATCGGAGACAGAGATGAAGAGTGGTTTTTCTTCTTCCAGTATCCCGATTGCATGGACCATATCCTCAATAAAACCATTGCCCCCGGTTCTGCAGATGGCAAGGTTTTGGGCCCGGCACCAGTTTGCGGTCATCGGTGTCTTTGGTGACACGGCAACGATGGGTTCACACCCCGCCTGCTGGAACGCCCTGATCACGTAGGTGATCATCGGTTGCCCGTTGATCAGGATGAGTGGTTTTTCCCCGAGGTTGAGCCGGCTCCCGGCCCCACCGGCCATGATCAGCGCACGCATGCGGCCAGTGCCTCGATGAGGATCCGGTTATCGTCCCGTGTCCGTACTGCAACGCGGATGGAAGTCGGCAGCCCGAATGATGTACAGTCGCGTACAAGGATTCCCTTTCCGGCCAGCATTTCACAAAGGCCTGCTACATTCATGCCACAATCCGCGAGGATGTAATTGGCCCGTGACGGGGTGCAGCGCATATTCAGGGCCTCCAGTCCTGAGGCCAGCAGGGTACGTTCTTTTGAAATGGCGTCCCGCGATACTGCAAGATCGTCCATGTGCAGGAATGCCTCCATTGCATAGGCCTCGGCATAGGCATTCACGCACCAGGGCGAGCGGGCAGTCTCGATCTTCTCAATGAGCGCCGGATCGCCAAAGCCGTAGCCGAACCGGATCCCCGGCACGGAGAACGATTTGGTGAGGGACCGCAAGACAAACAGGCCGGGATCCCTGATGTCCGCAACGCTCTCACCAGGATCCGCAAGTTCGATGAATGCCTCGTCACAGAAGAGCATTCCGCCGTGCTCTCCTGCTGCATGAAGGTGTCCGAGAACCTCAGTTTTCGACGTTAACTGTCCGGTCGGGTTATTGGGATTGCAGAAAAAAGTCACTGCCGCAGCAGATTCGTCGCGTGCCTGGACTGCTCCCGCGAGACGGGCAGACAATGCATATTCTCCAAACGTGGGGGGCGTAAGGAAGAAGGACCTGTTGTTGGAGGAATGCCGGAACAGTACTGAACAGAATACCCTGATCAGTTCGATCGAGCCGTTGCCGACACAAATTTCAGATGGGTCGCGATGGAAAACATGGCCTATCCGTTCCTTGAGCTCGCTGTAGGTATCGTCCGGGTACGCTTCAAGACGATCAGGATCCAGCTCCCATGTGAACCGTGGCGGGTAAGGATTCACGCTCGCGCTGAAATCCAGCACCTTTTTGTGTGTTTTTTCCTGTTGCCGCTTCCCCGTCCCTCCATGTACAACCCGTTCCGGAAAGTCAACAACCATAAAAATCCGCTCTATTTCTAAAATACTTGGATAATCTGTCATAAATGCGTTGTGAAGCCCTTGTGCAGAGCAAAGGAAAAGGTATTTATAGATAGGTGTTTTATTTTGAATCATCTGGTTAAGTCAGACACAAGGGTTCTCTTTGTCTGACATATGAACGACAGAAGCCAGACATATGTCAGCAATGTGAGATACAATGATGCAAAGGATCACGCTCCGGTTACCCGAACAGCAGATCAACCTGCTCCAGCAGATGGTCGACTCTGGGGAGTACCCCAATGTATCAGAAGCGGTAAGGGCCGCGGTCCGTGAACTTGTTGAAAAACGAGCAAGTCGTGTCCTTAAGGAAAGTGACCAGGTTTCATTCAAGGTTTGAGAGGGTAAAAGACATGCAGAGTATTATTAACGACGCACTAAAAAACGCCGAACTTGAAAAAGAAGTAAAGCAGTCCGGCAACGCAAGCGCAACGGATGATGACTTCGTAGGCCAGCCAAGGATTGTTATCATCGGCTGCGGAGGCGCAGGGAACAACACCGTGAACCGTATCCACCACATGGGCGTTTCCGGTGCTGAGACAATCGCGATCAACACCGACAAGCAGCACCTGGACATGATCCAGGCTGACAAGCGCATCCTCATCGGGAAATCCTTGACCAAGGGTCTCGGTGCCGGTGGTTACCCTGATGTTGGTAAGAGAGCAGCCGAGATGGCCCGCCCGACTCTTGAAGCAATTCTTGAATCAGCAGACCTGGTCTTTATCACCGCAGGTATGGGAGGAGGTACCGGTACCGGCTCCGCACCCGTTGTAGCACAGATCGCAAAGGAACAGGGCGCCATCGTCGTCGGCATGGTCAGCTACCCGTTCCAGGTTGAGAAGGCACGCCTGATCCGTGCAGAAGAGGGTCTCGAAGCCTTTGCAGCAGCAGCAGACTCCGTCATTGTCCTCGACAACAACCGGCTGAAGAACTTCGTCCCGAACCTCCCGCTCGGCCAGGCATTCTCTGTCATGGACCAGCTCATCGGTGAGACCGTCAAGGGGATCTCCGAGACCATCACTGAGCCCTCACTCATCAACATCGACTACGCAGATGTCCGTGCTATCATGTCCAAGGGCGGCGTCGCCGTCATGCTTGTCGGCGAGAGCAAGCAGCAGAACAAGGCAGAGAGCGTTGTCCGCGAGTGCCTGTCCAACCCGATGCTCGACATCGACTACCGTGGCGCAACCGGCAGCCTGATCCACATCACCGGCGGCACCGACCTCACCCTGCAGGACGCAGAAGAAGTCGCAACCTCGCTCACGTACGAACTCGACCCCCACGCAGATGTCATCTGGGGTGCCCGTGTAAGGAGCGACATGGAAGGCAAGATCCGCGTCCTCGCGATCATGACCGGTGTCAAGAGCGCACAGATCCTCGGCACCCGCCAGTCCTACAAGACCATGATCAACGACATGGACAACAAGCGCTCCAACCCCAAGGCAGTTGAGATGCCCGTCCAGCGCCGGAGCGGCAGGGACCAGCCAAGTGGCGGCGGCGTCCTTGAATGGGTCGGTTAAGCAATACCACGCACCACAGAATCAGTCACAAAATTCCAACGCCAGAATCCAGGAACTGTTGGTTCATTCCAACGACCAACACCCTTTTTGAAAAAATCTTACAGAATGGCTCCGGGGCCGGGAATACGAATACCCTGATCACCCGAAGCCGTGTGGCAGGAAGAGGAGTTTCATATGTCATCCCGAAGGTTTGTTACCGAGGATACACCGGTAAGGGAAGTGAATTTACAGAGTGCAAAGCTCTTTTTGAGCGATCTGGATTTTCTCCAGTCACGCGGAATACCGGTCCGTTCGGTGCTGCGTGAAGCACTTCATGAGCATGTTGTGAAGATGAAGTCCGGCATTGTTCCCGTGATGACAAAGGAACAGCGGGCAGCATTCATCATGAACGGACAGCTTCCGGCCGGCAAAGTCTCGCAGGAATAATGCACCTGTCGTGATCACGCCGGCAGGGTGCCATCATGACGATCCCGCATATCCGGGGGAGGCGTTCCTCCCGCAACCAGCCCCCTTTTATAAAAAAATTTCCGTCCAGGTCCCGGGTCCTGCGCTATGGGCGGGTTTGCTGCCGTCAGCCGGCGAAACACTTAATAATCCTCCCCTCCTTTAAAATATAGTACATTCGAATCAATCCTTCGCTGGGAGGATGGGGGTGGGATCCTGTGGACGATCCCGCCCCGGTATCGGGAGCTGAACATCATGAACAGTGTGTTGAACAAAGACTTTGATCCGAGGTCTTACCTGAATTCTGCGCTGATATCCTTTTCTGATGTTTTTCGTCCTGCATCCTGTATGCAGAGTTATTATTTGGGTGAACCGGAACGCCGTATTATTACGGATCTTGTGCTCGTAAAAACCTCATACGAAAGAGTGTGCGCCTCCTGTGAACGGAGAATCTGATGAGGAGTTGGTAACGCATGTTGAATGACCTGATGGAAAAGAGAAAAAAAACCCTTGCCGAGTCTGAAGAACACAAAAACCGCCGCAACGAACTGAATGCGAATGCCAGTAAGTTCGCCCGCGAGCGTAATACCTTAAACAACCAGACCCGGGAGTTTGTCGAAGAGGCGCAGAAGAACAAGGATCTCAGGGACAAATACAACCAGGAAGTCCTGGATATCAAGGCCCAGCGCAACGACATGAACGACAAGGCCAATGTCCTTTTTGAAGACATTGAATCGTTCAAGAAAGAGCACGGCACGCAGAAGAACCGCGGTGTCAAGGAACTCCAGAAACAGATCGAGTACATGGAGTACCGCCAGCAGACCGAGGTCTTCACCACCGACAAGGAACGCGAGCTGATCGAGAAGATCAAGCAGATGAAGGGCCAGGTGCGGGAACAGGAAGCCGAGCTCGAACAGAACAAGGAGATGCGCACCAAGATCACGGAAGCCCGCGATTTTCGGAAGGCCGCATCAGACCTCCACGCGAAGGTGACCGAGGTCGCAGAGCTGGCACAGAAGCACCACGACCTCATGGTCGAGTCCTACCGTAAGGCCGACAAGTCCCGTGAAGCAGCCGATGCGAGCCACAAGAGTTTTGTCGAGGCACAGGAAGCGGCAGATGCAGAACACAAGTTCTTCATCGCCTGCCAGAAGGAACTCCGCGATTACGACAAGGTCATCTCCGGCCTGCGCAAGAAGACCAAGAAAGTCAAGGTCACAAAGGAACAGAAAGCTGTCCGGAAAGAGGCCGAGAGCCTGTTCAAGAACTTCCGTGCTGGTGAAAAACTCACCACTGACGATATCCTGCTCCTCCAGCGCTCAAAACTCATCTGATTTTTTATCTCATTTTTTTGTTGCTCGTCGGCAATAATTCAACAGATCCTGCTCTGCTATTGGCAATAATCCGGTAAATTGAGCGTAATAAAAAAAGAAAATCCCGTGATTGCCGAGAGGAGTAACGGTTTAATAGATTTACGGCGTTTTTATAGATATAATGACACAGGGGCGGACACTGGTCCTGAGTGTCGACCGTGACGATGACATCGGCTGGAAGGCAAAAGTTGACAGCCCGTGCATCGGCCGTGCGGCATGTATGGAGGCGGCAAATACTCTGGCGCTTGCCGACCCTGAGGACTCTGATGTCAACGCGATCTTCTCCGCGGTCAAGATATTTGACGAACTGACCGCCAATGGTGAGGATGTCGCCATCGCCGTTATTGCAGGCAACCACCTGCACATGATCGAGGGAGACCGCAGGATCGCCACGTCGCTTGCAAAGGTTGTTGAAGAGACCCAGGCAACGAACTGTGTTCTTGTGACGGACGGTGCCGAGGATGAGTATGTAATCCCGATCATCCAGTCCCGGATCCCGGTCTCCAGCATCAAACGGGTGATCGTCAACCAGATGCCCAACCTGGAGGGCACCTACTATATCCTGAAAAAATTATTCGATGACCCGAAGATCTCGCGTATGGTCTTCATCCCGATCGGCCTTGCTATGCTGCTGTATGCGATCGCATACCTGCTCGACAAACCGGAATGGGCAACCATCGTCGTCATTGGGGTTATCGGGTGTTTCCTGCTCTACAAGGGATTCGGTTTTGACGAACTTGTCCACGGTGTTACCGCTGCCCTCAGGGTCTCCCTGTCACGGGGGCGTTTCTCATTTGTCACCTATACGACCACAATCCTCCTCATCATCATCGGGCTGACGATCGGGTTCCAGAATGTCCTGATCTATTATTCCGCTGACAGTAGCCTGGGGCTTGTCACGTACCTCGTGACGTTCATCTATGGCGCATTTGAGTGGCTCATCCTGGCCGGCCTTGTCCTTTCCATCGGTGTCATCATTGATGTGTACCAGAACGAGCGGGAAAACCTGGGCAAGGTGATCGTCTTCCCGTTCTTTGTCACGGCGATCGGCCTCATACTCTACGCGGCCAGCATCTACACGATCTCGATCCAGGGAGTGCCGGATTTTCCCCTCTCGCCTGCCACCATCTCACAATATATCCTGTGGTCCACCATCGGCGGGATCATTTCCGCTGTTGCCGGTGTAGCAATCCAGTATTACGTCCACCAGAAGATTGTCGGGCAGCAGAAACAGGAGATCATTGAGGTCATCTGACCCGATCCTCTCGTGTCGTCCACTCTTTTTTTGTTCCTGGTCCAGCCACCGGTTCAGTAGTTGTATGAGGATTTGGCTGATCCTTATCTGGTCCCGGTTATTATTCTGGCGTGGACGGACTACCGAAATGGGTTTTGAGCGGACTACCGTTTACTTCAGGGTACTCTCCGCGTGATAAGGAAAAGCAGGAACGAATCTGGAAATTACCCGGTAATTTTACCTGAGATAATTATTATGGCCGGGTATTATCGCGGGAATTTTTCCCGGTCATTTCGCCTGGCGGAGGAGGGGCCTCCTCATCATGGGCGAAATAGCCGATCCCTTCGGGGAACTGCCGGACCATGCTGAAATTCTTCGTCACCTGGGGAGATTTGACTGTAAGATTCGGGATAACGACATTGAACTCGTGAGCGGGATACCAGTAGATACCGTCCCCGTACGAGACCGATGCCTGGTCAACGGAAAATTCTGCACTCGACAGGTCGATATTCGTTATACGGGCATCCTCATAATTCAGGATCTTCAGCAGCTTGTCCTTGAGATCCTGTTTGCCGAATAAGAAGAAGATGAACTGCGTTCCCTCATCGACGGTATAGTTGACATGGATAAGGGCCGTGCCGTTGTCAAGCTGGACATCGATGTCAGATATCTTGAGATACCCGTACCGTTCTTCCTCTGCCGCGAAGACGGGAGCCGCGATGCATATGGATATGAGTAACACCAGGGCGATAGCACGGGCTCGCATTGCATACTAATTTCGTGAAGTCGGCTTAAATGGTTTTGGGTTATACAAAAACGGTCGCATCTCCCCGATACGCCGGGGATACCCTGTATGTAAAAAAATTATTTGTTATTGATAAGGATAATCTCGATCGAAGATACGTTGGTCTTGCCGGAATCCGTGTCGATGATTTCCGTGGAGGTCAGGATCTCTTTCTTGGTGACCCCGTCAAGGAACCGGTTCAGTGCAATCTCTGAAGTATCGACCGCCCGTGAGATCGCCTTGCCCCGGGCCTTGATCGCCACCTCGGTTGCACCATTGTTAAACTGGGTCACCACGGCAAGCACGTAGTTCATGACCGGCTTGTTCCCGACGAATACTGTGTTCTCTCTCGGCTGCATAGGTTTCACCCCGTTCTTAAAGATACTTCTTCTTCGTGATCAGTTCTGCGTTCAGTACACTTGCACCGGCGGCGCCGCGGATCGTGTTGTGACCCATCGCAACGAACCGCACTCCCTCGCGGAGCCGGCCGACCGAGACCGTCATGCCCTTGCCCCGCATGCGGTCGAGCCGTGGCTGCGGGCGGTCCGGCTGGTCCTCTTCAAAGAAGTGAACCGATTCGGCCGGCTGGGTCGGGAGTCCCTTGATCGGAGGTTTGTAGTCGCGGTAGGCCTTCCTGATTTTATCAAGAGGTTCTTTGATGTCCGCCCAGATCGCCATGGTGTGCCCGTCAATCACCGGGACGCGGTGGCAGCTGGCGCTGACTTTGAAGGGAGCGTTCTGTATTTTTTTGCCTTTCAGCGTGCCCATGATCTTGAGCGTTTCCGTCTCCATCTTCTCCTCTTCCTGACCGATGTACGGGATCACGTTGTCATAGATCGCCATTGCCGCGACCCCTTCGAACCCTGCACCGGAGATCGCCTGCATGGTTGAGACCCGGATGTCCGTGAACCTGAACTTCCTTAATGGGGCGAGGGCAGTCACCATCATGATGGTGGAGCAGTTGGGGTTCGTGACAATGAACCCGTCACGCCCGGCATCCCGCTGGACATCGATGAGGCCCAGGTGCTCCGGGTTGACCTCCGGTACCACGAGCGGGATCGTCGGCTCCATCCGGTGTGAGCTTGCATTGCTGCAGACACCGAAACCGGCATCGGCAAACTCCGTCTCAACGGAAGACGCGATGTCTGCCGGCAGGGCAGAGAAGACAATGTCGACGTTCTTCATCGAACCCGGCGATATCGGGACAACCTTGATCTTGCCGATATTCTCCGGAAATGGCGTATCGAGCCGCCATTTTACCACTTTTCCATAGGGTTTTCCCGCACTGCGATCGGAAGCGGCAAGCGTTGTGAGTTTGAACCAGGGATGATCCGCTAGAAGTTCAACAAATCGCTGACCAACCGCGCCCGTAGCACCGAGCACTCCAACATTGATCATGATGACAGGTCCTGTATGTTTGTTCTCCCCGTTCTTTTTAGAATAATGGCGGGTTGTAAAATCCCATTTCACTTAGGATGATAAAAACATTGTTTTTTATAATTGTTTCAGCCCCGGAATGACCGGTGGTGCATGCCGGTACAGGCCTGCTGCACCGGTATGATCCGGTTCACCGGATACGGATCGGATTCCCCGGTATAGTGCAGGATCACCCTGAAAAGATAAAAACAGGGCCGGTGGCAACCGGCTTATTCCATATGAATCGCTTCGGACGGGCAGACGTCGACACAGGTCTGGCAGTCCACACACATGTCCTTGTCGACTTTTGCCTTTTCATTGTCCATGGCAATTGCCGATGCGGGACATTCGCTCACGCAGGTTTCACATCCGGTACACTTATCGTTGTCAACGATTGCTACCAACTCGTTCACTCCGTTCTATATGTTTCTTTTATTGGTAAAAAAAGGGTTACTATTCCTGCACCCATAAATCAGGCGAAAAGAAACCGGAAAAAACCTCAAAAAATGAGAATTACTTTTTCAGCCCTAGCACATCGCTCATGCCGTAGATGCCGGGCTTCTTCCCGGCAACCCAGCGGGCTGCAACAATGGCACCGCTTGCAAAGACCGAGCGGTCGTATGCACGGTGCGAGAGCTCGATCGTCTCGAAGTTCTTTGAGTACATAACCTTGTGGTCTCCCACGATATCGCCGCCCCGGATTACATGCACGCCGATCTCGTTCTTCCGCTCGGTCATACCCTCGCGCCCGTACTGCTTCTGTCGGGCACCTGCCTCCTCCTCAATGATCTGGAGGAGGGTCTTGGCCGTTCCGCTCGGGGCATCCTTCTTGTTTCGGTGGTGAGCCTCGATCACTTCAATATCATAGTCTTTCAAGAGCCGTGCCGATTCCCGCACAAGCTGCTGGAAGATGCTCACACCAATCGAGAAGTTTGTGGATATGACGGCCGGGACGTGGCCGGTTATCGCCTTCTCCATCTCGGTCCGCTGTTCGGGGGAGATGCCGGTGGTGCCGACAATCAGGGCGCAGTTGTTCCTCGCCGCAATCTGGACATTTCCGACAACGGCACTCGCAACGGTGAAATCGATGACAACATCCGCCTTTGTCCTCTTTAAGAGGGCATCGGCATCTTTCGCTTCCACGATCTCGGCACCGAAAAAGGAGCCGGGCTTGAGATTGATCCCGCCGACAAGCTCCATGTCCGGTGCTTCGTGAACCATCCGCCCGAGGGTCTGCCCCATCCTTCCTGAAGCCCCGCAGATAACTACCTTGATCATGGTCCGGTCACCTGCGTGTGTGCCGGGCTGTGGTTTTCTTTGGTGCCGCTTTCCTTGGGGTTGCCTTCTTCACAACCTTCTTTATCGCTGCCTTTTCCGGCGCAGCCTTTCCTGCACCTTTCGGGATTGTTGCAATGATCTTTTTCAGCTGCTCGGTCTTCTTTGCATCCAGCTCGTCGAGCGGGAGCCGGACCGGGCCGCCAGCCTGGCCGATCAGTTCCACGGCCTTCTTGACCGGGATCGGGTTGGTGTCGATGAACATGGCACGGTGGAGCGATGACATTGCATAATGGATCACCAGCGCTTTCTGGTAATCCCCTTTCTTCATCGCCTCGTACATCGCGACCATGCGGGCCGGGTCCACGTTTGCGGTTACGGAGATGACGCCGGCACCGCCCAGTGCAAGGATGGGGAGGGTGATGCCGTCGTCACCTGAGAGGACCAGGAAGTCCTCGTCCTGTGTCTCCTCGATGATCCGGGAGATCTGGCCGATGTTGCCGCTCGCCTCTTTGATCCCGACAATGTTGGGGTGCCGGGCGAGTTCCGCAACAAGATCGGGTTCGAGGTTCTGGCCGGTCCGTCCCGGTACATTGTACATGATCACCGGGATATCGAGGTCCGCAAGTTTCGTGTAGTGCTTGATGAGGCCGGACCGGTTCGGCTTGTTGTAGTACGGACTGATGACGAGCACGCCGTCCGCACCGGTGTCCTTTGCCGCCTTCGTCAGGCGCACTGCCTCGGCAGTGTTGTTGGATCCCGTGCCGGCAAGCACGGGGATCTTACCATTGATCTTGTCGACAGTTACCGCAACGACCTTCTCGTGTTCCTCGAACGTGAGAGTCGCTGACTCGCCAGTCGAACCGCAGGGCACAATCCCGTGAATGCCACGGGAAAGAAGGAAACCGATGTTGCGTTCAAGACCCGGAAGATCCAGGCCCATCGCAGGGTTCCTTTTAAAAGGGGTAATGATTGCCGGAAGGACACCTTCGAACATAAATAGGTTATGAGTGTCTTTTGGTATTTATTTTTCTTGTAATGTATCCGGCGATACGGTTCCGGACACGCTTGCTTTCGATAACGGCAGAGCTCGTCAGCTGTACCTTGTTCTCATCGAAACTGCCCGAGAAGTTGTCGCGCTGCTTTGCCAGGAGTTCGGTTCCCATTGACTTGATATATGACGGCTTGATTCCCATGTGAGATTCCTCAAGAATTCTATATTTTAAATGCGGTTTGAGCAGATAATAATATTGTTTGCAACGCCGACCGGTTCCTCGCCAAGAATGATGAGCATCGCGCCGGTACCGTCGCCGGATTCCGGGTACAGTACGTCCGGGACTTCCTCTTTGCAGCAGGAGGCGATTGTCCAGTCCATGGTGCTGATGCCCGTTGGGGCTTTCGTTGCATCATACGATACGCACTCAAGGAACTGGTCGTTTTCCAGCACGTCGAGCGCCCTATCTGAGAACCGGATAAGGGCTGTGCTCCTCCTGCGGGGATCGAACTTCATGACCGTCAGGACCACCCGTGCGATCTCTTCGTCCGCTCCAAATGAACAGGGCCCGCCGGCCTTCACGGCTCCGGCAGTACCGGAGATCCTGCCCGGTACTGCGGCAATGCCGTTCTTGTCCCGTGCCCCCCGGATTGCATAGCCGATCTGTGCGCCCGCCTCAGGTACGAGCTTCGTGCTCATCGACTGCGTGAGCAGGGCAACTGCACTCTCCAGATCTGCCAGGACTGCGTTGCGTTCAGAGACCGGGTCCATCACAATACTCTTGGAGAGTGGTGCATTATTAACCGCTCTGTTGAATCATCCATGAACGAATTTCACTCACGAAGAGGGAAAAGTAAACGAGATTCGGAAACACATGGATGAAGCGAAGCCAGGTCTATGAAGGTCTCACTCTCAAGAATAAATCAGTAAGATTTCATTATGATGTTCCCCCTCCCTGCTACGCAGGGAGTCGGCGCGACGAGTCGAAGTTTGCACTTCTCCAATCCATCTTCGCTGATGTAAGGATGGATTCCTCTCGGGTCGCGCCTGGGCAAGGATGTTACCTTGTTGAGAAACGGTAATTGAGCCGCCGCGGGGGCGCCCCGTCGAGGAGACAATCGTCGCATCAGCGAGGATTGGCTGGAGAAGATTTTCATCAGAAAATCTTCGACTGCGGTGGCGTCTATCACAAATGGGGGTATGGGGGCATCAGCCCCCATCAATCTTTGAGGGATAGAATGATATGGATCATTCCAGCCCCAGCTCGCCCCGGATCTCCATGAGCCCGGCAAGAGCAATCCCGTAAAACTCAGGCAGGGGAATAACTGGCGCGACAAGCGCGATCCGGTCCCGGTCGCAGCCGGCTGCGAACAATTTTTCCTTTGCCTTCTTGGTGATCGTTTTTACTGAAACATCAGAAAGACGACCCCCTTTTACCAACCCGCACGCAATAATGAGCCCCGAGATACTGTCGGCGGCCTGGAGCACGATCTCCACTTGCTGCGTATAGGTCCCGTTGTGGAGCAGGTGGTTATGCCGCCGGATGATCTCTGCCTCGCCCGGATCGATCCCGTGGTGCAGGAGGATATCTTTTCCGGTTGCACCATGAAGTTGCATGTCTCCGTTGATCTGCTCGAAGTCAATGTCATGCAGGACCCCGATCCGCTCCCATCCTGCCTCGTCCTCATGGAGATGACGTGCAGCATGTTTCATGACCGCACCGGTTGCAAGGCAGTGCCGGATAAGATGTTCGTCGCGGATATAATTCCTGA
Organism: Methanoregula sp.; assembly: GCA_028679075.1. GTDB lineage: Archaea > Halobacteriota > Methanomicrobia > Methanomicrobiales > Methanospirillaceae > Methanoregula. Next base: position 138,051 of record JAJRCF010000001.1, on the reverse strand, counting down.
TAAGAGCAATGGAAGCTTGCCGATCCATGGATGATGTGTTGCACCGGCTGGATATACGCGTTGTTGTACAGTCCTGCGGCGGCAGGTTGGATAAACCTATATCCTCCCGTGTCGAAAAGAGTATGAATGGACGCGCGACTCCTTGATGTGGTTATCGGCCTGATTGCCTTTATTATTCTGGTCATCCTGCTTGCCGTACTGCCGATGGCACTACCCGCAGCCATCGCGTACTTGGCAGCGATCATCGGCTTCATGCTCTTCCTGTCCGGTGCAGGATATCTGGTGAACGAGAAGATCACGTAGGCGGGGCCGGAGGTTTTCCCTCCTTTTTCTCATCCGTTTTTTTCGGGCCTTTCTTTAAGAGATCCCTCTTTTTTGCCTTGTAGTAACTGAGCGGGTGCGCGACCTTTTCACAGAGCGGGTCGCGGTGGACACAGAGCCCGGTCGTGCGCATGGCAGCACAGGCCGGCGCCGTGTACTCGGTGCCCGACCCGCCCCGGCCCGTGATATGCTCCACCTGGTACATCGTCTTCTCGGGATCAAAATCCGGCGAACGGGCATAGAGCTCGGCAATGCCGTTCACGTCAAGGCCGATCGTATGGAGGAACGTGGTGAGCGAGAACCGGCCGGCATGGGTCAGGTTGGTGCCGGCGGTCAGTGCCGTGATCAGGACCTGCATGCAGGGCGGGAAGGCGCTCTCTTCAATCGCACCGAACTGCTGGAGCATCTGCTCCTGGTAGGCCTTCTTCAGCTGGGCGACCCGGGGCGAGAGCTGTTCGCAGAGCGCTGCCGGCACCTTGTGCGGGAGGTCCCTCCTGAGGAGGAGCCTGATGCGTTCGCGTACCAGCTCGTACCGCTCATCTTTCCTGATGGTGACAAGACCGCCTTCCAGTTTTCGGTTGACGAGATGAAAACGGTCCTCGTGCAGGGGCGCCACGAGTTCCACGTAATCGACAAGCGGCATCCGGTCCTGCGTGATCCGGATGCCGAGTTCCTCGGCAAGGGCGATACAGAGCCGGGAGTACTCTCCGTCCTCCTGCCGGTAATTCTGGTTCCAGTCCTCCTCCTTGACGAGGAAATAGTACGCCCGTTCCGCCTCGTACCGGGTCAGCCGGTCAATAAGCTGCCGGTCGCTGACGCACGATACAATGACCCGGGCAAATGCATAGGCGCCGATCTCCTCTTCGGGAGTGCCGGTCACTTCCGGTGCAAACGTCTTCTTTGGTGTGATGGATTCCTGGACCCGTTCAAGGGCGCGTTCGATCAGTGCCGCACCTTTCTTATCCTTGAGAAGGGAATCGAGCGAGGTGAACCGGCCCCTGGCATGGTCCTGGGCTTTTTTCAAAAAGGGAAAGTGGGAAAGTTCCTTGGCCGTTGGAGAATACTCCATCAGTCAGCCTCGATACGGGGCGCGAGGAGGTACTCGACATGGCCGTTGCCACCCGCGATATCGAACGAGAACCGGACCGGGTGGTCCACGCCAAGGAAGATCTCGACTTCTGCGGCATGGCTCATGACCTTGCCCATGTCCTTGAGATAGTCGAGGGAGAAGAGCGAGCGCGCCTCCGACGGGGTAAGCGAGACGAGCTCGTCTTTCGTGAATTCCCGGCGGATGTGATCGGTGTCGCCTTCGGCAACGAGATAGAAGGTCTGGTCCTTGGGGTTGATCCCGAGCGCGATCTTATCCGAGATCACCGCGGCCGCCTTCATCGCGTTGTTGAGGTCCTCGCCCTTGATCACAATCCGGCCCGGGAGGTTGATGGTGGGCGGGTTCGGGTCCTTCCTGATCGTGTTCGTGTCGAGGAGCGTGATCGAGTAGTGGTAGCCGTGGACCGAGACCGACATCTTCTGGGCATTGTCAGCCATCTCGATACTGATCAGGTCGCCCTTCCCGGCCATCCCGAAGATGTTCTTCATCTTCATGAGATCGATGCCCAGCTGGCTTTGTGTGGCCTTATACGAATCGAACGCTTCCTTCCTGAGCGTGAGGGAGATCATCGCCACGTTTGCCGTATCAACGGCCCGCGTGGTGAACCCGCTCTCGTCCGTGTGCAGGCGGCACTCAGGGATGAGAGCCGAGATCGCTTCGATCGCTTCCCTGAACATGTCTGCATCAATAGTTGCTTTTAACATCGGTTACCCCTTAACAAACTCTAATACAGTATATCGTCATACGTTAATTATAGTGTTTTGGGTTTTAACCCAATATCAAGGTTTTTTAACAGGGAATGATCGGTACCATGGGTTCACAATGGGGATATGACAAGACGCACATTCGGGCGAAACAGGAAGGGTACCGTTCCCGGGCAGCCTACAAGCTCCTCGAGATCCAGAAAAAGTATGAGATCGTGCGGCCTGATGACAACATCGTTGATCTCGGCGCTGCGCCCGGGAGCTGGCTCCAGGTGGAGCGGGAACTCACGGACGCCCGGGTGGTGGGGATTGATCTCAATCCCATTGCAGCGCTCAAGGGCGTGGAGACAATCGTTGGCGACCTCAACGACCCCGAGGTGCTGGAGGAGGTCCGGTCCCTGCTCAGTGTTGTCAATGTTGTCCTCTGCGATGCGGCGCCCAAACTATCGGGGCACAAGGCGTACGACCAGGCCCGGATCATCGAACTGAACGAGCAGGCACTGGCGTTTGCCTGTAAAGTCTTAAAACAGGGCGGCAATTTTGCCGTGAAATCCTTCCAGGGCACAGACTTCCCGGAACTTTACGCGATGACAAAGGAACACTTTTATTCCGTCAAGACCTGTATTACAAAATCCACCCGGAAGGGAAGCACCGAACTCTATATTGTTGCAAAGAATTTCAACGGATGAGCCTGTCCCATGGTCCTGAAAGATCCCTACGACCGCCCGATAACAAATATCCGCATCAGCCTCACGCCGAGGTGCAACTTACAGTGTATCTACTGCCACCGCGAGGGTGAGGTGAAGCCCGAAGCCGAACTCCCGCTGGAACAGGTGCAGGAGATCCTCCGGGTTGCAGCAAAGTTCGGGATCCGCAGCGTCAAGTTCACCGGTGGCGAACCGCTCCTGAGGAAGGACATCATCGATATCGTCCGCTCCGTCCCCCCGGGCATGGAGTCCTCGATGACCACGAACGGGATCCTCCTCGGAAAGTACGCCCATGACCTGAAAGCCGCCGGGATGAAGCGGGTGAACGTGAGCATCGACAGCATCAATCCTGAGACCTACAGGAAAATTACCGGCTTTGACCAGCTCGGCAATGTGCTGGAGGGCATGAAGGCGGCGATCGATGCCGGCCTCACCCCCATCAAGATCAACATGGTCGTGCTCGAAGGGATCAACGACCACGAGATCGATGACTTCCTTGCCTATATCCGGGGCAACCGGAACCTTGTCCTGCAGCTCATCGAGCTCATGGACTTCAATGACTGCGAGCACCACAGCAAGCTGGACGGCCTTGAGGACTCGCTTGCCGCCCGCTCCCGACAGATCATCACGCGCCGGATGCACCACCGGAAGAAGTACTGCCTTGACGGCGCCGAGGTCGAGGTGGTCCGCCCGCTCCACAACTCCGAGTTCTGTGCGTTCTGCAACCGGCTCCGCGTGACATCGGACGGGAAGCTCAAGCCCTGCCTTTTGCGGACGGATAATCATGTTGATATCCGCGGGAAGAAGGGTGAGGAACTGGAGGAACTGTTCCGGAAAGCGGTGGCTGCACGCGAGCCATTTTACAAGTGAGCAGTGGAAACTGCCTCCCGTATTAGAGTACTCTGTCAGTTTCATGTCCAGAAATGTATGGGCATATTTCGATACGTGGTATAAGCAACCATTTTCATCATCAAATGTTTTAGTACACCGCCCGACCCCCGCACCCCGTCACCCGTACCGTACGGGCATTTTCCGTCGTAGAACATTCTGCATTTCCGGGAAAACCCTATGGGCTAAACGGGGGTCGGGCGGTGTACTTCGTATCCATCGGCTTCCGGCAGTTCACATCCACGAACCGGCGATCTCCCCAAAATCCAATTCTCTCACGACAGAAACAGCAATCTTTTTCCCGGTGCTGCGGCCTGTTGCCTGCGGGTCTGATGGAACATTCGTACACCGTCCGACCCCCGTCGGGTTCTGGTTCACAGCATGGACCGTGAGGTACGGAAGCGAGCCCCGGATCGTTTCACCGGTACCGTGATGACCGCAGAAAAATGACTCCGAGTTCTGTGCGTTCTGTAACCGGCTCCGCGTGACATCGGACGGGAAGCTCAAGCCCTGCCTTTTGCGGACGGATAATCATGTTGATATCCGCGGGAAAAAAGGCGAGGAACTGGAGGAACTGTTCCGGAAAGTAGTGTCGCTCCGGGAACCGTACTACAAGTGATTGTTTCGGCTTTTTTTAAATCCTTAAGAAAATTTTAAAAAAAATCCATGTAATGTTTTCCAGATATTCTGTAAATATCATTTAACAATTTTTATTATCATCTCATCCAAAGATCCATCCATACTTACGCGGGAGATATTTCATGGTGCCTGCCGGTATTTTCTGTCGGGTGCGTTAATACGGCCGGATGGTCTGATGCCAGGTTTGCTTGTGCCATGAAAAAGACTGGAATCGGGGGTGACCGTGTTGCAAGAGATACCGGAAAGCGTCTCACGGGTCCTGGAGATCTTAAAGAGGAATCCTCAGGGCCTCAATATCATGGAAATTGCGGAAAAGACCGGCCTGAACCGCATGTCGGTCGCGAAGTACCTCGACGTGCTGACAGCGCAGGAGTCTGTTGAGGTGCGGACGTTCGGGAGGGCGAAAGTCTACTGTTTTGCCGGCCGGCGGATTCCGGTAGCGGTCTTCCGGGATCATATGCCGTTGCACTATGCGATAACCGACAGCGATCTCACGATCCTTGAACTCAACGATTACGTCCCCCGAACCATCGGGAAGGTCGGCATCCGGCTCCCCGACTTGTTCCGGGGGCATGTCGCCAACTACGATGAGTGTATGGCGGTATTTGGGGAGGTGCTTGCCGGGAGCCCGTCCACCGTTATTGCCGAGCGGCTCTTTCCCGGGGGATCCCAATTCTGCGAGCTTCTCTGTATGCCGATCCGGTTCCCGGACGGTTCGCCAGGCATGATGTCCCTTTCGGTGGATATCACCCGGGAGAGACGTGCGGGGATGGCAGACCGTGCCGATGCGGAGCAGTTCCGGACAATGATTGAGGGACTGGCATATCCCATCTTCCGGGCCGGCACAGATGGCATACTCACATACCTGAGCCCCCGGGCCGCGGAGCTTGGGCTTGTGGCAGGAGATCCCTTCGGCCGGCCATTCGCGGATCTTGCCGGGCAGCAGGACCGAAATGACGTGGATGCCAGCCTCCGGGCGATAGTAGAGTCCGGGGAGGGGACCTTCCGCTTCCGTGCATGCAGGCCGGATGGCCGGAAGGTTCGGCTGGAAGCGATCTGCACGGTGCAGCGGGACCCTTCCGGTGCCTGCACGGGGATTGTCGGCCTGCTGCGGGATATAACGGGGAATGCCCGCCCGGTACGGAAGCAGGGCCCTGTACGGGGGGGATGAGGGTATGGCCCCAGAATCCGATGCTGTTCCACGGATCCTTGGCGTGCTGAAGGAACACCCGGAAGGGCTCAATATCGTGGAGATCGCGGAGAAGACCGGCCTGAACCGCATGTCGGTCGCAAAGTACCTCGGGGTGCTGACAGCGAACGAATCGGTAGAGGTGGAGATGTGCGGGAGAGCCAAGATCTATTCCCTGTCCCGACGCCTGCCGGTGAGGGCATTCCTGGAACAGATCTCGAAATGCTACTGCATCACCGACAGCAATTTACGGGTTGTCCAGTTTAATCACTGGCTTCCCACTATTTCCGATATACCTCCCCGGGAGATTGAGGGGGCCCTGCTTCCTGACATATTCCAGGACCGGATTCTGAACTTCGGGGAATGCCTGGCAGCATGCAGGAAGGCTATTGCCGGAGAGGTGAGCGTGGTCATAGCCGACGATCTGGTCCGGGGGAAACATAAGTTCCTGGAGATTTACCACCTGCCCATCCGGTTCCCGGATGGATCGCCGGGGATGATAGCCGTCACCCAGGAGGTCACTGACAGGAAACTTATGGAGATCGAACTGCACCAAGAGGCGGAGCAGTTACGGGCGCTGGTGGAGAGGATGGCATATCCCGTCTTCCGGGCCGGTACGGACGGCATCCTCACCTACCTGAGTCCCCGGGCAACGGAGCTCGGGCTTGCGCCGGGCACCTGTACCGGCCGGCTGTTTTCGGACCTGGCCGTGCAGGAGGACCGGGAGGCTGTGGATGTCGGCCTCCGGGTCATACCGGAGTCCGTAGAGGGGAGCTTCCGCTTCCGGGTACGCAGGCCGGATGGCCGGATCATCATGCTGGAAGCGGGTTGTATGGCGCAGCGGGATCCGGCCGGTATGTGCACCGGGGTTACCGGGGTACTGCGGGAGGTGACAGGGGAACCCGGCCGGCACGGAAGCCGGACCCGGTGCGGGAAGGATGAGGGTATGACCACAGAACCGGATGCAATTTCCCGGATCCTTGGCGTGCTGAAGGAACACCCGGAAGGGCTCAATATCGTGGAGATTGCAGAGAAGACCGGCCTGAACCGCATGTCGGTCGCGAAGTACCTTGACGTGCTGACCGCACAGGAAATGGTTGAGACGGGGACATTCGGCCGGGCGAAGATCTACTCCTTTGCCGGCCGACGCGTCCCCGCAGCGGACTTCCGGAAACGCATGCCGCTGCACTATGCCATAACTGACAGCAGCCTCACGATCCTCCAGCTCAATGATTTTGTGCCTCGGACTACCGGCAGGGTCGGGGCCCGCCTTCCCGACCTGCTCCGGGGGCGGGTTGCCAACTACGACGAGTGCATTGCAGCGTTGGAAGCGGCGGTGGCCGGCAGGGAGTGCACGTTCATTGCCGAGTTCCTGTCCGGGCCGGGCTCCGGGCTTATCAAGGCCCACTGCGTACCGATCCAGCTCCCGGACGGTTCGCCAGGCATGATGGTGCTCAAAGTGGATATCCCCCGGGAGAAATTCGCCGTTATTACTGACCCGGCCGGGGAGAGCCGGGACATGCAGCCCGGTGGCCAATGAAGGATGAGGGCATGAGCCGGCGGGGAACCGGCACACCACTCAGCACCGGTCCGTCTCAGTGATAATCACCGAAATTTCGTTTCAGTTCGCTTATAAACCGCCCCGCCAGAATTTCCCTGAAGAGATCCCGTCAGTCCCGGACGCATACCGGCCCTCGCAGCCGGGAAATGTGCGGATAGGTGCCTGCCGGGATCGGTCACGGGCAGGAACATGGCGCGGGAAGGGTATACGGATCCGGTACGCACCGGTATTTTTTTTGCAGTGCTGGTGATCATGGCGCTGGCACTCGTAGTGCCGGCTGCAGCGACCGATTATATCCTCAATCCCGGAGACTCAATCCAGAATACAATCTATTATAGTGTCAGCGATTACGACACAATCATCCTGAACCCGGGCGTGTACTACCCGGACTATGACTTCGGTATCGATGTGGTCGGCACCAACCACATCACCATCCGGGCGGCGGATGGCCACGGCGCCTGGGACACCTTCATTGATGCAAAGTCTTCCGGCAGGATCTTCGGTATCACAGGTGTAACCTTTACTATCGAAAACCTGACCCTGCAGAATGGTAAGTACTTGGGGAACGGTGGCGCGATCTATTCCTACAGCAGCACGGTCCTCATCACCAACTCCACCATCACAAACTGTGAGGCAACCCCTACCACGGATGGCGGCGGCGGTGCGATCTATTCTTCCGGCGGTAGTACTATCACCCTCATCAACTCCGCCATCGCCAACTGTACTTCAACCACCTCCACTTCCTATACCGGTGGCGGTGGTGCGATCTATTCTGATAGTGGTACTATCACCCTCACCAGCTCCGCGATCACTAACTGCTCGGAAACCAAAAGATATGGCGGCGCGATCTATGGTAATGCCACCATCACAGCCTCAACCATCGCCAACTGCTCGGCAACCAAAGGATACGGCGGTGCGATTTATGGTAACGCTACCATTGTTAACACAAATATCTCAAACTGCCGGGCATTATCCGGTGGCGCGATCTATTCTGCGAGCTATGCATCCGGCAGCCCAATCACCCTCTCCAACTCTGCCATCATCAACTGCTCGGCAACAAAAGGGTATGGTGGCGCGATCTATGGTAATACCACCGTTACTGCCACGACCATCGCCAACTGCTCGGCAACCTATAGCGGCTATAGCGGCGGCGCGATCTATTCCAACCAGGGTACTGTCCTTATCACCAACTCTGCCATAACCAACTGCTCTGCTGCCAGATTTGGCGGCGCCATCTCTAGTCGCGACAGCACCATTACTGCCACAACCATCACCAACTGCTCTGCCACCTCTGCCACCTCTTATGGCGGCGCGATCTATGCATCTGGAACTGCCACCATCACCTCATCAGCAGTCAACAACTGCACGGCGAACTCTGGCGGCGGGATCTCAATATCAGGAGGCACCGTTACTGCCACAACCATCGCCGACTGTATAGCAACCTATGGCGGCGGGATCTCAATATCAGGAGGCACCGTTACCACCACAACCATCACCAACTGCTCGGCAAGATTGGGTGGTGCCATCTATAGTACCAGCACCAACGTAATTGCTACAATCATCAGCAACTGCTCGGCAACAGGCAATGGCGGCGCGATCTATGCCGGTGACTATACCAACGATGGCGTTTCAACCACCACAACTGTAAGCTCCACAACCATCAGCAACTGCTCGGCAACAAACTATGGCGGTGCAGTCTATACTTCCGACAGCAGCGTCATCACAACCATTACTTCCACAACCATCAGCAGCTGCTCGGCACAGTATGGCGGTGCCATTTCTATCCCGAACCCCGTCATCAGCTCTACAACCATCACCAACTGCTCCGCCAGCATGCATGGCGGCGCAATCTATCAGACCGGTTCCCCCTCCACCGGCACCATCACTACGACTTCTATCACCAACTGCTCGGCCGGCCAGGATGGCGGCGCGATCTTTGTCTGGGGCAACAACACGATCACTTTTTCCCGGATTTATGGTAACACCGCACAGATAGGACCCACAATTTACTTATTTGCCGGCACGCCCGAATTCAGGGTCAATGCAACATACAACTGGTGGGGCCAGAATGACGGCCCATTGGGTGATGCGCCCTACGGTGGAACCTCAACGTATGCCCCATGGCTCAGGCTCGGCACCATCGCATCCCCGTCATCCATCGCCGCAGGGAGGACCAGCGAAATCCTTGCGAACCTGACCTACGACTCGGATGGTACGTATCATGACCCGGCAGGCTTCCCGGTCCCGGATGGCATCCCGGTCACGTTCACGCTCCATAGTGGCACAGGGACCCTCCTGCCGCTGTCCGGGAACATGATCTCCGGCGTAAATGCAACTACGTTAAGCTTGCCCGATATCGGGATATCAACGGTCAGGGTCAAGGTTGACAACCAGTCGGTGGATGCCCTGATTTACGTAGAATCAGCCCCTCCGCCCGAGATCATTTCCATCTCTCCGGTAACCGGTGTCAACACGGGCACAACCCAGGTTACGATCACCGGAATGAACTTCAACACGGTACCACCACCGACCGTGAACCTGACCCGGAGCGGGTATGCAAACATCACGCTGACCGGGACACGTGTCTCCAGCGGATCGCTCGATATAACCATTCCTGCAAACGAAATTGCCGGTATCTGGAACGTAAACGTCGTGAACCCGGATGGCCGGGAAGGGACCAATCCCCTGGTTACGTTCACGGTCATCGATGGATCCCTGCCCACTCCCTCGCCGGCCCCGTCAACGGTTACCGGTTCGACCGCGTCATCGGACAGCGGTTCTTCTTCAGACAGCCCCTTAAGCACATCTATCAGCTCGAAGCCCGGGACAAAAGCGGTGACGGCAGTGAATGCGGGAGACGTTTCAGCAGGGTCGACCGTCATTCTCAATTTCTACCAGGTGCCGGCCTCTTCCACCGATCCGCCGACAGTAGACCAGGTTACCCTGACGACAACAGATTCCTTAAAGTCGCTGGAAATGACAGCCGTGCCGGTCTCGCAGTACACATCGTCATCAACATTCAGCGGAAAGGCCGTTGCCGGGTACCTGTCCGTAACTCCTGTCGGGGTCAATGATGCCAGTATTTCCGGGGGAACGATCAGGATTGCAGTGAACTCTGCCTGGCTGGAGGATCGGGACCTGCAAATATCGGATGTTTCCCTGATGCTGCATCATGACGGGACATGGAATACACTCCCGACAACCTATCACGGCCAGATCGGGACGGAATACTATTTCACGGCAACAACGCCCGGGTTCTCGACGTTTGCGGTCGTTGCCGGGAATGGCCAGGCTTCCTGAGGTACCCGCAAATGCATACGCGACACGAATGGTACACCATCATCGCAGGGTTGTCGATCCTGGCGCTCGCGCTCGTTGTGCCGGTTGCGGCGACCGATCATATACTCAATCCCGGGGACTCAATCCAGGAGAACATCACTGATGCCTCGAATTTCGACACGATCATCCTGAACCCGGGCGTGTACTACCAGAACAGTATCACCGCATACAAGAGCATCACCATCCGGGCGGCGGATGGCCACGGTGCCTGGGACACCTTCATCGATGCGCAGTCATCCGGCAGGATCTTCTCGGTCTTCGGCCCGAATACACTCACTGTCGAAAACCTGACCCTGCAGAACGGGGATACTTCCAACTACGATGGCGGTGCGATCAACGGGTCCTCGACCACTTCCACGGTTACTGTCAGAAACACCACTATCACCAACTGCAGGGCAAACAAATATGGCGGTGCCCTCGCTTCCTACGCGGTCAACATCTACTCCTCCAACCTCACCAACTGCTGGGCAGGTAGTACAGGCGGCACGATTACCGACTATGGTGGAGGCATCAATATCATCGACACCACGATCGACGCCTCTTCGGTGGACAGCGAATTTGGCGGCGCGCTCTATATTACCGGTGGAACCATTGCTGACTCTACCATCACCAACTCTATGTCACATGGATTTGGCGGAGCTATCTGTCACATTGTCGCTGGTAGCCTTCTCACTATCTCCAACTCCACCATCGACAACTGTTGGGAAGACAAGTGGGGGTTTGTTTCTGATGAAGATAACAGTGGCGGTGCGATTTATGATCGCGTGGGTATCATTATTACCGATACCACCATCGCCAACTGCACGGCATCATTTGGCGGTGCGTTATGGGCAGACGGTTCCGCCACCATAACCAACTCCACGTTTATCAACAATACGGGAAGAATCAAGGGCGGCGCGATCCTTATTAACGAGGGTACCGTAACCAACTCCACCTTCATCAACTGCTCGACAACACACCTTTCGGCCTCAGAAGATTATGGCGGCGCGATTTTTATCCACAGGGGCAACGTTACCGACACAACCATCACCAACTGCTCGGCAGGCAACGGAGGCGCGATCTTCAGCACGAATAGCCACATTACTAACGTCACTGCCACCCACTGCTCGGCAACAAACAATGGCGGCGCGATCTATATCGGCAGTGCCACCGTTACCAACTCAACCATCACCAACAGCTCGGCAACAAACAATGGCGGCGCGATCTATATCGATGCAAACGATATCGATGGAAACGGGATTGTGCATTTTTCCCGGATTTATGGTAATACCGCAACAACCGGAAATGCGGTGTATCGTGCCGGCGGCACTATCGATCTGGCATACAACTGGTGGGGCCAGAATGACGGCCCATTGGATGGAGTCTCAGGAAGCTCCGCCTATACCCCCTGGCTCAGGCTCGGCGCCATCGCATCCCCATCATCCATCACACCCGCCGGTACCAGCGAGGTCCGTGCGAACCTGACGTACGACTCGGCTGGTACGTATCATGACCCGACAGGTTTCCATGTCCCGGACGGTATCCCGGTGAAGTTCACGCGCCTGGGGGGGTCCGGGGGAAACCTCCTGCCGCTGGCCGGGAACATGACCTCCGGCATGAACGCAACCACGTTAAGCCTGCCCGTTATCGGTATATCAACGGTCAGGGTCACGGTTGACAACCAGTCAGTGGATGCCCTGGTTTACGTAGAGACAAACCTTCCCCCCGAGGTGATCTCCATCTCTCCGGTAACCGGTCTCAACACGAGCGCGACTCAGGTGAGGATTACCGGAAGGAACTTCAACACGGTAACATCCCCGACCGTGAACCTGACCCGTGACGGATACAGCAACGTTACCCTTGATGTCGTGAGCGATAGCGAGTCATTGCTCGTCAGGAACGTGCCCGCATATCTTACCGCCGGTGCCTGGAACGTTTCCGTAGCCAACTCGAATGGGGATGAAGGGACCAACGCATCGGTTACGTTCACGGCGGTTGTTCCCCCGGTGGTGACCGGGATCAACCCCATGAGCGGTGCCAACATATCTGAGATGAACGTAGAGATTACCGGACGGGACCTCAACACGGTAACCCCCCCGACCGTGAACCTGACCCGTGACGGATACAGCAACGTCACCCTTGGCGTCGTGAGCGGGACGAGCACATTGCTCATCAGGACTATTCCCGCATATCTTACAGCGGGTGTCTGGAATGTGACGGTCGTAAACCCGGAGGGGGAAGGTACCAATGCATCGGTCACGTTCACCGTGACCGCTCCCCCGGTGGTGACCGGGATCAGCCCGGCGGGCGGGACAAACGCCACCACCACCCCGGTGACGATCACCGGGATGAACTTCAACGCCACAACCTCACCGACCGTGAACCTGACCCGTGACGGATACAGCAACGTTACCCTTGATGTCGTGAGCGATACCAGCACATTGCTCGTCAGGACTGTGCCTGCATATCTTATAGCCGGTGCCTGGAATGTGACGGTCGTAAATCCGAATGGTGAAGAAGATTCCAATCCATCGGTCACGTTTACGGTGACCGATCTTCCGGTAGTGACCGGGATCACCCCGACGGAAGGAATAAACACCTCTGCCACCCTGGTGACGATTACCGGGATGAACTTCAACGCCACCACATCCCCGACCGTGAACCTGACCAGGAGCGGGTATGCAAACGTCACGCTGACCGGGACAAATATCTCCAGGGGCTCGCTCGATATAACCATTCCTGCAAACGAAATTGCCGGTATCTGGAACGTAATCGTTGTGAACCCGGGTGGCGAGGAAGGAACCAACTCCCGGGTTACGTTCACGGTCATCGAAGGGTCCTCGCCGACTCTCACACCAACTTCCACACCAGCTCCCATCCCGACCCAGACAACGGCCAGCGATAGTTCTTCATCAGAGGGCAGTATCATCGTCTCGAAACCCGGGACAACGGCGGTTACGGTTGCCGATGCGGGAGACGTTCCGGCAGGGTCGACGGTTATCCTCAATTTCTTCCAGGTACCGGCCTCATCTGCCGATCCCCCGACGGTCGAAGAGGTTACCGTCACGACAGCTGATTCCCTGACGTCGCTGGAAGTAACAGCCATGCCAGTCCCGCAGTATGTATCATCATCGCCATTAAGCGGGAGGACCGTTGCCGGATACTTGTCCGTAACACCGGTAGATGTTGAGGAAGCCGGCATTTCCAAAGGAACGATCACGTTTGTCGTGAACGCCGACTGGCTGGAGGGCCATAACCTGAAAATATCAGATGTCGCCCTGATGCGGTATCATGACGGGACCTGGACGTCCCTCCCGACAACCTATGACGGCAGGACCGGCACGGGATACTATTTCACGGCAACAACGCCCGGGTTCTCGTACTTCGCGGTGACATTCGGGAATAATACTAAGGCAAACATGTCTTCGACAACTGCCGTTGAAACAACCCGATCAGGTGACGTCCTGATTGCCAGTGTCACGACAGTTCCGAAAGCGGCATTCACGTACACCCGTCATACCACAGCTCCCGTAACCACAAAGATCACCGCAGTTCCGGCAGTTGCGCCGGCGCCGGCATTACCGGACACCGGCTTCCCGCTCGCGACCGTTGCGCTGATCGGTGCCGGGTGCGTGGTGCTCGCTGGCGGTGGGTGGTGGGTGAGGCGCTGGTGGATTCGTCGGCAAAACCCGGCGCTCTTCGAAGAATACTGACGTATTCTTCTCGTCCTCCTGGCCTGATGGCCAGTCGGATTTCATGGAGTACGATTAATCCAATGATGGGGCAGGAAACTTATCCTGATCGCTCATCTATCCTTTTCAGAAGTGCTGCAATTTTTGGTCCTGTATCCGGGAGGTCCTGCTGGATCACATTCCAGACAATCGAATAATCTATCCGGAAATAGCCATGAATGATCTTATTACGGAGTGATGCCATCTCCCGCCACGGGATATCCGGGTTCCCGGATTTAATCCCGGCAGGGACATTCATTGACGCTTCCCCGATTACTTCAATCGCACTCCGGACTGCGTGCGCAAAATAGTCATCGCTTTTGAGATCGTCAAGGGTGCGGCCAGCGGATATCCGTTTCAGGAATGCGATCTCGTCAAGGATATGCCGGAGGTAGACGGTCTCATCCTTCAACCCAGATCACCTCGGATTCAACTGCGGGGCGGATATACTTGTCAATCCCTTCGACCGTGAGGAGATCCACTTTCTTTTGGAACAGCGCCTCAAGGTGATCGGAAAGCCCGATAAAGTTTTTGAGAGTTGCATACCCGCTGGCAAAATCCACCAGCACATCCACGTCGCTCGTGCGGGTCTGCTCCCCCCGTGCAAACGAACCGAAGATGCCGATCCGGGTAACACCAAACCGGGAACGGATAGCCGGTGCTGCGGCTTCCAGTTTCTTTATTACAGGACTTTTTCGCCTGTTCAGTGTCGTCAGTCCGGGCATATGCTCACTTCCTGATTATGGTGTTTGGTAATTCCAGTACAATAAGAGTATGGTCAAGGGGATGTAAAGGAACCGCTGCACTGGTCGGTGCTGGCTGGTGGATACGCGGGCAGAACCCGGCACTCGCGCCCCTCTCTCCCCGTGATCCCCTACGGGAATATATTTACAATCCCGTAACGAACCAGTGGATATGGAAGAAGAGAATGAATACCTCACCGTTCTTGACTATCTTTACAATAAGTCCCTGATGCTGCAGGACACGGGGGGGTTTGACAAGGCCCTGTATTTCTATCTCATCGACTCCCTCGCCCATATTGACTATACTGCGGGGATCTATGCCTATAATTTCGGGTCGCCGAAGAATATCATCGGAGCCGAATACATGCGCTGGCGCATTGACGAGGAGAAGAAAGGCGACCGGGCAAAATTCCCCGGTTTTGTCAACTGGCTCAGGGAGAACAAGCCGGAGAAGTTCAATGCCCTTCCCTCGCTCTGGCAGATGATCTACGATACCGAAGATCCGGCCAGCTACCGGAGTTTCCGGATCGTGCCCGACCCGGACAGCAAGCGACCGCTCCCCCCGGATTTCTTCTTTGCGGTCATCGATGAGTTCTTCGACGCGGAATTTTTGAAAAGCCTGTACGCGGATGCCTCGCTTGGCACCCTCTTTGCCGCGTATTGTGCCGACCACTGATACGTACTTATGAGCCTTCACCATGCATGTCAGCCGTATCTGTTCAGACCTTGTTAAGATAAGGAGCGAGAATCCCCCGGGCAGGACCAGCGAAGCAATCGAATACGTCCGGGACTTCCTTGACGGCATCGGCATCTGCTCGTCCATCTCCGGGAACGGTGACGGCATGGAGAACCTCGTGGCCAGGAAAAAGGACGCGAGGCTGATGCTCTGCGGGCATGTGGATGTTGTGCCTGCGCTCGATAACGGCTGGAGCCGGCCCCCGTTCTCCGGTGCAATCGACGAGGGTTACGTCTGGGGCCGGGGTGCCACGGACATGAAGGGCGGCTGCGCCGCGATCCTCGCTGCATGCAGACATCTCGCGGATGCGGGTGAAGAGGTACCGGCAACGCTCGCCTTTGTCTGCGATGAGGAGACCGGCGGGGAGAACGGGGCCCGCTACCTGCTCGCCCACGATGCGATCCCGCCCTGCGACTGCATCATTGCCGAGCCCACGCCGGCCCGCCATCCCACCATCGGGCAGAAAGGGCTCTGCCGGTTCCATATTACCTTTGACGGTGTCCCGGCCCACGGGTCGCTCTACCCGGCAGTCGGCACAAGCGCCATCATGGAAGCGATGACGTTCCTCGCGTACGTGAGGACCCTTTACGATACGGATTATCCGGTTGACCATTCCCTGCAGGAGATCATCTCCCGGTCTTCGGAAGAGCTCGGGAAGGAACTGAAGATCGCGGGAGTGAGCAATATCTTAAAGAGACTGACCTTCAACCCGGGAGTGATCGGGGGAGGCGAGAAGTCCAATATCGTTGCCCAGCACTGCGAGCTCGAACTCGAGATGCGGATCCCGTGGGGGTGTCATATCCCGGAGCTCCTTTCCGGCATATCAGCCCATGCCGGAACGGGAACGGTGACAACGCAGGAGTCCTTTGAACCTTCCATCACCGACCCCTCGTCGCGGCTTGTCGCCGTTACCTGCGGGGAAATTGAACGGGCATATGGCGGGGACGTGTCCCCCATCGTCCAGTGGGCGGCAAGCGATGCCCGTCACCTCCGAAGGTGCGGGTTCAATGTGATCGAGTACGGCCCCGGGGAGATCTCGTGCCTGCATGCGGTGAACGAGCGGGTCTCGATCGATTCCCTGGAAAAAGCAACCGGCATTTATGGTGGCATCATGCGGCACTATGCCGGTGCTGTCCCGCTGAAGTAACACTATTTTTCGGCTCTGTTGAAATCCTCGATTTATACGCAGTTTGGGAATCCTCTATGGTAGTTATGAGGGTGACCCCCTCTCCTAGTCGAAGAACTTCGTTTTTCTCCAGCCAATCCCTCTGAAGAGGGATTGTCTCCCCAGAGAGGGAGGCAGCCCAAGGGGAGCACCCCTTGACCCCCCTTCCGGCATACCTGTTTTCCGATTAACCATCTTGCCCAGCGAGGGCCCAACGAGGCGCCCGAGCGACCCCCGTAGGGGGTGGGGATGCTCACATTGTCAGAGTATTCTCGTGAAACTCCTTCAAATTCAAATGGGAGCTTTGCTCTCACGGACCAGTATTTACATAGCTGGATAAGGGTTTCAACAAAGCCCATTTTTTAAAAACAATCTCCAGTTTTTCCGGGTCCCGGCTATAGATAATGAAATGGCGGATGGCCGGTCCCTGGATCAGTTACCAATACGGATCCAAAAAAATGATGATGTGAATTATTCTTTCCTGTTCCTTACGATCACTGTAAACCCGGCGATGACAGCAAGGGCTCCCAGTGCCGTGAGCGGGGAGAGCGGGGCATATGTCGTCTTCTTTTCGACCGTTGCAGTGGTGGTGACCGGGGCATGCCGGGTGGTCTCTTCAGCAGCCGGGGCAACCGTGGTCATTGTCGGGACCGGGGCGGTCGTATAATAGGTCCCGAGCCTGCTCATCGTGGGGGTGACCGTTGCCGTCTCGCTGTAATTGAATGTCTGGAATTTCCCCCTCATGCTCTCCCGGTTGTTCAGCGCCTCGGTGAAACCCGGATCGATCCCCAGCGCCCTGCTGAAACATTCCGTTGCATCGCCCGGCCTTCCCAGTGACGCAAGCGCTTTTCCCTTGTTGTTCCAGACCGTTGCATTCTTTGTGGTTATGCTGGTTGCCCGGTCAAATGCGGAGAGTGCGTCCTCATACTGTCCCAGGTTCATGTAAGAAAGGCCGAGGTTGTTCCACAACTGCATATTCACGGGATCGATGACCGTGCATTTCCGGTACGCCACAACCGCATTTTCCGACTGGTTCAGCATCTGGTAGGCATATGCCTGCTTGTAACAGGCGTCCGGGTTGTTGATCTGGACAGCATACAGGTCGTCATAAGCAACCACCGCCTCCTCGTACCTCTGGAGGTTGAAGAGCGCAAGGGCCTTTGCGCTGAGGCCGTTCTTGTCCAGTGCCCGGGTCGCGAGGGCCTGGTTTGCTGCATCAAGCGCGCCCGGGTAATCGCCAAGGGCATTGAGGGCCACAGCCTTTCCCGACAGCGCCGAGGTAAAATTCTTCTCGAGCGCGAGGGCGTTATTGAAACAGGTGAGCGCGTCTGCATATTTCCCCGCATCAAGGGCCGCCAGTCCCCTGGTTGTCCAGTCGAGGGCGTCTTCGGCATGGACTGCCGGGACGAGCAGGAGCATGGCAAGAAGGACCAGGATCAGTGTTTTTGACTGCATATTCTCATGACGAAATTTCCCCTGATCGCAGATGAATGTATTGATTAAGCGGGAAAACCGGGATGAACTAAAAAAATTAATGCACTTCTTCGTGAGCTCTCATATCAATCAGTAAGACTTTCGTTCGCCCCTCATCAATAACCTCAAAGACAAGCTGGTGGACATCTGCACCGACAGGGATCTCCAAAACCCGGCTTTCATCATCTCCACCCTCCCGCGACCAGAACATCGCGGCAGCTATCTCTCCTCAAAGGAAACAGGTTTTAAACAGGCCGGTTTTTCTCTGCGGAGATCAGCCATTTTCCCCAAAATGGGGCCGCACAGGGGTTTTCCGGAACACTTCCCCCAAAAACCCCCGAAACAGGCCGGTCGGGTATTGATGAAAAGGGGCAATCCGGGGCTGATGCGTGCCCGGATGGACAGAACCGGGGGTGCAGGTCTCCCATCAGGTTACTACACCCGTTAAGCGATGGTATTGGGAGTCTGGCGTTGCATTTCTCCGACATCCGATGGGTCATCAGACCTGAAGATCGGCTTTCGCCTTCCTTCAGCTCGTCGAGGTTTTCAACCTTTCCAAACCCAGAGGATGAGAAGAAACCATTAGGTTTCTTCGACGTGAAACACCAAATCTCCTTCGTTAGTAAAACCCTCAATCAAAATCTAAAAAAAAATTTCTCACTCACTGCGAATCCAGTCTTCCCGGGAAATGCCGGCCTGCCGGAGGATCCTGAGCAGGAGATCCACACTTATCACGGACCGGTGCGGATTCGGGATGGTAAGAACGAGATCGCCACGAACCATATACGGGTGTTTCCCTCCCTGGAACGGACCGTCAAAACCAAAAGTTTTCAGCTGGCGGACAAGATCAGTCCATGAGACCGGAACAAGTTTATGCCCGGGCACTCTGATCAAGCCTTACGAGTTCCTCGATGGTGCAATTGTCGATCGGGGGAATTGGAAGTCCCCGACGCAGCCGGACAATGATCCAGCCATCGATCACTTCCATGAGGTTTGCCCGGCAATCTTCAAGAGTCTTCCCGGTCGCATAGACGCCGGCGAGCTCCGGGATCTCTCCGTAATATGGTTCGTCATCCTCGATGATCTCATACCGTGCATGGGCGAGGGCTTTCTCAATATATTGCAGGATCATTGTTTACAATTCCTCCCGGTGTATCTTTTTTTATAAATCCTGACTGTTTCAGATGAGATCTTTGGAGGGGCAGCGTATTAAATTCATCTCCGGACCACTACCGCCACCGTCACCGCAGCCAAGGCCGTTACACAAAATGCAACAAAGAACCCCGCGCCATCCGCAACAATCCCGGCAATAAAAGGCAACACGGCCATCCCCAGATAACTCATCGTAGAAAACATCCCCATCGCCATCCCCTGGTGCTCGCGGACCCGGGCGAGGAACCCCATCTGGGCGATCATCACAATGCCCGCGAGGAAACCGAGCACGAGAAATCCGGCCGGAGAAAAGAACGAGGTCATGACGCCCATTACCATCAGCACAGCAGAGACCCGGATCGCGAGGATCTCATCGAACGGGAACCGGGAGATGACGAGCACAGCAACAATAGTAGCAACACTCATGCCTGCAATCCAGAGCCCGAGAATCTCTGAAGACGCACCGGAAAATTTCGGGTAGAGGGAGGTGACGACACCGGTGATGCCGATCAGGACAATGGACGAATACCAGATCCACTTGTACTCCCGGACGAGCGAGAGGAACGCGGGAAGGTCCCACCCATCGGCAGGACCCGGGGCCGGTGCGTGCGGCTCGCGGGTGAGCAGGGAAGTGACGGCCGGGATCACCGTAAGTGCAGTAAAGAAAATGATCCCGGTGGCGGGCAGGCTGAAGAGCTTCGCCATCTCGCCGGCAATGAGCAGCCCGAGTACGAGCCCGGCATTCATCAGCGCCATGAAATAGCCGCTCAGCTTCTCGTGGTGCTCCTCCGCATTGACAAGGGAAAGGGCCGGGGCAACGAAGAGGCCGGCGCCGATCCCCTCGATGAACCTCGCGAGAAGCGCCGGCACTGCGGCAGTGGTCAGGCAGAGCACGGCCCCGGTCACGACCGTCACGATGAGGCCGGTCCGCATCATCGCGAGCCGGCCGTACCGGTCCGAGAGGTAGCCCGAGGGGAGCGTACTAATCGTTGCTCCGAGGAAGTACGCGGCGTAGATCGCGCCGGACCAGGATGAGGTTGTGGCAAACGCGGGAAGTACCGGGACAATGGCGTTGGACAACGCCATCACGGAGAAGATACCTAAGAAAAGAGTGATTTGCGATTTCATCGCAATCGCATCAGACCATTCGGTAGGTCTCGAGGTTCATGGGGGAATGGGTCTCGATATGGTAGCGCTTGTAGATGGAGCTAGCGAGATCGATCGTGTTATTCTCATCGCCATGGATGCAGAAGATCTTCTCGGGGCGTGGTGAGATCTGTCCGATGTAGTTCATCAGCTGCCGGCGGTCGGAGTGGCCGGAGAACCCGTCGACCGTAACGATCTCGAGGTTGATCGTGATCGTCCCTTTCCTGCCCATCGGCACTTCGCGCCAGCCTTTCTGAATCCGGCGGCCGTAGGTGCCGTCTGCCTGGTACCCGACAAAGATGAGCGCGTTCTTCTCGTCCTGCGCAAGGTTCAGGAGGTATTCCATGACCGGGCCGCCATTGAGCATCCCGCTTGTCGTGATAATGACGCACGGGTCGCCCGCGATCACGTTCTCGCGGAGTTCCTGGCTGTCCACCTGCTGGAAGCATTCGGCAAGGAACGGGTTCATGCCTTCGCGGAAGATCAGGTTCCGGAGCTCGGTGTTCAGGTACTCCGGGTAGGTGGTGTGGATCGCAGTTGCCTCGCGGATCATGCCGTCGAGGTAGATCTTCACCTTCGGGATCTTGTCGAGCCTCATACCCTCTTCGAGCGCGAGCATGACTTCCTGCGACCGGCCTACCGAGAATGCAGGGATGATCACCTTGCCGCCACGCTGGAGGACGTTGTTGATCGTCTCGTACAGCCGTGCCTCAGCATCCGTCCGGGGCTGCTGGAAGTCGTTGCTGCCGCCGTACGTGCTCTCCATGAAGAGCGCTTCGAGCCGCGGGAACTGGTTGATCGCCGGGTTGAAGAGCCGGCTCTTCGCGTAATTGAAATCGCCGGTGAACGCGATGTTGTACATCCCGTCGCCGAGATGGAAGTGGGCGATCGCGGAGCCGAGGATGTGGCCCGCGTTATGGAACGTGAGCTTGATGTCCGGTGCAATGTCGGTCACGCTGCCGTAGTTGAGCGTGATGGAGTGCCGGATATAGGTCCTGACCTCGTTCGATGAGTACGGCACCTTGCGCCCATCCTTGTTGATCACGTCGAGGTAATCGAGCTGGAGCATCACGGAGAGGTCCCGGGTAGGGGGTGTCGCATAGACCGGGCCTTCGTACCCGTACTTGTAGAGCAGGGGGATGAGCGCACAGTGGTCGAGGTGGGCGTGCGTCAGCACCACGGCATCGAGCCCGGTGAGCGGGAAGATCTCCGGCACGTAGAGGTAGGGCGTTGCACCGGCATTATCGGGTTTCTCCCCGCAGTCGATCAGCACCTTGCTGTCCGGGGTCGAGAGGAGGAACGCGGCCCGGCCGACTTCACGGCAGCACCCGAGGGTTGTGACCCGGACCCACTGGTCTTTACGGGCAGTCTCGTCTCCCTTCCCCGGGAGGTCCCGGTGGATCCTGCGGCCGATAGTGCGGAGGAACTGCTTGCGGTCCTCGTTTGAGGAACGGAGGTATTGCCGGACCTGCTTGACCGTGGTGCTCTCGATGGGAGGGGTCCGGACAACCTTGGGCGTCCAGCCGATGTGCTTCGTGATATCCCGCAGCGTTGTGCCGTTCTTGCCAATGACAACGCCGGGTTTCTCGGCTTCGATGAGCACTTCGCCGGTGTCGGCATCAAAAAAGATATCGGTGATGCCGGCCGTTTCCGGGACAACGGCCTTGATATCGTTGTACGCCTTCTCCGGGTCTTCAAGGATGGTAGGCCTGACAACAATCCGCTTGCGCAGGTCGCGGGCCAGGATCTTGATCAAGTCCGCCTCATCGGCAAACCGCTTGGGGTCGTCGGTATAGATGACCAGCTCGGGTCCTTCAAACTCGACCTGCGTTACATTGATGCCGCGGGGCACTTTGGTATTGATTTTTTCTTTGAGCTCTTTGAGCCGTTCTTCAATCTGCATAAAATAGTCGTCCTAAAAAAAGTTATGCTGCGGTTTTGGCAGAATATTTCCTGACTGCATCCTCGCTGAGTTCCTGGTACTTGTCTTTCGTGATCACTACAACATGGATCCCTTCACCGGATGCGGAATCGCGCTTCATTGCGGATTTCAGGCCGCGGATCGAGAGCTCGATCGCCTCGTCCTCGCTCATGTCCGGCTTGAACCTGTCTTCCAGCACACCGTACGCCATGGGCGAACCGGAACCGGTTGACACGATCTCCTCTTCCTTTGTTGCACCGCCCATCGCATCAACGGAATAGACACTCGGGCCCTTCTCGTCAATGCCGCCAACAAGGAGCTGGACATAGTACGGGTACATGCGGTTCTGGTTGAGATAGTTCGAAAGAAGCGTTGCAGTGGCACCGACCGTGATCGGGCGGGACCTGCGGATCTGGTACAGGTTGCATTCCACCGAGAGGATGCGTGCAAGCTGCTGTGCATCGCCGACACCGCCGGCCGTGGTCAGGCCGATCCGGTCTGCGACCTGGTATACTTTCTTCGCTTTCTTGCTTGCGATCATGCTGCCCATGGTCGCCCGTTTCTCGGTTGCGAGGATGACGCCACCGGCAAAAACAATGCCGATGGTGGTGGTCCCCTTCATGGACTCCTGTAACTGTTCAGGCATATTAACACCCCAAAAACAAATAAACGCCTAAAATTTGCTAAAAGCGCTTTAAATAATTTAAATGATATTGGGAAACTTAAAGGTTTCTAACGGTGCATTGCCGCGTGAATTGTCTCTCACTCCGCCGAACACTGAATATACATTCTGCGCGCAGGATAATCATTTTTTCTTGGGACGAGGGTCAGGGTGTTAATACTAGTATCGGTGAAGGTGACGTTCAACGGCACCGTGCCGGACATTAGTGTCGGGGTAGCTGTCGTGGTCGAGTTCGGGTCGGGCGTTGGGGTTGTGTTGTTGCAGGTATAGCCATCAGTCCAGTGGAGGTCTATGTTGACCGTGTATATGCCGGGGCCGGATGGACCGGAAGGGATTGGTTCCATCAGCATGAAAAATTATATTGATGAAAGTGATTTCTTTGAATCTTCAGTAAGTGCAGGAACGAATTCCTTTACCGGCCCGATTGAAGTCCCGTTCTTCAGCGCTTCCCCTTTGAACACCCAGACCGGTTCCAGATATTCTTCCTTGTACGCTACCGCTGTTGTTTCATATCCTAGGTATATTTCGTTGATCGAGATCGTGTCGGGTTTATCCGGACCGGCTGCGGTTGAAACTCCTTTTTGTTTCAAGGTCTCAATAGAAGATTCTTGGGATTTGATAGGGTATTCTCCGATTGTCTCGTAATCTTTCCAGTTGGAGAAGAACCGAATGATATCCCCGTGTCCGCCAACTTCCACCTCGAATTGGGTTCCTTCTACTTTCATGCCGTTGAGTTCGCGGGTATACCAGACAAGAATATCCTCCCAAACTACCGTTTTCGATCCGCTGCTCTTATTCGATTTGTATGCTTTCCGGTGTTCTGTACCTCCGACAACTGCACCGTCTGGTAAAAGATCCCGTTCTTTCAAGAATGATGTGGCAATCTTCTTTGCTTCTTCATCGGAGGGGAGGTTTTCTGTAATGTCGATCTCATTAGGAGTATCGGATCTTTCTGAATCCCAATACACACTCCCGCCATTTTTATATAACATCACACGATATCTCATATTCTTTGAAGATACCGAAATAACTGAGTCTCCTTCTTTTGGTTCGTTGAAATCAGTGATATTGAATTTCTTCGCAAACGCAATGGCATTGGTTTTCGTCACCTTCGGCTGAACCGTCTTATATACGGCAACCTTTTCAGGTGCATTTGGTTTCTTGGCAGTGAATTCGATTTTATAGGATAACGATCCTCCCGCCACTTCACCATAAGTACTCTGGAATTGTTCTTGAAGAGATTCATTGGTCAGTATTTTTTGAGACGTACTTGATGGCTGAAGCCAGAAAGCAATCCCACTAATACCTGCAATTACTAGAATCAGGCATAATCCGATAATATGTTCTTTTTTCATCATCATCACCGTCTTATGATGTTATACATTCGAAATTCTCCCATTCGATATCGTAATTTTCATTCTGGTCCTTTGTCGGAGATGATGTGCAATAATCCCCGAATCCCGGGAGATAGTCGTTCCCGCAGGGATTTGCCCACATGTAAGCCCCCTTGATATATTCTTTGTTGATTGTTTCCTGTAACGTCATTCTCCAAGCATCTCGGATTTTCATTCGATCATATCCCCCACCCAACCCAGTCAACATCTGCGCATATTTTGTTCCCTGCTCTTCATACAACAGTCCGTGAGTATCGAACCCGTTCACAATATGCACCCCGTTGAACACGGATTCCCAATTCGTCTGGGTGCTCTGGTTCAGCACATCGCATGCAAAGAACGTCACCCATTTTGCCTGGTTGCCTCCGAACTGCATGTTTGAACGGGATAATTCAAGGGCTGTATTTTGTGTGCCGAAAACTATGCCATTATTCGATCCATGACCTACAAATACAGAGAAATCCGCATTATCTGCATAACTGCTTGCCTGTTCAGTGGTACTCCAATGAACTGAGCCGGCATTATCATCGAGGTATATCCCCCGCCCATACCAGCACTTATCGGTATCGACCGTGCCACACTGGCCATTAATGAGATTATAAAAATCCCCGGGCGTTTGATTTCCCAGGCTTAAATCGTCCTGCGTTCCATGATACATTCCGACGCCTTCAGCATACACATAAAACATCGTTTGCGGTGCCGTCACTATCACATACCCTACCTTCTCCTCTGTATCGTTACCGAACGCATTCGCCGCCGTTAAGCTGACATTATACATCCCGACCGAAGCATATGTATGCAGTGGATTCCGCATGGTGGAATTCGTGCTGTCGCCATCGCCAAAATTCCACGACCAATTGGTAGGTGAGCCGGTTGAGGTATCGGTGAAGGTGACGTTCAACGGTGCGGTGCCGGAAAGGGGCGAGCCGGTGAAGTTGGCGACGGGGACCAGGTCCCGCTCGAAATGGTAAACGTTTGAGATCGTCCCATAGAATGCCGAATGCTGGCGTCTGCCTCCATTGTACATGTTCTCCCCGACATGAAATGCGGATGACAGAGAAGTGTCCAGCGTTCCGGTGCCGGTTGCCGGGCCCTGTGAAACATTGTTGATATAACGGTTGCCTGAGACAGATGAAATGGAAAATCTCATAGAGAAAAAATTATGAAGAGAGTGATTTCACAGATTCATCGGTGAGTGCCGGGATGTATGCCTTAATTGGCATAACGGATTTATCGTTCACTATTACATCGCCTTTGAATACCCAGACCGGTTCGAGATATTCCTCGGTTTCTGCTCCGGCTTTTGTCCTGTATGCCAAATACATATTAGTGATTGTAACCTTATCGGGGACATTCATCCCGACAGAAACACCTTTTACTTTGAGGTCTTCGAATGCTTGTTCGGGGGTTTTTACCAGCATTTCCTTATATTGTTCGTAGTTTCGCCAATTGGTAAAATAATCAATCGGTGTGCCATCTGCACCAATGGCCAGCATCAGTTGCGTTCCTTCGACAGGGATGCCATTTAATTCTCGCCCGAACCAAACTTCGATATCTTCCCGAAATACGATATCAGTGCCATCTTTTGCGGTCCCATGAATTTCTCCGTAAGTTGTTCCACTAAAAACGGCTCCATCGGGTAAAAGATCCTGATCTTTCAGGAACTTTGTTGCAATCTTCACTGCTTCATCATCGGATGGAAAATTTCCCGGAACGTCAAGGGAATTAACAGTACGTTTTTGGTTGGAATTGTGATACTCGGCAAATCCGGAATTATGGAGGATAGCTTGAATTTTCCCATCAAACGATGCAACACTGGAACCCTCTGCCACTTCCTTTATCCGCCCAATGGGACTTATATTGAATTTCTTTGCTAGTGTGAGGATGTCCTGGCGAGTGTAGTGTTGAGGTACCGTTTTGTATACCATAATTTTCCCCACGTTATCCTTCACACTTTTCTCAAGAGTTATTGAATGAGATACCTTTCCCATTACCTGATCGGATTGAGATTCCGGTACAGTAATCGGTTGTGTTGTCTTGTTCGTTTCCACCGGAATGATGATGTTATTGTGACCCCATAACAATAAAATCACAACAACAATCCCAATAATCAAAGTAATTCCGATAATGTTTCTTTTTTCCATTTTGACACCCGCTTCCTTTTACAAAATACACTCAAATGATGTCCAGTTAATCGTATACTGGCCGTTACTGTCTTTTGTTGGTTCACTGAAACTGCCAAACCCCGGGAGATAATCATCCATACAAGGCTCAGCCCACATATAGGCTCCCTTGACTGAGGTATCATCAACAGTATTCTGGAGGGTATACTTCCAAGCATCACTAATTGAAACTGGCGCCGGATATAACCCGCCTCCCGTCATCCGTTTCGCGAACTGGCCCCCTTGATCCGGTCCCAATTTCCCTTCGGTATCAAATCCCATCAGGATATGAAGGCCGTTGAATACGGATTTCCAATTTGTCCAGGTGCTCTGATTGAGGACTTTGCATGCTGATAGCGCAACCCATTTGGCTTTCCCGTTGTTCCCTCCGAACTCCATATCCGATCGGTACAAATCATATGCTGTGTTCTGGGTGCCAAAGGCAATGCGATCGGCTTCACCATGACCGGCATGGAACGCGAAGTCGGCATTATTAGCCATTGTATTTGCATCCTCAGATTTATTCCAATTCCTTTCTCCGGTGGTATCATCGATGGGGTTCGCTATTCCTTCCCAATGAATTGTTGAGTAAGGGTCACCTTGTTTCCCTGAAAGGTTGGTAAAGAAATCGACGGGCGTCTTATTGCCCCACCATAGATCTTCCTGGTATCCGTTGTACTTTCCAACACCGTCGGCATACACATAATACGTTGTCCTCGCGTTGACTGCCACATACCCCTCCTTCTCCTCCGTATCGCTCCCATCTGCATTCGCCGCCGTCAGGCTGACATCATACGTTCCCGCTACAGTATACGTGTGTGATGTGTTACGGGCAGTCGAATTCCCACCATCGCCAAAATTCCACGACCAATTGGTTGGCGAGCCGGTTGAGGTATCGGTGAAGGTTACGTTTAACGGCGCGGTGCCGGAGAGCGGACTGCCGGTGAAGTTGGCGACGGGGACCAGGTCCCGCTCGAAATGGTAAACGTTTGAGATCGTCCCATAGAATGCCGAATGCTGGCGTCCGCCTCCATTGTACATGTTCTCCCCGACATGAAATGCGGATGACAGAGAAGTGTCCAGACAAGCCGAGCTAGTACTTCCCTGTGATACATTGTTGATGAACAGTTCCCCACCGGACGTATTACTGTACTGCCAGACGATAGAATAATTCGTCAGCGGTGAAATGACTGTAGACGACAGGGGGGATAGGTCACACCAGCTGTGCGTTACATGATTATTACCCGAGACCTGGATGCGCCCGTTGAGTCCTGAGCTGGAGGTTCCGTACATGTACATGTTATAGACCCAGCGGGAACCGTCTGACAGATCACCGCGGTTCACCAGATCGTACGCATAATTCGGGGCGAGAGAATTTGCCCGCATTGTGAACGATACATAATGATCGTAGTCCTGGGCAGACTTTGCACCGGAAGGGGGACTGGCATATTTCCCGCTAAAGATGAATGGCGAACCCAACGCCGCCAGACTTGTTGCAGCAGTCGAATTCCTTGCCGCAAATGTAGTGTTAGAGGAGGATTCTCCTCCATACGACGTACTGGTATTACTCATTGTATCGGGTTGGAAATTCAATCTGGTATCATTATCAGAAGGTACAATTGTTGATTCGGTTATACTTTCATTTACCGTGCCATTCAATACCGGGTTCGCACTGACCACGGGAATGATGATCAGGATCATTATCACTGCGATGAACAGAATAGTGTCTGATTTCCATAATTTCATGTGCTGATGCCTCCTATTCAGCCTTGCAGAGGCACGACACAAATCTTCATAAGCCGAGAAGTAAATTGTATCATGCCTTACAGGCAGGAATGGACTCATCCGACCCTCGTAAGATGGGTGAGTCCGTCCTTTCTTTTGAGCGAGTTGGATTGGGCAATGATTTTCAACTGCCACAATTGTGATTTCACAATTAATAACTATATATCTTTTGTTTTTTATTTTTAAAAATGTTAATTGCTATAAAAATTTTAAAAGCATGTTAAAATTTTACAACGACATTAAAATTATTAATTATTTTTAAAAAACCTTTTTATGTTTTAATGCCAGTATAAACCACGAACATCAGGTGGGCCCCACGTTTCATCATCTCCTTGCCCACGACATTTTTTTTAAGAGGCCCGGCAAAGGAATGGCTGCGCTTTGTAGATAGATCATAAAAAAGAAATATTTTTTATCGCGTTGATGCGGCTCTAAAGGTTTTTATTCAGGCTCTTCGTTGCAGAAGGCCTTGATCAGGTCGCGGTCATAGAGCATGGCCACCAGTTTCTTGTCGCCGTTCACGACGGGCAACTGGTCAACACGCGAGCGGCGCATCTTTAAGGCACACTCGCTCACTTCCGCGTTCTGCGGGACTGCCACGACATTTTTGACCATCGCAAGCTTGACCGGCCGGTTGGGCAGCTGCACTTTCGAGATGCCGAAACTGATCGTGTGGTTGTCCCGGATGCTCTCCCAGGTCCATTCGTCGTCATCGGTCCCGTTGGAGAAATCGGAGACGCCAACGGAATCCTCGATGCTCGAGCTCCGGATCAGGTCCCGCTCCGAGATGATGCCCTGCAGCCTGTTCTCGCTGTCGAGGATCGGGACCGCATCGACACCGGAGATCTCCATGACGCGGCCCACGACCGGCAGGGGGGTCTCTTCCCAGAGGGCAAACGTGCTGCTGGTATACTTGTCCTTGATCTCGTCCTTGATCTTCATCTGGGCAAGGGCATGGACGATATCCGCGACCGAGAGGAGGCCGAGCAGGTGGTTGTCCTCCACGACCGGCAGCCTCCGGATGCGCTTCGTGACAAGGAGTTTTGCGGCCTCGCGGATCTCCATATCCGGTCCGATGGTGATCGGCTTTGAGGTCATCAGGAGCCCGAGCTGGGTCTCTTCCGGCTTACGGAGCAGGTCTTTCCGGGTGATGATACCGACGATCTTCTTGTTCTTGATGACCGGTACACCGGAGATTCCCGTGCGCTTGAGGATCTTGAGGACATCATCGCGGTTGCCCGGAATTTCGACGTGGACCACGTCGGATGTCATGTAATCTCTGACAATCATGTCTGTTATGATCTCACCACCATGGTGGAAACCTTACTGTGGGTGACGATGAACGTGCTCACCGATCCGATGAGGAGCCGGTCCGTCTGGCTCTTGCCATGGGAACCGACGATGACGAGGTCGGCCTTGATCGTATCGGCAAGGGCGATGATCTCGCTGCCGGCATGGCCGAACTTGAGGTGGGTGATGAGGGTGACGCCATGGGAAGCAGCCTCTGTCTTTGCCTTGTCGATGACTGCCTCGCCCTCTTTCTGGAGGACATTGTACATAATCTCCACGGTATTATCGGTCGGGAGCGAGGAGAAGAGACCCGTCTCGACAACGTATGCCGCGTGAAGCTTTGTGTTCCCGGCCTTGGTCATCTCAATTGCCCGGTTGAGGGCATATTGTCCTGCCGGCGAGCCATCGAGTGCTACAAGAATAGTATTAAACATGAAAATCACCCAGAACAAACATGCCTGTTTTATAGGATGTTTGAATTAAAAACATTTGTGCCGATCGAGCCAAATGAAGCCCGTTTAATGATTGAAGTAACAGGATCGCGGCTGAAATTCAGCGCGTTTTTTTCCGGCCGGATCATGAACAAATTTGCCGGTGCACCTTCCCGGATATAAAATGGTTCACCGGCCAGGGCGGAACCGGCAATGGCGGACCGGAGAATTGCACCGGGACTGGTCCGGTAAACCGTTGACATAAACGCCATCTCCCCGAACAGGTCCGGCGGCACGAACATCACGTTGTCGGTCCCCAGCCAGACCGTGCAGCCCAGTTCCTCCATCACCCGGACCGGGGGATGGCGGGAGGAGCTCGTGACACCGAGCGTCCAGTTTGACCGCGGACATATGACAACCGGGATCTCCGCATCCGCACAGGCACGGAGCTGCTTTTTTGTTGCATGGGTTGCGTGGACGATGAAGTCAGGGTCGAACACAAGGGCCGCATCGATATCCTCTGCATCGCGTTCCCCTGCATGGAATGCAATTTTTTTACCCGCGGCCCGTGCAGCCGCCACCGTTCGTTCAAGGTCAGGAACATCCCGGGCGCTGCTGATCCCAAGGCCCCCCGCGATCTGCTCGCCACCGTCCCGCCCGAAGATCTCTGCCCGGAAGGGCAGCCCGTTGCAGGCTTCCTGCAGGGCAATCACGCCATCAGCGCCGCCCTCGCGGAAGTCCGCACACCCGGCAGTGCCCGCTCTGATCATCCCATCCATGCTCGCCCGCATGCCGGCAACAAGGTCCACCCGGGATGCGGCCCGGAGCAGCCGGTGCTTCAGGCCGTCCGGCGGGGTGACCAGCGCGACAAGGTCACCGGTTGCCCCGCAGTCCATCGCGATGGTATCGCCGAGGTGCGTGTGGGCATTGAAAAACGCCGGGCAGATCCATGCCGGGGGCGCCCGGGGATTCTCTTCGATTGCCGTGATCATCCCGTTCTCAATGATGATATCGGCCGGGACGAGCGCGAGCTCCTCCCCCACCAAGGCAGTTCCGGAGATGATCTGCGGGTCTTTTTTCATAGAGCGTATCTCTCTTTTATATATCGAAAAATGAAATATATTTGCATGGCAAAGAAGCAAGGTGGAAGATTACTTTCCTCAGCAGGACTCGTCAATTATTATGAGAGCGAGGACCGTCGGGCTGTCCATATCAGCCCCATTACCGTGATGGTCGCCGCAGCCGTGATCGGCATCATCATCATGACCCTCAATATCGTGTTCCCCGGATAACCGGGCACTCTTTTTTTATGACCATTCCTTCTTCAGCACGCGCCGCGTGATGTCCTCTTCTCCCGAGAAGTAGAGGTTGTCGTGCCCTGTCCATGACGGGCAGTTCCGGAAGACCACGGCGGGGACGCCATTGTTGCTCTCGCCCATTACGAAGTTGGAGAACCCGGCGATCTCATCGACGACCGCCTCCTCCGTAATCTTGAGCACGTGGCCGAAGAGGTCCGTGTCGCCCCGGAAATCGCGGATCGCGGTCATGCCGCTCCACCCGATCGCGTTGCCGGTCTGGCCGCGCCTGAACGACCTCCCGCAGGTATCGGTGATGATCACGCCGACATCCTTACCGGAGATCTCTTTGATCCTCTTCCGTACATCATCAGCCGCCTTCATCGGCTCGGGCGGGAGGAAGATCACCATGCCGTCCTCGATATTGCTCTGGTCCACCCCGGCCCGTACGCCGATGTGGCCGAACGAGAGCTCGGAGAGGATGAACGGGTGCTCCATGATGATGTCCGTGGAGGCATCGAGCACGGCCTGCACGAAACGCGGGTCCTCGCCGTTCAGTTTGCCGAGACGCACGGCCCGTTCCGTGGGCGTGATCGCTGCAAGGGATTTGGTATAGCCTTTCGATTTTGAGTAGATGGTGGAGGCGATGCAGAGGATGTCGCCATCGTTGACCGGCAGGCGTTCGCAGACCAGCGCTGCGACATCGTCGCCGGCATGGATGAGGGGGAGCCCCTGCACACCGATCACCTGGATTGATCCTGTCATCACATCTCTATGAGACGAACAGCCGATATCAGGATTTCGGAATGATTGTGGAGATGGGGAGCAGTGACTGTCAGAGTGTCGTCCTTCCCGAAAATTCGAACTCTCCCGATTGAACGATGGGGGTTGATACCCCCATTCCCCGGTTACGATAGACTCCGCCGCCCCCGGAGGGGCGCCCCCGCGGCGGATCAGTGAACTAATTTTTTAGGAAAAAATTTACTTGCCCCGCCGTGCCTCAAAGTTCTTACGAACTTCTCGATCTCGGGGTTCTGTTGAACTCCTCGCTCCTTGGAGAGGCCCTGAGGCGGGGAGCCATCTTTTTTCCGTTTTTTATTTTAATAATATGGCTCCCACGCGCCGATATATTTTTATCATGATCGTGTCTATTACCCCTTTGATATGTACCTCATAATCCGGTGTCCGAGCTGCAGGACATTCACCTACGCGGACAATTTCCAGCGCTGGAAACTCTGTCCCACCTGCGGGCACGCCTATGAGGTGGCAAAGGCCCCGACCTATCTCGATGTCCATGACCACCACGAGGCCGAGCACATCGTCCGCCAGATGGAGAAGCACCTCCACGCCACGAAAAAGAAGGACTTCACCCCGGAAGAGACCGAGGAACTGCGCCACCATTACACCACGCACCTGCGCACGAAAAAGCACAACTCCGTGCACTGACCTGCATTTTTTATTTTATCCTGATTTTGTTTTTCCTGAGGATTACGCGTCATCGGAATGGATTGTTCCGCGCACGTACGAAGCGGCAACGCCGGCCAGGCACAGGACGGTGAATACCACGAAGGCCACGGTTACGCTGGTCATGAGTGCCGGGTATACCGCGGGCGTGATCGTCTCCGGGCCGATGAAGATGGCAAAGCAGAACATCGCGATCGCCATGGAGAGGAGCTGCCCGACCGACCGCATTGTGGCATTCATGCCGGAGGCGATGGCCAGGTGCTTGTTCTCCACCGAGCTCATGATGGCATTGGTGTTGGGCGAGGAGAAGAGGCCGTACCCGAGTCCCATCACCATCAGGCTGCCGACAATGACCCAGACCGGTGTAGCGGGCGTGATGAAGATGCAGATGAAGAGCCCGAGCCCCGTGATGGCCATGCCGGCAGTTGAGACAATGCGGGGCTCGATGCGGTCGGAGAGCCGGCCGGCAATAGGGGAAAAGATCACCTGGATGACCGGCTGCGCCACCAGGATGAGCCCGGCGGATTCGGCAGAGAACCCCTGGATGTACTGGAGGTAGAGCGAGAGGAGGACGCCGACACCGAAGGTGGCGCCGTAGTTGATCATGGCGGCAATATTCGAGAATACGAAGGTCCGGTTGTCCGAGAAGACGGAGAGGTCGATGAGCGGGTGCTCTGTCCGTTTCTCCCGCCAGACAAAGAGGGCACCCGAAGCGATCGCGGCAACGATCCATACAAGGCCCACCGGGTCCGGGAGGAGGAGCATGCCATAGATGAAGACAAAGAGCATGATGCCATAGATGATTGCCCCGTACAGGTCCAGTCTCTCCCCGGCAGCATCGGCCCATTCATGCCGGACGCCCTGCAGGGTGAGGGCAATGGTCAACAGGCCGAGGGGGACATTGACAAGGAAGATGGCCGGCCAGCCGAAACGGTCTGTCAGGATCCCCCCGAGGAATGGCCCGATGGAGAGACCCGCATAAACGGTTGCAATGGTGATGCCGAGCGCCCAGCCCCGTTCGCCCGGCCCGTAGACCTGGGTGATGATAGCGACGGAGGTTGCAAAGATCATGGCACCGCCAACCCCCTGCAGGAACCGGGCCGCGATCAGGAGCGCCTCGGTCGGGGCAAGGGCACAGCAGAGCGATGCGATGGTGAAGATGGCAAGCCCGACAAGGAAGATCTTTTTCCGCCCGATGATGTCGGCATACCTCCCGAACGGCACGATGAAGACGGCGGCGGAGATGATATACGCGGAGGTGATCCAGCCCAGCGTGACGGCATCGACATTGAACTGCGCAGCCATGGCCGGCAGCGCAACGGTGATGGACGAGCCGGTGTACGGGACCAGGAAACTGGAAAGGGCGGCGACGATGAGGATGATCTTCTTCTCGCGGTCGTCTATCATGGGTAACCCGGGGTTGGCGCTGATCGCGATTAAGGGTATTGCAGTAACCGTAGGCCGGGTCTGCCGGATACGTTTTTTCCCGTTCCGCGGCTGCATTCGCGCATGGTGCGGGGCGATACCTCCATGATATGGGAGAGCATTGATCTGGTGAATACCCATGGATTCGTACGATGTTGCAGTGATTGGCGGGGGCCCGGCCGGGCTCTTCTGTGCGATCCATGCGTCTGCCCCGGGCTGCCGGGTCGTGCTCTTTGAGAAGAACGAGAGGCCCGGCACGAAGCTCCTGCTCTCCGGGACCGGGCAGTGCAACCTCACGCATGACGGGGAGATCCGGGAGTTCGTCACCCATTACGGCGACCACGGGAAATTTGTGAAACCATCCCTCATGTCGTTTACCAACAAAAATCTCATTGGGTTTTTCCGTGAACGGGGCCTTGCAGTGATGACGGAAGAGAACGGGAAGGTCTTCCCGAAGACCCGGCAGGCGGAGGATGTGCTGGCAGTCCTCCTTGCGGAATGCAGGGACCGGGGTGTCTCGATCCATTGCAGCGAGCCGGTACTGGCCGTGTCCCGCAGGGACGATTCATTTGTCATCGCTACCGGCAAAGGAGAGTACCGTTCCGGCACCCTTGTCATCACCACCGGGGGGGCTTCGTACCCGAAATGCGGGACAACCGGGGACGGGTACCGTTTTGCAGAAGCGCTCGGGCAGCCGGTAACGGAGATCGCCCCCGCCCTTGCCCCGCTGTTAATTCGCCCGTTCCCGTTTGCCGGCCTTGCCGGCATCTCGTTCGAGGGGATGCACTTCTCGGTCTGGCGCGACGGGAAGAAGCTCGCGGATTATACGGGGGACGTCCTCTTCACCCACCTTGGCCTCTCCGGCCCGGGGATCCTCGATGCCTCGCGGGATATCCGGCCCGGCGACGTGGTCCGGCTCTCGTTCGTCGGTGAAATGCGGCGCGAGGAATTTGCCGCTGACATCGCGAAGCGTGCTGCCGAAAACACCGGCTGGCAGGTGAGCACGATCCTTGCCAAGTACCCGATCCCGGAGCGGCTGAACCGGAAACTGCTGAAACTCTCCGATATCCCGGAGGAGCTGAAGTGCGCCCACTTCTCGGCGGAACAACGGAGCCGGCTTGTGACGAACTGCACGGAGCTCCCGCTGGTTGTTGAACGGCTCGGGGAGTTCTCCGTTGCGATGGCAACCCGGGGCGGCGTTGCGCTCGACCACGTCAACCAGAAGACGATGGAATCAAAGTGCGTGCCCGGCCTCTTCTTTGCCGGGGAAGTGCTGGACATTGACGGCGACACCGGTGGCTATAACCTGCAGGCCGCGTTCTCGACCGGGTACCTCGCGGCAATGGCAATCCGGAAAAAAATAATGGAAAAACCGGCCTGACCGGCGGGTGCGGGACCCGGGACCTGGTATATATCACCCTCTTTTTAATCCCGGACGGTGAACAGATCTCTATGGAGCCAGAATCCAAAAAGAAGTGGGGCATCATGTTCAAGGCGATCATCATGATGCTGGTCCTCCTTGTCATACGGACTGTTGTCGATCTCATCGGGTTCGACCTGATCCCGATCACTCCCGTGGTGGGCGCGTTTATCACGGGCGCCATCTTCACGATTGCCATCATCTTCACCGGGACGTTCACCGATTTCAAGGAGAGCGAGAAGGTGGGGGGAGAACTTGCCTCGGCCCTCAAGGCGCTGTATAACGACAGCCGGGTGCTGCCGCTGGCGGATGATGAACCGACAAAAGTATTCCGGGCGCACCTCCGTGACCTCCACCGCACGATCCGGGACGGCCTGCTGGAAAACCGCTTCAGCCTTGCGGATACCAACCGTGCGATGAATGTCCTGAACAATGATATCCGGACCCTCGCGTTCCTGAACGTCGCACCCCCGCTCATCGCAAAGCTGCGGAACGAACTGGGGATCATTGATAAGATCTGCAACCGGATCGAAGTGATCATCCGGACGGATTTTATCCCGGCTGCGTATGCGCTTGCCGAGATCGCGACCGGTGGCGTCATTCTCCTGTTGCTCTTCATCAGGATGGACGGGATCCTGGAGAGCACGGTAATCTTTGCCGTGATCTGCACCATGCTCATCGGCCTGCTCCTCCTCATCCATGACATGGACAACCCGTTCGAGTTCGGGCCGGATGCGTATGCCGATGTTGACCTGGAGACGCTCGTCTTCCTCGAGACCTACTTCGATGAACAGGATGCGGAGATGGCAAAGAACCCTCCGGTGAAGGCCTGATATATCGTGGCGATGCAGTACCAAAAAAGATAAAAAATTTTCCAAATTATTTTGTGCGTTTATATGACGGGAGATCGTCTCTTTTTTACTCCCCGTCTTTCTTTATATGGCCCGGCCCGATCATGATCCCGGCCTTCTTGATCATATAGTAGCCTGCAGCAAGACAGACCAGGATCACACCGCCCCCCATCATTTCAAAGCCAAACTCATAACCGCTCATGGCTACCGCGGTGGTCACCGCCTTGCCATCCACCAGCGTCGTAGTATACGTGTTGGGATCGAGAAGGATCACTTTACGGGCCACCGCAATGATCGCAAGCAGGACAACGATCTCCACGTGGATCGTGTTCTCGCGGAAGTATGCCTTGATCGTATCAAGCAGCTCGACGCCGATGAGCACCAGCAGGAATGCACCGAGCACGAGGAGCATTTCATGGGATTCCAGGAGGTAGGGTGTTTCAACCCAGAGGGACTTGTAGAGGTACACTACGAGATCGATGATTGCGGCGATCACAACCACCATGAGCATGATCATCAGCACAGCATAGATGATCTTTTCAAACTTTTCAACAGGGCCAACAATTTCCATTTTCATCCCTCAAACGGTATCAGGTCCGGCAGTGCCGGGTCATACAGGTTCACGACGTCCCCGATTACGATTACTGCCGGGGGTTTGACCCCGGCCCTCTTTGCGTCACCGGCGATCGTGGCAAGGGTGCCGGCGGTGACACGGCGATCCTTCCGCAGGCCCCGTTCGATGATGGCGACCGGGGTCGTTTCGGGTTTCCCGTTCTTTACCAGGACTGCTGCAATCTTCCCAAGGTTCGCAACACCCATAAGGATGACGATCGTCCCACGGCTCTTTGCCAGCAGTTCCCAGTCAAGGGCCGGTTCCTCTTTCGTCGGGTCCTCGTTCCCCGTCAGCACCGTGACCTGCGAGGCGTACTTCCGGTGGGTGAGCGGGATGCCGACCGATGCGGGAACGGCAAGGGCGCTTGAGATACCGGGGACCATCTCGACCGGTATCCCCGCGGCCCGGACGGTCTCGAGTTCCTCGCCGCCCCGGCCGAAGAGGAACGGGTCGCCGCCCTTGAGCCGGACCACGAGCTTGCCTTTCTTTGCACGGTCCACCATCAGCGCCTCGATCTCGTCCTGTTCGAGCGTATGCTTCCCGCCGTACTTGCCGCAGTCGATCTTCTCGGCACGGTCCGGGAGGGTGGCAAGGATCTCCTCGCCAGGCAACTGGTCGAACAGCACCACGTCCGCGCTGTCGATTACCTCGCGGCCCCGCTGCGTGAGGAGCCCCTCTGCCCCGGGCCCCGAGCCCACCAGATACACTTTTCCTTTCATGGCGTAATCCCCAGTGTCTTGTATGCCTCGTCGATAAGGCCCTGCGCCTTCTCCCTCAGCTGGCGGCCCTGCTGCCGTGCCTCATCGATCGTTGTCACATCGACCTCGATCCGCTCGGTCCGTTTCCCGTCCAGCGAGAGCACCTCGGCAATGAGGTGGCCGGCCTTGCAGTAGATGCCGAGCGGCGTGAAACAGCCGCCGCCCAGCTGCTCCATCACAGCCCGCTCGATCAGTACATCGGTCCGGGTCTGCGGGTGGTCGAGCGCGGAGAGGACTTCCATCAGCGAGGGGTCGGCTCGGCTGACCACCGCGATCGTGCCCTGGTTGGGCGACGGGACAAACTTCTCCGGGGGGAATGATTCGCCCTTGATCTGGATCCCGAGCCGGGTGAGGCCGGCCTCGGCAAGGATGATTGCATCGTATTCGCCGGCACTCATCTTACGGATCCGGGTGTCCACGTTCCCGCGGAGGTCCTTGATCGTGATATCCGGGTCGTGGCGGAGGAGCTGGGCGCGTCTCCGTGTGCTCGAGGTCCCAATCACGCGGACATTCGCCAGTTCGCCCCGGTGGGCGATGAAATCGGCCGGCGAGTCGCGTTTCAGGATCGCGGCGGTGAAGAGGCCGCTCGGCCGGTACGCCGGGATGTCCTTCATGCTGTGGACCGCACAGTCGATGGTCCCGTCAAGGATCGCGTCGTCGAGCGCCCGGACGAAGACGCCCTGCCCCCCGATCGCGTGGAGGGGCACGTGCGTTGTGGTATCGCCCTGCGTATTGATGATGATCTTCTCGGCCGGGATATCCAGTGACTCCAGCTTCTTTATGACCGTCCCGGTCTGTGCGAGGGCAAGTTTGCTCCCCCGTGTCCCGATCCTTATCGACATGTTGTGTACGCCTGTGCCAGGGCAGTGAGATCGCGGTCGGTGTGCGCTGCGGAGAGGAAGTTGGTCTCGAACTGGGAGGGCGGCAGGAAGATCCCGGCATCCAGCATCTTCTTCCAGAACGTGGAAAACGCGGCCGTGTCGCATTCCTTTACGTCCCGGTAGTTCTGTGGCGGGCTGCTGCGGAAGAAGTACTTGAACATCGAGCCGAGCCGGACAAACGAGCCACCGGCCTTTCGCCCGAGCGATTCCTCCAGTGACCGCGTCCTGTCGTCAAGTTCGCGGTAGAGTTCCGGTCTCGCATGGAGCCATTCGATCGTTGCCATGCCGGCCGCGAGCGAGAGGGGGTTGCCGGAGTACGTCCCGGCCTGGTATACCGGGCCCTGCGGGGCTACCATCTCCATGATCTCCCGCCGACCGCCAAAGGCGCCGATGGGCAGGCCGCCGCCAATGATCTTGCCGAGCGTGGTGAGATCGGGTTTTACGCCGTACTTTACCTGTGCCCCGCCGATACCCACGCGGTAGCCGGTGATCACTTCATCGAAGATGAGGAGCACGTCATGGGCTTTCGTGATCTCCCGGATATCGCGGAGGTAATTGTCCTGCGGGAGGATGGGGCCGATGTTGCCCATCACCGGCTCGATGATGAGAGCGGCAACATCGTTGTGGGCCGAGAGCAGGGATTCCAGCGCATCGGGATCATTGAACGGCACCTGCCGGGTGTGGGCCACGAGATCGGCAAGGACACCGGCGGAGTCCGGGACACCCATCGTGGTTGCGCCGGACCCGGCCTTCACGAGCACAGCATCGTGCGCCCCGTGGAACCCGCCCTCGATCTTCACGATGTCTTTTTTCCCGGTGAACCCGCGTGCGAGTCGGATCGCGGCCATGGTTGCTTCCGAACCGCTCGAAACGAACCGGACCATGTCCATGCCCGGGTGGTCGCCGGTGATCCGCTTTGCGTAGGCCGGTTCAAGCGGCGTGGGCGTGCCGTACAGCCAGCCACGACTGAGCTGGTCTTCGATTGCACTGCGGATGGTCGGGCATGCATGCCCGAGGATCAGCGGGCCGTAGGCCATGCAGCAGTCGAGGAGTTCGGTGCCGTCAACGGTCCTGATATGCGAACCCTCTGCCTGTTCCGTGTAGAACGGGTACGGTTTGATCGCCCGGACCGGGCTGCTGACACCGCCGGGCATCAGGGTCTTTGCGAGCTCGAAGAGATCGCTGCTTGTATTATGCCTCATCAAGCCACCCGGCAACCTCGCCCGCAAAATAGGTGATGATGAGATCCGCCCCGGCCCGTTTGATGCAGGTGAGGCTCTCGATGATCGTTTCCTTCTCTTTCAGCCAGCCGTTCTTTGCAGCGGCCCTGATCATCGAGTACTCCCCGCTCACCTGGTACGCGGCGACCGGCAGCCCGATTGTTGCGACTTCCGAGAGCACGTCAAGGTAGAACCCGGCTGGCTTCACCATCAGGATGTCGGCCCCTTCGTCCGCGTCCATCTGCGATTCGAGGAATGCCTCGCGGCTGTTGCCGGGATTGATCTGGTAGGTCGAGCGGTCGCCAAACGAGAACCCGGAGTCTGCCGCTTCCCGGAACGGGCCGTACAGTGCGGACGAGAACTTGGTGGAATAGGACATGATCAGGACCTCGTCATACCCGGCTTCGTCCAGCGCCGTGCGGATCGACCCGACCATCCCGTCCAGCATGCAGGAGGGGGCAACGATATCGGCGCCGGCCTCGGCGTGGCTGAGCGCGATCCGGTTCATGAGGACGAGCGATGCATCGTTGAGCAGGTCCGTGCCGCCCCGGGTCTCCCCGATGATCCCGCAGTGGCCGTGGTCGGTGTACTCGCAGGCGCAGACGTCCGTGATGACGACCATCCCCGGCACATCTTCCTTGACCCGTCGGACTGCCTGCTGCACAACGCCTTCCGGGTGGTACGCGGACTTTGCCTCGGGGTCCTTGTCTTTCGGGATGCCGAAGAGGAGGATCGCCCGGATCCCTTTCTTCCAGAGGGCCGATGCCACGCCGGAAATACCGCTGATGGGGTAGCGGAACTGGCCGGGCATTGCCTCGATGGGCTTTTGGGCGGTGATCAGTTCATCAACAAACAGGGGGGCGATCAGGTCGTTCTTCGAGAGGCTGCACTCGCGCAGGAGCGGCTGGATATTCCGGGACCGTGTTCGCCTCATCCGGCGTTTGGGAAAGATACTCGTGTGTGCCACCACCCGTTATTGGTTGAATACATTTTTTGAGATCCATCGTATTTATGGTTGCAGTATCTGTGTACCTGACGGGCAGCAGGGATCACGGTTTCAGCCCGTATTCTCGGCCTCACACTGCCGCTTCAGGGCACAGGCAAGCCGGAGCGCACTTGCAACAAGGTTGCTGAGATCTTCCTGCGTGTACTGGTTGTTGTCTATCAGGTCCCGGTCTTTGGTCGTGTCCTCGTCGTTCTCCCCGACCCATGATGCGATCGCCACTTCGGGGATATGGAAGCCGGCCCAGGAGAAGAAATTCAACAGGTTTCCCGCAACGTGCTGGATGCCATCGACATGGCCTATGACAATCAGGCCGGCGACCTTGTTCGTGATCATGCGGTTGCCGAACCACGCGTACTGGTTCTCGATCGCATTCATGCGTTCGATAAATTTCTGGACAAGGGCCGAGTGGTTGTTCCAGCGGATCGGAGTTGCGAGGATCAGGATGTCGCAGGCAAGGACGGCATCGTACACCGTCTGCATCTGGTCGTCTTCATACTTCAGGGAACTCTGGCAGGGATACGTGCAGTACGCGGGGTTCTCGGAATAATTTCCCTCGCAGTCATAGACCTTCAGGTCCTTTAACCGGATAAATTCGGTCTGGCAGCCATACTCCCGGTACTTTTTGAGTGCAGAGTCGAGGAGCGCTTCGGACTTGCTCATCCCCGGCTGCTGGCGGCTCGATCCCGAGATACCGAGGACCCGGACCTTCCGGCAGGTATCCTTGTCCGGGACCGGGATGATGTTGACCCCCAGTTTTCTTCCGACAAGTGGTGCAGGCATGATTTAATTATCATGGAGAGGGGGATAATCTACTTGTTGATCAGGGTGAAGTCATGGACGAAAAAGAGCGGGCGATGATGGAAGAGAACAAGAAGAAATGTATCTGCGGATCGTGCCCGAGTTACACGGAATGCATGCGGGCAGGTGCTGAGCTGCTCTTCTGCGTAACCGGCAGGAGCAAGGATTGTAAGTTCGATCCGAAAGGGTGCCTGTGCCCGGCATGCCCGGTCACGAAAGTCCTTGGCCTGAAGAAAGCCTACTATTGTATCCGGGGCACGGAACAGGAACAGAAATAATCCCGTGCCTGCGGCCCCGTTGTGCCGCGTGCACAATCTTTTTCATACTTCCGGGTTGACCGGAGAGTATGAACAATCACTCCTCCCTCATCCTTGCGGTGCTCGTGTGTGCTGCACTTGCCTTCGCGGGATGCACGACTGCCCCGACCCCTTCCGCAACAGCCACGCACTCACCGGCCATCTCACTCTCTTCGCTTGCCCTCGACCGCACCGATCTCCCGGAAGGCTATGTCCTGACCATGGTCCGGCAGAAGAACGCCACAGAAATGGGAAGCCTTGCCATGAGTCTCGGCTGGCGGGCCGGGTATGTCGTGGAGTACACGGATACAAAAGATGTCCCGGGGCAATCCCCGTTTGTCGTCCTCCAGTCTCTCGCCACCTATCCGGAGAGCAGCATGCCGGACATCATCGAGTATATCAACAGGACGGACCATTCCTACAGCGACCTCGTGTATACGGACCTCCGGCTGTCGGGACTGGGTGAGAACTACCGGGGATTTGTCGCGGGTGTCCGGAACCCGGGTCTGTCCCCGGCCGTAATAACCGCATCCAGGACATCCGCCCCTCTTTCTGCAACAGGGCTCACGATGGAGAATACGAACCAGAATACCCTCGGGCAGAATTTTGTTGAGATCGTTTTCTCCAAAGGAACGACCCTTGAAGTGATCCGGATGAGCGGGCCGGTTGTGGACGATAAGGCAGCGATCGCCATCGCACAGAAGGCATATGCGAAGATTCCCTGATGGGAATCTTCTCCTCCTCCAGGTCCTGACGGACCTGTCGGATTTAGAAGATCCCGTGAACGGGACAATACTTTAAAAAAAATTACTCCTTTAAAGACTGACCTGCCAGTTCAGGATCAAACCGGGACGTTCAACCCAATGTCTCAGGTATTTTAGAGATTTATTATTATGCAGGAGAAATACAATCCGGCGCGGATCTGGAGTTCCC
This sequence comes from Methanoregula sp., assembly GCA_028679075.1. GTDB lineage: Archaea > Halobacteriota > Methanomicrobia > Methanomicrobiales > Methanospirillaceae > Methanoregula. The sequence continues at coordinate 94,845 of JAJRCF010000001.1, read as the reverse complement.
ATGCAATTAAAGATAAAAAGATAAATATTTTTAACATAATGCACAAATTATATTGCACGGTGTTTTAATGAAAAAGAGGTATCTCGCGTATACCGGTATTATTCTGGCTGCGATACTCGTCATCATTGCAACAGGGATCATCGTTCCTGCGCTCATAGACAGCCATGAAATCAATCCCCCTGTCCTGTCCGATACCGGTGTCAAGGCGAATCCTGCTGTTCCGGTACCAACCGGGCTGACAACAACAGCAACGGACTCATCTTCTGAAAAAACTGCAAACAAATGTTCCATGGTCCGGTTTGAAGACGTGAACGTCCCGAGTATAGACGGTTTCTCCTATTACAATACATCGGCATTCACTGCGGTATCAGCGGGAAACTACTCCTCTCAGTACACGAAGAAAGGAGCGGTGATAACGAGAGAAGAGGCGGAAAGTATTGCCCGATCAGCGTTCCCGCAATATTCCCCCGACCGTATTGAGATGGAGTATTCCGATGGCTCTGTCAACAACCGGATGTGGCATTTTAACATGCGTATGGGCGATCAACAACTTGTCGTTGGTACACTTGATGCGTATACCGGCGATCTCATGTTATATTCTGTTGTTTCACACCGGTCGTGGATAGGTCCGGTGGAGGTCCCCCATCTCGCCGCTACAACCATGGAGAGTGCACGGCTGACTGCGGAGGACGAGATCCGGGAACGGAATGGTGAACTCCCTCTCCAACTGATCGATTCACATCTTGACGGTAACGAATACCTCTTTAATTATCGGAGAATCATCCAGGGAGTTCCCTGCAGCAACAACGGTTTTAACATCAGGGTGGATCCCGGAACCGGTAACGTCGTCATGTACTATAAGGCATGGGACACACCGGAGAATGCAGTCGCAGCACAATCCGTCCCGGCCATTTCCCGTGACGCAGCGATAGCGCTTGTTGAGCGGGAAGCCAAGGCATGCTATCCGGAATCGGCTGGCAGTTTCAGGATCGTATCTGCGGATCTCCTGTGGATGGATACCTACAACCATGAAAAGTATCTCCCATTGCCCGGCGTCATCCCCCTTGTCTGGAGGGTCCGGTTTGATGATAACACGATCCGGGCATGGCAATTCCCTGTCCCGGAAGAGGGATGGGTCGATGCGCAGAACGGCACCCTGTTGTCGATTACCTACTTCCATAACCGCTCCGGACCTTAATTTTTCCTGATACAAAGGACGGGAACTTGTATTATTTTTTTAATATCCTGACCTGATTCTTTTAAAAAAAGTATTCCGGACTGATCTTAACCCGGATTATTCTTTTGGCGGCTGTGCCCCGATGCGGTTGCCTTTCGTGATCGCGTTCGTGAGCGCCTCGGCAGCGGCGATGTCGCCTTCCTCGGCACAGGTGCGGATGGCGAAGGTGGCGTCGGTCAGCAGTTTCTTTGCGAGCACGCGGGTCAGGTCGTCGATGACCGCGGCGGTCTTCTCGTCCGCAGTCCCCAGCCGGGTGAGGGCACGTTCCCGCTCCCGCACCCTCACGGCCTCGGCCCAGGTATGGAGCGAGCTTAAGCATTCGTCCGCGTTCAGCCGGTTGAGGTGCCGGAGGAAGAGAGCGAGCTCGGCTTCGACAAACCCGTGGGCCCGGTCCGCCTCGGCCTTCCGGGTGCTCATGGTCTGCTCGTTCACGGAACGCAGGTCATCGATCGTGTAGAGCCGGACACCGTCAACGGTCCCGGCGCCTTCTTCCACATCGCGGGGCTGGGCAATATCAACGAGGATGAGCGGGCGGGGGTGCCCCTCGGGAGGCCAGCACCGCTCCTTCATTGCATGGGCGAGCTCCGTTCTTTTGATCACTGCATGCGGGGCGGCGGTGCAGGAGATCACGACATCGGAGAGCGAGATGTAGTGGTAGAGCTCCGCAAACTTCACGGCCTTGCCGCCGATCTTGCCGGCAAGGATCTCGGCCCGCTTGTAGGTCCGGTTCGCCACGTACATCGCGGTCAGGTGTTTTGCCGCAAGCGCCTGGGCGACAAGGAGCCCCATCTCGCCGCTGCCGACCACAAGGATGTGTTTCCCGGCAAGGGTGCCGATCTCCGCCTCAGCAAGGCGGACTGCTGCGGAGCCGACCGAGACCGAGCCCCGGTTGATGAGCGTCCGGCGCCGGACTTCGACGCCGACATGGATTGCCTTGTTGATGCAGGTCTCGAGGAACGGGCTTGCGGTGTCCGCTTCCTGCGCATCCGAGAGCGCCTTCTTGAGCTGCCCGATGATCTGGTCCTCGCCCACGATCATCGAGTCGATGCCGGACGCGAGGGCAAAGAGGTGGCGGAGGGCACCGGCACTTTCATGGACAAAAAAGTCCTTCCGGCCCTGTTCTTCCAGGAATTTCCGGAGCTCTGCCTCGTTGCCTTCCACCATCACCTCAACGCGGTTGCAGGTCTGGAGGATGATGACGCCACAGAACCGGTTGCGTGCTGCTGCTAGGAACGCCTCCTCGTCTGCGAACCGGAACGCCTCGATCGTGGTCACGTTCGCGGTATGGTGGCTCACGCCGGCAATCGCGAGCGGTGCAATGGTCTCAGCCATGCAGGTACCTCTTCTGCACGTCATTCCATGCAGCGGCCTCATCGGTCATGAGCTGTTCCCAGACCGTGTGGTCGTCCAGCACGTCCCGCAGGATTATGTTCCTCCGTCCCTGGTCCGGCTCGGACTTCTTCAGCGCTTCACGCAGTTTTTCCTGCAGCACGATCATTGCGTCCAGCGCCGGGAACTCGTCTTCGAGTTCCTCGCGGACGAACCGGGCAACGGCCGGGCTTGCCCCGTGCGTGCTGACCGCGATCGTGTAGTGCTCCCCTCCTGTCACCGCAGGCAGGACCACGTCGCCTTTCTCCCCGTCCGCGTTGTTGAAGAGGATGCCCTTTGCTTTGCAGAGCCCGCCGATCCGGTTGTTGACCGCCGGGTCGGAGACCGCGGCAATCACGAGGAACGCGTCTTTTGTGAGTGCCAGCAGCTTCAGGTCGCTCGTTGTCCCAAGGTCGAGTTCCACGCGGGTGACCGCGAGGTCGTCGAATGCCGGGACGAACGACCGGCTCGCGACCGTTACGTGAGCCTTCCCGGAAAAATAGGCAGCCTTCCGTGCAGCCACGGCCCCCCCTCCGAAGATCACAATGCGCCTGTTGGAACAGTCCACAAAGAGAGGGATCATCTGGTATAAGATAGAGCGATCATACTCAAAAATCCTATGATATTTGTTCGGTTCCGTCAGGAAAGAACACAGCCCGCATCTCCCGTTCTTCGCAATACTTAAATCGTTTGACTACCCACATTGTAGAGCACACTGCGCCGATAGTGTAGTGGTTATCACTAGGCGTTGCCAACGCCTAAACCCGGGTTCGAGTCCCGGTCGGCGCACTCTGGTTTTAAAATTTTTTACAAAAGAGCGGAAGCGATTTTACAGATCATCTTCTCCGGTCGCTGACCAAGGCACGGCAGGTGGTCGTGACCTGATGTGCGGCGTTGCCGGTCTCGATTGTTATTTCCCTTTTGACTGGCCCGTTTCTGGATGGCGAGCCGTTCCTTGTGCAGAAGGTTGTGTTTGTTACGTTGCTGGTTGTGTTGTTGACGTGGGTTGTGATGCCTTTTGTTGCCCGGGTGGCGGAGGGGTTTTTGTATCCGGTGGATGGGGATGGAGGGGAATAGTCGGAGATCATAACATCGATTGTTGTTAACAATTATCTATATACAAATTGACCCGATTGCAGTCTCCTTATCTGTTTATTTTTCACTAAACTCCGCATGATTTTTTCAGGAGCCTTAATCGGCTCGAAAGAGCCTTTGGTGACCTCATCTTTAATCCATTCACGAATATCATTATAGGTCATTAATTCTGCTGGATAATCTTTGAAATGCTGTAAAATCAAATCTGATTGAGTGATAAAGTATTTTTTTAACCGAGTTTTTCTATCAAGAGGCATATCGAATTTTTTTACAATCCCCGAGTCAATATCAGTCTCTTTTTTTAATCGATTAAGGGCAATTTGACAATAATAAGGATCGACTTCGATACCAATCCCATTTCTATCATTTTGATACGATGCCACTAATGTTGTTCCACTTCCTAAGAAAAGATCTAAAACGGTATCACCTTTAAAGCTAAATAGTTTCATACATCTTTGGGGCAGCATTACAGGAAAAGGAGCAGGATGCCCGATTTTCTTTTTCTTTTCCCCATTAAATGTCCAAAACCCATTGATCCACTCTAAATACTCCCCTTTTTCGATATCAGATTCTTGTGTCCCACTCGTTTTTTCCCAATTTTTTTTGTAAAACACAACGATCAATTCTACTGGACTAATTACATAGGGTGCGGATGCACTTTTCCATGACCCCCATGCGGTTCTTCGAGAAATATTCCCTTCATTCCAAACGATTGTAGTATAATACTTAAATCCAACATCTTCGGTCGCAATTTTTGTTAAATCAGCTCCAACACTTTGTTGTCCACCCTTATTTTTATCAAGAGGGATATTTAGACAGAATTTTCCGTCATCCTTGAGCCAAGAATAACAACGACTCATCCATTTTTTACTGAATTTTATGTATTGCTCGTAACTAATCTTGTCATTATGTGAATTATAATTAATATCAACGTTGTAAGGGGGTGAAGTAACAATCAAGTCAATAGATTTTCGTTTAACTAATGTTGTATTGAAAATATTATCATTGATGATAAGAACTCGATCTCCGTGTTGAAAGAAAATATTGTTCTTATTCACGATCTCACCTCGCTTCGTTATCCCTGATCATGACGATAATACCTTCATATGCACACCGTGAAAGTGTGATTAATTTTTCACTCGCTTTTTCGCATTTGTATTTTTTCTTAGCGGTTTTTTCTTTTTACTAATCCTAGACATACGTTTGAGATCTCGAATCATGTTTTCAAAGGGAAATATGGTTCCCCAACTCTCCGTTTTCGGATTTTGGGAATAACAATATACACCAAGATGGGCTGCAAGAACGCCCCATTTTCGCGGGTTTTCCCTGCTTCCAAATTCAAGGTCAGGATCTTTAGTAACAAAAAAAAGTTTGATCTCTGGATCTTTTTCTGCTCTATAAAGGAACCAATGAAAAAGAGATTGGGACATTCTCTCTCTAAGAGAAATTTTACAGCTGACAAGTATCAAGGGTTTGTTTCTCTTTTTATCAAAAACAACGATATCAGTATCGCCAATGACATCTCCATGAGGTGTTTTGATTTGCATGCAAGAAAAATCATAATCTCGATCGGACCCTGGGGGGTAAACATGTGTTTTTGGTTTAAGAATGGCTATATGAGAACATTTTCCAACCTCGCCTTTAATATACTCAAAAATTTCACGTTCAAATTCAATACCACTTAATACACGACGAGATTGAGCATCTGAATTATTTTGTTCCTTTGTAGTCTTTATTGCCATTTATAACTCAATAAGTAAAAATATGTAAAATAAGTATTTGTGTATATTGAAATGTTTTTTTAAACAATATACAATTGCATAATTTTGCATGATTCTGCTTTCTAAATTCAAATGATAATTCCCCCCCCTCGACGCCACGCGTGGGACCGCTCGGCCGCCTCGTCGGGGCCTCACTGGGCAGGGAAGTTGGTAACCTCCGCTCCGCTATTCAGAGTTTCATTAAATACCATAATAATCAGCCGACGACGAGTTACTCGTCATCTATTATCCGAACTTTTCCAAATTTTAGAAGAGATTGGACTATAAACTAGTCGGACGGATGGAGGGCGTTATATAGATAATTTTAATATATCTGATAGATCAATTCCCTTTTGATTAAAATGGCTGACGAAAAGGACAAAAAACAAATCAAGGAAGGGTATGATAAAAATCAGCGCGAAAATCAAGCAAGACAAGAGGCCGAAAGAGAGGCTGCAGCAAGAGAACAAGCGGAAAAACAGTATCACCAAAATACTGCTGAGGGGAAAGATTCTGGTTCGATACCGAGTAATTATGAAGTGAATGTGAGTGGTCCCAGCGCAGGAAAACAAAAAGAAAAAAGATAGTAAATTTAAAGACTGATTCAATAAGTAAGGGTGTAAGCATTAAATTTCTGATTTTTCCTTTTTCTCGTATTTAACAAATAACGTGAAACAGATTAAGTGCGTAACGAAATGCCGAATCTCATCAGACATGAGGCACGAGAAGAATGCGTGAGCATTCTTCGAAGAACCCGACGAGGCGTTTTGCGCGTAGGGCATCACCTCTTCGATGAGAGCAACAGCCGCAACGAATTTCATAACCATTATACCATGGTTATCTGATGGAAGACGATGATCCTTTCCCGCGTCCGATAACATTCGACCATCTTTACGCAGAGGAAAAACCCGGCTACGTAGCGGAACCCGAACCTGCATCATTCGAAGAAATGCAGGAATTAGCTCGTCCAATTAAGATGCCACCATTGACTGAAGACGAGGAAGAGAACCCACCTGCACTTCGATTTGATGCTGCACCGAACTTAGATCTCGATGATCCTGCTATCACAGACCGGACAAAGCGGGTTGATGATATTGTCAATCAGAAATTTCTTGAAGACAACAAAGGTCGGTTACTACGACCCTGGGACGATGTTGACCTGAGCTGAGATAACATAAACGCGATTCTTCCCCTCCACGCTACGCGTGGAGTCGCTCGGGCGCCTCGTCGGGCCCTCGCTGGGTAACGGCCCGTACGCAAATTCGCGTACAGGTTAGTGAGTTGCGCAATGTCGAGACTCTTCAGAATGTCGAAAGTCATCAGACTTGAGATAAGAGAAGAACGCGTGAGCGTTCTTCGATATGAGACACGAGAAGAATGCGTGAGCATTCTTCGAAGAATCCGACGAGGCGTTTTGCGCGTCTGGCTCATCTCATCTACATGAGATTCCCATTTCACAACAAAAGTCTGCTCAAAAAAATTTTAAACAAGGTCTGATTACTCCGTATCGTAAAATCAATCGGGATTGCAATCGCGTTAAAAAAAGTTTGATCATGGTCCGGTAAAATTTTTTTAGCCAGAGCCTGATCAAAACACCATACCCGCCGGACCCCCATCTCCCCCACATTCCGTCAACGGCCCCCTCATCCGGCCAAGCGGACAGGCACATGCGCAGGGCATCGTGACGATGGCCCCACTCCTTCAGCGGAAACCAGCCCATCGTCCATTCAACCAACAACATATTATCAAATTATATCTTTTTTTATACAATGAAATTCGCCACACTCCCATAGGCTCTTAAAACCCCGGGAGGACGGACCCGTTCGTACCGAACCACCAGACTACAACCAACTCCGAACAATGGAGATGAAACTATAAGCACAACCTTCCGCGAAAAAACCCGGCCGTCCGCGACTTTTCTCCGCGAGCCGGAATCAATGAATACATCGTTGAACAACCCGCAGGTTCCGGGACGGGCCCGCGGAATCTTTCGGGGCAGCCCTTCATGATCCACCGCAGCGGCCGTGCCCACCGGGCATTCAGGGATGCGATCCCGATCGCGAAAGCCCGCGGCCTCATCCAACTGGCGATGGGAGGACCGGAGCGGATCTACGATCTCTCCATTGTCTCGAAGATCCCGGTCGTGTTCGCGACCATCATGTTTGCGCCAAAAATTCTCGCACCGGTTCCTGAGCTTATGGAGTATTATGCGAGCGATCTCGCCCGGCTCCGGGTCATCGCCCGCGACGCTGCGGTGGTGACCGAGCTCTGGATCCGGTCCCGGCACGGCACGTGGAGATTTTTCCAGGTCACGCCATCCACGATCGTGGAGATCGACCGTAACGGGAACCGGCTTGAGTCCGGGAAGACGATCGAGTACCTTGCCGGGGTTGCCGAGAAGGAGAAGGGAGGGGGAGTTACTCCACTGTCGTAACGCCCCTATTTTCCCCCTCCATACGGGGTAGGGATTCCGGGCCCGTATCAGGCCCGGTTGCATGCGTTTTGCCTCACCCCCCTTTTTTGATGAGGTAATGATTCCGGAAAACACGGTAATTCTTCCGGAATAAACCGGCATTCTCCGACGGGAATTGGTGAGGTTGTTCGCAGCAATGTTACAATAGCGGTTGGCCGGGGCATCCCATGTTTCTGTTCAGTAGCTGACCGGCCGGGCGGGTGTTCCGGACCCCCTCCGTCGGAAACCCGAACACCCTGCCAGCACCTCCGCCGGAACCGGGCAGCATAAAGCCGTTCTTGGCACGGGTTCAACGCTTGCCGTATGGTGGATCATCACAACGACCCGCGAGGCCTGCAACTTTCCGGATCCCTTCGAACATGCCCTCACCGTGTTCTCCATGACCGTGGTCCTGTTCTGGCTGACCTGCTGCGTACCCCTGATCGCCCGGAGATACGGTTTTGTCGGAGCAGAGGAACAAAAAGAACCGGGCAATGGGTGAAATGTGAAAAAAATTGCGGTTATCGGAAGCTCTCTCCCTCACTGTACCTTCCGGAACAGGTACGCCCCGGCAACCAGCGTCGCGGTGCAGAACCCGGTGCAGATGACAAGGCAGATGCCGGGATGGATCTGCGAAACGCCGGTCAAGCCCCAGCGCAACAGAACCTCATGTTGTAACCGTTAAATAATACCAAGCAATAATATCCCTGTCTGAACGAATCCCGCAGCGACCGGATCCGGAGTAGCCTGATCATGAAACTACCCCGTCTTAACATCACAGTCTGGATACTGGCAGGTTTCCTTCTTGGCATCCTGACCGGTCTTGTCTTTGGCGATCTCAGTTCTGCCATGAAGCCGCTCAGCGAGGCGTTCATCAAGATCTGGCAGATCACCATTCTCCCCTCTGTTGCGATCTCCCTGATCGTTGGCATCGGCAGCCTGAAGAGGGATACGGCAAAAAAGATCGCCGTAAAAGCATTCCTTGTCATCCTCATGATCTGGGTGATCGGCACCATCGGGTACTTCACCTTCCAGCTCGCATTTCCCCCCCATGAGGTCGCCTCGTTCTTCTCCACCCAGGATCTCGCACCAAAGACCGGCATCAGCCTCATCGATGAGTTCATCCCGTCCAACCCCTTCTCGTCATTGTCCGAAGGGGTTATTCCGGCCACCGTGCTCTTCTGCCTCTTCTTAGGCTTTGCCCTGATGCTGGACAACGGGAGCGGGCCGATCGTCAGTGTCCTCAAGATCCTGCTGCGGGCGCTGGAGAACATGACGCATATCATCGCATGGACATTCCCGCCCGGCGTCTTTGTCATCACTACTGTCATGGCAGGCACCATCACGATCGAGGGCTTCCTGCAGCTCCAGGTCTTCCTCATCACCCTTGCCGCTGCTGCCGTCCTGCTCGGCCTGGTCGTCCTGCCGCTCCTTGTCACCTGCCTCACCACGTTCACCTACCGGGAGATCCTTACTGCCGCATCCCGGCCCATGATCCTTGCCTTCTCCACGGGCACCGAGTTCATCACCCTCCCGCAGATCTCCGAGGGCGTGGAGAAACTCTTCTCGGGGCAGGCCGGGAAGCCCGATGCAATTATCCGGGACAGGGATACCCGAAACGAACATGCGCCGGGAACGGATCCCAGGCTGCCGGAGGTCCGGTCGTTCAGCGAGATCCTGGTGCCCATTGCCTACACGTTCCCGCTGCTGGGCGGGCTTGTCCCCTTCCTCTTCATCCTGTTCGTGGCCTGGATGTACAACAGCCCCCTGGATCTCCTGCAGCAGCTGAACCTGATCGTTGTGGGAATCCCCAGTTTCTTCGGGTCGTCCAAGATCTCGGTCATATCGCTTCTTGACCTGATGCGCCTTCCGGCAGATGCTTACAACCTGTACATCAGCTCCGGGATCCTACGCCAGGCGTTCGTTGCGCCCCTGAGTGTCATCTCGATCTTCTCGTTCTCGGTCATAACCATCGCGCTGACTACCGGACGGGCGCAGTTCCGCGGGAAACGGGCCGCCGTTCTCTTCGTGCTCTTCCTTGCAGCAGGCGCCGTGGTCATCGCCGGACTGAACATGGGATTTGCCGGCATGCTGGCCGGCACGTACCAGGGCGGGGACCATATCTCGGCAATCAGCCTGCCCCCGGACCCTGCCGGCAACCGGCCGGACGCGTTCGTCAATACGACCGTGTACCTCCGCCCGGAGGATGTACCGCCTGTCAGGCCCCCCGCTGCGACAACGGGAAATGACAAGCTCCGGGAGATCCGCGAGCGGGGAAGCCTTCGCGTAGGATACAACAGCAACAACGTCCCGTTTGTCTTCTTCAACGGGAAGGGTGAACTGGTCGGGTACGATGTGGAGATGGCATACGATCTTGCCCGGTTCCTGAACGTGTCCCAAATTGAGTTCGTCCCGATCAAGGGCAGTACCCTGGCCTCCTCCCTGGACAGCGGTTACTGTGATATCGTCATGGCCGCAGTCATGGTGAACGAGAAGCGGTTTGAGACAATGAAATTTTCCGATCCGGTTGTCACGGTCCATCTCGGTTTCGTTGTCCCTGACGGCCGGAAAGACGCGTTCACGCAGCTTGATGATGTCCGGAAGATGCACGGGGTGAGGATCGCCGCCTTCAATAATACCGCAGCAGCGGATATGGCCCGCGCACTCTTCCCCGATGCGGTCATCGTGCCGATTGAGACACGGGAGGATTTCTTTGAGAAGAAAACGGCCGATGCCCTGTTTGTCCCGGCCGAGGAAGGGTATACCCTCACCCTCCTTTACCCGTTCTACGATGTGGCCATCATCCAGCCGTACGACACCTACCAGATCATGTACGCGTACCCGATTCCCCTTAACAGCAGCGAGTCTTACCGGCATGCTGTCAACTACTGGATCACAACAGAGAAAACCTACGGCATGCTTGACAAAAAATACGATTACTGGGTACTGGGGAACATCCCCTCTGTCAACGGGCCCCGCTGGTCGGTCCTGCGCAATGTCCTGCACTGGGTGAAGTGATCCTTTTTCCCGGGACATGGATGCCGGGGTATTGCCGGCGCCCGGCACCGTTAAGGAACCGGGGATCGTTCGTTGGGTTTTATGAGATCACGGCTGGCTGCAGGGTTCCCTCCTCTCACAGACCCCGGGAACAGGATCCCGGTATTTCCTGCAGAGAAAAAGTGCCTGAAAGGATTATTCCGGAATCCTCTCCCTGAACTAACTCTTCCTGCCGGGATTCATAAGAAGCGTTTTCTGCTGTTGTATGGCAGCCTGCATCTTTTCGGGAGTGTCGGTAACGAACTCGTGGACAAGGAATTCGGGGCGGATCATCCGGACAATTTCCCTGCAGGCGGTGTCCGAGAACGGCCGGTGCTCGTCGATCCGGCGACGGTGGTCCGCATGGGCCCGGGCTTTTTCCCCGTGCGTCATGCCGGGATGCAGCAGGGGACAGGCCTGCGCCTGCTGGTACTTCCCGGAAGTACTGCAGTGAAAGTGCACGGCACGGATCCGCTGCCGCGTTACCGCAGGGAGCTGGCCGATGACCCGGATCACGTTGCGGATTCCCTCACGTTCGCTGTGGGACTGCAATGCATTCATCAGGTGGCCGGTATCCAAAACGAAGATCCAGTTATCGAACGTAAGGAGGCTTGTGAAATATTCTGCCTCACCGGGGGAAAGGAAGGTGAGGCCCGGGGACCAGAGGTTCTCGAAGGCGAGCGTGACCTGTGGTTCGCCGCCGGGAGATCGTACGGCGAGCGCATTGGCAAACGATGCCGTGGCAGCAAGGACTTCACGCGACCCGTACCGGGCGGGTTGCAATCCGGTCTCCCACGGCTCGTTGTAGCTAGGATGGACAACGGCATATGCGGCCCGGTACGCCGCCGCCCTCCCAAGGTTTTGGCAGAACCGGTCCATGAGACTTTCCCGTGTGGTTGCGCCATAATGCGCAGCGATCCGGGCGGGATCCCAGCCGGCAGGGATCGACTGCGGCTCCTGCCAGGCCCGGGTCCACCCGGGCCATATCGGCAGGTGGACTGTCTTCACCAGTCCCTTTGGTACCGGTACGGTCCCGGACCCGGTCCCGAGGACCAGCTCGATCCCGTCCAGTCCTTCTCCACGGATAAACGACCCGACAATGTCCCAGCTGTGCCGGTAATGATTCCTGCCAACCCGGTCCTCCGGCACACTCAGCAACTGCTGCATATCAGCCATCCTGCACGCGATTCCCGGTACTTATCCCTCCGGTATGTTAATACTCCCGGTTCCCTGCGGCCCCCAACTCACAGTTATTCACTAACCGATAGTTATAATATAACCGCGAGTACACTTTCTTGCGTGAGATCCATGGTTACCCTGACACCGGAGATCAAAGAATCGCTGCAGGCAGCAAAGATCGTTTTCCTTGCAACCGCATCGAAAACCGGCATCCCCAATGTTGTACCGATCGCAGCGTTCAAGGTACGCGATGACGGGACACTGCTCATCTCGGACCAGTACTTCAACAAGACGCTCGCCAACATGAAGCAAAACCCGGAGATTGCCCTGTCATGGTGGGGGGAGAAAGGCGGTTTCCAGATCAAGGGTACCGTCACGGTCCACACGGACGATGAAATCTTCCGGGAAAATATTGCCTGGATGAAAGAGAGCTGGCCGAAATTTACGCCCAAGTCCGCAGTGCTCGTGAAGATTACCGGTGTGTATATTGTCAAACCGGGTCCCGAGCCGGGAAAACAGATCCTGTAACCGGGCGTTTGAGTGCAAGCCTGAATGACAAAGAAAAATTAAAAAATTTTAAAAAAATTCCGGAACAATCCGGTGATTTCCAAAAAGGAGAAGAAAAAATGCAAATCGATACCGCGAAACTCGTGTACTTCTCGCCAACCGGCACAACGCAGAAAGTTGTCCGGGCCATCGCCCGCGGCCTGAACCCGGGCAGCATCGAAGAGATCGATATTACAAAACCGGCAGCACGCGTCCGGCCCCTGCAGACATCGGAAGACGATCTGCTCATCATCGGCGTCCCGGTGTACGTGGGGAGAGTACCGGCCATCGTACTTCCCTGGCTGAAAGCGATCCGGGCCCAAAACACTCCTGCGGTTTGCGTTGTCCTGTACGGCAACCGGACCTACGAGGACACCCTGCTCGAACTCCGGAATCTCGTCACGCAATGTGGGTGCAGGGCAGTTGCGGGCGCTGCATTCCTCGGGGAGCATTCGTTCTCGGATGCCGGGACACCGATTGCAGCGGGGCGTCCCGATGCCGGCGACCTCCGCCGTGCAGAAGAGTTCGGGCAGAAAATCCGGGAACAGCTCCGGTCCGTTTCACCGGGCTCACCGGTCCCGGAAGCAGCAATTCCCGGCCAGTACCCGTACCGCGGAGACTCCCGGCTCTGGACAGAGGATTTCATCGAAGTCAGCGACGCGTGCACGCAGTGCGGGAGTTGTGCAGGGCAATGTCCCGTGGGTGCGATCGATGCGGAGGATTCGAAGAAGATCGATGCAAAACTCTGTGTCTCCTGCTGTGCGTGCATCCGGTACTGCCCGGAGCATGCCCGTTCGATAAAGCCCGGTCGGGTGAAGGACGCCCAGCTGCGTCTCCACACGCTCTACCCTGACCGCAAGGAGCCGGAATGCTTCTTCTGATCCGGAGGAACCGGCAGGGAACAACACAACATTGGAATACCTTCATTCCGAAACGCATGTAACAAGCGGTAAGGGAATAACCAGCAGTCAGACGGAGGGAAGAATGGGAATATCCGACAGGAGGCAGCGTGAGAAGGAGCAGCGGAGGACGGAAATCCTCGACGCAGCCGAGCGGCTCTTCTTCTCGAAGAATTACGAAGAGGTCTCGATGGACGAGATCGCCCGCGGGGTTGAGTTGAACAAGGCCACCATCTACCTCTATTTCGGGAGCAAGGAGGCGCTGTACGCTGCCATCGTCCTCCGGGGCATCGCGATCCTGAAGGAAAAATACATGGAATGCATGGAGACGAAGGCACCGGGGATTGTCAAGGTCGCCCTCCTGGGCCAGGCCTATTACCGGTTTGCACAGGAATACCCGGATTACCTCCGGATGATCCACTTTTACGGCTCCGAACGTTTCTCAAAGGAGAACCCGTGCACTGCTGAGATCGGGAAGGGGTACGGGGTCTGCCGCCTGTTTTTGCGGGACGCGGTCCGGGAGGGCATTGAAGACGGGACCATCAGGGCAAACCTCGACCCGTTCCTCACCTCCATGTACCTGATGATCTCCTTCATGGGAATCCTCTCCATGGAAGACAAGTGGAAAATGGTGATTGCAGCGGAAGGGTTCAGCTACGAACAGTACACCATCGAATTCTTCCGGTTCATTCTCCCGGCAATTGCTTCCGGGAAATCCCGGGACATGGATGCCGGGGATTTCGCATCATATGGATTCTTTCTGGCCGAACCTCCCGCACCCGGGAAAAAGAAAAAATAATGTTTGGGATTCCTGATCCGGGACGGTGAAGCTTTCGCAAGGATTAACGTGGATTTTTCCACGCATCCGTTCCTGGACAACCATCCCGATGAATCAGTAATAATTTCCCTGGACAACGGGATAGTTCACGCTGAAAAGGAAAAAAAGAGATCTCCCGACAGGGCAATTGCCGGGAGATGTTACAGGGAAGCGTCGATATCGGCCAGGAGCTTCTTGATATCAATCCATATGATCAGTTCATTGATCTCCTTGTCCCGGACCCGGGTCATGCGCTTGATGATACCGATGATCGCCGTCTCTTCCCGGTTTACAGATGCCGATGTATAATCGACCTGGCGTGCCTCAAAGGTGGAGACCGAGGTGACATCATCGACAAGGATCCCGATCTTGGACCGGGCGATCGTGTCGTCCAGCACGATGATCCGCGAAGAGTCAGCGGGAACCCCGCCGGATCCCGGGATATTCAGCCGGTGCTTGAGGTCGATGATCATCGTGATCTCGCCCCGCAGGTCGATAATCCCCCGCACATAGGCCGGCACATTCGGGAGCCTGGTGATGGTCGTGTACTCCACAACTTCCCTGACATTGAAGAGGTCTACGGCGAATCGTTCGCTGCCAAGGACGAATTCAACGATCTGGATGTCTTCTGCCTTCTCCTCCACGGGATCGTGCGCCCGTGCAGCCTTTCCGGGTTCGGATGCTCTTGCCGTCATGGGCTGGTCACCCTGTTTTAGTCCACCCGGAACTTCTTGTTGGCTTCCATGGCCTGCACCGCAGACTCGTTTACGGTCCTGACAATGCGGGCGATGTCGCTGATAGCAGCGGCAGACTCCTCGGTAGCGGCAGCCGCATCCCCTGCCTCCTTTGCCGTTTTGTCGATCAGGCTGGAAACTTCATGGACGCTTGCCGTAATCTCCTCCGTTGTCGCGGCCTGTTCCTCCGTTGCAGCGGCAACTTCGGACGCGCTGTTTGCCACCGCTTCTGCGGCCTTCTGGATCTGCCGGAATGCATCGAGCGCGGCCTGCGACTCCTCAAATCCTTTCTGGACCAGAACCTTTGACCCGTCCATCGCATCCATGGCCTTCTTCGTGGCGCTGTTGAGCTGTTTGATCATGTCCTCGATCTTCTCGGCGCTCTGCCGGGACTCCTGGGCAAGGGACTTGACCTCCGATGCAACCACGGCAAAACCCCTGCCGTGCTCGCCGGCACGGGCCGCCTCGATGGCCGCGTTGAGCGCGAGCAGGTTTGTCTGGCTGGCAAGGTCCCGGATCAGGACGATGATCTTGCCGATATCGTTCATCTGTTTCTCGATATCCTTGACAATCCCGTACACGTTGTTCGTTGCGCCGGTAATCTCCGACATGTTATGGTTGACCCCCTCGGCCAGCTGCGCACCGCTCCGGGCAGAACTGTTCGCGTTGTGGGCCTGGGTGGAGACGCTCTCCATGCTGGAGGAGATCTCTTCGACAGCCGCGCTCATGTCCTGCATGGCCTGGGTCATCTGCCCGATGCCTTCGGATACCTTACGTGTACTATCGGAAACGATCGAGGTGTTCTGCGCGATATGGTCGACACCCTTGGATGCATCCTCCACGCTGTGCGTGGCATCATT
The DNA here is from genome assembly GCA_028679075.1 of Methanoregula sp. GTDB lineage: Archaea > Halobacteriota > Methanomicrobia > Methanomicrobiales > Methanospirillaceae > Methanoregula. The sequence continues at coordinate 78,862 of JAJRCF010000001.1, read as the reverse complement.
GGTGATGGTAGTCAGGTCGGCCATCTGCCGGTTGACATCCTTGATATTGACCTTGAGCGCTGCGATGATATTCCGGACCGATCCCCGCAGCCGTGCGAGGATCTCGTACGTGGCTTCGAGATCCTTGTCCTCGGGCTTTTCGACCGAATGGCTTACGGTAAGATCGCCCGTGGCCATTTTTTCATAGACCCTGATGAATTCATTGATCTCCTGCTCCAGGTATTCCTGGCTCTTCACCACCAGCGAGATTTCATTATAGGTGATGAAGATATACCGCACCTCCCGTTTCTCGTCAAGGAGGGGGAGGAATGCCCGCTGGATGACATGGACTCCGGTCGGCCCTTCGAACGTGGACTCCCCGAACTCGTTTGTCTTGCTGGCCAGGACGTCCTGGATGGACTTGCCCGTGTCTTTCCGGTAGGTGATCAGTCCCTGGGTTTTCAGGTCCGTGATCTTCATCGCGAGTATCCTGTCCATGGAAAAACCGAAGAGCCTGACAAACGCGGCGTTAATCTTTACAAATTTAAAATTCTTATCCACGATCGCCTGGGCGAGCGGGGATGCATCAAACATCTGTTCGAATTCCTGTATCTCAATCATTGTTTTCACCTAAAGGGGGATGATCTTATCCCGGTATACTTCGTTCATGACCTCGCCCAGGCCGGTATACATCGCGGAGAGCCCGCAGATGACTCCCTCTTTCCCGGCAATGTGGAGGATCGTCTCGCTGCCCAGTGCGTTTCCGATGACCAGCAGGAAGAAGAGCAGGACAAGCAGTCCGAAGACCACCTGGAGTGCCTTTGAAAGCCGGAATGTAATGACAAACATCACCAGGGAGAACAGGCCCCACAACGCGAGGTAACAGATGAGCGACATCTTGTCGAGCGCACCGGTCCACCCCAGTGCCGGCATCAGCAGCATGAATACCAGCACGATCCAGAAGAACCCGTACGAGATGAACGCGGTCATGCCGAACGTGTTCTTCTTCTTCCATTCCATGATGCCGGCAATGACCTGGGCAATGCCTCCATAGAATATGCCCATGGCAAAGACTGCAGAACCCATACTGAAGAGCCCTGCATTATGCAGGTTCAGGATTACCGTTGTCATCCCGAACGCGAGCAGGCCAAGGGCTCCCGGGTTCGCTGTCGTGTCGGAAATTCGCATCTCATTCTTGAATACCGGATCTGTCGTTGTTGTTGACGTCATGAATCACTCTGTCTTTGAGTATTTCGTCTGTCTCATCCACGCTGGCCGTGTGCAGCCAGGCATACAAAACTGGCACGGTTCGCCCCGGTGGGGGGCGCCCCGTTAATACCGGGGACGTCCTATGATGAGCATGCCGGAAATTCCCTTTTCCGTTCCCATGACTGCACGTGATGATGTTTTTCATTCCTTACTCCCGGGGCATCAGGCGCCTCATCAAAAAATACGCGTCCAGTTCTTCTGACAGCTGGTCCAGGGTCTGCTGGTAATGTTCCACGGTATTTTTTGCATCAGGCGTTTTTGGATCCCTGTCAGGGGTCCTGCCGGTCCCGGCAGCCTTCTCCTTCACCAGACTTGTCGGTAATGCGCCGTTTTCCAAGGCCCGTTCACTCTGTTCCGTCACGTCAGTCATCGTCCTGATACCGGCCTCACCGGATGTAACGGCAGCGTTCCGTTCCACTATGCAGGCTGTTGAACGGAAAACAACCGGAAAACCGATAATGCTGGTACCGAGTAAGCGACCGGATTGCCTTGTTCCGGGGAACATGGCATCCGATCGCTTTTACACAAGTTCCCGAAGAACCGGGAGGATATTATAATTGCCCAATGGCATCCCATCAATGCCTTGCATTAAAAAATAATTCCATTCACGTTTTTATCCCAATAAATGCAAGGTCTTGTGACGAATGCCCGATACCCAGGACCACCTTGCCTCAATAGTTCGGGTTCTCTCCACACATCCCGAAGGATTGATGGTAAAAAATATTGCTGCTGCACTCGGGCTGAACCGTAACGCAACGGCACAATACCTGGGAATCCTGCTCCACCAGGGGAAGGTTGGTCTCAGGCATATCGGCAAGGCAAAGGTCTTTGCGCTCTCGAAACGTGCGCCGTTCGAGCTGCTGGCAGAGATATGTCCCGATTATCTGCTTGGTATCGACCGGAACCTGCATGCCGTTGACGCAAATACCGGTTTTTATGCATGGTCCGGTTGCACCAGGGAAGACATCCGCGGTAAGCCGGTACGGTCCCTGCCCGTCCCCCTTCTCCAGCAGAATGTGCCTGAGGAACTGGCAAGAGCCGGTTTTTCATCGTTTACGGACATGGTCAGGCTCACATGCCCGAAGCAGGAGATGTTGGGGTATTATGAAGTCCGGAGTATTCCGGTTGTCTTCCCCGACTCCACAACCGGCAGCGCACTGCTCATTAAGGACATCACGTTTCTGGAAACCGCAACCGAAACGATCGCCCTGCTCGAAGAACGGTACCGGGCACTGGCCGAAGCGCAGACAGAATTTATCGTACGGTCGCTTCCCGACCGCACGATCCTCTTTGCAAATCCCGCATTTGCGGGCTTTACCGGGACACCCTGCGGGCAGTTGATCGGGACAAAGTACTGGCCACGGGTCCCGGAGGAAGACCGGCCGGCTGCGCGGGAGCAGTACCGGTCCATCAGTCCTGAAAAACCCGAACAGGTTATCGAGCACCGCACCCTGGCTCCTACGGGAGAGTACCGGTGGATCCGGTGGAGGCACCGGGCCATATTCCGGGATGGGGTCATAACAGAGATCCATTCGCATGGCACCGACATCACGGAACTTGTGGCAATCCAGAAGAGACTCCGGTATTATCACGAGAACACTGAGGTGCTGGTGAAGGAGAAGACCGACGAGTTAAAAAAGATCAACCATGACCTGCTCGGGGAGATCCGTAAGCGCAGGGAGACTGAAAAGAGCCTGCAGAAGATCCAGTTCTGCGTCAACAACTCCAGCGACATGATCTTCTGGACGGACGAGCACGGGGCCATCACTTCTTCCAACAAGTCCGCACTCAGCATCCTGGGGAAGGGGCCCGGTGACAGGCTGGTCTTTTTACAGCCATCAACTACTGGCACGCCCGTGCCCGTTCCCTGGCAGCAGACCTGGGGATCCATGAAACAGGACGGTTTTGTCCTCTTCGAGGCATTGATACATGACAGGAACAACAGGACAATCCCCGTCGAGATCCTGGGCAATTTCCTGTTCTTCGATGACAGCGAGACCTGCTGTTTCTTTATCAGGGATATCACCGAACGCAGGGACGCGGAAGACAGGCTCCGGCTCCTGAAAACCTCGGTCGATAATGCATATGACGAAGTATTCTGGATGGACCTGAAGGGAAATTTCCTGTACGTCAATGATGCATCCTGCAGGACACTCGGTTATTCGCGGGAAGAACTCTGTACGCTGACCATCTTCGATCTCGTTCCGGACATGACTCCCGCACTGTTCGGGGAGCATACTGCCGATGCCCGGAAGAACCGGACCCAGTTCTTCCAGAGCCGTCACCGGTGCAGGGACGGCACCCTGATCGATGTGGAAGTCGGTACGGTCTATGTCAGGAAAGGCGATGAAGAGTACAAGATCTGTTTTGTCCGCGACATCACGGAACGCAAGCGTGCGGAAGACCGGCTGAACCTGCTGAAGACCTCGGTCGACAATGCGTATGACGAGGTATTCTGGATGGACACCGGTGCGAATATCATCTATGTCAACGATGCCGTGTGCATGACAACCGGTTTCTCCCGCGAGGAACTCTGCGGGACGAAGATCTTTTTCCTGGATCCCGACTTCACTCAGGAACTCTGGGAACGGTCCCTGGAAGGCCTGCGGAAAAACAGGCGGCAGTACTTCCAGACCCGGCACCGGTGCAGGAACGGCAGGATTCTCGATATGGATATCGGACTGGTGTACGTTACTCAGGGGGAGGCGGAGTTCGTGTTCTGTTTTGCCCGGAACATCACCGAGAGGATACAGATGGTGAACGCACTGGTGGAGAGCGCTGAGATGTTGCGGAATACCATCGATGCCATGTCGGATGCCGTCTATATCGCAGATAAATGGAACTTCATCTACCTGAACCCTGCCGCCCTTCAACTCTTCGGGGCTTTGTCCAAAAACGATCTTGCAGAGGAATCGTTACGCAACCGGGTCCGCAGTGACTATCATGAACTCATCCGGCAACGTGCGCAGAGTATCTGCCGCGACCGGCACCCTTCGCTACCATGCGAAATGGTGTTCATCCGGCTCGACGGGAGCGAGATCGATGTCGAGACATCCGCAATGCCGTTCAGGTACCAGGGCAAAGATGTCACCCTTGTCTGTGTCCGTGACATCAGCGGGAAAAAACGGATCCTGAGGGCCCTGAAGGAGGGCGGAGAACCAAAACGGCAGATCATTGAACAGGTTGCCAGCAGGGATAGCAAGCCCGGCCCGGAGGATTGAACGGGTTTTCCCCCCTTGCTGGGCAACGGCTTGTCCGCAAATTCCCATACCCGTGAGTGCGTAGCGTAAAATATCGAATCTTGCGCGTCTGGCATCGCATCTTACAAATTTTTAAAAATAAAAAATTACAAAAAAATTTCTAAAATATTTTTAAAAAATTTCTGCACCGCCCGGAAAAATTTCCCGGCCGATCTATTCCCGCTCCCGCTCCTACACCTAATCTCATTGTTTCTACGACGTAAAAATCCCCTTTGCCTTAAAACAGGTCATAGCGTCATTTGGTGGCTGAAAGCAATGGCATGATGCCCAAAACCCTGTGGCAGGTTCTTTTTCATTGTACAAATGCGCCCAAATATGACCTCTCATTCTACGACGTAAAAACCCCGAAAACTGATGAATTATGACCTCATTTTCGCGAAATACGACCTCTGGATACGGAAACCGGCATAATCGGAGCCCGTATCATTGAGATCCGAGCATCCCTCCTACTCTATCGGATATTCGCTATTGGTACTGGCATATTCGATTTCTCCGGAATAACCATGCTAATCCGGCCCTTCGAAGAACCCTCTTTGGGTTCTTCTCATGCCCCATTCCTGGCGAAATGGGGCACTTTACGGCCCCGGATTGCCTGTTTCTGGTGTTGATCTCATGCATAAACTGCAAATTCAGGTACACTTTTGCTCACGTTTTCCGGAATCCTGTATTAAAGGGCGTTTTACGCCAAACGGACGGTTTTACGTGGCGCTGTAAAACGCTAATGTACGCTAACGGGAGGCAAAAGTGAAGAGGGTGAAGGGTGCAGCATGGGTCAATTGAAAAGACCCTTCGTTTTTGGCCCGGGACCTTCACCAGACGACCGGGGACGGGAAGATGCCCCGGGTATCATCGACAGTGCGAGACCCGGTAGGTATTCCCGTGTCATGGCCGGAGATATTCGTCGCGGCATTTCTGCACGCACGTGTCATCGGCCGGGTTCTTTGTGCCTGTGGGGGTAGTGTACATGACATTGGTATGGACGCACCCACCGGTGCACCGGGTATATTCTGTCATCGCTGTTTTCATCTTCTCCTGTGCCGGGAGGTCAACGACCGCATAGTGGACGCCGGCAACGATAATCCCGGCAACCGAGAGTGCGATCATGAACAGTACGAACCGGGCGAGCGACGATTGTGTGAATCCTGACATTGTTAAAAAACATCCTCACGGACCTTAACCGTGATGACTGATATCCATAATTATTTCCGGTAACCGGAAAGAAAAAATTATTGGGCAGCTCACGCAGCGTTCTTCTCCGGCTCAATAATCCCGAACAGCGCCCGCACTCCCGGGATTCTCCTGAGGATCTCGTAACAGGCAAATGTCAGCAGGATGCTTCCGATCACAATGACCGCGTACTGCAATGCCTGGGGAATTGCGAGCATCAGCACATAGTACGCAATCGCCACCATTACCGGCTGGTGAATAATGTACACCGGGTACGATGCCGAATTCATGTACGTTGCGAAGGCATTGGAATGGTCAAGCAGGTGCCGGCCCGTACCCATAAACGCAAGAACGGCGATCCATCCGGTCAGGACGAAGAGGGGGGAATACCCCCAGAAGACTTCGCCATGCCCCATGAACAGTCCGTACGTCCATGTCACACCAATGGCAAGGACAACCCATGCAGCAAGGAGGACTGCCCAGTACTTTTCCAGCTTTGCCTGGACCGGATCGCACGCGAGCAGGTAATACCCGATCAGGAACATCGCGAAGTACGTAAGGATGGAATAGCGTGTCACGTGGTAGCCGACAAGGTTCAGGAGCCAGAGCGGGATGAACAGGAGACAGATGACCGGGAGGGGGACGTTTCCGGGACTGAAGCGAACGTGCGGGAGTTGCCGTCCAAGAAGGATCAGGCCGATTGCCGCAACGGAGAAGATGAACAGGAAGGCGATGAACCAGAGGTGGTCAACGCTGAAATTCCCCATGATCCCGTTGATGCCCGGACTATACTGGACCGAGGTGAAGAAATGTACGAATGCACCGGCAAAGCTGCCGGTGTAGCCGGTGTGGAATTTCAGGGCATAGTAGGCAATAACGGGACAGATGAGGACCAGTCCTGCAAGGAACGGGATGAGGAGTTTCCTGACACGCTCTTTCAGGTACGCATGGGGGGAACGTTTGTGTAACGCGTATCTCGTGCTCAGTCCGGCAATACAGAAGAGCAGCGGCATGATCCAGGGCTCGGTAGTGACGAGGAGCAGGTGTGCGGCCGTGGACGAGTCACCGGAAGAGACATAATAGCCGTACCATTCTGCACAGAATATGGCTGCGGCATGGAAGGGGAAGAGCAGGAGGATCGTCATCCACCGCAGATTGTCAATGTAATGCAACCGGACCATGAGCTACGTGATATGGGAGCCTCAGAAATATTATTATTGCGGTTTTATCTCTCTTTGAAAATACCGGTTCGCTTTCGGTTACTACAAATTTTCATCAGCACATCAACAAGAGAAGACCCTGAGATGATGGAGAAAAAATATTTTTAAGATTACCCCTCCCTGTGCAGGTGAAAATTTTTAAAAAAGAAATTGTTACGCCTTGACTTCCAGGTCCATCTCAATGCCCCCGGTCGCCCCGAGCACAAGGTTGTAGATGATGGCAACGATTGCCCCGCCAATGAATCCCATAACTCCGCCGATGATTGTCGTGATGCCCAGCGCAACGAGCCCCCCGAAAAACCCGACAGGGGCAACACCCATCCCGACCCCCATTGTAGTGACCCCGGCTGCGAAGACGAGTCCCACAAAAAATCCCCAGACCAGTCCGAAGACTGCAAAAAATTTCCCGACACTTTCGATACCGAGCTGTTTTATGATGTAGGTTGTTGCTGCCATACGGATTCATGCATGGGCCGGTGCAAAAAAGATAGCGGTCCGAATCCGTTCATCCGGATAGTATTCCGGTACCGGATCTATTTTGCCAGGATCATTTCACCATTTTTATTTACTCCTGCATCTGACGATCAGGGAATGAACCTGAATATCCGGCACCCGGCGGTCCTGCTCCTGCTCTGTATCATACTCTTCATGCTGGCACACTTCATGCTCAGTAACGGGTTCATTTTTGATCCCGACCCCCACGAGTTTTCCTCCAGCGAGCACTACCAGATGATGATCCACTCAACGGAACCGCTCACCAACGTGACCCTCTATCTCCCGCTGCCGATAAAGAATGGTTCGCCCGTTGCCGGATCATTTTACTTAACCGAGGAATTTTTTGCGCGGGAGAACATCTCGGTCGCGTTCGTCCGATCCCCTCCCGGCATGGACCCCGACTGGACAATTCCAGTCAATGGTTCACAACCGCTGTACCTGAAACTGACCGCCGACCGGTTATACCCGAACGAGACGCACGGGACCGAGTTCCTGTTCATCCACGAGGAACGCACCCCCCTGGATTCCCCGCTTGAATTCCAGGAGACCGTCTATCCTATCGGCAACCAGTCCCTCTTCCTGCAGAAAGTAAAGTTTTCACCGGAATCAACAGAGATGATCGCCAGCAAGGACCCTGATCTCACGAAGTATCATGAGGTTGATGTAGTCCCCCAGCACCTGATGATCTACATCGATTACTCATCATCGCCATCAGCAGTCGTGAATATCGCTTCCCACGTTATTGTTGAAAACAGCTGGAAGGAGAGCTGGCGCACCAAGGATAATCATTGTTCCGACGGGTACTCCTGGTTCCACACCGGGGAAGTACATGGCTGGCAGGAGTCCGGCGGGATCTATTCGGCAGCCGGGGGGGACTACCCGAACCTCACCAGCCCGGTCTGGCAGAAAGTCATGGCCCGGAGCATATCGAAGTGATGCAGGGACGTGTACGGGACCGGTCAGGTCACCTCTCCCGTAATTTTCCAGTTTTCCTGATTCATCGGTCGAGTAAATGTCTAGAAATTATATATATAATAAAATTCCACCGGTTTTTGATCCAGGGATTTGGTTGTTACATGAATTATAAAATAAACGCCGCGATACCCGGCGATGCGATCTTCTTTTCCGGTATTCCCGCATGGGCACCCCGGCATGAGTCCGGTGAATGCCGGAAAATCTCCGCTCATCCCGGTGTGACGGTCACAGGGCCCGGTACCCTGCCAGCGTCTCGTTGCCTCCCATGAATGCCCGTGAACTTATCGCCATTGGCAGCGGGCTCGTCATCGCAGTATTCCTTGCCGGGTGCATGGTCTTTACCATCAGCATGCTCGGGATCCCGGGACACCCGGCAGTGCCTATGTCTCCTCCGGTGAATACCGGCCCTTCCACGGACCTCGCGGCATACGACCGCACGATCACCCTAGACGTCCTGCTGCCTGCATCCCCGGTAACCGTCCCGCTCTACCGTGTCGTATCCGTTGAGCAGTACTCTGCCGGCACCGGCACGGCCTTAACGGTAAAAAAAGAGATCCCGGCAGTTGGGGAAGCACCCGGGCTTGCAGAGAAAGCCCTTGTTGCGTACGGCGGTCTGCCGGCCGATGCGGTCCTTGAACGGACAGAACAGGTCTTCATGAAAAAATACAACCTCATGACCGAAACCGTTGAGGAGCAGTACCCGCAGTACACGCAGGTGATATACCGCCAGTACGTCAACGGTTCCCCGGTGATGAATTCCGGGCTTTCGGTCCTGCTTGGGGAAGGCGGGGAACTATTGGATATCTCAAAAGACTGGAGCACCCTTGCCCCTGCCGGAGAAGTTCCGGTCATTTCTGCAGAAGAGGCGATGGAAAAACTCAGGGCCCGTGACCTGCTCAGACCTATCCAAAGCAGTCTTGACGGTTACCACATAACCCGGGTGCAGTCCGGGTATTATGTCAGGGCATTCGACACAAGGTTCCCGTACGCCCCGGGACCGGAGACCCCACCGGATACCGTTATCCCGGTCTGGATTTTTTACGGGTTTAAACCGGGAACTGATCTCGACCCTTTTCCTCTGCTGATTAATGCCACGAGGGGATGAGCGATGCGGTTTCTGTCTTCTGGTTTGTCTGCCGGTTGCTGCAGTACGGGAAAAATGAGAGGGATCTCATGAATTCTCCGGATAATAAAAAACGAAACTGGATCCTGATCGCTGTTATCTGTATCATCTTTATTGCAGGGCTTGGTACTCTCGTCCTGAACCCGGCACATATGGTCGCGAATATGTATTTTATCCCGGCCGGCACCTGGTCCGGCATCCCTGTCGGCACCAGCGGCCCGGATACCCTCCCGGTGAACATAACCAGTGCGATCACACCCGCGTTTGCCACGAGCTTCCTGTATGAATTCGGGGTACGTGAACCGGGGCCGGCGCCGGACCTGCCGCATATCCTGGACTATCCCCTTCGCAAGGAGGCCATCGATGGTCTCATGGCCCGGGCAAACGTCACCGGCACCGAAGATTCCATTATCGGGCTGTACGAGTTTCCGGGCTCACGGCTCCTTCTCATCGATCAGGGTACGAGTATGACTGAAATACTCGAGACCGGTGGAGAGATCCATACCCGTACCCTGGTGCCCGAACCGGTGGGGGACCGGCGCATGGGGCCCAACGCCACCGGGCATGCCCTGCAGAAGGGCGTCTATAACTTCACGTCGGATTATGACATCACCATTAAGCGGGTCTTTCTGGCACTCCCCTCACCGGAAAACGGGACTGCTCCCTTGTATATTGTAAAAAAGACCCAGGCTGCGATCTATCTCTCGCCCGATGGTACCCCGTTTGCCGCACTCTCGACAACAGGAACATTTTATGTACTGTACGGGCAGCGGGTCGAACGCGTTGTCGCGAGCCCGGCACATTCACTCGATCCATCCTGGACCCTCTGTTCGCAGCAGACCACGATCACCAACGAAGACGGCAGCATAGGGAGACTGAATCATACGGTCAGGCTGGCACGCGGGTCGGAACGGATGATACAATCGCACCTTATCGCCACCGGGCCTTACGTGCAGGTCCACGATGGGACCTCGGCAGGTTCGAGCTGGTGGCTCTCCCGCGAGAGCACCGGGTGCGGTAGCTGAATGAGGAAGGAAGATACATGAAAAAATATTCTTTTGTCCTGATCGCTTTGCTGCTGGTGATCGGGGCGGGGTGTACGGATAGTGCGGGGTCCCGTAACCTCTCGTTATCCCAATCCCTTCCGGAAGAATTTCCCGTCGGGGCAGGTCCCGATACAGTTCCGGTCATGACGGCATTCAACCAGACCCTCTCCGTCTTCTGGGGCTTTGCGATCGAGGGCCCGTACGCTGCGAACCCGAACTGGACTACGGCTGCACTCGATCCCCTGCCCGCTGTCATCTACGATGTCAATGGCGCACCATTATATTACGAATTTTACTTGCGGAACAACGGTACTGTTCCCGGATACTTCTGGACCGTGGCAGACAAACGTCTGGGGCATGGCGTGTTCCGGATCTTTGAGTCTCCCCCGCCACGGAACGGCTCCCTTCTCGTGACCGAAGCGGAACGGGTTGTTGGAGCACAGTACCCGGGCTGGCCGGTCCATGCAAAAAAGACGGTTTTCTACAGCGATCCCCGTACCGGCACGATGTTTACGATCCTGAACAAGTCCTCCGGCAGCGAGGAGACGATCGTGATCGATGATTATACCCATCAGATCATTCCCTTCCCGGCTCCTCCCGGTTATGAAGGCCATGTTGTTGCACAATCGGTCCTCGACTGGATCCCGGAGACTGACTATGCAGACCGCCGCGTGCAGTGGCAGGTGCAGTACTCAAACTCAAGTCGGATCTTAAACTATGCACTGGCCCGGGGGATCGATCCCCATGCCCCGCTTTCAGAGCAGAGTGCGGGTATCCTGAAGGAGTACTATACGGCAGAGTCTTCGGACACCGAAACTGGAGCGCCGGGGTCTTCGGATGAACGCGAGGTGCGCCCGGTAACGGAGGGGTTGATCAGCGAGAATGTGGTACCGGCCGGGACCTCCCGTGACCATGCGCTCGTGAAACTCTGGCACATTGTGACCGACCGGCCTGACCGTTATGCAGATCGTTCATGGCGGAATACCCGCATGAGCACGAAAGACCCGTTCGTGATCGAGGACTTCGAAGGGAGGGAACTCTATTACGTCTTCGGTGTCGAACGTGACGAGGTCCCGGTCAACGATATCATTGTTACTGCCAATAAAGGACTGTACACGCACCGGTTCGGGCTGGAAACCGCCCATTCAGAATATGATCTCGCGAACGCGACACGGGTTGCCCGGGAGACGGCGGCTCATGACTATCCCGGCGATACCGTACGTTCCGTGCGCCCGGTGTATTCACTCAGGGACAACTGCTGCCATAATGTTACGATCATACTGGAGGCCGATGATCCCGTAACCCGGGAGGTCCACCGGATCCTGGTTGATACTTACACCCTGTCAGTCTCATCCGGAACTGTAATCCCGGGGAACGAAACGGATGCGTATCCCTCTATCTTCTCTGAAGTAACACCCGAAGATTTTGCCGACAACTGCGAACGATGGGAGAACGAAGATAAAAAGGTGAAGAACCTGACCGGGTTTGCAGAACGGTCCGGTATATCCCGGGAGCGGCCGCTAACCCGCCCGGAGGTCATCACGCTCGGGACATACATTTTCCAGACTGAGACAACCATTTTTCCGGAACTCTTCGATCCGGTGTACCCGGCACCGGGTCCCCGGCCCACTCTTGCGCCGTCTACACTGGCATGGCATGAACGGGCGGACTGGTTCTCGGCATTCTATGTAGATGCCGCGATGAGCGATGCGGAGATCGATAAAATCGTTCACGATTATGTTTCCTCTGGTTACCGGTTGAAAATTTATCCTGCCTATGAATCATCTGGAAGTCACGGGTATTGCCTGGACATCCCGGATGCAGATTACAACCGTACCTTCTCTCTCCTCCGGGAAGTCGGCGGAGTATACAACTACGAAATAGAGAACAACTGGGACTTTGTGCGGGAAGTGAAACAGACAAACGGGAGGGTAAGGATTCCGCTCGTAGTTGCTAATCCAGTTGAGGCAAATACCCTGAGGCTTTCCGCAAGCGGGATGAACCTGACGCCGATGAAACGGGTGTATATTGAGTATACCTCACGGATGGAACCTGATAAAGAGGAGCAGGAGAAGAACCTTGCCAGGCTCGATGCAGATGAACGGGTCCTTTTCGCATTCAAGGAGTATCCCGGGTGAGTAAATGGGGAAATTACCTGAATATCTGTAAAAATGCGAGGAAGATCCATGAACGTGAATAAAAAAATCCTGATACTGGCTGCCGTGATAATTCTTGTCGCCGCGATCTCTGTACTGGCTGTCCAGAAGGCTGAGAGAGATCACGCTTCAAACGTTACCTCGTGGATACAGCAGCATGCCGGGCAGGAAGTGACGGCAGAAGAATACCTGGATATTACGAATCCGGGGTACCTTGAATCCCGGCCGGAGGATATCCGGGAAGGATATTCCAAACTGAAAGTACGGGTGCCGAACCTCAGCAACCCGGATGAAGGCATGCAATTTGGTGAACGCAGCGCTGCCATCGCCATTGCCGGGTACCGGGAGGTACCGGAAGGCCAGCGACCTCTATCCCCGGGGAATTATACCGGGCAGTGTACCATGAGTGAATCCATGATCGCCGTCTCGAATTCGCTGGCTGGCAACGAGATATCGGTTGGAACCTACCTGGAAACAGTCTGCCCGGACTATTTTTCCCGCTTTTCAGATGCAGAAAAATCTGCATTACGGAACCAGTCCATGACTGCATCAATCATCCCGGACCGTGGGAACCTGTCGGCATTTGTCCCGCCACAATCGGTGGCGGTCATCCGGATGGAGTATCTCCCTCTTACCCGGTCACGAATGCCGTGCCTGCCGGGCGTATCGTTCAGATGTTTAGTATCTTTATCGCCATCATTGCAGCCGGCCTGGTCTTCACAGGTAGAAAAGAGATAAAACGGAGAAGTGGTTAATCATGGAACAAAAACGTCTCATTATTATTACAATCCTCGGGATGCTCCTTGCATTTTTCGGGATTGTGACCATGCAGCTTTTACTGGTATGGATGGTTGTGGTTGTCGCGATTATTTTTCTGATTATCGCAAATGGTAAAAAATGGGTGGAGGTGCAGGTTGAAAAAATCGCAAATGGTACCCGGGTATCTCCTGCGGAATCCGGAAGGATCAGCGAATCCGTTGCGGCAATGAAAGCGGATATCGCCCGCATCGATCAGCGGCTGGATGCCCTGGAGAGAAGAGAGAAGGACTGATGTGATGTACAGCCGGTGAATACGTTTGTCTTCATGTATTCCGGCATGAAAACGAATTGAATAGACGAGTATTCGTTTTAGAAAACCAGAATAATATTTTTTCAAAAAAAAGTGTCGAGTAATTCTGCAAAGGTTATTTCTTCTTGGGTGCCGCCTTCTTCGCGGGGGCCTTTGCTGCTACTTTCTTTGCCGGCTTCTTAGCTGCCGCCTTCTTTGCTGCTGCCATGTGGTATCCACCTCCTACCGGAAAGGGTTACATTGTCTCTGGATTTGTCTATTAATAAATATTTTGGTCGCAAAGGCGTTTTGAGGCATAGAATCGCTATAAACCATCACTTTGTTCAATGCAAATTGGCACTATTTTCCTAAAAACTGATTATCAAAGCAATACATCACGAAATGCGCAATCCTTTGTAAAATGCCCGGTTTCTAAATTCACGTGCATATGAACGATTAAGATTCCTGATTAAGGCCCGATTCTCCGGGGAGGAACGCGCATTTTGCGGGGTGCCGGAATACCGTGTGCCGCAAAAAAACAATACCCCCGCCCGATCCCGGGACGGCAACCTTTATTCGTCCCTGCAACCATCGTAAACCTATGAAAAAGCAGTTCATTCTGGGACTGATCGGCGGAGTCCTCGGAATCCTGACCGCGGTCTTCGTCATCCTTTCCGCAGTCAGCAATGAGCAGACTCTCTCCGGGGTCCAGACCGCATTGTTCTCCAGTCTCGCCCTGATGGGAGCGGCCATTGCAAACAAGGAGACGCGGTTTGCCGGGTGGATGCTCATCTTTGCCGCCGTATTCATCACACTCTCCGTCCCGCTTGCAGGATCCTTAAACCTGCTCTTCCTCTACATGCCGGCCGTGATCATCCTCGGGATCGCCGCAGTGCTCTGTTTCATGGAGCCGATCCCCGAGCCGGTGGAGCCCGAATAATCTTCTGCCGGCACCTGGCCCTGCAGACAAAAAAATATAAAAATCTTTTTTTTATCTGTCACCTGCACACATCGTGGCAGGAAAAAATATTAAAAAAGTATCCGGTTATTCCTGCGTGATCGCCTGATCTTTTGTTTCCGTGGCAGCACCCGGAACCGGGAGCAGGACCGGGATGATCCGAGTGATCACAATGCTGCCAATTGCAAGAATGGCAAAGAGGAAGACCGTGTGGATGACGAGGATCGCATAACTATCTCCCCCGCCTCCAAGAAAACCATTGATCCCGTACAGGACTGCTGATATTGTGACAAGGCTGATCCCGATCAGCGTGGCCCGCGATGCCGTGAACTGCCGGCTCTTTATATCCGGGAAGATCAGGAGTCCCACAAAGCCGAGTGCCACGAACCCGACCCCTCCGGCAAGGAGGGCCCAGATGATGATATCGGCAACAAGCGAGCTCATGCTCCGGCACCCCCGGTGAACTTCGCCTTTGCAATGATACCGGCAAAGCAGAGCAGTGCAAGGATGATGGTGATGTCAAGGATGAGGATGGTCCCCATGCCGATACTTACGGTAAGTCCCACTGCCGCGCCGGTCATGACTGCGACCATTGCGGCGAGGTACCGGTCATCCCGTTTCGCTGAGCGGAACACGCGGATGAGCGCCCCCACCGTGAGGAGCGCAAGGCAGAATGCGGCAAAGAGCCAGGTATCGATCATGTCTACCATACCTGTGTGAAGGATGGGTATTTATCAATAATCCCCCCAACGGACACGCCCTTCCCGGCGTGTGAAGCGATTATTGTCCGGGGCGCCGGCTCATTTTTTATTTCCGGAGCACGTATGGGTAGAGAGATGCACCCCTCCTATCTTGGCAAGATCCTGCTCCGCTGGTGCGATGCCTGCCATACTCCGGTACTCTCAAAACGCTGTGCCTGCGGTGCCGAGACCCGGGAAGTCCCGGTCACGCCCCCGGGAGATGCACGCCCGGCATTTCCCGATGACATTGCGCTGATCAACCGGATCTATACGGAACATTTCGGCGCCCCCCTCATACCGGAAGGGCATATTGCGCTCCTGAACAAGGTGCCCGACAAGGACCGGATGGAAGAAGTGATCGCTGGCGGTGGAGTTGCCGGCATCATCCGGTATTTCCCGGACGAGCGCCGGTGGGAACCGGTGCCCCGGCCCGAGGCGTGCCGGCTCTTCACCCCCACAAAACGGGTCGTGGTTGTGAGCGACGATGCAGTCCCGTTCATCCGCGACCAGGGCATGAGCGTGCTCGCACCCGGCCTCGTCTCCATTGAGGACTCGGTCCGGGCCGGCGATGAGGTTTTCATCCTGGCCCGGGACGGCACCTGCATTGGTGTCGGCCGGGCAAAGGTCGACGCTGCCACGGCACGGACAATGGGGAAAGGCTCCGTGGTCCGGACCCGGCGCAATATCGGATCGCAGATCGTGCCCGGCGCAGCCACATGGGACGATGCGGTCTTGGCAAATGCCCGCGTGCTTGAGAATACGGAAGCAGAAGCCGTCGCGTTCATAAAAGCGGTTACGGAACGGAACCCCGGTCTTGTTGCCAATGTCTCGTACTCCGGTGGCAAGGACAGCCTCGCCACCCTGCTCGTGGTGATGAAAGCAGTGGGCAGGGTCCCGCTTCTCTTTGCCGATACCGGCCTCGAGTTCCCGGAGACGTACGCGAATGTGAAGGAAGTCTCGGAAAAGTACGGCCTTGAAGTGCTCCGCACGAACGGCATCAATACCTTCTGGGAGACGTTCGAAAAGCAGGGACCGCCCGCGGTCAATGCCCGCTGGTGCTGCAAGGTCTGCAAGCTGACGCCGGTCTTAAACCTGATCACGGAACGGTGGGGCGAATGCCTCTCGTTCATTGGCCAGAGGCGGTACGAATCGGCAGCCCGGGCGCAGAGCGAGCGGGTCTGGAGGAACCGGAACGTACGGGCCCAGCTCTCTGCGGCCCCGATCCATAACTGGACTGCCCTCCATGTCTGGCTGTACATCCTGCGGGAGCAGGCGCCGTACAATGTCCTGTACCGGCACCGGCTGGACCGGATCGGTTGCTTCATGTGCCCGTCCAGTGATATGGCATTATTACACATGATCGCAGAGGACTACCCGGACCTCTGGCAGGGATGGACGGAAAAGTTGTCCGGGTGGCAGCAGTCCCGCGGGCTGCCCGCAGAATGGATCACGGGAGGCCGGTGGCGGCTGAAGGAAGAGGGAAGCGATGACGCAGATAGCCATTATTGATTACGGTGTCGGGAACCTGCGGAGTGTCATGCGGGGACTGGAGAAGGCGGGGGCCCGCGTGCAGATCACCTGCAGCCCGGAAGAGATCGCTGCCGCAGACGGCCTCGTTCTCCCCGGTGTGGGAGCGTTCCGCGAGGCCATGGACAAGCTCGGTACCCTGCAGGGGACGGTGGTATCAGCGACTAAGAGTGTCCCGCTGCTTGGTATCTGCCTTGGGATGCAGATGCTCATGGAGACGAGCGAGGAGCACGGGCTGCACCCGGGGCTCGGCCTGATCCCGGGACACGTAAAGCACTTCAAAAAAGTCCCCGGGTTCAAGATCCCGCACATGGGATGGAACTCGCTCTCCCTTGAGAAACCGGACAACCCCCTCCTTGCCGGGATCCGGCAGGACGAAAGCTTCTATTTCGTCCACTCCTATTATGCGGACACGGCCCCGGAGTTCACGCTGACTTCGACCGGGTACATCTGCCCGTTCGCATCAGCCGTCTTCCATGGCAATGCCTATGGCGTCCAGTTCCACCCGGAGAAGAGTGGTGCTGCCGGCCTCCGGATGCTGGAAAATTTCATTGGCATGATCTGATCCCCGGGCTCTTGGTTTTTTCCCGGGGCAATACTATACAGATAAGATTTTAATGCCGGACATTAGACCCTGTAGACATGAAAAAGATCATCCTCATTGCACTTTTCCTGATGTGTATCGTAGGGCCGGTATCCGCGTACGGGCTCTACCTCACCTGTCCTGAAGAAGTACAGTCCGGCCTTCCCCTGAAATGTACGGTTGACAGCGACTTCCCCGCGGGCACGACCTTCAACCTTGTCCTGTACCAGTCCTCGTATACCGCAACGCAGATCCGCAAACAGCCCATCACGATCCAGTCGGATCACAAGACCATGAACCTTATCACGGATACCGTGGGTCTCCCCGGCGGGCAGTACAAGGTCGAGATGCAATACACCGGGACTGATGAGGAACGGCTCCGCTCCGATTCCCGGACCATGTTGCTTGTCACGATCATCGACCGTTCCGGAGAGATCGAGATCACGTCCCCGGTCACCCAGGACCTTGATGAAGCCTTACGGATTGAAGGGAACATCAAGGATGGGGGAAACAAGGGGATCGAGCTTGAAGTCCACGGTCCGGATGGACGGATCTTCGGCCCCCAGTGGATCCAGACCAAGGCAGAAGTCAGGAATAATGCCGGTGTCTTTACCCAGAAAGTGAGTGTCACCGGTGCCGGGGATTACACCGTTGATTTCAGCGACTCCGAGGGATATGTCGGCACCAAGTCATTCACGGTGGTTGCCCCGACGACACAGGCCACGGCAATTCCCACAACAAAAGCAGTGGTTAAAACAACCCGCACAACGGCAACCCCCACCGCCACACCCTGGCCGACCACCGAGCAGTCCCCGCTCTCACCGCTGACCGTGATGGGAAGCCTTGCGGTTGCGGGAATGCTCATGGTGCTGACAGGACGGCGGGCCCAATAATTTTTTGATTTTTAAAACCCCAAAAAATAAAAAAGCCCGAGTACCCGGAAACTCAACTCTTTTTCCAGAGCCATGCCTCGTAGCAGAGCAGGATGATAATTACGAGCAGCCCGCCAAAGAAAAATGCAATCGCGGGGTCAAAGGCAGGTGCCGGTGCGGCAGCAAGCCCGTCGTACGTTGCTTTCAGTACAACATTACCGGCCTCGCGGCCCGTTCCTGCAGCATCGTGAACGGTCGGGGCCACGACGGATAAGGACTCCTGCGTCGCAAAGATCTCTCCTGTCCTGCCCCACGTGGCTGCCAGGGGCAGGATCGATGAGATCGCAAGCGAGGCAACGGCAACGATCCCGAAGAGCGATGCGTACTTCAGCAGCATCGACCGGATATCCGACCGGCGCGGGGCAACGATCAGGAGCTGGTTGGTGAGCGAATAGAGTTTCACTTCCCGGCCCTTGACGCTGTATTTCGTATCCGCCACGGAGATGATCCCGGCATCGAGCAGGTTCTCGACATGGTACTTTGCCGTGTTCATCGGGAGGGAGAGCCGGTCCGAGATGTCGGTCAAGCTCTTTGGGCCATCCGCCAGCAACTGGAGGATGTCCCCTGCGGTCGGACTGCCCATCGCCTTCCCGATCTTCTGGGCCTGCTCATCGCCCGGTTCCAGTACAAGGACGTTGTCAGCCATGGAGTGAAGCAATGATCCGTTCGCGTCCGACTTTTAGTGCAAGATCCAGCTGGCCGATATCCGGCCCGCCCCCCTGCGCCATCGAAGGCTTGCCGCCCCCTTTTCCCCCAAGGAGACTGCAGACCTGGCCGATGATCTCGCCGGCATTCACGCGGGAGTCGCCGGATGCGAGGACCACGCGTGCGGTCTCTCCGCCACCTGCGACGAGGGCAACGCCGCCCTTCTCCGCAACGGAGCTCGCGAGGGCTGAGAGTTCCTTCTGTGGCAGGTCAATGCGTTTTATGACAATGTTGACACCGCCAACAACTTCCGCTACCAGTGTCCGCGTTTCAAGGTCCACCAGCTTCCCGCTCATGCGTTCGACCTCTTTCTTCTGGTCTTTCCATTCCGTGAAGAAACGGGTGACCGTTGCCGGCAGGTTCTCGGGCTGGACAGAGAGGATGTCGGCCGAGGCAGTGACGATCTGCTCCAGGTGCTGCATGTAATAGATTGCAGCGATCCCGGCAGCGAACTCGATCCGCTCGATGCCGTCCTGGATATGCTCGACCCGGATGATCTTGATCATGCCGACCTCACCGGTGTTCTGGCAGTGGGTACCGGCGCAGGCCTCGATGTCTCCTGCCACCTTGACGACACGGATGTCCCTGCCGGGGGGAACCCCGCCCTGGTACAGCGAGAACCCGTATTTCTGTTCGGCTTTGGTCCGGTCTTCGATGGAGATCTCGACCGGCTGGCTCATCATGATCATCCGGTTTGCGGCAATCTCGATCCGGTGGAGTTCATCGGGCGTAATGTGCTTGAAGTGCCGGATATCGACACGGGAACTCTCTGCACCTTTCTGCGCACCGGCCTGGTGGATGTGGGCGCCGAGTACTTCCTTTGAGGCATGGAGGAGGATGTGGGTGGCCGTGTGGTGGCGCATCAGGGAGAGGCGCCGTTCCTCGTCAACCATTCCCTTCGCCCGCTCGCCGCGCTGCAGTACGCCACCGGTGATGTGGTGGAGGACGACCTCGCCGACCTTGACCACGTCATCGACGCGGACCATGCTCTCCGCGGAAACGAGGGTCCCGGTATCAGCCGGCTGGCCGCCGCCCTCCGGGTAGAAGAGGGTCTGGTCGAGGACCGCGTACTCGTCAAAGAAATCGAGGACAACCGCCTCGAACTCGATGTCCGAGGGCTGTTCGTAATAGAGTTTCTTTGTGGGGGGCAGTGCCCGTACCCGGTCCACGTACTTCGCGGTCTTGTCTTCCTCAACCTCTTTCTTCGACTCGGAGTGCATGTCCGCAACGATCGAGTAGAAGTTGTCCGGCAGGTCGACAACCGCGCCTTCCTTTGTTGCGATCTCCTTGACCATCTCCGGCTGGATGCCATGGGAATCGTAGAGGGTCATGACTTCCGAGAGGGGGACACGCTGGCTCTTGGCCTTGTAAGTTTTTGCCACCTTCTGGACGATCCGTGTGCCGCGTTCGAGTGTGGCCGCATACTTCTCGGTCTCGCGGTCCACGATCTCGCGGACAACCGCGATGTCCTGCTCGAACTTCCGGTTGCCCAGGATGCGGAACTGCTGCTCGATCAGGTCGGCGAGCGGTTCCTTGATCCGGAGATCGTTCATGAGGCGCAGGGTGCGCCGGATGACGAGGCGGGCGAGGTAACCTTCGCGGACATTGGAGGGGACAATGCAGTCACCGAGCATGAAGGCGAGGCACCGGGTGTGGTCGACGATGGCATAGACTTTCTCGACCGGGGTGATCATCTTGTCCAGTTTGTCCGGGGAGATATCGATTGCCGCAGCCACTTTCTTTCTTAAGTTGAAGAGGTTGGTACCCGAGATGTCCATGAGGCCGGCATACTTTGCATTGAGGGCAAGGATCTTGGCAAAGTCCTTGTTGCCGAGCATGTGGTCGAGTTCCGCGAGGCCCATGACATGGCTGACCATCTCCGGGAAGACCGCATCATAGATCGTGGGGGAGCCTTTCGATGCCCAGACCAGCCGTTCAAGACCATATCCGGTGTCCACGATCCGGAGCTTCATCGGGTAGTACATCTCGCCTTTCAGGTCGTAGCCCTTCTCCTGCGTCTTCTGCCGCCCGAGGCTCATGAAGACGAGCGTTGCGATCTCGAGGCCGCCGATCAGCACTTCCACGCTCGGCCCGGCATTGCCGCCGCCGATCCATGGGTTCTCCTTGTAGGTGACCTGGTTGATGTCGCCCCCGATGGACGCGATGAACTGGTCGCAGAGCTCGACCGTCCGGTCCTTCCAGTAGATCTCTTCGGACGGGGTGTTGAAGGCGTGGTGGGCCATCATCTCGAAGGTGGTCAGGTGCCGCCCGGATTTTCCCACCGAGTCCAGGTCATTGAGCCGGATGCAGGGCTGGGAGATCGTGAGCGGGTTTGCCGGTGGCGGCACAATGCCCCCGGTCACGAACGGCTGGAAGTCCGCAATGGAGGCAATGGTCAGGTAAATGTCGTCGCGCCACCGGGCAACGACGGGGTACCGTTCGATCCGCGTGTGCCCCTGCTTCTCAAAAAAGGAAAGGTACGCCTCGCGCATCGTGTCGAGCGTGTGGGGCCGGAAGATCGGGTTGCCGATGAATGTATAGGGTTCGCAGGGTGCGTCTCCGCAGACCTCCCGCGAGGCGTCGCGGGTCCAGAAGGCCGAGCCGCAGGCCTTACAGGTCTTACGGACGAACCCCTGTGCCTTGAAATAATCGAGCTGGTATTCCTCTTCGAGCATGTGAAAACCACGTATCGTCAGTACTTTTGACTGCAAACGCTAATCTAGGTTTTGCTCGGGGCCGTTTTTTGTGGGCCGGAAAATCAGCTGACAATGGACCGGTAAGATCCTTTTGGTACGGTGATCTCGAACCGGGCACCTTTACCGGGTTCACCGGTTTCGGAGATTTTTATACCGGTGATCGCGAGGATCTCACGGACGAGGAAGAGCCCAAGACCGGTATTTTTCCCGTATTCCTGTTCGAAGATCCGCTCTTTTTCATTGGTTGGGATCCCAATACCGTTATCCTCGTACATGAGGACCAGGTGGTCATCGTTCTCCCGGGCGGTTACCCGGATCTCTGTTACCTGCCCGCCATGCCGCAGCGAGTTGTCGACCAGGTTGTAGAATACTTTTCTGATAAGAGGATCGGCATAGATCTCGAGGTTGCCGGTCTTTTCCTGGATGAGCACCGGGCCCAGTTCAATGGAATTCCTGACGGTCACGATCGTGTCAGCAATACCAATCCAGTCCGGGGGCCGGACACCGACATCCTTGTAATCCCGCGTGAAAATGATCAGTTTTTCTATCAGGTTCGCTATGGTCTCTTCTTTCCTGATGATTCCGGCAAGTGTTTCATCGCTCTCGTGTTTCTTCATATACCCGATATATCCCTGGAGGGCGGTCAGCTTGTTCAGGATGTCGTGCCGGGTGACGCTGTTCAGTAACGCGACCTGGTGGCTTGCTCTCTTTAATGCATCTTCAGCTCGTTTCCTCTCGGTGATGTCCATGACGGTTACGGTCACACCTGAGGTGGTGTTTCCGGGATCGAACGGGCTGAGGCTGATCATCACGTCAATGATCGAACCGTCTTTTTTCAGGATCCGTGATTCCAGTGTACGGACACCCTTGTAATCCATCGGCTTGTACAGGTCCCTCCTGATACGCTCGTACTCGGCATCATCAATGTACATTATCCGGGTATTTTTCCCGGTCAGTTCCTTCTCAGAATATCCCGTCATGTCGCAGAGGGAGTTGTTGACCTTACGAAATACCCGATCAACAAGGAGTGCGACCCCGACCGGGGTGGCGTCAAGCATACTCTGGAGGACCGCGTCATTCTCACGGAGCGCATCTTCTGCCTGTTTATGCTGCTCGACTTCTGTCTGCAGCTTAACGGTTCGTTCCCGGATCTTCTCCTCGAGTTCCAGCTGGTACTGTTTCATCTCGGAGATATCTTCCAGTATCATCCCTACTGCATGGCCCCCGCTTTCAAATACCAGGGGGATCAGTTTCATCTTGAAATACCGGTCATTGTCGCCAATCTCGAAATGGACCTCATGGGAGATCCCGGTTCCTTCGAGTGCCTGCTCAAGAGATGCCCGGTATTTTTCGGAAAAATAGGGGGCAAGGCCGGAATGTCCGATCTTCTTTCCTTTCAGCTCATCTTTTGTCAGGTGGAAAAATGAGAGGAAGGATTCGTTCACTTCCTGGATGAACAGGTCGCGGTCAAGGATCAGGATCAGTTCTGATGAGAGACTCAGCATGTTGATCATCGGGAGGCGCTGGGAGAGATAGAAGATCTTCGCCCGGCCAAGTTCGCGCAGCTCAGCCTGCCCGGATATCATCATTGAGTTGAGATATTTTGCCGCAGTTGCCCGGTTGAGTGAGAGTTTTTTTGAAACTTCCTCAATGGTCAGTCCCTTGGGATTATCCTTTAAGAGATCCCGTATCCGGGCCTGCTCGTGTTCCTGTCCCATATTTCCTCAAAAAATCCTACCAGATTATTGTCAATTCACAATATATATCATTGATGGTGGTTGCCAATAATTAACATCAATAATCATCATAGAACGCAACGTATAAATATTAATTTGGGAAAATGGTGATAGTACAATTTATTGTGGTGCAACCATGGAGAAACTCAGGTACTATGCAGAGGCATTTGAACAGACGCTGCGTGCTGTCGTGCGAAACGACGGGGGCCATACACATATTGTGTTGTAATGTAAGTGTCACACAACCGATCCCGGTTACGAAAAAATGGTGTGTGGAAGAGGGCGTGTGATCATCGAATTCTGATTATTCCTGAGAGGATGTGTATATGTTAGACAATTACATGAAAAAATTCAACAGCCAGAAGATCGGGACCAAGATCCTGATCATCTGCCTGATCCTTGTTATCATACCCACGCTCGTGCTGGGTATTGTTGCATATATTACCGCAAGCAGTGCGATCAATGAACAGCTCGATTCGAGGCTGACCACGCAGGTCAATGGTATGCGGGCCCTGACCTCCAATTCGTATGACTTGTCAAAAGACCGGCTGAATGGAGACCTTAACCTTCTGCGGAGCAGGTTTGCCGCATATGGGACGCCGTCAATCAGTGATGGAAAGATCACCTATGGCGGCCAGACGGTCAATGATAATTTTGTCGTGGTTGATTCCATTGAGAAGGATATGGGTTCGAAGGCGACCGTCTTCCAGAAGGTTGGTGACAAGGCCCTCCGTGTATCAACAAATGTCATCGGGGCAGATGGCAAACGCGCCATTGGCACATCCGTTTCAGATGCTGTATATAAAGAGGTCATTGTCAATGGCAAGACCTATTATGGCACTGCTGATGTTGTCGGGAAAAAGTATGCAGTCGTCTATGAGCCGATAAAAAACTCTGCAGGTGAGATTATCGGGATTCTCTTTGTCGGTGTTCCGGAAGATGAGGTGTATGGCCCGCTGAAGAAAGAGATCAAGGAATCAAAGATTGGCGAGAACGGGTATATCTATGTCATAAACGGTAAGGGCGATATCCTGATCCATCCCGATGCATCGATGGTAGGTACGAACCCGGACACTCCCTTTTCGAAAGAAATGGTCGCCAACAAGGATAAAGTCACGGACAAGGCTGCAAAAATCGATTATACCTGGAATGGCAAGAATGCCCGTGCGTATTATACCTACTTCCCCGCAACGGACTGGATTGTTATTGCACGTGTCGATCCTGCTGACTTTTCCGGACCCGTTGATATGCTGAGGAATGCCATTATCCTCATCCTTGTGATCAGCATCGGTATAGGCGCTTTTGTTGCCATGCGGTTTGGTAAATCGATTGCCCAGCGCATGGAGAACCTGGTCAACCTGGGCCGCCGGGTCAAAGACGGGGATCTGGCCGGCACCGCAAAGGACCTTGGGACCCGGTCGGAGGACTCGGATATCACGGATGAGATCAATGATGTTGCACAGGCATTTGGCGGGGTGGTGTTCACTCTCAAGACCCTGAATACCGAGATCAACACCCTGAGTGCTGCCGCGGTTGAAGGCAAGCTGGATGTCCGCGGGGACGCCACGAAATTCCAGGGCGACTACGCAGTCATGATCAAGGGTCTTAATAACACGATGGATGCGGTCATCAATCCCCTGAATATGGCTGCTGACTCAGTGGACCGGATCAGCAAAGGCGACATCCCCCCGAAGATCACCGCACAGTACAACGGTGATTTCAACACCATCAAGAACAACTTAAACCAGTGCTTTGACGCGGTCAACCTCCTCGTTCATGATACGAGCATGCTTAGTAAGGCGGCTGTTGAAGGCAAGCTTGAGACCCGGGTCGATCCCTCCCGCCACAAGGGAGATTTCCGCAAGGTAATCCAGGGTGTTGACGATACCCTCGATGCAGTCACCGGGCCCCTGAAGGTTGCAGCAAAATATGTTGACCGGATCAGCAAGGGTGATATCCCGGAGAAGATCACGGACAACTATAAAGGCGATTTCAACGAGCTCAAGAACAACTTAAACCAGTGCATTGACGCCATCAACCTCCTTGTGAAAGATGCCCATATGCTTGCCGACGGTGCCGTAGAAGGGCGGCTTGACAGCCGTGCCGATGCCATGAAGCACCAGGGAGACTTCCGTAAGATCATCGAAGGTGTCAACAATACCCTCGACGCGGTCATCGGGCCCCTGAACAATGCCGCCGAGTACGTGGACCGGATCAGCAAGGGAGACATCCCGTCGAAGATTACCGCTGAATATAAGGGTGATTTCAACGAGCTCAAGAATAACCTGAACCAGTGCATTGACGCCATCAACCTCCTCGTGAAAGATGCCCGCATGCTCAGCGAGGCAGCCGTGGAAGGGC
This sequence comes from Methanoregula sp., assembly GCA_028679075.1. Lineage (GTDB taxonomy): Archaea > Halobacteriota > Methanomicrobia > Methanomicrobiales > Methanospirillaceae > Methanoregula. Next base: position 52,886 of record JAJRCF010000001.1, on the reverse strand, counting down.
GGCTTGACAGCCGTGCCGATGCAGCGAAGCACCAGGGAGATTTCCGCAAGATCATCGAAGGTGTCAACGATACCCTTGACGCGGTCATCGGCCCGCTCCACATGGCCGCTGAATATGTGGACAAGATCAGCAAAGGTGAGATCCCTGTTAAGATCACAGCATCCTATAACGGGGACTTCAACGAGCTCAAGAACAACCTCAATACCTGTATCGACGGTCTTGGCGGCCTTGTTGAGAGCAACGCGGTCCTCCAGAGGATGGCCAACAACGATTATACCGTTGCGGTCAAGGGCAATTACCAGGGCATCTTTGCCGATGTGGGAACAGCCGTCAACACGGTCGAAGACCGTGTCAGGCATGTGACCGCTATTGCAAACCACATTGCGGTCGGTGATATCAGGGACCTCCAGGAACTCAAGAGATCCGGAAAGCGTTCTGAGAACGATCAACTCACCACGGCCTTCATCAGCATGATGGAAGCCATCGAACGGATGATCGACGATGCCAATAAGCTCAGCAAATCCGCGATTGCCGGCCAGCTGAATACGCGTGCCGACACATCCAGCCACCAGGGAGACTTCCGTAAGATCATTGACGGTGTCAACAATACCCTGGACGCGGTCATTGATCCGCTGAACGAGGCAATGCGCATCTCCGACGAGTATGCAAAACAGAATTTCACGGTCCGCTTCAATGACGAGCTCAAGGTCCAGGGCGATTTCATCAAGTTCAAGGAAGCCCTCAACAATGTCGGCATCCAGGTCTCCCGTGCAATGGGACGGGTCAATGACCAGATCAGTGAACTGACCGCTGGTGCACAGGCAGCAAGTGCCAATGTCGAAGAAGTGGCGGCAGGTGCAAACCAGATCGCCCAGAACATGGGCGTTGTCAGCACCAATGCAGAACGGAGCGGGGAAGGGATCAAGCAGGTCCTGAAGGCCATGGAAGACCTCTCATCCACGGTCCAGGAAGTTGCGAACAAGGCCGACCTTGTCGCCCAGCTGGCCCGGAAATCCGAGGAACTCTCACAGAAAGGAACTGATCTTGCCAACCTTGCCGACCGGGGTATGGCGGGGATCACCAAGTCATCCACGGATGTCAACAAGATCATCCTTGACATCAAGTCGCAGATGGACCAGATCGGCGACATCGTCATCCTGATTGCGAACCTCGCAAACCAGACCAATCTCCTTGCCCTGAATGCCGCCATCGAAGCGGCCCGGGCCGGCGAAGCCGGGCGCGGGTTTGCCGTTGTTGCAACCGAGGTCAAATCACTGGCTGAGGAGTCCGAGAACTCTGCACAGAAGATCCGGCAGATGATCGATGTACTCCAGAGACAGACCCAGCTTGCTGTGGATACGGTCGAGAAATCGAATGAAGGTGTCCGCGAAGGCAGCACGGCACTCACCCAGACGCTCGAGGTCTTCACCACGATTGTCGATTCGATCAACAACATCAACAAGAACATCAGCGATGTGGCCGCTTCTGCCGAGGAACAGGCAGCATCAGTCCAGGAAGTGACGGCGAGTGTCACCACGGTCAGCACACTTGTCGATGATACGGCAAGCGAAGCCACCAATGCCGCAGCAGCCAGCGAGGAATCCTCGGCTGCCATCGATCAGATCTCCAAGGTGATCCAGAATGTCACCACTATTGTCGATGCCGTGAACAAGGAGATCTCGGCGTTCAGGATCGACCTCCCCACGGTCGACAAGAAACCGCGAAGAGACCGGACCTCTGCAGACAGGGATTATTCCCCGTCATAATTTTTCCGTCCGGGATGCGGGTGATGGAGAGAATGAGTCCTACGACCCGTGCAGGAAACCATGCCAGAATCTCAAGAGAGAAATGAACAGGTGAAAAAAATGGTTGATATCAAAAACTACGAAACGATCTTTGAACAGACTCCGCTTGCATTGCTGCTTGTTGACCGGCAGATGAAGAACGTCAAGACCAACGGGGAGTTCTGCAGGATTACCGGTATTTCCCGGGATCAGGTACTTGCCCTGAAAATCACCGACTTTAAGGAACGGGGCTTAATCAAATATGTCCGTGATACCGGGGAGACATTCCAGGACGCGATATCCAAGAGACAGGTTGTGCATGGCCAGTCAACGCTCGACACACCTGCCGGCAGGATCGAGGTATTAAGGACAATTTTCCCCCTGTTTGATGAGAAAGGGGACCTCGAATACGTCTATATTGCCTATAACAATGTCACAAAGAACATTAAAATCCAGGAATTCATGGGAAAAGGCGTAGACGATTTCATCGAGACCTGTAAAGAAGCTGCCACCGGTAACCTGATGGTCCGGCTTGAGATCGCAAAACCCGATACAGATACTCAGGAGACACACGATCAACTCGTAAAACTCAGGGATGGGATCCGCGGCCTGATTGTCAGCCTCAGGCAGAACATCAAGAATGTAAACGACCAGATGCAGAACCTGACAACGACATCTGACAATGCAACCCAGAGTGTCGAGGACGCCTCCAAGAGCGTGAACCAGATCGCGAAGAACGCCGGTTCTGTCTCGGAGAATGCGCAGAAGGCGAGCGAAGGGATCGAACAGATGGCAAAGGCGATGCAGGACATGAGCGCCGCGGTAGAGGAGATCACGTCGAGCATGGAGAGTGTCTCTACGCAGGCCAACAATGCCAACAATTCAGCCAAGTCCGGTGCGCTCCTTGCAGAAAATGTGAACAAGAACATATCGGAGATGGCAGCGGGGACCAGCCAGGTCTATGGTGTTGTCACGGACATCGGGAAACAGATGAACGATATCGGCAAGATCATTGTCCTCATCCGCGACATTGCCAACCAGACCAACCTGCTCGCCCTCAATGCAGCCATTGAAGCGGCCCGGGCCGGGGAACATGGCCGGGGTTTTGCGGTTGTCGCCTCCGAAGTCAAATCCCTTGCACAGGAATCGCGGTCCAGTGCCGAAAAGATCGAGGAGATGATCACCCAGCTCAACCTTGCGACCAAGAAGGCAGCGGATGGCATGGAAGGGACCCAGGAACTTGTCAAAAAAGGTGTAGGGGAGTCGCAACAGGCACTCGAAGCGTTCAGGATGATCCAGAAAGCTGCCGAGACGGTTGCAAACAGTGCTTCTGAAGTTGCCGCAGCATCCGAGGAGCAGGCAGCAACAACCGAGGAGATCACGGCGAGTGTCTCCGAAGTCGCAACGCTCATAGAACACACGGCAAAAGAAGCCGGTGATGCTGCTGCCGCAACGGAAGAGTCGGCCGCGGCCATTGACGAGATTTCCCGTATGATCCATAATGTCAATGACGTGGCCGCAGGTGCAATGGAAGCGAATCGGAAATTCAAAGTGGACTGATGCAGGATGTGTTGCCCATGAGTGCGAAAGCAGGTGAACCGGTTGCAATGACAAAAAAATCCGCAATGTCAAAAAAAGAACAGGGCCAGGAATCGATCCAGGTCGTTGAGTTCGTGTTGGGAAACGAACATTTTGCCATCGACCTGTTCGATGTCAAGGAAGTGGTGGAGTATACAACGATTACGAAATTACCCAATGTCCCGGCCTATGTCCGGGGCATCATCGATCTCCGCGGCGAGATCACGATGATCGTTGATCTCAAACACCGGCTGAAGATCACTGAAAAAAGTAATGCCCCGCTCGAAGCGTCGAGGATCATTGTCCTCGATGACAAGATCGCCACGTCAAAGATGGGTATCCTTGTCGATGACGTGACCTCCGTATCGACATTTGAGGGCCCCCAGGTGGACTATACCTCGGCATCGGTCAACAAGGAAGACAGTGCAATTATCGGCATCATCAAGCGTATGGTGAAGGTGAAAGAGAAGGAGAAGAACGAGCTGATCATCTGGATCGACCTCAAACAACTGCTCACCGATATTGAAGCATCGGCCTGAATACCGCGTCCGGAACGTGCAGGCGTCCCGTTGCACCCTTTTTTTATCTGCTTACGTCATCGCAATCCTGGCAGGACCCCACGTCTCATTCCCAATCCGGGACCCGGCAATAAAACGATTTTTTTTACCCGCACTGATTAGTATAATCCGGCTTGTCAGCGGGAATCTTTCAACAGGTCCTGGTACCAGCTGTCAATGGCCTGGTACGTACCGGTAGTCCGGGCGATCCGGACTGCCAGCAGGTGCCAGCAGGTCCTGCCCCGGTACATGAAATCGCTGCAGGTGCAGAATTCATCTTCCACAATGTACCGCGATGTCTTTCCCTCCACCACAAAAAAGTCGAGATATTTCTTTACCTTGTGGTCATCGATCGCCGCGAGTGCCTTCTTCCCCCGGGTGCCAAAGGTTGTTTCGATCTCCCCGCGGATCTCCGCATCGAGACTCTTCCTCAGAGCGAGGTGCTGCCAGAGATCGTTCATGGGACCGTGCGGAGCACCGGGGTGTCATCGATGTAATGCCACCGGCGCCGGGCTGCGAGCCGTTTCATCGCCGGCGCTTCAAGCGCATAGTGCGTTGCTTCGATGCAGGGAAGGGGAGCGGAACGTGCCATGGAATGTTTCAGTTCCGCGGAAAGGAATGCATCCGCGCCCTTCTCCTTTGCCTCATCCATGATCTCCGGATCAAAACCGCTGCCGGCCACGACCGCGAGCCGGTCCATACGGATCAGGTCCCCCCAGACCCGCAGGGGGCACCCGAGTCGTCGTGAGATCTCTTCAAGGGTGAGAGAGCAGGAACCAACCCGGCCGAGCGAAAGGGGGACGGTATCTGTGAGCGAGAGGAGCTCTGCCAGCGCATCGTTCACGCCCTCTTCGGCATGGTCGTAGTTGGTGTGCATGACCCAGACATTCATCCGGGCGGAGAGCACGTCCCGCATGAGCGCTGCGGTACTGCCGGTCACGGAGGTCAGGGGGGTCCAGAGCGGTGTGTGGTGGACGACCAGCATGCCGGCCTTTTTCCGGATTGCTTCTTTCACAACGGCCGGTGTCGCGTCAAGAGCACAGCAGACCGTGGAAAATTCCGGTGCGCCTTCAACAATGAGACCGATCTTTCCTGCATCGAAGTCCTCGGCCAGCTCGGGAGGTGCCAGCCGGTCCATCTCGCGAGTGAAGGTATTCACATCCATACAGGATCATCGCTCTCCGGGATTAAATATCATTTATTACTAAAGGTAATAGCAATTAGTTTAAATATGCATCAAAACATATTTTGGGGCATGCAGAAGACTATCGGCCAGATCAATGAACGCATCCGCGAGGGCAGTGCCCGGGTCGTCACCGCAGAGGAGATGCCCGCACTTGTTGCCGAACTCGGGGAGCAGGGGGCACTCAAGGAGGTTGACGTTGTGACAACGGGGACCTTCGGCGCGATGTGCTCGTCCGGCGCGTTCCTCAACTTCGGCCATGCCGAACCTCCCATCCGGATGGAGCGGATCTGGCTGAACAATGTCGAGGCATATGGCGGTCTCGCGGCAGTAGACACGTATATCGGCGCAACGCAGCAGTCCGATACGCTCCAGGCCGAATATGGCGGGGCGCACGTGATCGAGGACCTCGTTGCCGGGAAATCCGTGGAGCTCCGGGCCAGCTCCCACGGCACGGACTGTTACCCGCGGAGGACGATCACGACCGACCTCCTTCTCGAGAACCTCAACCAGGCGATCATGTGCAACCCGCGTAATGCCTACCAGCGTTACAATGCGGCGACCAATACGACCGACCATCTCCTCCACACGTACATGGGGACGCTGCTCCCCGGTTCCGGGAATATCACGTTCTCGGGAGCCGGTGTCCTCAACCCGATATCGAACGACCCGAAACTCCGGCTGATCGGCAGCGGGGTCCCGATCTTCCTCTGCGGGGCGCCGGGCATGGTGATCGGCGAAGGCACCCAGCACTCTCCCGCGGGAGGCTTTGGCACGCTGATGGTTACCGGGGACATGAAACAGATGTCGCAGGATTACCTGCGGGCAGCGACCATGACCGGGTACGGGGTGACCCTGTACGTCGGTCTTGGCGTACCGCTGCCGGTACTCGACCTCGAGGTGGTCCGCGCCACCGCGGTCCGCGACGAGGACATATCCGTTGACATTCTTGACTATGGCGTCCCCAGCCGCTCGCGCCCGGTCGTGAGGTCGGCAACCTACGCAGAATTACGCAGCGGTTCGGTCGAGATCAATGGCGAAGAGATCAAGACCTCATCGCTCTCCAGTTTCCGCAGGGCACGGAAGGTGGCAAACGAACTCAAGCTCTGGCTGGAGAAAGGCAGCATGCAACTCGCGCTCCCGACCCGGGCCATTGAGCCGGCACGGCAGGCACGGCCCATGCACCAGACCAAGAAAGGCGCCCGGGTGCTCGACATCATGGACCGGTCCGTGATCACGATCGGCGAGACCGAAGAGATCCGGACCGCGGCAAAGAAACTCCTCAAGGGCGAGACCAACCACCTGCCGGTAGTCAACGAGCATGGTGTGCTGGTCGGTATCGTCACCACGTTCGATGTGTCCAAGGCGGTGGCAAACCCGGGGAAAGCCCAGCTCGTGAAGGACATCATGAAGACCAGGGTGATTACGGCCGCGCCGGACGAGGCAGTCGACATCGCGATCCAGAAACTGGAGCAGAACAATATCAGCGCCCTGCCGGTCATCGACAAGGAACACCATGTCATTGCCCTTCTCACTGCAATGGATCTCGGGAAACTGTTCGGGGGACGGTGGCTGAAATGAAACTCCTTGTCAACTTCTCCCGCGGCAAGGGCCGCAGGCCCATCATTGCCCAGGTGGTCCGGGACACGGGCGTCCTGATCAACGTGGAACGGGCAAACATCGACTCGTCCGAAGGCGAGGCGCTCATCGATGTCCCCGACAACCAGTGCCGGCTCGTCCGGGACTCGATGGTCGGTCTCGGGGCGGAGGTACGGATCCTTGAGCACGGTGTCAACCTCAACGAGAGCGAGTGCGTGGACTGCGGGGCATGCATCAGCGTCTGCCCCCGCGAGGTCTTTTCCTTCGATCCGGAATGGAAACTGGTACTTGCGGAAGAGAAATGCATCCTCTGCGGGAAGTGCATCGATGCCTGCCCGCACCGGGCGCTCTCCCTGCCGCTATGATCCGGGTGCCGTTCCGGTTCCGCGAGACGATCGCAACGATCCTCGCGGACGACCCGGGGCATGTCGAAGCCGCAAAGGCCGGTATACTCGCAGCCCGTCAGGAACTTGAAGCGTATATCGCCCGCGACCCTTTTTTTGCCACCACGTTCGATCCGTATGTCCCGGATTCCGATGACCCGGTGATCGTCCGCATGGTGGATGCAACGCGAAAGGCCGGGGTCGGCCCGATGGCCGCGGTGGCCGGTACGATCGCGTGGGCCGGTGTCGAGGCAATGCAGGAAGCCGGCGCATTGTTTGGTGTGATCGACAATGGCGGCGACATCGCTCTCATCGCGGACCGCCCGGTCCGGGTCGGGGTCCATGCCGGTGAGGCGGCACTCTCCAACCGGATCGCGTTTGTCGTGCCGCCGCAGGACCGGGTGCTTGGCATCTGCACGTCATCGGCAACAGTCGGCCCTTCGATCTCGTTTGGCATTGCAGATGCCGTAACAATTTTCTCGCACGATGTCGCGCTCGCTGATGCGTGGGCAACGTCCGTATGCAACCAGATCCGGCCGGATGACCGGAGCGTGTTCGACCGCGTGGACCCGGCAGAGGTTGACGGGATCTTTGCCGTGATGGGCAACGAAACAGTCCGGTGGGGAGCTCTGCCGCCATTAGTAAAAGCGATTGTCGATGAGCAGCTGATCAGCGCCGGGGACCGGCAATAATAACTGAATTCAGGATCTGCTGAAAAAAAATACGTGCTCCGCTTACAGGTATTCCGGCTTCAGCAGGACCTCACGCCCCTGTGCATACGCGGATTTTCCCGTGAACGTTGCAACGGTCTTGTCCCCGTCATGGACCACGATGACCGGGACGGCCCCGCGGATCGCGAAGTACATCTCCAGCAGGTCGGTCTCCTCGATCATCAACCCATTCGCGAGCGAGGATGCCGGTTCCAGCTCCATCCGCTCCCGGGTGAGGAGATCCGGATCCGTGCGGAACATGAAATAAAAGATCTGCCACGCGTTCAGCAGGTCCGAGACAAGGAGTTCGTTCCGGGTATCTGCATCGAGCGCGTCAAGCTTTTTTGCAATGCAGGGTACGTTGTCATCGCAGTCATCAAGGATCGCATCAACCAGTGCCACCAGTTCCGGAAATGTCGGGCGCGGTTGTGTAGACTCCATCCCGGATCATGTCAACGCGCAACGAGAAAAACCCGCTCGCATACGGCCGGACAAAATCCTTATTCGGCTTTACATGGAATGCATACAGGTGAAACAAGAGGATGCGGACTGGCGGGTGTATCACCTTATTCCTCCCGGGGCATCGACAACGGCAGCGGCACTGGCTGAACAGAGCGGCCTTGACCCTTCCGTTATTGAAGACTCGCTTATGCGTCTTGAACGGTATTGTCTCATCGAGTATTCCGGCGGGAATGTCCGGATGCTGAATTTTGGCGAGGCACTCCTCCGGAACCAGTGTAAATATGAAAAAGACCTCCCGTTTGTGATCGAGAACGGGGTCATCAAAGCGAAGAGGAAATAACATGACGGAAAAAGAAGTTGTCATCCTGCGGATCGGTCACCGGCCGGAGCGCGACCAGCGGGTCACGACCCACGTGGGCCTCACCGCCCGGGCGCTGGGTGCAAAGGGCATGTACCTCACGGCGTCCGACAAGGGCGTTGTGCAGAGCATAGCGGATGTCACGGAACGCTGGGGCGGGGAGTTCTTCTGCGAGCACGATATGAAGTGGCGCTCCTGCATCAAGGAATGGAAGGCGGCCGGGGGCGTTGTTGTCCACCTTACAATGTACGGGCTGAACCTGCCGGACATCATCGGCGAGATCCGGCCGCAGAAGAAGATCCTCGTTATTGTCGGTGCGGAAAAGGTACCGGGCGAGATTTACGGACTTGCCGATTACAACGTGGCCGTTACCGGCCAGCCCCACTCGGAAATTTCCAGCCTCGCCCTCTTCCTCGACCACCTCTTCTCCGGCCACGAGCTGAAGAATGAGTTCCCCGGGGCGCAGATCCGCATTATCCCCTCAAAGGCAGGAAAGCAGACGGAGGAGTTGTGAAAGGGCGGGTGCTTGTCGCCGGCTTTGCCACACGCCATGTCGCTCAGTCGGCCTGTAACGCGGGGTACGAGGTCTGTGCGGTAGACCATTTCTGCGACCAGGACCTTGCCTGGTACACGAAAGACCGGGAAAAGTTCGATGAACTCGAAGACCTCCCGGATGCGATCGACCGGATTTCGCGCCGCCATTCCTTTGACCTGTTCGTCCCCACGTCCGGTGCGGAAGACCTGCCAACAACACTCCTACTCTGCGGCACCCCGCGGGACCGGATCCAGCGCTTTCTCGACAAACTCGATACCCAGCATTTTTTTGAATCCTGCAATGTGCCCGTGCCGGGCCTCCGCGGTCCCGGCGAATTTCCCGCAATGGTAAAACCCCGGCGCGGCGCCGGAGGGTGGCGGAATGCCGTTATCCGCGATGAACACGGGATGAGCGCGTGGGAGATGCTGTACCCGGATGTCCCGTTCATCCGGCAGGAACTCGCTTTCGGAGTCCCTGCAAGTGTCTGCTGTGTCACGGACGGCACGCGGGCACGGGCCATTGCAGTGAACGAACAGTACCTCCGCGGCAGCGGCGAGTCTGCGTTCGGGTTCTGCGGGTCGGTCACGCCCTTTGAGCACCCGCAGCAGGCGCGGATGATCGCGTATGCCGAGCAGGTGGCAGCGGCGAGCGGCTGCCGGGGCACGATCGGTATTGATTTTGTCGTTGGCGATGACGCTGTGTGGGCGATCGAAGTGAACCCACGGTTCCAGGGAACAGTCGATACCGTGGAGATGGCATCCGGGTGCAACCTGTTCGATCTCCATGTCGGTGCATGCCGGGGGGTGCTCCCGGCGCCGCTTGCCCGGCCGCACCAGGTTGCCGCACGGAGCATCCTGTTCGCGGACCGTGACATGACTCTTGATACGGACTTGAGCCCGCTGAAGAATTATTGTGCTGACATTCCCTGGCCGGGGACATTTTTTGAAGAGGGACAGGCGCTGGTCAGCGTGTACGGGTGCGGGCAGACGCGGGAAGCGGCCCTTGCCCTGCTGGATAAGCATATTACTACCGTCCGACAATATATGCGCTGATGGATTCAACCGAAGAAACGCTGAATGATCCGGCAATACGCTCGTACCTGTTCCGCCTGGTCGGCGAGGAAGGCCTCAACCTGCTCGAACGGTTTCCTACCGACGGGGAACACAGCGATGAAGACCTGGCCGCAAGTACGGGCATCAACTTAAACTCCGTGCGGCACACCCTCTACACGCTCTACGAGAAACGACTCGCTGAGTATCACCGGATAAAAAACAACGAGACCGGCTGGCTCACCTACCTCTGGCAGCTCAGGACCGACCACATCTACGATGCGATCCGCGAGGACATGGAACTCGTGCTCGATAAGCTCTCCCGCCGGGAACGGTACGAGGAGGAGAACGACTTCTACATCTGCAAGGACTGCCACCTTATCTTCACTTTCCCGCAGGCCATGAATATCGATTTCAAGTGCCCGGACTGCGAGCAGTCGATGGGGCATTTCGACAACGAAGTCCTCTTAAAATCCTTAAAAGAACGCATCGACTCGATCAAGAAGTCGCTGGGTCATGCCTGATCAGACTTCACGACCGCCCGAAGACCTGCTGCGGGATGCCGGTTGCAGCAGGAAAGTTATCGCCCATTGCAAAGCCGTCCGGGACTGCGCCTGCGAGTATGCGGCCCGCTGCCCGGATGCAGACTATTCTCTTGTCGAGACCGGCGCCATGCTCCATGATATCGGCCGGGGCATCGACCATTCCATCCGCCATGCGCAGGCCGGGGCAGACCTGCTCCGTTCAATGGGTTTTCCGGAACGTGTCGCCCGTATCGTGGAGTGTCATACGGGTGCCGGGCTCACGGCCGGGGAATGCGTAGAACTCGGTCTTGATGCCCGGGACTGCATGCCAAAAACGATTGAAGAGAAGATCGTGACGCATGCCGACAACCTCATTGCCGGCAGTACCCGCGTGACCATTGAAGAGAGCCTCGCTTCCGCCGCCCACCTGCCACAAAAGGCCCGCGACCGGATGCTGCGGCTCTCGCAGGAAGTGGAAGCACTCTGCGTTTCAAAAAAATAAAAAGGCCGGTCCGTTGGATCTTCTCAACTTCACTGTTCGAAGATTTCTTAACAGAAATCTTCTCTTCCTCAAGGTTCGGAGAGGTCGGAGACCTCGACGATATGAAGGAAGGCGAAGCCGACCTTCAGGTTCTGATGAACCTATCGGATTCAGATGATGACCTGTTTTACCTGGGGCAGCGCACGGATCGCCTCGATCGTGCCGGCCGGCAGGGTATCCTCGATGATGATCACGAGTTTTGGCTCCTCGGAAAACTGGGGGTCGGTGACGAAGATCTGCCGGATCGAGAGGTTGTGATCGGAAAGGATGCGGACCGCGGCGCCGACGATCCCCCGCTCGCTTGCGTTCTTGGGCAGGACGGTGATGACGGTATACCCGAGCGTCTCGGCCACCCGGGAAAGGTCCGGAGTGGCCCGCATGTTGAGAAAGATCTCGCGGAGCATCGGCCGTTCGAGGATGCGGTGCGCGGTGGAATCAACAACCCGCCGGTCGGACCCGATCACCTTTGCGACCGCAGTTGCAGGCATCTCGATCCCGTTGCAACTGATCCGGCCGTCTTCCGTAATCCCGAACCCGTTCTCGAGGAGGAATCGTACGACGCGGCTTTGGGACGGGGAGTCTGCAAACTCGTGGATGATGTCAGACCACATACTCACCACTGGGAACGGCGCATATAAATATACAGCGATGCTGTTCCGGAGACATTCATATTTTCATACGAATTATCCCGTGTCCGCAAACGGGCGAACGGTTCCGGCACCTGCCCGGTGCCGGATGTCCGCCGTTCTCTCTTTAAAAGACCGGGGAATCGCTTGCACAAGTTTTTATTAGATAGACAACCTCTTTGTTATGGCACGGGCGAGGGTAGCCAAGCCAGGTCAAAGGCGCTAGGTTGAGGGCCTAGTCTCGTAGGAGTTCTTGGGTTCGAATCCCATCCCTCGCACTCGTTTCTCTGTTTCTTTTCCTGCAGGCCTGCCTGTCGGTTTTCCTGATCTGCACGGGGTATATCATTCAACTCCCTGTTCACACCAGTGTTTCGCAATGTTTATCACAGAATGCCGATGGAATCATTCTGATGCATGGAGTCAGCGATCAGGGACACTCTTCAGGGTTTTTTCTGCAAACCCCGGATCCGGTGGATCCTCTGCCGGCGATCCTGAGAGCACTCCACAAAAATCTCCCTCTTGCGGGAGATCCGGCAAATGACCTGCTCTCTCTTTCGGATGATCTCCTCATCTACCTTGTATCGCTGGTCAGGAATACCCCGTCCATTCCTCCCCGCCGTTCCCTTGACGACTGGCAGGCATTCCTCTCCCTGCTGCGGCCTCACTGGATCTATCCCCTCATTGCCTGCCACCTCCGCTCCTGGCCGGAGGAATGCCGGCCCCCGCAGGAAATCCGGGAATATCTGGAACGCATCTCGCTGACCGCCATGGCAAGGACACTGCTCGCCGGCCAGCAGATCCATGCAGTCACCCGTGCCATGAAGGAGGCCGGTGTCCCCATCATCCTCTTAAAGGGCCCTGCGCTGGCACGAACCGTCTATCCCGACCCCACACTCCGTCAATCCAGCGATATCGACATGATCGTTCTCCCGGACGCTATCCCGGCAGCGGAGGCAGTGCTGGAAGATCTCGGGTACACCTGCCCGGTAAAGATCTTCCACATCTATCCGTATGCCGATCATCACGAGAAGTTCTTCCCCCCGGGGAAGGGACTGCGCCTTCAGCTGCACTGGGCGACGGCAAACGAGTTCGGCCTCTTTTCTGAAGACTGGCTGGATGCTGCGTTCTCGCGGCGGATCACCGTTCACTCGGGCGGCGTCTCGTTCGATACCTTCTGCCCGGCTGACCAGCTCCTGTACCTCGTCTTCCATGATGCATTCCAGCACCGAACCATCAGACTTGACTGGATCGGCGACATAGCGCGGGTCATGCACCAGATCCCTTCCCGTGAAGAATGGGAGGAACTGGTCCGTCAGTCCGTGGAGAACAAAGTCCGGATCCCGCTGGAACACTGCCTTGCAGCAACAAGCGTCTGGTCGGGGACGCCCCTCCCTGAAGGTGCCGGGGAGTTCTCCACGTGGCCGTCCCCTTCGGCGGGAGAGGTCCGCCTCCAGAAAAAATTCTCCCATGCACGGCTCTTCTTCCTCTCGCGCCTCATTCTTGCCATGCAGCAGCGGCCGGGATTCTTCGAAAAACTCCGTTACGTGCAGGTTTTTCTCATTCCCCCGACACCCCTGCTCTGGGAGTACCGGAAGTCCTCTTCCTCCCTTGACATACCGCTTGCCCACATGCGGCGCTGGTCCCGGATCGTGACCTTCCGGTTATGAGGTGATGGGTCCCCGGCTCACTGCTGGTAGGCGTCGGCCTGCGCCCGGTACATCTTCGCGTAATGCCCGCCCTGCGCCATCAGTTCCGCATGCGATCCCATCTCGGTGATCCTTCCCTCCTCAAAGACGCAGATGCGGTCTGCGATAAGCACGGTTGAGAAGCGGTGGCTGACGATGACGGCCGTTCGGCCTTTCACCAGCTCGCGGAAACGGTTGAAGATCTCCGCTTCGGCAAGGGCGTCGAGCGAGCTGGCCGGCTCGTCGAGGATGACCAGGTCCGCGTCGCGGAAGAAGGTCCGGGCCAGGGCGATCTTCTGCCATTCGCCGGTGGAGAGGTCATGGCCCCCGGCAAAGAGCCGCCCGAGCTGGGTGTCGAGGCCGTCGGCGAGTTTTCTCACCACCGGATCGGCAGCAGCTTTATGGGCAGCTTCCCCGATGCCCGGGGTATCCCGGGGCCGGGTCACGTCCCCCACCCAGATGTTCTCCCCGACCGTGAACTGGTACCGGACAAAGTCCTGGAAGAAGACCGCGGTGTGTTCCCGCCACGCGTCCGGATCGGCTGCCTTCAGGTCGATCCCGTCTACCGAGACCGTCCCTTTGTCCGGGTCGTAGAGCCGGGAGAGGAGCTTGACAAACGTGCTCTTTCCCGCGCCGTTCTCCCCGACAAGGGCAAGGATCTCGCCCTTTCTGAGGGTAAGGCTGACGTCCGCGATCGCGGGGGTGGCAACGCCCGGGTAGGTGTAGGAGACTCCCGAGAACTGTATTTCATGGAATGGCACGGGCAGGGGAGCGGGATGCTCCGGGGCAGCGATCCGGGGCTGTATATCGTAGAATGCAAAGAGGTGACGCAGGAAGAGATGGTCCTCGTACAGGGCGTTCATGCCGGTGAAGATGGCCTGGATATACCCGATGCAGAGCTGGAAGCCCATGAAGAACATCACCAGGTCACCGACCGAGAGCGTCCCCTCGATGGCTTTCATGGCGATGATGGCAAATGCGCCAAAGACGGCGGCCGTGACGATCCCCTGCGTCAGGACATCGCCCACGGCCCGCGAGCGCGAGAGGGCGAGCCTGGCGTCCCGCAGGGCGTACTGGAGGCCGCGGTAGCGCTGCCGGAAGAGGTTGCCAAGGCCGAACTGCCGGATCTCCCTTGCGTACCATGCCTCGGTGATGAGCGAGTTGTAATAGCCGCTCCGGCGCATTGCCTCGGTCTGCCGGACCTGCAGCTCGTACTGCTGCCGGGCGTTGACGAGCCGGACAATGGCCGCCGGCAGGGCGGCCCCGACAAGGAGGAGGGCAACGAACGGGGAGAAGAGGAGGATGGCCCCGCCGACAGCGCAGAGCGAGATGATGCTCTGCAGGACGCGGGTGACATTGGAGACTACCTGGGTGGACCTTGCTGCCCCGCCCATCTGGGCGAGCCGCAGGTTATTGTGATACGCCGGGTTCTCGTAGTAGGCCAGGTCGAGCCGGAGCGAGTGTTCCTGGATATGATCGGTAACGATGTCGGAGAGCGTGATCGACTGGACTTCAGAACAGTAGGAAGCGATCGCCCGGACAACCGTTGCCAGCAGGGCAAGCCCTGCCGCGAGTGCGATCAGGAACCAGAGCTGGGTCAGGAGCGGTCCCTTGTCCGCTGCCCCGATCGCGGCCGTGACCGTATCGATCATCAGCTTCATCACGTACAGGGCCGCGAGCGGGAGGAGCCCCTGGACAACGATGAGCGCCATCGAGAGGAGGGTAAGGCCCGGGGTATAGGTGAAGACCTGCCGGATCGCCTTCTCCAGGACAATCCTGATGGAGGAGAGGTGGCGGATGAGCGTGGCCGGTCGGGGAACGGGTTTCATGGTACTCCGGTGCAGGGATCATCGGTTCCGGCGGTCACGTGCCGGGTTTTCCCGGATCCGGAACAAAAACGGTTGCAGCGGGAGATCTTTTCTGGATTTTTTCCCGAAAACCGGTTTTCTTTTACAAAAATTAAACCTGCGGACTATATATGGTTATATTTTTTATATTACCGGTACTCGTCATGGACAGGACACGTTTTGGTACCATTCCCGTACCCAACCCCGCGGTTGTCTCCCGCGAGGCACCTGACGGGGGAAGCGTCATGGTGAACTGCGACACGGGAACCGCCGTTGCGGTCAACGCCACCGGCACGCTGGTCTGGAAGTTCATCGATGGCATGCGCAGTCCGGGTGCCATTGCGGAAGCGGTCGGCCACCACTTCGGCATGGCACCGGAGGCTGTGCAGGCTGACGTGGATACCCTGCTTGCAACCCTTGCAGACGACGGGTTCGTCGGGTACGAGATCCCCGGGACCCTGCGATAAGGACAAAAGAATATTTTTGAACCATGGAGTGACAGATGAAACCCGATACCCGTACCCCCGGCCCGGCAGCAGGCACAGAGAGCAGTGCAGATTCCGGCATCAGCGCTACCGCAATGTTTGTCGCAAACCCCGATGTCTCGTGCCGGATCGAAGGGGATGCCGGTGCCGTGCTCTTCAACCCGGACACCGACACCACCCGGCTGATCAACCCGACCGGGATCCTCATCTGGAACTATTTGTCCGAGCCCCACACGGTCGGCGAGATCGTCGCGTTTGTTGCAGGGTCGTACAGCAACCTCCCCGACACGGCCTCCGTGCAGAAGGATGCCGAGGCATTCGTGAAGGACCTTGCCCCGGGTTTTGTCTCGGAGTGTTAGGGCCATGCCGGACCACCCGCTGTATGCCGACCTGACCGTGCCGCCGAAAGGGCTTATGCCGGCCCCGAAGTCCGTGGACCTCTCGCTCACCGGCCGGTGCAACCTCTCCTGCGGGTACTGTTTCTATGCCGACAGCATGCACACCCGGACCGACCTTCCCGCGGAACGCTGGCTTGCCTGTTTTGCGGAGCTGGGGAGCCTCGGCGTCCAGCGGGCCTGCCTCTCAGGTGGCGAGGTCTTTGTAAGAAACGACCTCTTCACCCTGATCGACGGGCTGATTGCAAATAAGATGCGGTACTCCATCCTCTCGAACGGGACGCTGATAACTGAGGAGACCATTGCCGCGTTCCAGGAGGGGAAGCGCCGGCTCCGGATGGACTCGATCCAGGTCTCGATCGACGGCTCCTGCGCAGAGGTCCATGACCTTTCGCGGCCGCACAAGAGTTTCGACCGTGCCGTGCGGGGCCTCCGGCTCCTTGCAGACAACAAGTTCCCCGTCACGGTCCGGACCACCATCAACCACCACAATGTCCGTGACCTGGAGAAGATCGCGGCCCTTCTCATCGACGAGATCGGCCTTCCCGGGTTCTCCACCAACGAGGCCGAGGAGATGGGGTCGGCCCGGTGCGGTGGCCAGACGATCGTTCTGGACGAGGAGGAGCGCCGGCTCGCGATGAAGACCCTGACGGACCTGAACGAACGGTACGGCAACCGGATCAGCGCGACCGCCGGCCCGCTCTCCCGGGCGAAGATGGTATCTGAGATCGAGGAGAAGCTGGCCCGGGGCGAGACCGGCACGCCCGGCCGGGGCACGCTCTGCTCCTGCGGCGGGGTCTTCTCCAAGATGGCAATCCTGCACGATGGCACGATGGTGCCCTGCAACATGCTCCCGACCCTGACGATGGGGGTGGTCGGCCTCCACTCCCTGCAGGACGCCTGGCTCCACTCCCCGGCCATCAATGCCGTCCGGCTGCGCCGGAAGATCCCGCTTTCGGCGCTTCCCGAGTGCGCCGGCTGACGGTACACCGGGTTCTGCGCTGGCGGCTGTCCCGCCTCGGTGCTGGCAAAGTCCGGCAGACTGATCGGCACCGATCCCACCTCCTGCTACCGTGCCTATGCACAGGAGAATCCATAATGACGTTCTGCGATACCTGTCCCGAACCCGCTTCCCCCCCGGCTCCTGCCGCTACCCCGGCAGAGCCCGCCCGCCCGCTCGATCTTCCGGAGGGCGTGCCGCCGCTCCGCTCTTTCTACCTGTACCTGACCTCGACCTGCAATCTCCGGTGCCGGCACTGCTGGATCGCGCCGGAGTATGCCGGCGGCAAGCCCGTGCCGGGAATGTATATCGACCTCGACGCACTCCGGGAAGCGATCCGCGAGGCCAAGACGCTCGGCCTTGGCTGCGCCAAGCTGACCGGCGGCGAGCCGATGCACCACCCGCAGTTCCGCGAGGTGGCTGCGATGCTGACCGAGGAGGGGATCTCGTTCAACATGGAGACGAACGGGACGCTCATGACCCCGGAGCTGGCGCAGTTTTTGAAGAAGGAGACAAAGTGCTGGTTTGCTTCGGTGAGCATCGACTCACCCGTTGCAGCGGAGCACGACGCCTTCCGAGGCGTGAAAGGTGCGTATGAAGCCGCCCTCCGGGGGCTCGACTGCCTTGTTGCGGCAGGCTACGACAACTGCCAGGTGATCATGACCATCCACCGGAAGAACCGGCACCAGATGCAGGATGTGATCGACCTTGCCGTTCAGCACAAGGCACGGTCGGTGAAGTTCAACCCGGTGACAAAGACCGGCCGCGGCATCGCGATGCACGAGAAGGGCGAGACGATCGGCTTTGACGAGTACATCGATCTTGCCCGGTACGTGAACGAGGAACTCCGGCCCAAAGCCAAGGTCGAGCTCTTCCTCTCCATGCCCCCGGCCTTAACACCGTTCAACGAGCTCTGGCGGACAAAGGGAAAGGCCTGCGACTGCGGGGTTGCCGGCATCCTCGGGATCATCGGCACGGGCGAGATCGCCCTCTGCGGGATCGGCCAGACCATCCCCGAGCTGGTGTACGGGAAGCTGGGTGAGACGAGCATCCGCGATATCTGGCTGAACAACCCGGTCATCCAGGGGCTCCGGAAGGACCTTGCCGATGTTGCGAACTATCCCGGCATCTGCGGGAACTGCATCCACGCCCGGACCTGCCGGACCGGCTGTGTTGCGAACAACTACGGGTATGGCGGGAAACTGGTCTCGCCGCCGTGGTTGTGCGATGAGGCGGCCCGGAGAGGGGTGTTCCCGGAAAGCCGGATGCGGGTACGATACTAATATCAATACATTATCAGCAGGGTTTTGATAGACATTTGAGATCGGAAATGGTCGTGCCGCTGAAAGAAAATCAGGTAGGGGTTGTTCCAGTAGTGCATCCTAATTGTGCGGTACCCCCACTCATATTGCAGGAACCCGCAGCAGCATAATTACCACTATCGCAGGTGCCTGCTGCAGCCTGATTACCCACCAAACAGCTTCCGCCATTTGCCGCCGCCCCAGAAGGGGTACAATCAGTCGAAACCACTCCGCTTCCGGCAGCGCAGGCTCCTGCGCCATCGTTGAGGTCGCCGAGCCGCATGACACGGGGCGGGACGTAGGCAGGCTTTCCTTTGGGCTGTGCGCTCGGGTGCGGCATGGCGGTCATGGTAACAATACCTAGTATGAGTGATTTTTTGCCGGTAATGGATAATAGGCGTTGCGTTCTTATATCTGTGGGATTTTTTAGAATGGAGGGTTTTTCTGGATGTGAAGGAAACGGGCGGTTCTGCGGAGGTCCTATTGGTGGCGTTACGGGGAAATTCGTCGCAGGTACTGCCCGGTCTCTTTCTCGTACGCGCCGGACCGGCTTTGCGTTGCGAACAATTACGGCTATGGCGGGAAACTGGTCTCGCCGCCGTGGTTGTGCGATGAGGCGGCCCGGAGAGGGGTGTTCCCGGAAAGCCGGATGAAGGAGCGAAAAGCGAGTCTCTGATCTCAGGGACCGGACTATCGTCTTAGTGTCGGTCTATTGCCGGTCCCTGACACAAATTCAGGAAGGGATCAAAAAAGGTGAGAGCAGCCGTTCCCGGAACCGGGATCCGGGTGGATCAGAGGATCTCCGTGGAGGGTTACGTCACTCCATTCCCATTCGAATTGCAAATCGTTAGAGCAGAATCACCATTTGCTGAACATAGATTTGTTGTAGCAGTACTACCACTACCATTACACATCAGCCCCGCCGAATTACCATTAATCTCGCAGGTGCCAGTAGCACCGGATCCAGGTATAGAACAACTTACAACCGCCACCACCCCGCTCCCGGCCGTACACGCCCCGGCGCCTTCGTTCAGGTCGCCAAGCCGCATGACGCGGGGCGGGACGTAGGCGGGTTTATCGCTGGGCTGTGCGGTCGGGTGCGGCGTGGCGGTCATGGGAAGGATACCTCGTGTGATTGATTTTTTACCGGTAATGGATAATATGCGTTGCGGTTTTATATTGGCGGGATTTTCCGGAATGGAGGGTTTTCCCATCCGGAGAAGTGAACCGGAGTTTCCGGGGGGTCTGTTGGGCAATGCACCGGGATTCATTTCCAGCCCGACGTCGCAGATTACGTTGGCACGATAACGTGTATGGACGAATGAGAAAGGCCCCTCCCGGGAATCCGCCACTGCTCCATGCCCGATCCATTTGTACACCGCCCGACCCCCACAACGTAACCTGCGGGAAATTGTGACTTAGCCGAGGTAGATTTCCTGAATTTGTGCAGAAACCTGCATGGCCATAGCGGGGGTCGGGCGGTGTACTAAACTACCGGATCTCCAGATGATCTCAGGCAATACAAGGATCCGAAAGAAAATTTCACGTCACACATCTGCCTAAAACCGGACGCGGAATCCGGAAACCTGCCTTGCTGTGGCTGAGCGGAAGTACACCGTCCGACCCCCGTCACCCCCCGGCACCGCAGGATCGATCCCGGCCCATTTATATTTCCGGCTGCCGACCTCTGGGTACTATGCCTGCCGATTCCGCCCCCTGCACCGGAATCCGGTTCGCGAACGGGCAGCAGTGGCGCCTCATCCCCACCGACCCGCTCGCGGAGGAGACGGTCCGCGACATTGCGGAGGTGATGCAGCTCTCCCCGGCAACCGGGGGACCGGATCTCTATGTCGCAACCGGCTGGAGCACCCCGGGGAAGCCGAAGGAGACTGCCGGCCCGGAGATCTGCCTCCTCCCGCCCGGCAACCACGGGGAAGTCCGGATCAACCGGATGAGCGAGCTCGCAAAGGCGATCGCCCTGCGGACCCTTCCGGCAGGAGGGCTTCTCCTGCACGGGGCGCTGGCCGAGAAGGACGGCCGGGGCGTCATCCTCGCCGCCCCGGGCGGGACCGGGAAGACCACGGCCAGCAACCGCCTCCCTCTCCCGTGGCGATCGCTCTCGGACGATGCAACGCTTGTTGTGCCGGACGGGAACGGGGGGTACCGGGCCCACCCCTGGCCCACGTGGAGCCGGTTCCGGGACCATGGCCCGGGCGGGCGCTGGAATGTTGAAGAGTCCGTGC
Organism: Methanoregula sp.; assembly: GCA_028679075.1. Taxonomy (GTDB): domain Archaea; phylum Halobacteriota; class Methanomicrobia; order Methanomicrobiales; family Methanospirillaceae; genus Methanoregula. The sequence goes on along the minus strand of JAJRCF010000001.1, from coordinate 32,041 downwards.
CGCTCGCTGCCCTCTTCTTCCTCTCGCGGGCGGAGGACGACCGGGCAGAGCCGGCCGGCACGGGCGACGCGGTCGCGTATATCACCGAGTCTGTCCACCAGACCACCGGCATCCCTTCTCAGCCCGGGCGGACGCCGGAGGAAGCGGCACGCCACTGCGAAGAAGAGATCGCCGCCGCAACAGCCCTTGCCCGTGCTATCCCGGCGTACCGGCTGGAGATCTGCCTGACCGGGACGTTCTGGGATGCGATCGAAAACGCCCTTGCCCGTCAGGCTCCCCGGAGAGCGAAGGTCACGGTCCCTCCGGAACCGGTACCGGGAGGGACCGGCCGGGCCGTGCTCCGCGACCCGGGCACCGGCCTTTTTGGGCCCGGCCATATCCCGGTCGTGTACACCGGCCCGAGCATGAACCCCACGCTCGTCTCCCCGGACCTGCTGGACGTGGTGCCGTACGGGGAGGCGGCCCCGGTTGCGGGAGATGTCGTCTGCTTCCTGCGGGAAGCAACCGGGCAGGTGGTAGTCCACCGGATCGTCAGGATCGCAGGAGCACGTATCGTGACTCAGGGTGATAACAACCCGGAACCGGACCCCGACCTGCTCCAGGCAGGCGATATCCTCGGGAAGGTGATCGGGGCACGGAGGGGTGAGACGCGGCGGGCTGTCACCGGCGGGATAACGGGTCGGGCCGTGTTCCGGTGCAGGCGGATCGCCACCCGTGTACGGAATGCGGCGGGAATCCTTCTCCGCTCCGCAGGACCGGCATGGGGGATCACCCGTTCCCTTGCCCGGTTCCTGCCGGCCTGCCTGAAGCCCCGCGTTGTATTCTTCGCCACCTGGAACTACGGCACCCTCCGGCTCTATTTCGGGAGGAGCTTTGCCGGCGACTATGATCCGGCCCGGGGGAGCTGGAAGATCCGGCTGCCGTACCGGATGCTGGTCAGTGCAGATGAACTGCCGGGAATCGATGAACTGAAACGCTGTGCACCGGCCCGGGGCCCGGCAGCCGGTGACCGGGCAGCGCCCCTGCCGGCAGAGAGGGGGTGATCCGCGTATGGAACCGGGTAACCCTTCCCGTGACGGGAGCAGGGAGACAGCCATCTGTCTTGTCATCTTCCTTGCCGCACTGTTCATCGTCATCGTGGTGTCGATCCCGGGCCTCGTGATAAACGACGAATGGATGACGGCAAACCAGGTGCACCAGCTGAGTACCGGGCACCAGGTCTCGGTCAATGAAGGAAAATACGGTTCGTACTACGGCGGCATGCCATCCCGGTATTTTACCCGCATGAACAACGTGCTCAGGTACTCGCTGGCCCTCCCCCTTGCCTCGATGCCGGTAATGCTCGCGATCAGCCTGTTTGGCGATCATTTCCGGCTGGCGGTGCTCTTCCTCTGGGCCTCCATCCCGTTCGTGACAACGCTCCTTGTCAGCCGGGCATTCCCGGAGTATGCTCGGGTACGGTCGCTCCGGCTCACCGTGATCGGCGCCGTTGCCACGTTCCTGCTCCTCGTGCTCAACATCATCTGGTATTCCCCCTTCATTGCCATCACAACGAACGCCCCGGTGGAAGTGGCAGCGGTAGTCTTCACCAGCCACCTCTTCTTTGCCCTGACCATCGTGATGGCGTACATTATCGCGGACCGGATCTTTCACAACCGGTGGATTGCCATTGCCGCTGCCGTGTTCTGCATGGCAGGCTCAACGTACCTTCTCTGGGGTGGTACGGCAAAGGACCACAGCGCGACCGCAGCGGTATTCTCCCTCGTACTCTTCTTCTTTGTCGGTTACTTCCAGTCCCGGCGGTTTCGGGATGCCGCGTGCGGTTTCTTCTTCATTGGTCTCCTTGCATGGTTCCGCCCGGAGATCGGCCTCTCTGCCGCCATCTGCCTCGGGCTTCTCTTTGCCGCAGAGAACCTCCTCCGCATGGTACAAAGAAAAGACACCGTGGTGTCAGGGCTTGTGCACCTGGGCGCTGTCCTTTTCACGACAATCGGCGCCCTGCCCTTCTTCATCAACAACCTCATCGTTTCCGGAAATCCCCTGCTCCCCCCTCTCGTCATGGAGAGAAACGTCCGGTACGGCATCACGAACGTGGTGGTCTCGCCCGTGTCCCCAGTTGCGGGTACGGGTTCGCAGGTCGTGACGGCAGATCCCCTTGCGCTTGGCGGAGGATTTCTCGTGACGCTCCAGCAGTATGTGCTCACCCTTCCCCCCGGACTTCCCGCCGATCTCGCGGGGATTCTTTTCTTCCCCGAAAACGGCAGCCTCGGCTTCTTCCTTATCGTCCCCGTCCTGTTGCTCGCACTTGTGCTGCTGCCGTTCTTTGTTCTCCGCAACCGGGGGAAAAACAATCCCCTCGGGGAGGACAAAAAAATCCTCATCCTCCTGTCTGCTGCAGTCATCCTGGTCTTTCTGGCGTACGCTCACAACCTGCATAACGTGAATATTGGGGAGGGGATCTGGCCGGACATCCGGTACCTCTCGCCTGCATACCTGCCGGCAACGCTGCTGGGCCTCCTGCTCTTAAAAAAGATGGACCTGATTCACCATCCGGGAATCCTTGTCAGGAACACGGTTATACCCGGAGTCCTGCTGGCAACCATTCTCGCATTGTTCGCGATCGCAACCGTCCCGGCAGGGAACATAACACTCCATGCCCTGTACCGCTTTTTTGGTATCCTGGTACTGGCAGAGATCCTGGCCATCGCCGCACTCGTACTCATCGGCAGGAAACGATGCCAGCCGGAATCTTTTCTCGCGGAGTATGCCCTGCCCGTCCCGGTGCTCACGGTTCTTGCATGGCAGCTGGTGCTGATCCTCCTCGTCTTTCCGGTTGCAAAGTTTGACGGGTATTCGTTCTGGATCCCCTGCATGGATGCCCTGCACCAGACATGGAGCCCTCTCTCGGCCTCTCCCTGATCTGCATAAGGAATCGGCAGGGCCGGAATCACTGACAGATAAAAGAGAGACAGAGCATGCAGATCCCGCTGGCTCTCCAAGGAAAAAACCTCGGAGGGGATATGCCCGTTCAGTCCATCATCGAAACCAGCTCATCGTAGATCCGGTAGCTCTCGCCATCGGACATCTGGGCGATGATCTCCACGCGGTCGGTCTCTTTCGATCCGTCAAGGATGATCTCGGTGATCCCTTTTAAGGGCAGGATCATGCCCGATGCCACCGACCCGTCCGGGTGGGTGACCCTTACATCTGCACTCCTGATGCTGCCATGCCCCGCACTTCCCGCGAATGTCACGAGTATCTTTGCCGTGATCGGGCTTTTCTGGACCTGGAAGTAGAGCTTCTGGCCCGCAGGCGTCTGGGTTGGCAGGGGGACGAGCGCCTTGGCCGGTGCGGGAGTTACAGTACGGGTTGGCGTGACAGTCTTTGCGACCGTTGGTCCCGGTGTGGGGGTGACCGCCACCGGATTGCCAGACGTCCCAGTTTCCCCGGTGGACGTGAGCACCGGCAGCCCGATGAAATACACCGCGGCAATAATCGCGACCAGCACAATGCAGCCACCGATAATTCCTGTCCTGCCGGTCCATCGCCGTGCCGGTGCCGTTGTCTTTCCCGGGGCAAGGAACAGCGCCTCATCGACCGTCCCGGATGATACCCGCTCTCGTGGTGCACGGTCCCGGGCCGGTTTTTTTGCATCAGGTTTTTCCGGGGACCGGGATTTCGGCTTGCGGGAGGAGTCCAGCGTCTCATTTACATCATATTCCTTCCCGTATTTTTCCAGCAACTCCTCCGTATCCGGTTCCCGGATCTCCTGCCGGTGATGGCGCGGGGTCTCAGCCTCCTCCGGAATGAGATCATCATCGCCTGCCGGTAATTCCTCCGGTTCCGGAGTTTCCTCCTCGTCCTGTTCCGGTATCTCTTCTTCGACCGGCCCGGCCTCTTCCTCAGAAAATTCCGGTGCCTCATCCGGTGCCGGTCCTACCTCAAGGACCACCGGGGCCCCGCAGAGCTCGCAATACTTTAACGGGGTGATGAACTGGGTGCCGCATTTGCTGCAGGTTGACAGTTCCGGTATCTTCGTGCCGCAGGTCTCACAGAACTTGTATCCGGGCCTGACCGGCGTGTTGCAATGGGGGCAGGTGCGTGTGACCTTTGGCGGCGAGGCCGGATTCTGCATGGAACGCAGTTTAGCTTTCACGTATTAAAAAGGTAAGTCATCGTGTGGATTTTTTTTATGGCCTTCCGGACACGTGAGATTACCCGCGGTTTCTCTCAATTTTCTTAATTGTCCATTTTTTCATTCACCTTACCGGCTCACATTTTATCTGTGTAACGACAACTATTGGGTCGTATGATCGACACTCTGATTACCAAGGCGACGGGATTCCTCACAAACCCTGTCGGGACATTCCAGCAGTCCAGGGCCGATGAACCGACAGCGGTGTTCACGTACTTTGGCATCCTGCTCCTGTTCAATGCAGCCCTCTCTGCCATCATTACTGCAGTCCTCGGATTCGGGGGCATGCCGATGTTTTCCGGCATGCCGCTGGGCCCGGCATTCCCGGTCATGGTATTCTTCATGATGCTGGTCGGCGGCATTATCTGTACGCTCATCTTTGCCGTATGGCTTCACCTGTGGGTGTATGTAGTCGGTGGCCGTAAGGGGATTATGCAGACGGTCAACGCGGTTGTCTACGGGAGCACGCCCCGCCTTCTTCTCGGCTGGATCCCCTTCCTCGGGATCATCTTCACGCTCTGGTCGCTGGTCCTCGGGGTGCTCGGCATCCGCGAGCTTCAGGAGATCAGCACGGGTAAGGCAATCCTTGCCGTTGCCATCGCCATCATCATCCCGCTCATCATCGTCATTCTCCTTGCGGCATACCTCTTTGCCTCATATATGACCGTGACGGCACTGCCGGTGACCGGGAGCACGATTGTGTCACCGTAACAACGCGTTGTCACATGCCGGAAGCGGGATATCTCCCATGCCCGCTGTCATAACCAGAAAAAAAATTCTATTTTTTCGTGACTGCCCGTCAGTACTTCTGCCCCATCAGTGATAGAATAGATTTCTCTCATCAGGCCCGGACCATTCCGGTGCACCGGTGTTGCCGGGGAAAACCGGAAGATCCCAATAATCGCGTGGCACCATTTTTTCGATCTTCATGTCCCCCCGTGCAGCCGACAGGCCCTGGTACGCAGCATCGGTATACGCGAGGTCGCCTTTCGCCGACCCGTGTACGTATACACGACCGGGACCGGCTATGCCTGCGACATTACGGCAGGGCAAAAATTGCCGCAAGAATGACAGGGGCTGTCACAATAACGCAAAAAAGTGTTATGAGTCCATTATGTTTTTACCCGGGTTGACGGTTGTCATCCCCGCAGCATGACCGGGCCCGGCTCCAGGTACCGGCCGGCGCCAAGGAGCCACGTCCCGTCAACCTCCGTTACGTAACTGATCTTGAGCTGGGTGGTGTTATGTGCAGGATTCACCGAGTAATACCCGACCATCCCCTCTCCCGTGCGGGCGGTATCGATCATGGCCTGGATATGGTATGAGCCCATGGGATCGGTTGCATTGAGACGGTTGACCCCGATGAGATCGGGACGGTACGGCCACGCAAGGGTAGTTCCTGAATAATCGTAGGCAAAGATGTAGAGATCGTCTTTGATGAACGATCCGTTTACGTCATTGAATCTGGCAAGCGCCCGCTCTTTTCCGTTTGTTACCGCATAGGACTTTGCATCCGCAACAAATTGCCGGAGCTCCGGGTCGATGAGCCGGTCCTCGCGGGTGTAGATGCCGGCCCCGATCCAGTACGTATCGTCAACAGGACGCACGTAACTGACCTTGTACCGCACGGTGAAATTTTCCGCCGGGTCCGGGTACTGGTACAGGAGATACCCGCCCCCGCCCTTCACCAGCTCGATCTCGGTACGGGTATAATACCTGCCGGAGGTATCCCGGGTATTGTAGAAACTGGTGCCGACCAGTTGCGGCTGGAAGGGCAGTGCGAGTGCGTTGCCGGAATAGTCAAGCGCATAGATATAGAGATCTCCCCGGGTAAACCCGCCTGATGGGGAACCAAACGCTGCAAGGGCCGTATCCTTCCCGTTCGTCCGGGCATAGGCAGCAGCAGAATCAACAAAATCCCTGAGTTCCTGCGTGGTCGAGGGCGCACCCTGCATCGGTGCAACCACCGGTTCGGCAGGACCATAGTAGACACCGGAGCCGAGCCACCAGTCATCATCAACCTTTTCCACGTACCCGAGCTTCTTCTCAATGGTATTGTTGTGCACCGGGTTCTTGTAATAGAACCAGACAAAACCGGTGCCATTGTTCACGGCATCGATGAATTTCTGCGCATAGAGGTTGCCAAACGCGTCCAGCTCATTGATGCGGCTTATGCCAATCTTCTCCGGGCTGACCGGGTGGGCAAGCGTGGTGCTGTTGAAATCATATGCAAAGATGTACAGTTCGCCCCGTACAAAAGTCCCGTTCGGATTGGAGAATTCAGCCAGTGCCGCATCTTTCCCCCAGGTTTTAGCATATGCAACCGCTTCATGGACAAACGCGACCAGGGTCTCGTTGGTGGAACTATTGGTAAAAACCTTCTTTTCCGAAAGTACCGGCGGAGTTGTGGATGACGGCTGTGTGCATCCGGAAGAAACGAGGAGCAATGCCAGGACAAGCAGGGCAAAAACAGGTAATCGTGCCGGTCTCATATCTACAGAATTGTCCACGATTGATATTAAACAAGAATGATTTTCTCCGTGCCCGCGGGATCCGGGCGGAGGACGAACTCCGGCAGGAGAGCTGTTCATTGCAGGTACGGATATCTGGTACCGTGACCCACCGTTTCTGGCGGTCACGATCATTACGGTTGTTCCCACTGGCGTTCCCGCAACCATTATTGCCCTCACTTAGCAATCCTCCCGTATGCCACCGGCAAAAAAACACGGGAGCCGGCAGAAGAGACCGCTTACGAAAGCTCTTCCGGAGAGGCTTGCCGCTGCTCTTGCACGCGAGGATGATTTTATCCTTACGTACGAGACCGACCCGGATACCGGCCGGAGAAGCGTTCATGTCCTGACCGGCAGGTTCGTGACTGAATGCATGCTCCGGAAGCTCATCGGCCAGGCCGAGTCGCAGCGGGATGAAGGGAGCACGATCATGACGCGGGCGTGGCCGAAACAAAGGCCCGCACCGTAACCTGAAAACCCCCGATCACTTTCGCCCCTCGCCCGCCTCTTCTTAATACGCAGCGGTGACGGTTTTTAGATCATGGAATGCCAGTACACAAGCTGCCTTGTGACCTGCCACCGGTGCAGTCACTCCTGGACGTACATGGGGAGCCGGCTCTCATCGCTCCGGCGCTCAAGGAAACCGGTCAAGGTCGGGTGCCCAAGATGCCATGCAAAAGTGACACTCCATGAAAAAGAGGCCCGGTGAACGGGTGCCAGGGCAGCAACCCCCCGTACCGGGAAGGATGCGTATTTACCGTTCGATGAGCCGGATATGCTCGGCGGTTGTCTTTGCCAGCTCGTCCCTGCCCTGGAGGTGTGCCACGTCCGCCATTGCTTCGAGCACGTGGACTGACTCCTCGAGGAACGAGAGGATGTCTGTTGGGAAGACCTCGATCCCGTACTCGTCCATCAGGAATGAGGCGATCTGCCGGTGGTCGAGCCCGTTCTCCCTGAGTTCGATCACCTTCTGGGCAAATTTTTTCTCCGGGCAGCCGCAGAGCGGGGAGTCCTTGCAGGTGCAGCGCAGGAAGTCATTGAAAAAAGCAAGGATCTGCTCCCTGACTGCAAAGTCAAGTACATCATAGTTGATGCGGGAACAGAGGGTCTCGAGCATATTGCCCGAGAAAGCGAGCTCGGGAAGACGATAGCCGGCGAGCCGTTCGAGTTTCTTTGCGTTACGGAACCGTGCCCGGTCAGCGATCAATCATCGTCTCCTGTCGATTCATCAAAGTTCTTTAAGGTGGTCATCGCCTCGTTCATGCGCTCGCACTCGATGAGCCACTCGTCAAAGAGGGTCGGGTTCTCAAGGTCGTCCTTGACATATTTCCCGCAGCAGGCCGCGCCATCGATGACCGCAGCGGCAATATTGGCACCGGTCTCGAGCGCAAGTTCCATGTCCTTGTCGATCTGGCCCCGGCCGGTCTTGACCAGCGTCTTTATGTCCTTGTCGAAACCGCCTTCCAGGTATTTCCGGCTGCCGGCAAAGAGCACGAGTTTTGGGAGCTGGAGGATCCCGATCAGTTCCTCGAGGTCGCCTTTGGGTGCTGCGGTCATGACGATCGCCTCCACCGCGGCAATCTTGTCCAGGGTCTCCTCTTTGCTGAAGCGTTTGTTCTGGTAGAGCTTGATGATCTTGAGCACGGCAAGCGTGATGTCCACGGAAAACCCGTCAAGGATCCGGAACCCTTCCGGCATCTCCTCGCTCTTCTCGTCCACTTCAAAACTCGATTCCGCGAGGGTCTTTAACCAGTTGTCCCACCGTTCCTGGTTGTAAAAGATGTAGAACAACTTGAGCGGCTCTTCTTCAGCTTTCTTTGTCGCCTTCTTCGCCATTTCAGTACAGTATTCACTCCCGTGATTAAATGATTTTGGCTAAAGTGAGGGTCGAAGACCCGAGCTTAGAGAAGAACCCGCAGGGTTCTTCGAAGGTCGGCTACGCCTCCCTTCTCATCCTCCAGGTCGAAGAACTACGTTCTTCTTCTGTCTCAAGTCTGATGACTTTCGACATTCTGATGACCTGTCGGACTTCGAATTGGTGAGGGTTGAAAACCCGAACCAGAAGAATCGAACAAGTCATCAGACTTGTGAGATGAGAAGTGCTTCAGGTCAGCAGACCTGAAGCAGGAGAAGATCAATATCTTCTCCTGAACGTAGTTCTTCGAAGAACGCGAAGCGTTCTTCGACTTGCTGAGGGTCGGAGAGCCTGATATGTGAGAAGACTAAAATGTTTTCGAGTTGCCAAAGGATTCGAAGATTCCCTGTGGGAATCTTCTCTTCCTCCAGGTCTGATGACCTGTCGGATTTCGAAGTTTCGAGGGTTATCAAACCCGAGAAATGAGAAGACCCAACGGGTCTTCGAAGAATCCTGATGGATTCTTCTCATCCTCAAGGTTCTGATGAACCTCTCGGACTTCGTAGAATCCTGACGATATTTTTGATCATTGAAAGACTGATCGTCTGGTCACTGGTATCATTCTGTTCAGGTTTTCCTCCACCTGGCAAATTCTTGGTTATATTTCCCAACATTTATCAGACATTAACGAAAGAGAACTGGACATCGGGTTTTGCAGGTTTTTTCCAAACCGTATGCAATCAGACTCCCGCGCTGAACAGCCGATGCGTCACCCCGGTTTTGGTTCATACTGATGACGCTGACAGGCAGGAGTACACGAGGATGAACTACTCACGTATACCTCTTGGAATAATCCTTCTCGCCTGTTTACTGCTCTCGTGCAGCGCAGCGGCAGCACCATTTGCATATATTCCGAACTCTGGAAATAACAATGTCTCGGTGATTGACACCGATACAAATACCTTTACCATAAACGTGACGGTAGGATCCGGTCCTCGGGGCGTTGCCGTGAGCCCGGACGGTTCGAAGGTATATGTGACGAACTATGGAGCCGGCACGGTCTCGGTAATTAAAACCTCCGATAATTCGGTTACAACACCGTGGACTGTTGGATCCAGTCCTTATGGTGTTGCCGCGAGCCCGGACGGTTCAAAGGTATACGTGGCGAACTATGGAGCCGGCACGGTCTCGGTAATTAAAACCTCCGATAATTCGGTTACACCGGTGACTGTTGAATCTGGTCCTTATGGTGTTGCCGTGAGCCCGGACGGTTCAATGGTATATGTGGCGAACAATGGAGCCAGTACGGTATCGGTGATTAAAACCTCCGATAATTCAGTTACACCGGTGACTGTTGGAGGATCCAATCCTTATGGCGTTGCCGTGAGCCCGGACGGTTCAAAGGTATATGTGACGAGTCAGTATAGCACCACGGTATCGGTGATTAAAACCTCCGATAATTCGGTTACATCGGTGACTGTTGGATCCCAGCCTGCAGGTGTTGCCGTGAGCCCGGACGGTTCAAGGGTATATGTGGCGAACTTTATGGATGACACGGTATCGGTGATTGATACCACCACCGATCCTCCTTCTGTTACAGCAACGGTGACTGTTGGATCCCAGCCTGCAGGTGTTGCCGTGAGCCCGGACGGTTCAAAGGTATACGTGGCGAATTATAATGACAACAAGGTCTCGGTGATTAAAACCACCACCAATCCTCCTTCTGTTACAGCAACGGTGAAGGTTGGATCCAAACCTTATGCTCTCGGTCAGTTTATTATTCCCCCGGATTCAGTGATCTATAAAAACAACGGTGCCACCGGCGGGACAGTTCCCATTGACAGCAGCAGCGCGTACGCCCCTGGCGCAACCGTGACCGTAAAGAGCAACACCGGCAGCCTGACCAAAACGGGTTATACCTTTAGCAGCTGGAACACGGCAGCGGATGGATCCGGAACAAGTTACGCTCCCGGAGCCACCTTCACCATAACGGCCAACACCATTTTGTATGCCCGGTGGACAACAACGGTAACAACAACGCCGACTCCAACGCCGACAACGGTATCACAGTCCAACGAGGGATCGGATGACGGCGACCCGGTTCCGGCCACACCGGGAGTACCTGGTACCATTTCCGTGAATGCCGGAGGTAACAGTCCTGTAACCGGTGCGACGGTAAATGGTACCGGTATCAATGACCTGATCGTAACCTCTGCCGCAGTCCCCGGGCCGGGCACCGGCATCCCGCCCCCGCCGGGGATTATCTACGCATATGTGGATATTATACCGGCACGGTACACTACGATCACCGGTGCACAGATCTCATTTTTTGTCCCGCAGTCGTGGCTGGCTGGGCATAACCTCGCCCCGCAGGAGATCGTCCTGTATCGCAATGTCGGGAACGGGTGGCAGGCACTTCCCACAACGTTCGTTTACAGCCGGAATGGCGGGAATTACTATACCGCAGAGAGCCCCGGGTTCTCGCGGTACGCAATCACCGGGCAGGTCGACCTCACTCGCGGTTCACAGAATGGTACCGCTTCGCCAGCCGGACTGACCATTGGTGATCCGGCGAAATCATCGACACCTTCTCCCCCCGCATCCGCTGCACCCACGCCCGCACAGACACCGAAGCGGACTCCAGCGCTTCCCGTTGCTTCTCCAACACCTGCAGCCGCGCCCGATATGGTACCCGTCATCGGAGCACTTGTCCTGTGCGGGGCGGTGTTCCTGTTCAGAAAGGACAGGACCTGATCTTTTTTTAAATAAAATTCACGGTAATTACCATTGATTGTGTATTTCCTGATGGGTTCATCTCATTCTCAAGTTCGAAGATTTCTTAACAGAAATCTTCTCTTCCTCAAGGTCCTGATGGACCTTTCGGACTTCGAAGTTTTGAGGCTCATCAGAGCCGAGAAATGAGAAGACCCAACGGGTCTTCGAAGATTCCCTTTAGGAATTTTCTCTTCATCGACCTTTTGATGAATCACTCGGATTCATCAAACCTGAAACTTCACCCAGATGCTCACAGTGTTTCCTCCCTCCGCGAACCGTTATCACCCATGAACAGCAATTATTCAGAAGAATATGGCAGCCGGGAAGAATACAGCGGTGCAGGAAACCCTTGTGATGGCGAGGTACGGGGAGCTCTTCTTAAAGAGCGAGCCGGTGAAACGCCATTTCATCGGCATGCTCCTGCGCAATATCCGGAAAGCCCTCGGTGCTGCAAATCTCGACTGCCGGTACGAGACCCCCCGGGGGAGGATCCTGATCTATGGCGGCCCGGCGGACCGGGTCGCGGAGATCGTATCACGGATCTTCGGAATTATCGATGTCAGCACCTGCCACCGCACATCCACGGACCTTGCCGATCTCTGTGATGTTGCCCTCTCCCTTGCTGCGCCTCATCTTTCTGCGGGCATGAGTTTTGCCGTCCGTGCAAAACGGCAGTACAAGACCGGCCTCACCAGCCAGGAACTCGGCACGGAGATCGGGTCGTACATCTACGACAATACCCCGGGCCTTACGGTTGACCTCGACCACCCGGACTACGAGGTCTTCATTGAGGTCCGGGACTTCGGCGGCCTTGTCTATGACCGGCGCATCCCCGGGCCGGGCGGCCTCCCGTGGGGAACGCAGGGGCGGGTGCTCGTCCTCCTCTCGGCCGGCATCGATTCCCCGGTCGCGTCCTGGCTCTCCATGAAACGCGGCTGCGAGATCACGCACCTCTATCTCGATGCCGGGCGCTGGGCGGGGACCGATGTGACTGCCGCGGCTATCGACAATCACCGGAAACTCTCGCTCTGGTGTTCCGGCAACCCGGTCTCTCTTGTGATCGCAAACAACGAACCGCTCTTTGACGCAATGAGCCGGCTGAAAGTCCCGCCGCGGTACCGGTGCGTGATCTGCAAGCGGTTCATGCTGAGGGTGGCTGCCCGGATGATGGCGCACGAAGGCGCCCTTGCGGTTGTCACGGGCGAGAACCTCGGGCAGGTGGCGTCCCAGACGCTCGCGAACCTTGGCGTTGTCGCGGACGCCGCAACAGTCCCGGTGATCCGCCCGCTGATCACGTACGACAAGGAAGAGACGATCACGATCGCCCGCCGGATCGGCACGTTCGAGGCAAAACCCGGTGACCTTGCCTGCCGGGCCGTGCCGAAGATGCCGGCAACCGCTGCGGTGCTCGAAGAGGTGAAGGAGATTGAGGAGCAGATGGGGATTGAAGACCTTGCATTTGCTGCCTGCTCTGAACTGAGGTTTGTGACCGCACTGGACGGGCGGATCACGGAAGATTCTGCCGCATTGCAGGAATAACCAATTTTTTTATTCGTCAGAGCAGCCGGTGAGCAGCCGCAATAATTGTCCTGAGCGCCTTCACCCGGGCAAACCACTTGTCATCTGATTCAATAACGGTCCAGGGGGCAATGTCCGTGCTGGTGCGGGCAAGCATCTCGTCAACGGCCTCGTCGTACTGGTCCCACTTCTCCCGGTTCCGCCAGTCCTCGTCCGTGATCTTGTACACTTTTTTGGGATCGGATGCCCGTTCATTGAACCGTTTGAGCTGTTCCTCTTTACTTATCTCCAGCCAGAACTTGACGATCCCGCCACCGGAAGAGTACACGAACTCCTCCTCCATCTCGTTGATCTCCTGGTATGCCCGCTGCCAGTCAGCCTCGGGCGTGATCTTCTCCACCCGCTCTACGAGCACCCGCCCGTACCAGCTCCGGTCGAAGATTGCGATATCCCCCGCGGTCGGGAAATATTTGATGAACCTCCGCAGGTAATGGTAATCTCTCTCGTGTACAGTTGGTGCGGCAACCGGTACGACATAATAGCCAAGGGGGTTCATGAAGCGCGTGACCCGGGTGATGTTTCCCCCTTTTCCTGCAGCGTCCCAGCCTTCGTACACAACGATCAGCGGGATCTTCCGCTTGAAGAGGAGGTAGTGCAGTTCGAGCATCTCGACCTGGAGCTGGGAGAGCGTATCCTGGAGTTCGTCTTTGGTGAGGACTTTCTCCGGGTGGGAGTGGCGCTTTACCAGGTTCTTTTTCGGCTTTACGATCTCCTTTGTTTTCTGCTTTTTTGCCTTTCCTTCTTCAGCGGCGTCGCTCCGCTTCTCAAGGGTTTTTATGATGGTTGCATACACTTTCAAAATCGCATACTTACGGTCGGTGGCCTCGACCAGCGTCCACGGGGCATAGGGCGTGTCGGTCTCTTTGATAAAGTCATTGAAGACCGGGAGTGCGTCGTCATAATGGTGGTGGAGGTTCCAGATCGATGCCGTTACGAGGCATGCGGTCAGCGGGTTTCTCTCCCGCTCTTCAAGCCGGCGCTTCTGCTCCTCTTTTGTGATATGCAGGAAGAATTTCAGGATAACGGTCCCGTCATCGGCCAGCTGCCGCTCGAAGGTGTTGATCTCGTTTACCCGGCGTTTTAAGGATTTTTCCCAGCTGTGCTTTTGTGTCTGCTCGGCGATCACCCGGGTGTACCAGCTCCGGGCAAAGAGCGTGATGCGTCCCTTTGGAGGTATCCGGAGCCAGAACCTCCAGAGGAACGGCCGTGCCCGCTCCTCTTCCGTGGGCTTATCGATTTTGTAGAGTGTATACCCGCGGGGGTCGAGTGCGTGGACGATCTCGTGGACTGCCATCGTGATCCCGGATGCGTTCCATCCTTCGATCACGATGATGACCGGGATCTTCTGCTCGCGGAGGGTACGCTGGAGGATGCTTAACTTGTCTTTGTACTCCTGGAGTGTTGCGTCGTATTTTGCATCGTCCGTGGTTTTTGTGAGATCGAGTTTGTCGAGCATTTTTTTTACGCTGTTTTGCCGGGGTTGTTCACGTGTTCGTAGGGCATGGGGGGTGATAAGGGTTTGTGGGGGGGGGGATCGGTTACTGTATTTTCCTGCGGCATGTTACGAGACAACCTCCGGCCGTCAGCAAAAACATATTTGGTTATTTATACGATTTCCCACCGAGTACCTTCCGCTTTCAAAAATGATGGCTGGCCTGTTTCGGGATGCATGAGGGGCTTTTATGGTGTCCGGTGCTTCGTGCTGTTGTAGAATTCCCGGGTGGATATGCTTCCTGCGGGCGGTGTGTCGGGACAGGGTTATCGGGTGATTTCACTTTTTGATCGGCAGGTTGTAAATGATGTTATTCGTTGTGATGGGTCCAGTTTGTATAAGCATGTGTGTGCCGAGGGCGTAATCGGGATGGTTATTCAGCACATTTAAAAAAATTGTTTCGGTAATTTTAATAAAAATGATATTTAATCAATCGTTTAGATTTAATGACCCCAAAGAATAGTAATTTTAAATCCATCAATGAAATCAAAAAGGAATTTGAAATTGTAATTGATGATCCACAAGAAATTAGAAAAGAATTAATTCGGATGGCAAAATCTCTACATCCGGATCAACAACAAAATGGTGGACAGTTTAAATCTGATTTTGATGAAAGTCGTTATTACAGAATTATGGCGGCAAGAGATTTTATCGATGGGATTTCTGTACCCCTAATAATTCCCATTGATAAATCACTTACAAAATCTTCTGAAAAAAGAAGTGACGTGAGTGAAATATCGAATGAATCTACTGAACTTACAAAAAAGATCGATGATTTAAAAACAGATATTGCATCAATAAAACATCAAAAAAGTATTGAATATGAATCAAAGAACTTACTGGTTTTAAACGAACAAATTAAAACGCAAATTGAAGCAAATAGGCAATTTCACAACATTCCAAAAATTTCTTTAGCGCTAATTACATCGATCTTATCGTTTCTTTGGCTTTTTCCATCAACCATTCAAAATCACCCTATTCTTTCAAAAATAATTGATGTTAATTCAGTTCTATTTTTAATGATTTGGCTATATCTAATGACAATAACAATAATTATGTGGTTTTACTATTATCAAATTGAAAAGAATCAAGCCAATATTTTTCAGCGATTAAATAACGAATCTCTTCAAAATAATATTTTTGATGAATTTCTTGAGGAATATCAAATGTCTGGTGAGAAATCATTTCCTCTATCCGCGTTTACCGATTATGTTTATGATTATTTAAGCAAAAATGAATCAAGATTTTCAAATATTAAAATATTAATTAATCGAGAAATTGGTGACATTTTTTCAAGAATTATATTGTTGCGTGCAGAGAATTCTGATATCATCAAAAAAAGTTCTACAGGATATCTGGGGGAAATATACGATATTCAATAAGATTCTTCACTAACAAATGTTGGTTTTTTTCAATTGTTATTCAACATTATAAATTTCCTTAATTTAGACAACTTCATTTTTCAATGCAGTTATTACGACTTTGATTTCTTCAGGAATTTGTTTCCCGGTCTCGACCATTTTTTTAGCTGCATAACGGGCAACGAGAGGTTTATTCTTTTTATCACTGCCATCACCAAACAATTTTTTACCTTCGATAATGGATTCCTGGTCTAATAACTGTTCGATCTCTCCGGGTAACATAAACAATTTATTTTCAGGATATCGGTTTTTTACTTCAGCAAGGATCGGCATTATCTCCTCTTTCTTATCTTTATCAGCCATCAGAACCCAAGGGATTTGGTATCCCTCAAGAATTTTAGGGTAGCGTAAAAAATTATTTTTCCCGTTGACCGGAATAATACTTATGCCGTGTTCATCAAGATCAAAACCTTCTGCAGACGCTAAAACCTGCATTACCCATTGATCTGATAATCCTTCAACAAGCAATACCAATCTGGAGAAGAAAAATTCCTTGTTGTCAATATTCAAAATTTGGTCATAAATACTAAAATCAGAATCTGTGAAAAATCCTTCAGCGGGATAAATTGCCGTTGTATTCCCTTCTTTTTGGATGAATCGAATAAGCCTTGAATCTTTTGAGATTGGCAAAAAATATTGTGAGTGGGTGATAAGGATAATTTGAATATCTTTGGACGATTGGAGATTTTTTCCTAACCTGCGTTGTACATGTGGATGAAGTTGTATTTCGGGCGTATCGATGCAAAGTACTTTATCCGGATGTGTTATCAAATGGGTCAATATGAATAATGTTTGAAGAATTCCAGAACCGATGTAATTTGTAGTTGAAAAAATTGAGTCTTTCTGAATCTCAATATTTTTATTTTCATCAATCCCAAGGAATTCAATTTTTAGATGTGGAAAGAGTTTTTGAAATTGTCGTTGAATTTCTGCATACTTTTTCCGTTGATCCTCAAGTCCATTCTTTAATCCATCTAAAATATTTGCGAGATCTTTTCCCGTGGGACTAACGAGTGATTTATTTGCCTTAATCTGTGGTTTCTCTCGGAATTCCTCTAAAATAATAATTTTTGAAGCAATAACTGAGATGAGTGAGTTTGAAAATTCAGATGATTGAAAATTGATTCCATATTCAGGATTAGATGCTAACCCATGTTGTACATATAAAACAGTCTCACAAATTTTTTTCAGCAGTATTGATTTATCTTTTTTTATTTCCTTGAGAATTTCATACCAATTAATTTCGATATAACCAGTATCCCGAACAAATGGGTGAAAATGTCCTCTTTCATTCTCAATTTGCAAATCTCCAAATTTTAATCTATAATAGTCTCGATTTCGATCTCGTGTGAAAGAATATTCTATTTCATTCGATAGGTTTTTTGTAAATTCTTCTTCAGAATATGGTAAATTAAATAGATTAATCAGCCTCTGTATTTGTTCACTATCGAGGATGCATTCCAAAGAAATATGTATTTCTTTAGTTGCATCTCGAAGAAAATAATCTTCTTTGTCCCACCGACCATTTATAGTAAGAATTTTTTTCAGAGCTTCAAAAATTGTTGTTTTACCAACATTATTCTCCCCGATTAATGTATTTGTATTCGGTGAAAGTGACAATGTAAAAGTGTCACTTCCATAAGAACGAAAATTTTGGATTGAGATTTTTTTAATTATCATAATGATCTATTAAAGATCATTCTTTTAGAACTTTATTTATGTTTTTTATTTAATTCAGTCTTAAGAAATTAAGACTTAGCATGCCTTCTCGGCTCCGGCATTACAACTGTGAACCCGATACTTTATTCTGATATCTTCCCATTCCAGATCCCATGATTTTCAATCATCTTTCCTCAAATGCACTCAAATCCTCCCTCACGTTTGCCGACGTAAAACCACTCATCTCACAACGAAAGAGAGCCTCACTGCAGCGACTCAATTCCTCCCTTTCATAACATCGGCAAACGTCCCCCTTCATTTACTCAGCCCGCCCTCACCCATACAACAATCACACCATGCCCCCCAACCGGGAACCATTTCAGGCAAACCCTACCGGGAAAAATTTAACCGGACCTTGCTTAAAATAAAATCATCACCCTCTCAGCCCCCGCTTAAAACTCGCGAGCTGATCAACCAGACCTTGCTCAAAATTTTTCAATCAAACCCTGCTCGAAAAATTTTTGGCAGACCTTGCCTGTAAAAAGTTAAACAGATCTTTCTGAACGTAAAATTAGGAAGATCCATTACAGTCGTAAAAAAATCCAGGAATTCAACCAGACCTTGCTTGACATGTTTTCAGGCAGACCTTGCTTGAAGTACTTTTGAGCAGACCCTGCATGAAAAATTTTAACCGGACCTTGCTCAAAAATTTTTCAGCACCCCCTCAGCCCCTGCACAAAATTCGCGAGCTGATCAATCAGCCCCTGCAATTTTTTTTCATCCAGACTTAGCCAACGCGAAAACATTCCGGCATATCCATTCGCCCGGCATGGGAATGTATCCCCCGTCTCTCCGACGGTGGCCGACGGAAACACTGCCTAAAGTCCTTACTTAGATAGTGCGTTTCCGGCCTCCTCAAAATACCTGTCACAGGTCACTGACCTGTCCGATTCACTTGACCTGTCACGGGTCAGATACCTGTGACAGGTCAAATGACCCGTATTAGGGAGCCCTAAACCCGAGCCGTACCTCCCGTCGGAGAACCGGGCATTCGCATTCCCCTGGTCTGTCTGGCCGAGGGTAATCTCCCATGAAAAATATCTCCCCGCAAATCGTTTATTTTTCGGATCGAAGCCCATTTTGAAAAACCGACTTTCCGATACTCGCATTTTTTCGCGAATTACAGCATGCCGTTTTGAAAATATCTCCTATACGTTGATATTTAGCCAATCCAAGCCTGTTATTACCTTGAAAAATCGTCTAAATATTGCCTTTCAGTTGATCGATCACTGTTTTTTCGGGACATGAGCACGTGGAATCAACCGGGAAGGGGTATTGATCCGGGGTGCCCAAGCATCCACCATCCTGCCGATCTCCGACAACTCATAAGTCCTGGAGGAGGATAATGTTTCATCCTGCAGGAATGAAACAGAAGGATTTGAAAAATCCCTCTTGCCGTAAGTTACGGGAGTTGCAGCAGGAGAAGGACGAGGTCCTTCTCAAGAAACTTTCAGGTTTCTTTGACGCGGGGGAATCTAACGCCGGTCACGCCATTCCCTTTTTTTCGCGGTGGGCAGCGGAACGCGGGCCCCGGACTGGGGCAGCCTGAACCCGTCCGGTCCTCGAAAAATCAGGTCATGGTAATGAGGTACAGATAGCACAGGATTACCGGGATGAAGAGCAGGAGCCAGGCCACTTTGTTATTCTTCCAGAGGTACTC
The DNA here is from genome assembly GCA_028679075.1 of Methanoregula sp. Lineage (GTDB taxonomy): Archaea > Halobacteriota > Methanomicrobia > Methanomicrobiales > Methanospirillaceae > Methanoregula. The sequence continues at coordinate 12,836 of JAJRCF010000001.1, read as the reverse complement.
CCCCTCCATGGGAGAGACCGGAAGCAGGAAGACAACAGCGGTGAGAAGACACATATTCCGGCCGACCACTGCCATCTCCCCAACGAATCCCTGTACCGATATCAATGCGAAAAAAATCACGCTCAATACGACTAAGATCAGCGGTCCGGCAATTTTCGTCAGCATTACTCCCCGTTTCATTGAATCGGCCTCTTTCTGGATCTCCATCCTGACCGGCTGGCCGAAAATTGAATGGAAAGGCAGCCAAATGGCTGCCGCCAGGGTTATCAGGATAACAACAATTCCACCCCACCACATCCGGTATTCTGCTTCCAGCCCCGCTCTCCGTGCAACAATAAACTGCGCGACTCTCGGTGTAACCGTAACAATGCCGCTTATGACCAGGATACTGCAGAACACCGGCAATGTCCTTTGGTATTGGCCGGCATAGGCGTACGCCCCGCCAAAGAATAGTGCGCCGGTGATGGTGATTGCCGCCTGACCTTCAAACAAGGGTGAAAGCCTGCTGTTCCGTACCGCAGTCCGTACCAGATCTTCATAATGGCTGTACTGTTCCAGGACTATTTTCACGGTCTTTGAGGGTATAAATTTTTTGAGAATGTCCAAAAACCCGGTCGATACCTTGAGGAGGATGATCAGGACTATCCCCAGAAAAACAGACAGGGCGAAACTTTCATCGTAATTTGTTGTTTTTTCATTCTCATTGTTCCCAAAGAGCGTATTATTCGTTTTAACCACGTGGGGGCCGCTATTTACAAAGCTCATCCCGTAACGGCCGCTCCCGGTTATCGAGTTATCGGAAATGGTTACATTGTCGGCCTTCCTGATCTGGATTCCGTTATCCCGTGAATCCCGGATAATGTTCTGGGAAATCACGCTGTCATCTGCATTCGCCAGGAATACACCGTTATTGTTACCGGAAAATACATTCCGGGAAATGCTGTACCCGTTGCCGGATCCGGTCTTTTGGTTTGTGTGGAAGTATGAGAAGTAAAAGTATTTCCCGAACAATTGGAACACCATCGGCACTTCCTGCCAGCCGTATAACCGGAGGGCATCGCCCCGGTTCAGGGTAAAGTTATTGTCAGAAATCTCGATATTTTCCAGGTCATAGCCATTGATACCGCCTTTATTGTTTTTAAAAAAAACACTGCCCCGCAGGGAAATGTCTGACGCTGTCTGGAACGTAACGCCAAAATCATTATAATAAAACCGGCTGTTCTCCACATGGAGGCCACTGACATTATGGAAGAAAAGACCTGCCGACCAGTTTGACAGCGTGATATTCCTGACAACTACCGACTCTGCAGACATTTTCCCAAATGGCCGGGAAACGGAAATGCCATACACATAATCAAATTTAGGAGTGAGTTTTTTCCCGTCAAGGGTATACCCCATCCCGTCGAAAATGACATCGGACGAACGGATGACAATATAGGAGCCTGAAGTTGTCCCGCCGGGAGATAGGGAACTGGCCGGTGTTGTTCCGTTCATGACTGCGGGCTGGAGATCCCCGGTCAGGTAATACAGGCCCGGGCTGGATATCGTCGTCTGGCCGGAAACAGGAACCGTGTTTAAGGGGTTTGTCCCGGGACTATCTGATGAGGGCACCGGACGAACGGGTCCTGAGCATCCGGCACACAGGATCAATACAAAAACTGCCAGAACCAGGAGCATGCCCGGGGTTTTCATAGTAGGTAGTGAGGAAAGGTCTCATAAAAAATGGTTTCGGATTGCACGTGGGCAGGAGAATTGCCGGATTATGATGCCGGAAAGTCTGCCTGCATGGTTCCGGAAAACAATGCGTGGACAGAAACAGTTCAGCCCATGGGATGTAAATCGCAATGTTAATGGTCGCCCGGCAATACTTCTGATCCGGGTTGAGTGGTCCATGCGGTCTTCTTCTGGCTGTTTTTATCTTGTTTTTTTCGTTCTGTCAGCATTTTTTTTCATCCATCCTGCCGGCGCAGCAGGCTCCCCGGCTCATTCTGGGTATGAGGTCTGGCACGGGGAATTAAACGATAAAGCAAGCGATCTCGCAATCTCCGATGACGGAAGTACGGTTACTGCCGGGTCAGAAGACGGCACCATCTATGTAACCGACAGATCGGGAAACCTGCTGTGGGCCTATAACAATATGAGGATAAGCGCACCGGGCGCTCCTCCGGCAAACGGGGGGGACAAGTGGGTATCGGTCGCCGTGTCCGGCGATGGTAAGTATATCGTAGCCGGTATCCGGGACCTGGGCCAGAGCCACAACGCGTATTCAGCATCCCCGAAGATCCTTTTTTTTGATCGCGGGGGAAGGATGCTCTGGAATTATTCCGCATCAAGTGTTCAGGATGTCGGGATCACTGCGGACGGGGACATGGCTTCAGCAATTGCCGAATACCGGGTCGTGTCCTTCAACCGGGACGGGTCGCTCATCTGGAGACTGACACGTTCCAGCGGGGATGGAGCGATCGCCGTTTCCCGGGACGGATCATTCGTTGCATGGACCGATGGGTACGACAATGCCGCCCTGATCGATAGTACCGGAACCGCAGTCTGGGAAGAAAAAATGAAAAATACCCTGCCCTATAGTTCTCAGAAAATTTCAACGGGCGGGTCGGCAGTGCTGGTTGATTCGAACGGTCTTTTCGACAAGACCGGTCGGCTGTGGAATTACACGGGATCCACACAACGGCATGACTGGTCGGGAGCCGCATCCTCTGACGGGAACTATTCGGTCCTTGGAGAACCCGGTGGCAGAGTCAGCCTGATTGACCGGCAGGGGACCTTTCTCTGGACGAAGAATGTGTCATCATCCGATTACACGACCAATGTTGCCATCTCAGGCGATGGTTCCGTGATAGGAGTACTCTGTGGCCGTGCCCTGACCCTGATGACGAACAACGGGGACCGCATCTGGACTGCAGAAGTTGCCGGTGATCCTTACCACATTGCGCTTTCTGCTGACGGGCAATCCATTGTCACCACATCCGGCAGTACCCTCTATTTTTTTAAAAAAAACCGGGATACAATAAATCCCCCATTCACGGCTGACCTGAAATCCGGAGTCAGGTATGATGGAACCTCCTATATCGGGGGGTATGTCTATCCAAAATATGTTACACCGGACAACCTGTTAGTCGGAGTAGTTATCATCGGGATCCTGGCAGCTGCCGGTTTCGGTTTCCGGCGTATGAAAAAATATGTTCGCGAACATCCCGGCACTCTCAGGTTTTCAAAATGGACTTGGTATCTTCTCATAAGTATTGCGGTTTTTTGTGGTGCGAGATTATTGAATCTCTTTTTTGCCGGGTATTATTCCGGCGGTATTTTCGGTACAGGATCCCCCGTGAATAATGTGATATTGATAATCACCAGTATCCTGACAATAGGGGCACTCGCAGGCGGAATAATTTCAGTAGGAGCGAAAATAATCGGTTTTTTCCGGAAAAAATAATTTTTTTCCTGAATTTCGGATGGTACCGGGTTTTTTGAAAAACAAACCAGATCATTGCCGGTCGCAATCAAATTTCCCCGCGCCATTACGGTCAGAATGGAAAAAATTCATTATCCGTAGCTAAATTTTTCACATAAGATCCGGTTGATTAAATAAATTCAAAATCCCGCAGCCCGGCCCTGGTCCCCTCACCATCACAAAGGTGCCCCTCAACCACTGCTCTTTCTGACGTGTCAGCCCGCCCGACGGTTCAGGAATCGCTCGCGGACGAAACCTTTTCAAAGAGATCTCATACCCGGCGTACCGGTTTTTATCATCACAAGCGATATCAGGGAATACGATCATCACTCTACTAGAAATCATTGGTAAGACCGGAGAATCCCCATGCACCGCATTATCGAGCAGAACCTTGACGAAATTATCCGTATCTGCACGCACCGCAGGGTCCGGCGCCTCGCAGTTTTTGGTTCCGCAACAAATGACCGGTTCGATCCTGACAGGAGCGATCTCGATCTGCTCGTCGAATTCGAGAAGATGCAGCCCGGGGATCATGCGGAACAATACTTTGGCCTTGCAGAGGATCTCGAATGCCTGCTCAACCGCCCGGTTGACCTCGTGGAGCCAGGCCCGATCCATAACCCGTATTTCCGCAAATCCCTCGAAGATACGCAGGTCGAGATCTATGCTGCCGCATGAGACGAAGAAATATTTTTTTGATATCGCAGAAGCCTGCGATCTGATTGCGCAATTTACTGCCGGTAAAACGTTTTCTGATTACCAGCATGATCCATTACTTCGCTCAGCAGTCGAGCGCCAGTTTGAAATTGTTGGTGAAGCACTGTGCCAGGCAATACGGCATGACGCCAACGTGGCTGAACTGATAAGCAATTCCTCGCGGATCATTTCCTTTCGCAACCGGTTGATTCACGGGTATTCAACAATATCAGATAATGTCGTATGGGGGGTCATCGAAACAAATCTTCCCCTGCTCACCCGCGAAGTGAACGTGCTTCTTGAAAATGGAGCGGTACATTAAGAGTATTTTTTTTAATTCTCATTTTTTCTGCTCTGTGGAATTCCTCCAGATCTGACAGGGTCTTCAGAATGTTGAGGGCCTTCAGACCCGAGACAGAAGAATCGAACAAGTCATCAGACTTGTGAGATGAGAAGACGAAAGTCTTCGAAGAACCTGAAAGGTTCTTCGAACTGGAAGATGAGAAGTGTTCATCAGAACTCTTCGAGATACAATTCGGTTGCCTCTTTTAAATTGCTGACCGCTTCTTCCACGGTTTTTCCCTGGCTGACCGTCCCTACTTCCGGGCATTCGGCCACATAGGTGTCATCCTCCTTGTGAAGCACAGCGGTAAATGTTGACATGGAATATTCCTGAACCGTCCATCCCAGATGAGTTCAACCATTCAGATCAGCCAGAAAATCTTTTGCCGTCCCGCTGCGGCTCGCGTGTTTCCGCACGTTTGCCTTTGCCTGTTTTGCCCGGCTGACCCGGGCCGTGCGTTTTGCATCGACAAGTCTACGGTGGATAATCTCCTGGAGGTACTGCTGGTCTTCCATAAATTGAATCACAAAGTGATGAGATTTGAGAAGAACGAAGTTCTTCGAACGAGCTTATCCACGTACTCAAGAACGGTGTTGAGGGATACTGCTTCGGTTCCCATAAAATAACCTTATACCATAATCGCTGTTTCTCTACAAAGGCATTGTGCTGGAAAACAAATTTTTCATAGGGAATTTTTTCCGGAACGTTTCCCGGATCTGATACCTATCGAAAGAAAAAATTTATCCGGAGATCTTCAGCCCGTTCTCTTTCGCAATCGCCACGAACGCACCTGCAAGGTGCTCGGCCTGCTTCCGTGTCGTGCCGTACGTGTTGAACTTCCAGACCTTGGTCGCCCCGGGGATCACGCCCGTGATGCCTCTCTCTTCAAGCGCACTCTGGAGATAGTACCCGCGTTTCTTGTGCGTCTCGGCAACCTTGTCGAACGATCCAATCGTATCGATCCGGGTCATCGTGTGCTTCCGCGGGTACTCCGACAGGCACTTCGTCCCCTCGATCGAGAGGAGTGCATCCATCACGGTCTTATGGTTCGCGAGTTCCTTGTCGAAATGTTTTGTCCGCTCCTTCACGTGCGGGAACGAGGCCATCATGCCGACAAGCGTCACGCCCATCAGCGTGCAGCCCAGCAGTTCCGGCTCCTTGATCCCGAACTTCCGCTGGGTGACATCGCCAACAATTGCCGTTGTCCGGAACACTTCTTTCTCGCGCTCGGCCGTTGCGGCAAGGACACCGGACGGCGCCGGGGCCGCCATGCTCTTGTGGCCGGAGCCGACCACGAAGTCAACGCCGAACGCCTTGCCGTCAACCGGGAGGACGCCGATCGTGTAGGCCCCATTGTACACCACGGGGATGTCGTACTGGTGCGCAACTTTTGCGATCCCGGCAACATCGTGCATATTGCCGTACTGGTAATCGACATGGTCGATGAAGGCGAGGACCGGCGCCCTGCCGAATTCCTTTTTTACCGCTTCGATCTTCTCCGCAGCGGCATCCGGCGTAACGAGTTTCTGGTCGTTTGCCGGGATCTCCCGGGCAACCCCGCCGGCGCCTTCGACCGCCATGAACTCCGTGTAGTGCGAGAGCGAGGTGAGGAGGACCGGGTCACCCTTGTTCACATACGTATGGGCAACCGCCTGGAACCCGCGCCGGGCGCCGGGCATTGTACGGACCGCGTCCATGTTCAGCCACTTTGCCACGTCCTTGTGGAACTCCGCGATGGGAGGCTTACTGATGTAATCAAGCCGGTTGGGTTTCCGGCAGTTGTCGCAGACCGAGTACCCGTCCCCGTACGCGATCACGGCCTTCATCGCGTCGCCCGTGAGCCGGCCGGCGGCCTGGATCGGGTCGATGTTGATGAAGAGCTCGTCCACCTGCCGGGCCTCGATCCCGTTCCCGCACTTCATTTCAGCATCTCCTGCTTCAGCGACCCGACCTGCCGCTCAAGGTTCTCTAAGAGACGCTGTGCCTGGGCTTTCTGGTCCGCATCGAACTCATGGGAAGGCGCGGTCTCCCGGAGGAGGACACGGAGGTCCGTGAGGGTATAGATCGCCTGGAAGGTCATGTCGACTGCACGTTTTGACATAAGATTACCTGTTGAAATGTATTGGCTCCCGGGAAATTAAGTACCTGTGGTCTTCCGGGCCGGCTGGTGCCGGGATTTTTCATCTCACGGTTCAGATACGTATCTTAGTTTCATGCTCTTTATTTGCAGAACGCCAAAATACACATAAGCCGGTGAATCATGAAACCTGCACTTGCCCAGTTCCGGAAGGAAATTACGAATTTTTATGTCATAGCACTCATCAATATCGTTTTCTCAGCCCTTGCGATTGCATTCGGCGTATCCTCGGCAGTAACTGCCATTCTCGGCCTGGCACCGGATGCCGGGATCCCGTTTCCCCGGATCGGGTCCGGGATACTCGCAATGATCTGTTTTGGTCTTGGCCTCAGCTGGCTCCTCTCGACCGTCAGGATCTTTGAAGGGATTGAATCGATCCGGGACACCCTGTGCCAAAAAGCTGAAGACATATCCGGGGACCAGATGACCTGCCTGATTGTCCGGATGCTTGCCCATTACCGGGACAACCGGAAGACCATCGGTACCATGATCACGGTCTGCACGCTGGCCGGTTGCGGCTTCTTCATTCTTGGTATCAACATAGGCCTGCACGTATTATCCGTAACTCCCAGTGGAATATCAGCCACGTTTGACGCGGTCCTTCTCATCCCCGCCATGCTCCTGACGCTCGGGATCGCACTTGCCAGCATCCTCTCTTCGTACTATTTCACGGGATTCTCAAAAGTCTGGGATCAGCGCCTGGACGAGATAGAAGAATCCGAATGCGCCCTGAAGGAGAAACTCGGGCTGGAGGAGCAATGAGCGGCAGGAGGACAGTGTACGAGATTTACTGGGAAATTCTCATGTATTGCAAAACCCCCCGGTCGTTCACGGCCATCATCAACCGGTGCGACCTGAACTCGAAGACCGGGCAGGATCACATTGAATTCCTCACCGGGAAAGGGTACCTGTCGGCCGTTACCGAAGGCGGAAAAACAAGTTACACCGCCACGCCCGCAGCCCGGGAATACATCGCGCTCTTCAGCTCGCTGTACCAGAAACTGTTTGACGCAGCGCCTGAGTTCCGGTTATAACCCCTGGCACCTTTTTCATGAGGCCCCGGTCTCCATTGCCGCCCCTGTTTTATTCCGAAGATTCCCATGGCTGTTTTTCTGCCTGCCGCCAGGCGCCCGCCGGGACAAGGATCTCGAAGCGTGCCCCTTTCCCGAACGTGCCGGTCTCAGTTATCGTGATGCCGGTCACTTCGAGGATGTCGCGGGCAAAGGCAAGGCCAAAACCGGTATTCTTCCCGGTACCATAGCGGAAGATGCTCTCTTTCGCTTCGTCCGGAATCCCGCCCCCGTCATCTTCGACAACGATGAGCAGCCGGCCATCATCCAGCATGCGGGCCGTGATGCTGACAGCCGTCAGGTCCGTTCCATGCCGGAGCGAGTTCTCGAGCAGGTTGTAGATCACCTTGATGGAGAGCGGGTCGGCATAGACTTCCACCCGGGGGACATCGACCGTGATGGCGACATTCCCCCGTGAGACATCATCCACGGCACCGGATACGATAACCGGGAGCAGCTGCCAGTCAGGATTGTAGGTACCGAGATTGAGGTACTCGCTGGAGAACCGGAGGTGGCGGGTGATCTTTTCGACAATCTCCGATGATGTCCGGAGGTATGAATCGGCGGGTGGCGTTGTATTGTATTCTTCAAGCAGGAGGAGATACCCGGCAAGCCCGGAGACAAGGTTGTTGATATCGTGGCGGGTCAGGTGGGATAACAGGGAGATCTTCTCATTGGCCGCCCGGAGTGCCCGCTCCTGCATCCTGCGGCTGCTGATATCCCGGATGATGAGGACCGCTCCGGCAGGCCCGCCATCAGGGTCTTTCACAAGCGTTCCGGCAATGCTCACAATCGTGGTCTGCCGGGAACCGAGGTCTGCCTCAAGGTCTGCAAATGATCCCTGCCCATGGATGGCCGCCATGATGGCATCGAATGCCTGCTGCGGGAGAACGGTGCGGGCCTCCCGGCCGGAGAGGTCCATTTCCCCTGTCCCGAATACCCGGCCGGCAGCAGCATTTGCCGAGATGATCCGGCCGTCCATTTCCATGAGGATGACGCCATCCGGCATGGTCCTGAGGATCTCCTGGATCGCCGAGGCCGGGCTGAGCGTGAAGAGCCCGTACTTCCTGATCGCATAGGTTATGCAGAGGGCGAAGAGGACGATCCCGATGAAGACCATGTTGGGGAGGTGTACCCCGATTGCCGGAAGGACCACACCTGAGAGAAAACCGAAAATGACCGTAGCCGAGATGCCGATACTGATGTATTTGACCTGCTTTTTTTTCCGCGGGCTTACTGCGTTCCTCCAGGCAGAGATGCCTGCCGCGATCCCCCCGGCAATGATGACGATGATGAATGCGCTCTCGGCAAGATATGCTGGGCCGGCAGCAATGGCAATGTACCCGTACTGGCCACCCTCCACGGGAACAATGGAATGCGTCAGGCCGGTGAAGATGCCAACCAGGCTGAACAGGCCGCCGAGCAGGTACAGCAATACCAGCAGGTACGGGTATTTTCCCGGCTGCACGAGCGGGTTTTCCGTGAACGCGAGAATGAAATGCACGGTGACAACGATGACTACCGGCCAGAGTGCGCTTGCCTTCAGCCAGAACAGGGCCCCGTCAGCGGTCCCTGATGTCCAGATGAAAAATTCCCCGAGCGCCCAGTACGTTGCGCCCAGCATGCAGAAGAAGAAGAGGCGGGAGACCGCTGACCGCTGGCCGCTCGCATGGACGAAGAAGCCAAGGGCGCACGTAATGAACGCGGAGAAGAGGCAGAAATACACAAGCGCGGTAGTGAGTATCATGGATCTCCCTGATAACCCGCCCGGGCCCGGCCCCGCGGGATCAGTCCCCGCCTTCATGCCGGGGAATACCGCAGGACCGGTCCGGGTAACGCAGGATCAAGATGTAATTATTGTTCAGCAGCCAGAAAGAAAACAGTTCTTGTTGGGGGTTATTATTTGAAAACCCGGATGAAACCTGCCGGGAATGCCCGGGTGCTGCTTGTGCGGGGACAAGATCGCGGAAATTTTAATTGTTGCATTGACAACATTTATTCCTGATCCCGCAGATCTGAATAGGTGCACACAGGCTCCTGCAAATCAGAAATGATCCCGTTTGGCGCCGTGATCTCCATCACCAACCGCGGGAGGGATATGTTTGTGAATGACCGGCTGAAATCCCTTGGCCTTACCTGTGGCCAGGTCCCGGTCCTGATGCTGCTTGCAAAAGAGCAGAACATCACGCAGGAGACCCTTGTCCGGCATTACCACCTTGACAAAGGAACGATTGCCCGGGCAGTAAAAAAACTCGAGGATGCCGGGTATATCCGGAGGATCACGGATCCCAAAAACCGGCGTGCGGTCCGGCTCTTCCTCACGGAAAAAGGGGAAGGGGCAGTCCCGGTAATTCTTACGATAAACCGGGAATGGGAAACATGGATCTGTCGCGGTCTTCCTCCGCAGGACAAAAAGGCGGTACGAACCATGATGCAGACGGTTGCAAAAAATAGTTTTTCGTATATGGAAAGAGCAGGAGGTCATCCCGATGACAACGAATAACCCGGAAAACCCGGCTGGCAAGAATATGACCGAAGGCATCTCGCTCCTGATGGGCGACCCGAAGAAGGCGATCATCAAGCTCTCCGGGCCGATGATCGTGGCCATGTTCCTGATGTCCACCTATAATATCGTCAATGCCATCTGGGTGGCCGGCCTTGGCTCCGATGCACTGGCCGCGGTCGGGTTCATCACGCCGCTCTTCATGATCCTCATGGGTGGTGCGAGCGGCCTCGGGGCCGGTGTTGCCTCGGTCATCTCCCGGCGCATCGGCGCAAAGGATAAAGCCGGTGCAGACAATGCAGCAGTCCACGCAATCCTCATCACGATAATCCTCTCGGCAGTCTTCACGATCCCGCTCATCCTCCTCACCCAGCCCATTGTCATTCTCTTCGGGGCCGGGGATACCGTGGGACTTGCAACCGCGTACGGCCAGGTCATTTTCCTTGGGATGGTCCTCATCCTCTTCACGAACATCGCATATGCGATCCTGCGTGCGGAAGGGGACACGAAGCGGGCCATGTATGTCATGGGAGCCTCCTCGGTCCTGAACATGGTCCTCGACCCTATCCTGATCTACACCCTTGGCATGGGAATCGCCGGGGCTGCATGGGGAATGATCATATCGCTTGTCATGGTCTCCCTCATCATGCTCCACTGGTTCTTTGTCAAAAAGGACACGTACGTTACGTTATCCTACAAGGCATTCTCGTGGGACCGGAGAACGATCCGGGACATCCTCGGTGTCGGCCTGCCGGCCAGTGTCGAGTTTTTCTTAATGGCGGTCCTCTCGATCTTCATCAACGGCCTGCTGGTCGCAACCGCCGGGACCGATGCGGTCGCGGTCTATACCGCAGGGTGGCGGGTCGTCTTCTTTGCCATCATCCCGCTTGTTGCCATCGCGACATCGGTCATCTCCGTTGCCGGTGCAGCGTACGGGGCCCGCGAGTTCCAGAAGCTCCGGGTTATCCATACCTTCTCGATCAAGCTCGGGGTTGCGATCTCCCTTGTCATCAGTGCCATCACGTTCATCTTCGCATCGCAGATCGCGCTCATCTTCTCCTATTCAGCGGACAGCGCCCACCTGATGCCGGAGATCGCCCTGTTCCTTGCCACCATGTGCTTCTTCTACCCGTTCATCCCCCCGGGCGTTATGTCGGGTTCGATCTTCCAGGCAACGGGCAAGGGGATGACATCGCTTGTCATCACTTTCATGCGGAACCTTGCGTTCATCGCGGTCTTTGTGTACCTGTTCGGGATCGTGCTCGGGGTTGGCGAGCATGGGATCTGGTGGGGGATCGTTGCCGGGGACATTGTCGGCGGCACGGTAGCCTTCCTCTGGGCCCGGTGGTATATCTCGCGGCTGATCGCAACTGCATGACCCGGAGAATTTATCCCGGCAGAATTGTAAATATCCCATGGGAGACGTGAATGGTGGACCCGGCAACAGAAAAGATCCGTGAATATGTCCGGGCCACCCTCGGCCGCCCGGGTTCGCACGGTCTTGACCACATCGAACGGGTCACGGCCATGTGCGAGCGGATCGGCCGGGAGGAGCACGCAGATATGCGCATCCTCATCCCGGCAGCCCTCCTGCACGACATTGCCCGGCCGCTTGAGAAGGAGCGTAGCATCCCCCATGAGCAGGAAGGGGCGCGGATGGCAGAGGCGTTCCTCCATTCGATAGCGTACGACAGCGATTGCATTCCCGCGATCACGCATGCGATCCGGGCTCACCGGTACCGGTCAACGGAAAAACCGGCAAGCCTTGAAGCACAGGTCCTTTCCGATGCGGACAAGCTGGATGCGATGGGGGCAGTTGGCATTGCCCGGACATTCATGCGGGCGGGCGAGCATAACGGCTCGATCCATGACGGTATCGGTCATTTCCGTGACAAGCTGCTGAAACTGCCGGACCTGATGTATACCGGCACCGCCCGGCGCATTGCCGGTGAACGCTCTGCATTTCTTTTGCGGTTCCTTGAGGCCCTTGAAGATGAAATGTCCGTTTCGCAGGACTGATAACCCATCAATACCTTCATCATGCTTACCGCCCTAAATAATGAGCACCGGAGTTGTTGTAATTAATAATAACGCAAAAAAACCAAATGGCGCTGCCGGCCCTGCAGAGTTCAATCCTGACGGGACACCTGTTGTCCGCGTGCGGCTGCCCAAAAAGCGGTTGAACGAGCAGTTTGCCATCGCTGAACTGATGATGGGGGCAAACCACATCCGCGTCCGCTGCGAGGACGGCGTTGAACGGATGGGCCGGATCAAGGGCAAGATCAAAAAAAGGGCATGGATCCGCGAGGGAGATATCATCATCATCGTACCGTGGAGTTTCCAGGACGAGAAGTGCGATATCATCTACCGCTACCTGCCCCCGCAGGCAGACTGGCTGCGGAAGAATAATTACCTGTAATCTTTTTTAGCCGGTTACCCACAGGGGGCCAGCATTTATTATACTTCGCTGCCAAATATCTGAATACAGTTCTCAAAAAACTGTTAGAGAAAGAATTATGTACGGATCAAATAATTTTGGCGGTAACAGAGGGCCCAGAGATTTCGGACCCCGCGAAATGACAAAGACAACCTGTTCGGACTGTGGAAAGGAATGCGAAGTT